>NZ_VFWR01000001.1:0-699536 GCF_006443035.1 Mesorhizobium sp. B1-1-6 | reverse complement strand
CCGGCTCAACACGCGCACCGTTTACATGAACCCGATCAGCCGGTTCATCTACTGGAACATGAACTATCATGTGGAGCACCACATGTTCCCGATGGTGCCCTATCATGCGCTGCCCAGGCTGCATGAGCTGATCAAGCACGACCTGCCCGTGCCGAACCCGTCGATGTGGCATGCCTATCGCGAGGTCTGGCCGGTCCTGCTCAGGCAGCTGAAATACGAGGACTACTACCTCAAGCGCGAGCTGCCGCCGACGGCCAGGCCCTATCGCGGCGAATTCCATGAGTTCGACATGTCGGCGGCGGCTGAATAAGGATCGCGAATGGTTGCGGGAGACAGAGATGGTCGATTGGATTGAAGCGTGTGCGGTGGACGATGTCGAGGAAGAGGATGTCATCCGCTTCGACCACGGTGGCCGAACCTTCGCGATCTATCGCTCCCCGGACAATGAATTCTTCGCCACCGACGGTTTCTGCACGCATGAGAAGGCACATCTCGCCGACGGGCTGGTGATGGACGACATCATCGAATGTCCAAAGCACAATGGCCGCTTCAACTATAAGACCGGCCAGGCCAAGGGCGCGCCGGTCTGCGTCAATCTTGCGACCTATCCGGTGAAGATCGAAGCTGGCAAGGTGATGATCGAGATCTAAAGCGCGGCAAACCGATCCGGCACCGCGGCAAGCAAAAGAGGGACGTTTATGAGCCGAAAGAGACCGACCGTTGCCGACCTGCGCGCCATGAAGGGCAAGCGTCAGCTGACGATGCTGCGCGTGCTGACACTGGACGAAGCGGAAGCCGCCGAGCGGGCAGGGGTCGATATCGTCTCCGTGCCGCCGGAACTCGTGCTCAACCCGCAATACCGCGATGCGGCACCGAGCCTGTTCACCATGCCGGGAGACAATTTCTACGAAATCGGCACATCGGATGATTTCCTGCGTTGGGCTTTCCGGCTCTACAAGGCCGGCGCCGACGCGGTCTATTGCAGCGCGGGCTACGCCACCATCAAACGCATGGCGGACGATGCCATCCCCGTCATCGGCCATGTCGGCCTCATTCCATCCCGCGCGACATGGACCGGCGGCTTCAAGGCGGTCGGCAAGACCGCCGGCACCGCCATACAGGTGTTCGAAGCGGTGAAACAGCTCGAGGCCGCCGGCGCCATCGGCGCCGAGATCGAAGTGGTGCCGGTCGAGGTCGCCAAGGCAATCTCGGAGCGCACTTCGCTGATCATGCTGTCGATGGGCGCGGGCACCGGTTGCGACGCGCAATATCTGTTCGCCGAAGATATCCTCGGGCAGAATCGGGGCCACATGCCACGACACTCCAAGGTCTATCGCAACTTCGCCGCTGAATATGATCGGTTGCAGGCGGAGCGGGTGGCCGCATTCTCCGAATATGTCGCCGACGTCAACAGCGGCGTCTATCCCGAGGACAGGCATGTGGTGCACATGGACCCGGCCGAGCTACGTCTGTTCCTCGACAAGGTCGGCCGGGGCTAAGATCGGCTGCCAATTCCCATCGACAAGCGCGGCATGAAGCGCTTCGGCTTCGATGCCGAGCGGCCGATCCTCCTTCAGCGCCGGCACCAGCGCGCGTATCGCCTTATGGATAGCGGCCATGCGCGGCGCCAGCGTCTGCCCGTCGCGCAGGTCGACGGCCTGGGCGGCCGCCATCAGTTCGAAGGCGATCAACCGGCGCCACAGTGCGATCATGGCGGCGCATTTCGAAACGGCCAGCGGCGTCTGCGTGGCATGGTCCTCGACGCCCTCGGAGACGGGCAGGAAATCGAGCATCACCGGATTGGCCTTGTGGCGGATGGCGGCCAGGATCGATGTTACCGTCTTCTGCAGCGGCACGAAGCCGGCCGATGCGCCGCCGACCGGCGACAGGTATTTCGGACCGCGCTCATCGTGCCATAGGGCACGACCAGCGTGCCACGCTTGATCCACTCGGTCTTCAGCAGCGGCTGCGGTTCCGGCAGCCGCGAGGCCTCGACGACGATGTCGGCGCCTCGACGCAACTTTGCCAGTCGGCCACAGCCTTGACCGGCTTGCCGAGATCGGTGGAGAGCCTGGCGGCAAAGCCGTCGCGGCTTTTCCGGCCGGCGCGAATGGTCACGGATCTGGACGCCGCCGGCCAAATGCTGTTCAAAGCGGTCCGTCATGACTGCCATCCCCGAGACTGAAGTTTTAGCCGACCCAGCCAGCAATTCGCGGCGTGTGGCGCTGATGGTCGCCATTGCCTTCTTCATGCAGCTCTTGGATTCGACGATCATCTCGACGTCGCTGCCGCAGATGGGTGCCTCCTTCGGCGTGCCGGCGGTGGCGATGAGCATCGGCATCACCATCTATATGCTGACCATGGCGGTGTTCGTGCCGCTGTCGGGCTGGCTCGCCGACCGGTTCGGCGCGCGCAACATCTTCCTGATGGCGATCGCACTGTTCACGCTGGCTTCGCTCGCCTGCGGCTTCTCCGAGAATCTCACCGAGTTCGTCGCGGCGCGCGCCGCGCAAGGGCTGGGCAGCGCATTGATGACGCCGGTCGGCCGCATCCTGGTGCTGCGCAACGCGTCAAAATCGGAACTGCTCAACGCAACCGCGCTCATCACCTGGCCGGCGCTGTTCGCGCCTGTCGTTGGTCCGGTGCTTGGCGGTTTCATCACCACCTATCTCTCCTGGCACTGGAATTTCTTCATCAACATCCCGCTTGGGCTGATCGGGCTGGCGCTGGTCGCCCGCTTCATCCCCGGTGACCGTGAAGCCGATCCCAAGCCACTCGACTGGCCGGGTTTCTTCCTGACATCGGCGGGACTTGCTTGCCTTCTCTGCGGCCTCGAGCGTATCGCGCATCCCGACGACGGCGTGCTGCCGACGGTGCTGCTGGTCGCGGCAGGGATCGTCATCGGCTGGTTGGCGGTGCGGCATCTCCGGCGCGCGCCCCATCCGCTGCTCGACCTGTCCTCGTTCAAGGTGCTGACCTTCGCCATCTCGACGCTTGCGGCCGGCACCATATTCCGCGTCGCGATCAACGCCACGCCGTTCCTGCTGCCGCTTTTGTTCCAGGTCGGCTTTGGCATGAGCCCGGTCGATGCCGGCATGATGATCCTGGCCTATTTCCTCGGCAATCTCGGGATGAAGACGGTGACGACGCCGATGCTGCGCCACTTCGGCTTTCGTTCGGTGATGGTCGTCAACGGCGTCATTGCGTCCGCATCGATCATGGCCTGCGCGGCGATCTCGCCGCAGACGCCGCAGGCGCTCGTGGTGGGGCTGATGCTGATCGCCGGCCTGTCGCGTTCCATGCAGTTCACGGCGCTGAACACGCTGGCCTTCGCCGATATCGCCGCGGCGCAGCGCAGCTCGGCGGCGACCCTGTCCTCGATGCTGCAGCAGGTGGCAATGCTGTTCGGTGTGGCGATAGCTGCGGCGATCCTCAACCTGTCGCAGATCGCCAGGGCCCAGCCGGCGCTGGACCTCGTCGATTTTCGAGTCACCTTCCTGGTGATCGGCGTCATCGGGCTGGTGGCGTCGTTCCGTTTCCTGGTGTTGCCGAGGACCGCCGGCGCCGAGGTTTCCGGCCACATGACCGGGAACTGAAATCGAATTTTCCCATCCACCGCAGGGTTAAATTCCATCTTCGCCTTGCGCCTTGGTGTCGTGCTTGCGCAAGACGCAGGGATGGCGCAAACAATTGCCAAAAGTGCTGAAGTTTCCGGGCATTGCGCCAGCATCAGCAATCAATGCGTCCACATCGCGAGTCTCGTCGGCAGTCCGTGTTTTGAACGCGGATTCATTTGACGAACCGACGTTGAGCCGATTAGCTTTCTTCCCAGGGGCGGCAGCGCTGCCGCCGGGGTGAAGACAGACAATGAACGCGATCGGTCGGCCGAGTTTCAAGAGCCTGAACCAGGAAGGTATTGTCTTTGCCATAGCGGTGATGCTGTTCATTGCCGCGGCCATAGGCCTGCCGGGCTTCATCGCTCCGAACAATCTCGTTGCCATCGTTCGTTCGGTCTCGGTACTGGGCATATTGGCATTGGGCATGGCGGTCGTCATCATTGGCCGTGGCATCGACCTCTCGGCGGTGGCGATCATGGCGATGTCGGTCGCCTGGTATCTGCAGTTGATGAATTCAGGAACGCCTGACGGGCTCGCCTTCGCCTATGTGCTGGCCGGCGTGCTCGCCATCGGCCTGCTCAACGGCTTTCTCGTCGCTTACGCCGACGTGCCGGCGATCTTCGTGACGCTTGCCACCGGCTCCTTCGTCTTCGGCTATGTGCGCTCGCAACTGATCACGCAGGATGCGGTTCCGGTGCCGCAGGGCCATTGGGTGGAACTGCTTGGCGGCCTGCGCTTCCTCGACATTCCCATCGAGGTGTTCGTCTTCGCTGCACTGGCTTTCCTGTTCTTCCTATTCCTGCGCTACACCAAATGGGGCCGCTACATCTATTTCGCCGGCGATAATCCGGTCGCCGCGCGCAACATCGGTATTCCAGTGCGGCCGATGCTGGTGCTGCGCTATGTGCTTTCCGCCTTCGTGGCGCTGATCGCCGGCCTGCTGACAGCGGCCAGCCTGCATTCGATCAACACCCGCGTCGTCAACTCGACGCTGCTCTACGACATCGTGCTGGTGGCGGTGATCGGGGGCATCGGGCTTTCGGGCGGACGAGGCGGGGTGCGAAACGTGCTGGTCGGAGCGGCGCTGATCGGCATCCTGCTCAATGCGATGACCATCATCGACATTCCGCTGCTCTACCAAAACCTGATCAAGGCGGCGATCCTGCTCGGTGCCATCATCGTCGACGGCATCATCAATCCGCGTGACGAACAGACGGCGCAGCAGGGCGACATCTAGAGCATGATCCCGAAAAGTGGGAACTTTTCGGAAAAGATCATGCTCAAACAGGAAGACTAAACCAAAGCGGACGGTTGGGGCCGGCCGTAAATAACAACGACCAACCAGAGGATGTGACATGAAACTGATCAAAACATTGATGGCCGCCGCGACGGCGCTTGCGGTCACCGCGTTCGTGGCGCCGAGCTTCGCTGCCGACGATCCGGGCCCCGCTGCCTATGCGCAGGCACTCAAGAGCAAACGCGTCATGCTGGTGCCGCTGGCGATGGGCTTCGACCTGGCGCAGGGCTGGGCGCACTATCTGAAGACCGAAGTCGAGGCCTGGGGCGGCACGTTCGAGACGCGCGATCCGAACTGGGTCGTCGATGCCGGCGCGCAGGCGATCACCGATGCCATCTCCTCCGACACCAGGCCTGACGTGCTGATCATCCACGCGCCCGACCTCAATTCCTACTCCAAGCTGATGAAGAAGGCGCAGGCAGCCGGCACCTACGTGATCCTGGTCGACAATCCCGCCAATTTCCCGGCCGATGCCTTTGTCGGCAGCGATTGGGACCGGCTCGGCCAACTCGAGGCGGAAGCCGCGATCAAGGGCTGCGGCGAGAACTCGTCCAAAAAGATCGGCCTTGTGCAGGGCGATCAAGCGAACTCCTCCAGCCTTTATCAGTACGCCGGCATCATGAAGGTACTGGAAAAGCATCCCGAGTTTCAGGTCGTGGCCAAGCCCGACTCCAACTGGGATGCGACCACCTCGCGCAATGTCACGACGACGATGCTGCAGCAGAACCCCGACATCTGCTCGATCATCGACTTCTGGGATGGTGATGCTACTGGCGCGTCGGCCGCGATCCGTGATGCCAAGCTCGAGGGCAAGGTTTTCCTGGTCACCACCGGAGGCGGCGAAAAGGCGGCCGACTGCGACAAGCTGCAGGACGGCACTTATGGCGCGGTTGTCATGACCGACCTTGCCCGGCAGTCGGGGGACATGAACGCCATCATAAAGTTCCTGCTGCAGAGCGGCCAGCCGGCCGGCACGTCGCACACCTACATCTACACGCTGGAGAAGGCGACGACCAAGGCCGACCTCAAGCCCGACAGCTGCTGGGACCTGAAGGCGCTGCAAGCGGAAGCTGCGGCGAAGTAGGTCGCGAGTTTACGCCTAATATCAACATGGCGGCCGGGTTGTACGTGGACAATCTCCAACCTCGGCGCTGCCCCTCACCTTACCCTCTCTTCGTGAAAACGGGGAGAGGGGGTGTCGACGCTGGAGCTTATCCCTTCTCCCCGTTCTTCACGGGGAGAAGGTGCCGGCAGGCGGATGAGGGGCAGCGGCGAAGTTGAGAATTGCTCCGGAGCGATTACCCGGCCACCTTTTTCTCTTCTCTCGCAATAGCAGTGACCTGATGTCCTTTCGCGAACGCCTCCAGGCCTGGCGCTACAATCTCGTGCCCGACCATCTGGTCGGCGAGATACTGACCAAGCGCTGGACCGACAATGCCATTCCCTTCCTGGCACTGGTGGCAACACTCGGCGTGTTCGGTTCGATCATTCCGGGCTTCTTCAAACTGACCTCGCTGCAGGAATCGACCCGCCAGCTCGGTGAATTCTCGATGGTCGTCACCGGCATGACGGTGGTGATGCTTGGCGGCGGCATCGACCTGTCGGTCGGCTCGATCTTTGCGCTGTCCTGCTTTTCGGCCGTCTATGTCTTCTTCATCCTCGAACAGTCGATCTGGCTGGCGCTGGCCGCTTCGCTTGCCGCCGGCCTCGTCTTCGGCGCCGTCAACGGCTATCTCGTCGGATACCTCAGGCTGCGCGCCTTCCTCACCACGCTGGTGACCTTCATTTTCGGGCGGGCGCTGTTCGACATCCTGGTCACCACCTATGCCGCCGATGTGCAGCTGTCCCAAGCCACCTCCGATGTGCTCGACTTCATCGGCGACGGCACCTTCTGGGGCCTGTCGGTCTCGGTGTGGTTGGCCATTATCCTCGCCATCGTCACTCATATCGCGCTGACGCGCTCGCGGCCCGGCTGGCATGTGCTGGCGGTTGGCGGCTCCCGGCGCTCTGCCCACAATGCCGGCATCCGTGTGCGCCGCACCGTGTTCATGACTTATGTCTTCTCAGGCTTCTGCGCCTCGATCGGCGGCTTCCTCATAGCTTGCCGGCTGAGCGGAGCAGGGCCGGGCACCGGCCTCAACCTTGAGATCATGGCGCTGACCGCGGCGGTGGTCGGCGGCGTCAGCCTCGGCGGCGGGCGCGGCTCGGTGATCAAGGGGCTGATGGGCGCCATCATCGTGCTCAGCATGACCAACGGTCTGATCAGGCTGGGCTACGGTACCGGCACCAACCAGATGGTGCTGGGCATCATGCTGGCGGTGGCGGTGACGATCGACATCCGCTGGCTGAAGAACCGCCACAAGGTGCTGAACGAGGTCTATGTCGCGCCGGTCTATCTCAGGATGGGCGAGACGCAGTCGGCGGCGCCCGGCTCCGGCACATCATACGAACTCGACAATCGGCTGTCGGGCGCCGACCATATCGGGCTCGGCGAACTGGAGGGACCGGAAGATGTCATCCTCGACCGTGACGACCACCTCTATTGCGGCACGCGCCATGGCGAGATCGTCCGCTTCTTCGCACCGGACTATGTGAAGTCGGAAGTGTTCGCTCATATCGGCGGCTTTCCGCTCGGCCTTGCCTTCGACAAATCAGGCAATCTGATCAGTTGTGTCGGCGCCATGGGGCTCTATTCCGTCTCGCCCGATCGTGAGGTCAAACGCCTGTCGGCCGAAACGTCGCGCTCCTGGACATCGGTCGTCGACGACGCACGGCTGCGCGATCCCAACGACTGCGACATAGCACCGGACGGCCGCATCTATTTCACCGACTCGACCAAGCGCTACGACGCGCATGACTGGGCGCTGGATTCGATCGAGAACCGCGCCACCGGCCGCCTGCTGGTCTATGATCCGAAGGACGGATCGACCAGGACGCTGCTCGACGGCTACCGCTACACCAACGGCGTGTGCATGGCGCATGACGGCAAGTCGCTGTTCTTCGCCGAGAGCTGGGCCTGCCGTGTGCATCGCTACTGGCTGGAAGGGCCGAAGGCCGGCACCGCCGAATGCGTCATCCGGGACATGCCGGGCTACCCCGACAACATCAACCGCGCTTCCGACGGCAATTACTGGATGGCGTGGCTCGGCATGCGCACCCCGAGCTTCGACCTGTCGCTGCGCCATCCCGACATGCGCAAGCGCATGACACGCCGGCTGCCGCAGGACGAATGGCTGTTCCCCAACATCAACACCGGCGGCGTGGTGAAATTCACGGAGAAGGGCGACATCGTCGAGGCGTTGGGCGACCTTACCGGCAGCGCGCATCCGATGGTCACCTCGATGCGCGAGCACAAGGGTTTTCTGTTCGTCGGCGGCATCCTCAACAACCGCATCGGCCGCTACAAGATCTCGGGTGCCGATCCGAACTGGACCAGCCCGGCTTCCTATTGGGGAGCAAAGCGATGATCCTCGATCCCATCCTGGATTTATTTCGCGGCAAGGCGGTGACGATCCCGCCGCTGGATGGCGCTTTCCGACCCAACACGCAGCTTGACGATGCGCCGGCGTTTGCCGAACTGACCGAGCCGGACAATCTGCTGATCTCTGGCGACAAGCTGCTCGCTTCCAGCGGCAACGCCGTTTATTCGATTGCCGCCGGTACCGCGCCCAAGTTGGTCGAGACCTTTGCGTCCACCGTTACCGCGCTGGCGTTCTCGCCATCGGGTGAGCTGACGGTCGGATTGGAAAGCGGCAAGCTCCTGGTCGGCGGTAGGGATGTTTCGCTACCGGCTGGTGTCAGCTGCATCACCGCGCTCGCCTATCCCGGTGACGGCGCTCTGTGGCTGGCCAATGGTTCGGCCGAATTCGCACCATCACAATGGGCGGCCGACCTGATGAAGAAAGGCGCGTCCGGATCGCTTTGGAAGCAGGATGCGGCAGGCGGGACCTTCCGCAAGGTGGCCGGCGCCATCGCCTTTCCCTATGGGCTCCATCCCATCGGCAGGGATGTGCTGGTGAGCGAGAGCTGGCGCCATCAACTCATCCGCTTCGAGGCGGCAAGCGGCAGCCGCTCGACGGTGTTGACCCATCTGCCCGGCTATCCCGCGCGGCTGTCGCCGGCAGCCGATGGCGGCGCCTGGCTGACCCTGTTTGTGCCGCGCAACCGGCTGATCGAATTCGTGCTGCAGGAGACGCATTACCGTCAGGACATGATCGAGCAGGTGCCGCCGGCCTATTGGATCGCACCGGCTCTGGCCTCAAGCCGCAGCTTCCTCGAACCGCTGCAATGCGGCGGCATCCGCACGATGGGCATCCACAAGCCCTGGTCGCCGAGCCGCTCCTACGGTCTGGTGGTCAGGCTCGACCAGAAGATGCAGCCTCGGTTCAGCCTGCACAGCCGCGCCAACGGCATACGTCACGGCATTTGCAGCGTGGTTGAAAAAGATGGCGAACTGTTCGTCGCCTCGAAGGGCGGCGACTGCGTGTTGGCTGTCGATGCCGGGGGGTTTTGATGGAACCAATCGTGCGCCTGGAGAATGTCACCAAAAATTATCGCGGCGTGCCCGCGGTCAAGAATGTCAGCTTCGAATTGCGCAAGGGCGAGATCCACGCGCTGCTCGGCGAAAACGGCGCCGGCAAGTCGACGCTGACCAAGATCATCGCCGGAGTGGTCGACGCCAGTTCGGGCAAGATGTTCCACAAGGGACGCGAGATCGCTTACGCCTCGCCGCATGCGGCGCTCGAGGCGGGCATCGCAATGGTGTTCCAGGAGACCAGCCTGGTGCCGTCGATGACGGTGGCGCAGAATCTTTATCTCGGCACCGAGAAATTCCTCAACCGGCTGCGCGGCACCTACATTTCCGCGCAGCAGTTCCTGCAGTCGCTGAATTTTCCGGTCGACCCGAACGCCATGGTGGCGACGCTTGGCGCGGCCAAGCGCCAGATGGTCGAGATCGCGCGCGCCGTGCACCACAATGCCGAGATCATCATCTTCGACGAGCCGACCGCGACGTTGACGCCGGAGGAAAAGCGGCACTTCTTCGCGCTGATCCGGCGGCTCAAGGCGCGCGGCGTCTCCATCGTCTTCATCAGCCATGCGCTGGAAGAGGCGCTGCTGATTGCCGACCGTATCACCATCCTGCGCGACGGCGAGTTGGCCATCACCGACGACACGTCGGCCTTCGATCGCGACCGGATCGTTGCCGCCATGGTCGGGCGCACGCTGTCCGGGCAGATCTATCGCCAGCGAGACGAGGCCAGGCTGCGCAAGGCGGGCAAGAAAGTTCTGTCGGTGCAGGACATCTCAATGAGCAATGTCGTGCGCAACAATTCGTTCTCGATCTTCGAAGGCCAGATCACCGGCGTCTTCGGGCTGATCGGCTCCGGCCGTACCGAGACGTTCAAAATCGTGTCCGGCATCTACAAACGCGATTTCCTGCGCGGCGGGGCGATCGAGCTGGACGACAGGCCGGTGCGCTATCTCGTGCCGAGCGAAGCGGTAGCCGACGGCATCGTCTACGTCACGGAGGATCGCAAGAGCGAAGGCATTTTCGAGACGATGGGCATTGCCGAGAACCTGTTCGGCGGGCTGCTGGCAGCCGGCCGCGAAACGGCCTGGGTGATCAACCAGCAGGAAATGCGCGCGCTTTCCGCCGAATGGACCAAGACGCTGAATATCAAGGCGATCAACGACAATGCGCGCGTGGTCGAGCTTTCCGGCGGCAACCAGCAGAAGGTGGTTATCGGCAAGGGGCTGGTGCAGAAGCCGCGCGTCGTCATCTTCGACGAGCCGACGCGCGGCGTCGATGTCGGCGCCATCGCCGAGATCCACCAGATCATCAACCGGCTGGCAGACGAGGGTCTGGCCGTCGTGGTCATCTCGTCCTACCTGCCGGAGATCATGAACCTGTCCGACCGGATCCTGGTCTGCCGCCAGGGCCGCATCGTCGAAGAGTTTTCGCCGGCGGAGGCGACGGAGGAGAAGATTATGTATGCGGCGGTGCATTAGAGGGTGTGTCGGTATTCAGGTGAGGCCGGCCTGCAAACGCCGGCTTCCTGCGCTCCCGGTGCTCACGTACTTCAAGTACGCTCCGCTCCGGTTCTCGGAACCCGTCGTTTTCGACTCGGCCTGACTTGAATCTCGACATACCCTCGCGGTGCTGTTTGCGTCGCAAAAGGCGAATAGGCGAATGAAGTGAATGGATTGGCGGCGGCTGTTCAGCGTCCGATTCAAACGTCCGGCATTGAAAAAACGAAAGGAAACACCATGGCCACCACCAGACTCCTGAGCGATGCCGAGGTGGAGAAAATCCCGGCCTTAAAGGCGGTGTTCGACGACATCCGCGCGACGCGCAAATCCGATTTCGTCAATAATTTCTGGCGCGGGCTGGCCAATGATCCTGCGGCGCTGAAGCGTATCTGGGAACAGCTCAAGGCGGTGATGGTTGCAGACAGTGCGATCGATCCGTTGACCAAGGAGATGATCTACATCGCGGTGTCGACCGCCAATGGCTGCTCCTATTGCGTCCATTCGCACACCGCGGCGGCGCGCGCCAAGGGCATGACAGACGCACAGCATGGCGAACTGGTGTCGATCATCGGGTTGGCGGGGCAGACCAACCATCTGGTGACGGCAATGCAGATCCCGGTCGATCCACAGTTCGAGGTGAAGTGAGGAAAGACGCGCTACACCGGCCTGTAAACCTTCTCCGCCGCGTTCCAGAAAATGTCGGCTTCCGCCGCCGTGCCATGCTTCTCCACCGCATCGCGGTGCGCCTTGATCAGTTCGGCGTGGCCGGTCCAGAGCTTCTCGATCGGGAAGTTCGAGCCGAACATCAGATGGTCGCTGCCAAGAATATCGATCGCATTGTCGATGATGTAGGCGATCAGCGCCGGGTCGTTGCGGTGAACGAAGGTGCCGAGGCCAGACAGCTTGGCGTAGAGATTGGGCGCCGCCGACAGCGTGCGCAGGCCGGCCTTCCAGGCTTCGGTGGTTTCCGGTTCCATGCCGGTCAGCATGCCGGCGTGGGTCAGGATGAAATTCGTCTCCGGGTTTTCGCCGACCAGCGTCAGCCCGTCCTTCATCTGGGCGGGGAAGAGCTGCAGGTCGAAGGACAGGCCGTAATCCTTCAGCCGCGCGACGTTGGCGCGGACCTTGGGGTCGATCACCTGGTCGGCCGAGGCGGCGAAGCGGAAGGCCGGGGTCTCGTGCCAGTGCAGTTGCATGCGCACGCCGCGCAGCAGCCTGTATTTCATCAACCGGTCGATCTGCGGCCTGACATCGTCCACCGTCATGTCGGCATAGCCGACGATGGCGTGCGGCCAGCCGGTCTCGTCAGCGGTCTTCTGCAGGAAGGCGACCTCCTTCTCGAAATCCTCCTTGGCCCAGTTGGTCTGGACATAAACGGCTTTTTCGACGCCGGAACCTTTTTGGTCGGCCAAAAATTCATCGATCGGATAGTCGCGGCGGATCGGTTCGTAAGGGCCGAAGATGCGCGGCACCATCGGGCCGACCAGCCATGGTTGGTCCTTCTGGCGCCAGATGTGGAAATGCGCGTCGATGGCTTTCTGCATCACGATACCCTTTTCCAGATGGTCGCGGCCGCCGGGGCGGGGCGTGCGAGCGACAGGATGAAATCGGTGAGGCCGGCCAGCGACGAGCCGTCGACCAGATCGTCGAGGTCGGGCAGGATGGCGCGCAGCGCCGCTGTCGCCGGCTGGAAGCGCGGATCGCCGGCCAGCGGGGTCGCCAGCGACAGCCGGAAGGCGCGGGCGCTAAGCCTGCGCATGGCAATCTCCAGTTCGGCATGGTCGCCGCGCTCCAGCGCGTCGGAGAGAATGACGACCGCGGCGCCGCGCGTGAACGACGAAAAGCGCGGCACCGAGAGGAATGCCAGCAGGGTCGGTCCCATGCGGGTGCCGCCATCCCAATCGTCGACCTGGGCCGCCGCGCGCGCCAGCGCCTGATCGCGGTCGCGGATGCGCAATGCCGAGGTGATGCGGGTGAGCCGCGTGCCGAAGGTAAAGATCTCTGCGCGGTCCGCGCCCTGCACGGCGGCATGCGCCAGCTTGAGATAGTCGGCGGTGTGCAGCTTCATCGAGCCGGAGACATCGATCAAGAGCAGCAGTTTGCGCGGCACGGTCTGGCGGCGGCGCAGCAGCGGCGAGGGGACATCGCCATCTGCGCCGACGATTTCCCTGAGCGAGCGGCGCAGGTCGAGCTTGCCGCGCGAATGGGTACGCACGGTGCGGAAGGAACGTCGGGCGGGCAGGGCCGATGACAGCTTTCGGCGAAACGCGGTCAGACTGTCGTCGTCGCGCTGGAAGTCGCGCGAGCTCAACTGCTCCAGGGCGGAAGACAACTCGCCGCCTTCCTGTTTCTGCTCGGCCTCGATCCGTTCGTCGTCGGCACCGCCATCATCCTTGATGCGCGTTTCCTCGTCTGCATCGCCATCGATCACAGCTGACGCGTTGCCATAGAAATGGCTCTGGAAATGCGCTTCGAATTCGTCGCGGCGGTCAGGCGGCGGCGCTAGTGTGGCCAGGGCCGCCTCACGGATGTCCGCCATCGAGCGCGGCCCCAGCAGGGTCACGGCCTGCATGAAGCGGGAGACTTGTTCCGGGGCAATAGCGAAGCCGTAGCGGCGCAGCAGGCGAGCGAAGCTGAGCAAGGGCGTTGCGGCGCGGGGGAGATGTCCGGCAGGACAGAGGGGGGCGCTGCCCCGCCCGCGTTGCTGAATGACGTCGCGGCTCACGCCAGCACCTCGTCGACGATCCGGCCGAGCTCGGGCGCGATGTAGGACAGATCCTCCTCGTCCTTGATCAGCACGCCGATGGCGCGGCGGAAGGCTTCCGGCCATGGACTGCCGCCTTTTTCGAGAATGGTCGCGGCATTGGCCCATTCGACCGCCTCGGCGATGCCGGGCGGCTTGGCGAGTGGACGCGCGCGGATGGTCTGCACGGCTGTGGCCACGGCGCGTGCCGTTGCCTCTGCGACATCGCCGGCGCGCAGCATGATGATGGCCGCCTCACGCTCGGCATCGGGATAGCCAATCCAGTGATAGACGCAACGCCGCCGGAGCGCTTCGGCGAGTTCGCGGGTGCGGTTGGAGGTCAGGATGACGATCGGCTGTGCGGTGGCGCGGATGGTGCCGCGCTCGGGAATGCTGATCTGGAAGTCGGAAAGAAACTCCAACAGCAGCGCCTCGAATTCGTGGTCGGAACGGTCGATCTCGTCGACCAGCAGGATGCGCTGCTCCGGCGCCTTCAGGACCTGCAGCAGCGGGCGGGCGATCAGAAAGCGGTCGTCGTAGATATCGACTTCTTGCTCGCCGGCATGGCGGATGGCGAGCAGCTGGCGCTGGTAGTTCCACTCATAGAGCGCATGCGCGGCGTCTATGCCTTCATAGCATTGCAACCGCACCAGATCGCGGCCGAGCAGCCCGGCGATTGCCTTGGCCGCTTCCGTCTTGCCGACGCCCGGAGCGCCTTCGAGCAGCAGCGGCTTGCCCAGCCGGATCGCCAGGAAGATGGCCGTCGCCAGGCTTTCATCAGCCAGATAATGCGAGGCAGCGAGGCGCTCGGCGACCGCTTCTGGCGAAGTCGCGACCGTTTCGGCGTTTACCTCGGGCATGTCGGTCCTCAGGTCGTCGCTTGCGCCTTGAGCGCACGCAAAATGCGTTCCGGCGTGATCGGTAGCGTGTCGATGCGCACGCCGACAGCGTCGAAAACGGCATTGGCGACCGCCGGAATCTGTGGATTGGCGCACATTTCGCCGGGCCCCTTGGCGCCGTAAGGACCATCTGCCGAGGGCCGCTCCAGCACGATGACCTCGGTTTCGGCCAGATCGCCGGGACCTGGCATCAGATACTGATTGAAGTCGGTGCCGCCGTGGTCACGGCTGGGATAATAGGGCTCGGTCGTTTCGTAGAGCGCGTGGCTGATGCCCATCCAGGAGCCGCCGACCAGCTGCTGCTCGACCATCTTGGGGTTCAGCGCACGGCCGATCTCGAAGACGTTCTTCACCGCCAGCACCGTCACCTCGCCGGTCTCGTCGTCGACCTCGACCTCCGCCACGGTGCAGGCATGCGCGTAGCAGGTCGACGGCTTCATCGCGCCGGTCTCCTTCTCCGGATAGGAGCGCGGGATGAGAAACATGCCGCGTCCCGAGATCGAGCGGCCGCGCTTGAAATGCGCCGAAAGCGCGACGTCGAAGATCGAGATCGATTTCTGCGGCGCCCCTTTCACCAGGATGTTGCCCTGGCCGTCGGTCTCGAGGTCGGAGGCGTTCACCTCCAATTCCTCCGCCGCCACTTCCAGCATCACCTGGCGGGCTTCCCTCGCCGCCTGGATGACGGCGTTGCCGGCGCGGTGCGTGCCGCGCGAGGCGAAAGTGCCCATGCAGTGCGGGCCGGTGTCGGTATCGGCGGTGTCGACGACGACGCGGTCGGTCGGCACGCCGATTGTCTCGGCGCAGATCTGCGCCATGATCTGCTTCATGCCCTGGCCGAGATCGACCGATGATAGGGTCACCATGAAATTGCCGGTTGGGGTCGAATGCACCAGCGCCTGGGTGGGATCGCCGCCAAGGTTCATGCCCGTGGGATAGTTAATCGCGGCGACGCCGCGTCCACGCCTGATCGCCATTTCAAGCTCCCTTCACGTAGGAGGACATTGCCATGTATTTCTCAGCCACGGGCCAGTTGGCCGCGCGCGAGGCCTCCTGCATGCACTCTATGAGGGCCGCCCCTTCGGTCGGCTGGCGATGCGCCTTCATATCGCCGTCGCGATAGGCGTTGATGAAGCGGAATTCGAGCGGATCCATGCCGATCAGCCGCGCCAGCTTGTCCATCTGCACCTCCAGCGCGAAGTCACCGATGGTGACGCCGAAGCCGCGCATGGCGGAGGAGGGGGTGCGGTTGGTGTAGACGCAGTACGTGTCGATCCAAACATTGGGGATGGTGTAGGGGCCGGGATAGTGCCCCGCGCCCTTCTGGGCGCCATAGGGCGAATGGCGGGAGTAGGCGCCGGCGTCGGTGTAGCCGGTGACTTTGCGCGCGACGATGCGGCCGTCCTTCATCACGCCGTCCTTGATGACGACCTTTTCGGCCGCGCGAGGTGACGAAATCTGCATCTCCTCCTCGCGGCTGTAGGTAAAACAGACCGGTCGCCCTGTTAGCTTGGCGCCGAGGATCGCGATCGGTTCGACGATGACATCGACCTTGCCGCCAAAGCCGCCGCCGACCGTGCCGCCGACGAAATGCAGCTTGCTGCCCGGCATCTGCAAAATGATCGACGTGTTGTCGAGGGTGAAGAACATCGCCTGCGTGTTGGTATAGCAGGTGAAGCGGTCATTGCCCTCCGGTGCCACGATACAGCCGGTGGTCTCGGTCGGCGCATGCTCTATCGGCGAGGACTGGTAGCTTTGTTCGAGGACGTAGTCGGCCTCGGCAAACCCCGCCTCGACATCGCCGAAGCGCACCTTGCGGCACTCGCCGCTGTCATAGAGATAGTGGTTCTGGCCGTGATACTCGTTGACGAGGGGCGCGCCGGGCTTCAGCGCTTCCTCCATGTCGAAGACGGCAGGCAGCACCTCGTAGTCGACCTTGACCTTGGCCGCGGCTTCCTGGGCGGCGCGCTCCGTCTCGGCCAGCACCGCCACCACGGCCTCGCCCTTCCAGCGCACCTTGCCGTCGGCCAGAACCGTCTCGTCCTCCGGCCCGATCTGGATCAGGATCAGGATGGTGTAGACATTGTGCGGGACGTCCCTGGCGGTGAGAATTTTCACCACGCCCGGATGTTTTTCCGCTTCGGACGTATCGATCGATTGGATGCGGGCATGATGGTGCGGGCTGCGCACCATCTTCAGATGCAGCATGCCGGGAAAGTTGCGGTCGGCGAAATAGGCGGTCTTGCCGGTGACATGGCCGGGCGAATCCGAGCGGGGCCTCGGCTGGCCGATCTCGTTGAGGTCATCCTTGCGGACGTCCGAAAAATAGCTTTTGCGCAGTTCCATCTTGCTTCCCTCAGGCCGCGTTCTGCGAGTTGGCGCGAGCGGCGGTGAGCACCGCCTGGATGATAGGCTCGTAGCCTGTACAGCGGCATATGTTGCCCGACAGCGCTTCGACGACATCGTCGCGGCTGGGATCGGGCGTGTGGTCGAGCAACACCTTGGCCGCCATGAGCATGCCCGGCGTGCAGAAGCCGCATTGGGTGGCGAAGGCGTCGAGGAAGGCGCGCTGCAGCGGATGCAGGACGCCGCCTTCCGCAAGACCCGACGTGGTGGTGATGGCAGCGCCGTTGCAGGTCTCGGCGAGCGTCAGACAGGACAGCCGGAGCTCACCGTCGACGATCACCGAGCAGGCGCCACAGGTGCCTTGATGGCAGCCGCCCTTCGGCGAAGTGTCGCCGATCTTGTCGCGCAAGGCGTTGAGCAGCGTTGTGCCGCTTTCGACGAATTCGGCCTTCTCAGAACCGTTGAGCGTGAACTGGACGGGAACCTTTGCCATTCTTCCTCCTTGCGCGCTCCTTGCGCGCCTGCCCCGCAGGGCAAGCGCGCGCCCCGAATGTGACTAGCTGAGCAGCAGCCGACCGAGATGAACCGGCAGCACTTGCGCGCGATACCAGGCGCTGGCGATCGGGTCGGTGATTGGTGCGGTGCCGTCGCTCGCGGCGGCCAGCGCCGAAGCGATGCCGTCCGCGTCCAGTGTCCTGCCGAGCAGCGCTTTTTCGGCTGTCTTGGCTCGCATCGGCCGGTCGGCCATACAACCGAGCGCGATGCGCGCCGAGGATATCGTGCCGTCGCCGGCATGTTCCAGGATAGCGGCGATACTGAGTACCGAGACGCCCTTGGGCTTTACCCGCGAGACCTTCACGAATCGAAAGCTTCCCTGTGCCGGCCGCGTGAAGCTGACCGAGGTGACGATCGCGCGGCTCCCGCCCCGCTTGGCCAGAAACGCTTCCATCGGCATTTCGCCGTCATTGGTGCTCACCATGGCGTCCAGCGCCAGCAGGGCGACTGCGAAATCGCCATAGGGGCTTGGCGCAAACAGATTGCCGCCGACGGTCGCCATGTTGCGGATCGCCGGACCGCCAACGGCACGCGCGGCCTTGGCAAGCTGGCCGAGCTCGGGATGGCGGGCGATCGCCGCCATGGTCACCGAAGCGCCGATGCGGATCGTGCCGCCGGAGACCGTGATGACCGACAAGGCCGGGTCGGTCGACCTGACAAGGCCGGAGACCGAAACGTCGCCCTCATTGGCGGCGCGCAAGACGAGCGTGCCACCGCCGAGATAGCGCGTGCCGGCGGCTTTCAGCGCCGCGCTGGCGTCTTTCACCGTTGCAAAACTCTGCAATGCCAGCGCCATGGCCCGCTCCTCAACCCTGGCCGGCGAAATGGCTCTTCAGGGCGTTGAAGCCGCCCTGGAAGACATTGGCGCCCATGCCCTCGGCCAGCTTGTCGGCTTCTTCGGGTGCTGCGTCGAAGCTGGCGGTCCATTCGGCATAGGTGCGGTCGCCGTCGGTGACGCGCCGCAATTGCAGCGTAGCCCTGTGGTTGGTGAGCGGCTGCGGCGTTTCCAGGATCGAATAGCTGACGAGGAAATTCTCATCGGAGAAATCGAGCAGCTTTTCGCGCAGCCGCGCGCCGCTGGCCAGCTGGAAGTTGCGCACGCAGCCGATCGTGGTGGCGTCCTTGCCGTCCTCGATATGGCTTTCGACCATGCGCGGATGCCAATTCGGCAGTCCGTTGAAGTCGCGGATGCGCGCCCAGACCTTTTCGACCGGCGCGTCGATGACGGTGGAGATGGTGACATCAGCCATATGCTCTTTCCCTTGCAAACATTCTGCTTGGGACGGTAGGCCGACCGTGGTCGCGGTGCTTATCAATGCGTCTTGGGCACGTATCAATCAGTCTGAAAATAGCCGGTTTCCGGCCCGTCAGGACACTGCTCGCGCCGCTTCGCGATACAGCGTCGGCGGCACGCCGACATGGTCGCGGAAGAAACGCGAGAAATTGCCCTGGGTGGTGAAGCCGAGATTGCAGGCGACCGATATCAGCGGCTCATGCGACCACTGGAGCTGGCGCACCGCTTCCTCCATGCGCAGCGTGTTCCAGTAGACGTTAGGCGTCAAACTGGTCTGTTCCTTGAACAGGGCGAAGAAATGCGGCCGCGACAGGCCGACGCTGCGCGCCACGTCATCGAATGAGATACGCTCGCAGACATTGGCCTTCATCAGCTGGATCGCCTTGCGGACGCGGAAATCCTGCATGGTGTTCACGCGGCCGCGCGGCTCCTGCGGAGCTGAAGCGTCGGCGGCATCCAGCACCGAGTCGATGAAGCGCTCGATCTCGTAACTGGCGACATCGTCGATGCTCTCATTGTCGGTCAGATGATCGAGCAGGCCGGCAGCAGCCTGGTGCAGCCAGGGTTCGAGCGTGATTGCCGCCTGCGCGAAAAGCGGCGCGGACGAGGGCAGGTCACGGCGCCGCCGTGCCCAGTCCGGGTCGATGTAAAAGGCGAGGAACAGGCCTGGGGTGCCGTCGTGCGACAGCACATGGCTATGCGGCTGCAGCGAGTTGATGCCGGCAGCCGTGCCAGGTCCAAGCAGGACCGTCTCACGGCCGATGGTCATCTCGCCGGCGGTGCCTTCCAGCCAGATGATGAGATGTGCCTCGACATGGGCATGGGTGACGAAGTCGCTCGCGACATTCAGGACAGAAACATGTCCGAACCGGCCCCAGTAGAGCCTGATCGCTTCCGTCATGGGTATATCCTCCCGCAGGCGACTGGCCTCCCTTCGCCTGCTTGGGGATTGTGCGGCCGGTTTTCCGTGTCCGTCAAGGCATAGCCGCACGCCCGGTATTCGCGGCAGGCCGCTTCAGCCGATTTTCAGACTGAGCGATAGGACCGAAATGAACGCCGCTTCGGCGAAGACAGGCTTTTAGTCGCTTCGCCTGAAGTTGCGGATGCGGTCGAACAGCACCGCCAGCAGGATGGCGCCGCCGATGAAGGTGCCCTGCCAGAAGGCGTTAATACCGAGCAGGCCGAGGCTGTTGCGGATCACCTCGATGAGGGCGGCACCCACGATGGCGCCAAAGGCGGTGCCGACGCCGCCGGCGAGATTGGCGCCGCCGATGACGGTGGCGGCGATGACCTGCAGCTCCATGCCGTTGCCGAGATTGGTGGTGACGGCGCCCAGCCAGCCGGTCTGGATGATGCCGGCTATTCCCGCCGACAACGCCGAGATCATGTAGACGGCGACCTTGATCTGGCGCACCGGAACGCCGGTCAGCGTCGCCGCATGCTCGTTGCCGCCAATGGCGAAGATGTGCCGGCCGAACTTGGTCCAGCGCAGGACGAAGCCGGTGATCAGCGCCAAAAGGATCATGTAGAGCACCGGATTGGCGATCCCGAACAGCCAGGCGCCGCCGCCCAGCGCCAGCAGCTTGTCGTGATCGGGCCCGAACTGGAAGACGACGGTGTTGTTGGAGGCCACCATGGCGAGGCTGCGGGCGATCGACAGCATGCCGAGCGTCACCACGAAGGGCGGAAAGCCGAGATAGGCGATCAGAATGCCGTTGAAGCCGCCGATGACGAGTGCGGTGACGATCGAAGCCAGGATGCCGACTTCGATCGAAAACCCGGCATGCATGGTAACGGCCAGCACCATCGAGCACAGGCACAGCACCGAACCGACCGAGAGGTCGATGCCGCCGGTGATGATGACGAAGGTCATGCCCAGCGCGACAATGGCGACGAAGGTGACGTTGCGGGTGATGTTGAAGAGGTTCTTCGGGGTGGCGAAGGCATCCGTGGCAAAGGACAGGAAGATACAGGCGAGGATGACGGCGATCACCACCCAGAACGTCTGGCTGGAGAGCAGCCGCGACAGAAAACTGTGCTGTTTCTGCGCGATCGTCTGATCAAGGGTGACTGCCATTATCGACCTTTCCTGCCGGGAGCGAAACGCGCCAGCGCAATGAAATCCGGTTTTGCCGCTCTCACACCACCTGCTCGATGGCGCCGGTGATCAGCCCTGTCACTTCCTCGGGCGAACTCGAGGCGATCGCCTTGTCGGCGACTTTCCTGCCGCGCCGCATGACGATGACGCGGTCGGCGACGTCGAAAACGTCGGGCATGCGGTGGCTGATCAGCACCACGGCGATGCCCTGGTCGCGCAAATGGCGGATCAGGTTGAGGACTTCGGCGACCTGACGGACCGAAATCGCCGCCGTCGGCTCGTCCATCAGCACTATCTTGGCCTGCGACAGCATGGTGCGGGCGATCGCCACCGCCTGGCGCTGACCGCCGGACATCTGTTTGACGAGGTCGCGCGGGCGCGTCTCGGATTTGAGCTCGGCGAATATCTGGCCGGCGCGCTTGTACATGGCGGCATAGTCGAGGATACGGAAGGGCCCGACGCCGCGGCGCAGTTCGCGGCCGAGATAGACATTGGCCGCCGCCGTCAAATTATTGCACAGCGCCAGATCCTGGTGGACGATCTCGATGCCGTGCTGGCGGGCCTCGACCGGCTTGTGCAGGATCAGATCCTTGCCGTCCATCTGCATGGTGCCGTGGCTCGGGCGGAAATTGCCGGCGATCATCTTGACCAGCGTCGACTTGCCGGCGCCGTTGTCACCCATTAGGCCGACGACCTGGCCGGGCTCGATCGACAGCGACACGTCGTTCACCGCCTGGATGGCGCCGAAATGCTTCGAGATGTTGGTGAGTTCGAGAACCGCCACCAGCCTTTTGCCTCCCATGTCTGGCCGTCTGTCCCGGAAGGGGCGACGGCT
Organism: Mesorhizobium sp. B1-1-6; assembly: GCF_006443035.1. Classification (NCBI taxonomy): domain Bacteria; kingdom Pseudomonadati; phylum Pseudomonadota; class Alphaproteobacteria; order Hyphomicrobiales; family Phyllobacteriaceae; genus Mesorhizobium; species Mesorhizobium sp. B1-1-6. The sequence continues at coordinate 677,825 of NZ_VFWR01000001.1, read as the reverse complement.
TCGGTTCGCTACCCCAGCTCCTCCCGGAAGCAGCGACCCGGTCATTTACGCAAATGCCTGCGCGGGCGTCAATTGTCTGACGAATAAGATTTGGGCAATTGTCGGACGAATGAGATCCCGCTTTTCGGGAAAAATCCGTTTTGTAGGACAAATAGCAATTGACGTTGGCAGCAAGCCGTTATTAGTTGAGCGTCGGAGGAAGATATGCCGGCTTTGACGACGTCGTTTGACGGGGCAACCGGTAGAGGATTATCGATCGTGCCGGCATCGTTGCCGGGCTGGTCGCATCTGAAAATACTTATCGGCCTGGCCTGGCGGCACGAGCGCTTGCTTCTGTCATCTCGCATTCGGCCGATCTGTGTGGCGGGCACGCCGTGTCCGTCTGTTTCCAAGGGAGGACTGACATGAGGAAAACAGTTTTGCTCGCCGCCGTCGCCGCCATGGCGTTGGGCGCCGGGCCGGCTTTGGCCAAGAAGCAGCTCGTCATCGTGGTGAAAGGTCTCGACAATCCGTTCTTCGAGGCGATCCACCAGGGCTGCGAGAAATGGAACAAGGAAAACGCCAACTCGGAGTATGAGTGCTTCTACACCGGTCCGGCGTCGACTTCCGACGAGGCCGGCGAGGCGCAGATCGTGCAGGATATGCTGAGCAAGCCGGACACGGTGGCGATGGCGATTTCGCCGTCCAACGCGCCGCTGATCGCGCAAACGATCAAGAGCGCCAACCCGTCGATCCCGATCATGACCGTCGATGCCGACCTTGCCAAGGAAGACGCAGCACTTCGCAAGACTTATCTCGGCACCGACAACTATCTGATGGGCAAGAAGATCGGCGAATACATAAAGAAGGCCAAGCCGAATGGCGGCACGATCTGCACCATCGAGGGCAATCCGGCGGCCGACAACATTCTTCGCCGCGCGCAAGGCATGCGTGACGCGCTGTCGGGCAAGGAAGGACTTGCAGCCCTTGCCGGCGAAGGCGGCTGGACGGAAGTGGCGGGCTGTCCGGTGTTCACCAATGACGACGGCGCCAAGGGCGTCCAGGCGATGACCGACATTCTTGCCGCCAACCCCAAGCTCGATGCGTTCGGCATCATGGGCGGCTGGCCGCTGTTCGGCGCGCCGCAGCCCTATCGCGATCTGGTTGGACCGCTGAAGGACAAGCTGGCCAGCAACGACTTCGTCATCGGCGCCGCCGACACGATCGGCGACGAGGTGGCGATCGCGCGGGATGGCCTTGTCACCGCGCTGGTCGGCCAGCGGCCGTTCGAGATGGGCTACAAGGCGCCGTCCGTGATGATCGACCTGGTCGAAGGCAAGAAGGTCGACGATCCGGTGTTCACCGGCCTCGACGAATGCACCAAGGATACGGTCGACACCTGCATCCAGAAGTAGGCGTCTCGATCGGGGCGCTCGTCAACGGGCGCCCCGCCACCTCTGCTGACGAACAGGGACACGCATTTCAGGGGCAGCGGCTCCGGCTTTGGCGCGCCCGTGGTTCGAATTTTCGGCAATGGCATCGGCGCACCCGACAGTTCCTGACCGGAACAGGTACGGCCGACGCATTGGAACGTGGATGCCGGACGAAAAGTCAAACAAGCGAGCCATTCGGACCAAGGCACAGGCCGGCCGCCGTCCAGCCGCCATGCGCCGGCCCGATGCGGCGCACTTTCCCGGTGCCAGCGTGCACGCCTCGCTGGCCAGCGAGATCGGGCTCAGGATCGTGCGCGGCGACTATCCGCCAGGCACCATCCTGCCCAACGAAGCCCAATGGTCGCAAACGTTCAACGTCAGCCGCTCGGCGGTGCGCGAGGCGATCAAGATGCTGATGGCCAAAAGCCTGCTCGCTTCGCGCCCCAAGATCGGCAGCTGGGTCGAACCGAAGGAGCGCTGGAACCTTCTCGACCGCGACGTGCTCGCCTGGTACGCGACCGCGCCGGACCGTGAGGTGTTCCTGCGGACGGTACAGGAGTTCCGCCATATCATCGAGCCGGAAGCGAGCGCCTTTGCCGCGGTGCGGCGGACCGACGAGCAGATGGCCGAGATCAGCCAGGCCTGCCGCGAGATGGGCGAGGCGGCAAGCCTTCAGGAGCGCATCCGGGCCGACACGCGCTTTCATCTTGCCATCCTGCGGGCCTCCGGCAACGATCTGCTGGTGCCGCTCGGCGTGCTCATCGAGTCGGCGCTCGACCATCTCTTCGTCTTCACGACTCAGCAGGTCGGCGACCAACGGCGGGCCCAGAGGCTGCACGAGGCGATCGAGAAGAATATTCGTTTGCAGCGCCCCTCAGCGGCGCGCAACGCCGTGCACAAGCTGCTCGCCGATACGGATGAAGGGATCGGAAGAGGGCGAGGGTGATCCACGCTCGCGCTTGGTGATCACCTTTCTATGGGCAATGCGTAGCCTTCTGCGGCCTTTCGCAGGCTCCCGGCGTTCGAAGCTCGAAAAGCCAAGCTATTGGCTTTTCATCCGGTGCGCGGACCGCTTCTCACCCTTAAATCGTCTGTTTCTTTCCATCTTTCATCGGCATCAGATCGACACCGTTGACCTTGCCGATATGGGTGGCCAGCATCGGCACGTACTGCTCGGCCGGTCCGGTGGCGTGTGCTCCGGCGAAAGCGTTCTTGGTGGCGTTGCCGAGGGGGTTGGCAATGCCGGCAGAACCCGCCATCGATTCGAGGTAGGTCAAGTCCTTGAAGGCGTTGGCAATAGTGAATTTGTGGGCGTCGCGGTCGCCCTCCAACGTCCACCGCATGAAGGTCTGGTAGAAGCCGCAATCCATGCGGCCGTTGCGGATGACGCTGTCGAAGCGCTGCGGCGAGATGCCGACCTTCTCGGCCAAGGCCAATGCCTCGGAATAGATCGCCGCATAGCCCAGCGAGACGAAATTGTTGAGCAATTTCATGCGGTGGCCGTCGCCGGTGTCGCCGATATGGACGATACGGCCGGCCCAGGTTTCGATCACCGGTTTGACCCTGGCAAAGACGGCGTCGGGTGCGCCGACCATGGCGTCGAGCGTGCCTTCCCAAGCCTCCTTCGGCGTGCGGCTGAGCGGTGCATCGACATAGTTGACGCCGAGCGCCTTGAGTTCGGCGGCCAGCGCAACGGTCGAGACCGGGTCGGAGGTCGAGCAGTCGACGACGACCGAGCCTTTTCTCAATCCTTCCTTGAGACCGCCGGGGCCTCGAATGATGGCTTCGACCTCACGCGAACCGGTGACGCAGATGAAGACGATCGTCGATGCCGCCGCCACGTCGCGGGAGGTCGCGGCTTCGTGGGCGCCGCGATTAGCCATATCCTCCGCCGGCTTGCGATTCTTGCGGCCGAGAAAGGTCAGGTGATAGCCTTTATCGACGATATTCTTGGCGATGCCATGACCCATCAGGCCAAGGCCGATGAAGCCGATCTTCTCGCTCGGGGCGGTCGTGTTCATTCTGTCTGTCCTGTGTTGCGATTATCGATAATGTCGCCGCTGTTTTAGCCGCAAGCGGTTGCAGAAAGCAATATTGTCTGACAATACACATAATCCTGAGCTTTCGTGGAGACCAGAATAATGAAGCGGATCATGTTTACCGGCGGCAGCGGCAAGGCTGGGCGCCACGTCGTACAATATCTGGTGGAGCAGGGCTGCCAGGTGCTCAACATCGACACCAAGCCGCTCGACAATCCCAAGGTGCGCACGCTGATCACCGACATCACCGACAGCGGGCAGGTGTTCAACGCGCTGTCGAGCTATGCGGGCTTGCATGAATTCGACCCGTCGCTGCGTCCCCAGCCCGTCGACGCCGTGGTGCATTTCGCCGCGATCCCCCGCATCATGATCACGCCCGACAACGAAGTGTTCCGCATCAACGCGCTCGGTACCTACAATGTCATCGAGGCGGCGGTGAAGCTCGGCATCCGCAAGGTGATCATCGCCTCCAGCGAGACGACCTACGGGCTGGTCTTCGCCAACGAGCCGCGCGCGCCGAAATATTTCCCGCTCGACGAAGAATACGACGTCGATCCGATGGACAGCTATGCCCTTTCCAAGGTCGTCAACGAGAAGACGGCACGGGCCTTTGCGCAGCGCGACGGTACCGACATCTATGCATTGCGCATCGGCAACGTCATCGAACCGCACGAATATTCCCTGTTTCCGAAATGGTTCGCCGATCCCGGTTTCCGCAAGCGCATCGCCTGGAGCTATGTCGATGCGCGCGACCTCGGCCAGATCACGCTGCGCGCCATCGAGAAGGATGGGCTCGGCTACCAGGTGTTCAACGCTGCCAATGACGACACGTCGTCGGACCTGCCGACCGCGGAACTGCTGAAGCGCTTCTATCCCGGTGTGCCGGTCAAGGGTGAGCTCGGCGAATTCGAGACGCTGCTGTCCAACCGCAAGGCGCGCGACATGTTGGGCTTTCGGCCGGAACACAGCTGGCGCAAATACGTGAGGATCTCTTGAAAACAGGCCCCGCCGGGGGTTGAGCTGTGCACAGAAGCCGGCTTTGCGGGTGAACCCGCTTGCCGTGCTTGACAGCTTGCTCAATCCGGACTTTCTGGAGCCTATGCGGGACGCGAAGCCGAACAAGGAAAAATCGCCGGCAAAAGCGGCATCGGCCGAGCGTCAGGCCGGCGTTCGCCGCACCGATGCGGCGCGCATTCCGGGTTCCAGCGTGCACACCTCGCTGGCCAGCGAAATCGGGCTCAGGATCGTGCGCGGCGACTATCCGCCCGGCACCATCCTGCCCAACGAAGCCAAATGGTCGGAGACCTTCAGCGTCAGCCGCTCGGCGGTACGCGAGGCGATCAAGATGCTGATGGCCAAAAGCCTGCTCGCCTCGCGCCCGAAGATCGGCAGCTGGGTCGAGCCGAAAGAACGTTGGAATCTGCTCGACCGCGACGTGCTTGCCTGGTACGCGACCTCGCCGGACCGCGAGGTATTTCTGAAGACGGTGCAGGAATTCCGCCACATCATCGAGCCGGAGGCATCCGCCTTTGCCGCCATGCGGCGGACCGACGAGCAGATGGCCGAAATCAGCCAGGCCTGCCGCGAGATGGGCGAGGCACCAAGCCTGCAGGAGCGCACCCGCGCCGACACGCGCTTTCATCTCGCGATCCTGCGGGCGTCTGGCAACGACCTGCTGGTGCCGCTCGGGGTGCTGATCGAATCCGCCTTCGACCATCTCTTCACCTATACGACGCGGGAACTCGACGATTTGCAGCACGCACAGAAGATGCATGAGGCGATCGAGAAGAACATCCGCCTGCAGCGGCCCGACGCGGCGCGTGCCGCGGTGCGCAAGCTGCTCGCCAACACAGACGGCGTGATCAGGTCACGATAAGCCGTTCCAGGAACCCGTCACGCGGCTTGCTGCCTACTCTTCCTTCTCACGTCCGAACGCCGCGCGCAGTTCGTCCTTGGCGTCCTCGAGCACCTTCTTCTGCTTCGCCGGCAGGTTCCTGCCGGCACGGTTGATGTAGAAGTTCAGCATCGACATGGCGGACTGGAACGGTTCGGCCTTGCGCCGGTCGCTGTGTTCGGCCGACCGCTTGAGCGAAGCCGCGATCTTCTTCGGGTCGTGGGATTCGAAGACATGGTCTTCGAGATCCATGGCATTGCTGTGCTCGGTCACCTCAGCCGACCATTTCCGTTTCGCGGTCATGGCAATCTCCTTCGCGTTGAGCCGATTGCAAAACGTCCTTCATCGTCGCACGTTCCGGTGAGCCCGGAACCGGCGAACCCTGGAACCATGGAATTACCCACGTGGCGCTGCTCGGCGCCGCGAATGCGCCGATAGTGGTGGAAGGACCGTCGGCCGCTAGGCCGCATGACCGCGACAATGGTCAATGTCGATGACGGAATGGGAAACAGCTTGGCCTCGATCTTCTCCTCACCAGCAGCCGGCAATGCGGTCGTCGACAGCTCGCATGCATGGATACGGCTGGCGGTGTCGATGCTTTTGTCGACAGTCGGCGGCGTCGGCATGTGGGCCGTGGTCGTGGTGCTGCCGGCCGTGCAGGCCGAGTTCGGCGTCGACAGGGCCGACGCCGCTCTGCCCTACACCGCGACCATGGTCGGCTTTGCCGCCGGAAACGTTCTGGTCGGGCGCGCCATCGACCGTGTCGGCTACTGGATCCCGGCGCTTGTTTCCTCGATGGCGCTGGTTGCCGGCTTCCTGCTGGCGGCGCTGTCGACCTCGATCCTGCAGTTCACGCTCGCCCAGGGCCTGCTGATCGGGGTCGGTACATCGGCGATCTTCGGGCCGCTGATCGCTGACATCTCGCACTGGTTCAACCGCCGGCGCGGCGTCGCCGTGGCGGCGGCCGCGGCCGGCAGCTATCTCGCCGGAACGATCTGGCCTACCGTCATGCCACCCCTGATGAAGGCGGAAGGCTGGCGCTTCACCTATGTGGCCATCGGCATCTTCTGCCTGGCGACCATGGTGCCGCTGGTGCTGATGCTGCGGCGCGGCGCCCCGATCGCGGCCGCCGGTTCCGCGGGCAGCCGGCTGGTGCAGCCGATCTCGTTGTCGCCAACGGCACTCCAGGTGCTGCTCGTCATTGCTGGTCTTGGCTGCTGCGTGGCGATGTCGATGCCGCAGGTGCATATCGTGGCCTATTGCATGGATCTTGGCTACGGCGTCGCGCATGGCGCCGACATGCTGTCGATCATGATGGCGGCCGGCGTGGTCAGCCGCGTGGCTTCGGGCTTCGTTGCCGACCGCATCGGCGGAGTGAAGACCCTGCTTATCGGCTCGGTGCTGCAATGCCTGTCACTGTTCTTTTACATTCCCTTCGACGGGCTTGCCTCGCTCTATGTCGTTTCGCTGGTCTTCGGCCTGTCGCAGGGTGGCATCGTGCCCTGCTATGCGATCATCGTGCGGGAATACATGCCCGCCAGGGAGGCCGGCCAACGCGTCGGCATCGTCATCATGGCGACCATTTTCGGCATGGCGATCGGCGGCTGGATGTCGGGCTGGATCTACGACCTGACCGGCTCCTACGCCGCCGCATTCCTGAACGGCATCGCCTGGAACCTGCTGAACATCCTGGTGATGGTGCTGGTGCTTTGGAAGGCAAGACGCGGCGCGACGGCGATGGCCTGAGGCAAAGCGGAAGCACTCGCCCGCAAGCGCCTCGGCTTGACAACGGGCCGGGGCTGCGCGACGCCAGAGGTGAGTGGTGCGGCACAGGCTGGTGAAATGGCGACAGCAACGTCGATCGTATTGCGGCAGCGCCTTGGCGGCCACGCACCGCATGGAGCCTGTCCTTGATCAAGCCGCGCTCGCGCCGAGGCGGCGGCCGCCCGACCATATCAGACGTCGCGCGCAAGGCGGGCGTGGGCGCCATCACCGTGTCTCGTGCTTTGCGCGAGCCGGAGCGGGTCTCGCAGGACCTGCGCCGCCAGATCCAGGCCGCCGTCGACGAGCTCGGTTACGTGCCGGATCCCAACGCGCGGGCGCTGGCCTCGGCCCGCGCCGAGGTGTTCGGCGTGCTGGTGCCGTCGCTTACCAACAACGTCTTTGCCGAGGTGGTGCGTGGCATCTATGACAGCCTGTCGGATAGCGCCTTCCGCATCCAGCTCGGCAACACCCACTATTCCGGCCTCGAGGAAGAACGGCTGCTGCAGGTGTTCGGGCCGCAAAGGCCGGCGGCGCTGATCGTGGCCGGCATCGACCAGACTCCGGCCTCGCGAAAACTGCTGGAGAACGCAGGCTGCCCGGTGGTGCAGGTCATGGAAACCGGCCCGGATCCGGTCGATATGATGGTCGGCTTCTCGCATCTGGACGGGGGCAGGGCGGCGACTGAGCATCTGCTCGAAGCGGGTTACCGCCGCATCGGATTCATCGGCGCGCGCATGGATCCGCGCTCGCAGCGGCGCTTGGCCGGATACCGCATGGCAGTGGAGAAAGCCGGCCTGTTCGATCCACGACTGATCACCACCACGCCGGTGCCGTCCAGTGTGACGCTGGGACGCGAACTTTTCCGCGACGCGCTGGCCAAGATGCCGACGCTCGACGGCGTATTCTGCAACAATGACGACATCGCGCTAGGCGCGCTGTTCGAGTGTCATCGCGCTTCGATCGGTGTGCCCAAGAGGATCGGCATCGTCGGCTTCAACGATCTCGACATGATGCAGGTGGCGTTTCCCTCCGTCACCAGCATCCGCACGCCCCGCTACGAGATCGGACGGCGGGCAGTGGCCATGGCGCTGGCGGCGATAGGAGGCGAGCCTCCGCAGCAGCGCGTCGTGGATCTCGGTTTCGAACTCATGCGCCGCGAGAGCACGGCGCGCTGAACACGCTTTCGCGATCAAGAGAAAGGGCGCTTTACACAACGTTCATGGTAGCGCTACCGTCGTCGTCGGACAGGAAAGAGAAATGCAACGGTACGGCGCCTGTCTATTATACATAAGCGACAACTAATTCTTGTTTATTATGTATAATATGCTATTTTCCCAGCAACCTGGGAACGACGGGGGAGGAGGCATCGCATAGACCATTGGCCATCGGAAAGGCAGGTACGGCAAGGCAGGAGGAGCCGGAGCCGACCGTGCGAAATTCACATCGCGAAACGACGTCAGAATTACAAAATGGGAGGATTATCGATGATCAAGTCACTGGTAGGTGGCATCGTTGCCGCCAGCGCATTCGTCATGCTCAACTCGGCCGCCATGGCCGCCGGCCCCGAGATCGTGCCGGGCCCGGCCGCCCAAGCCGACTGCTTCGCGCCTTGGAGCGCGGACACGAAATTCTTCAAATATCCCAAAAAGGAAGGCCCATACCGCATCGCCTTCGCCAATGGCTATATCGCCAACACCTGGCGCATCCAGATGGTGCAGACCGCAAAGGCCTATGCCGCCCAGCCGGACGTCAAAGCCAAGATCAAGGAATTCAAGGTCGTCTCGACCGGCGAGGACGTGCCGGCGCAGATCTCGGCGATCAACAACTTCATCGATTCCGGCTATGACGCGATCGTCACCGACGCGCAGAACCCGACTGCTTTCGGCCCGGTCATCAAGCGCGCCAAGCAGGCTGGCATCGTGCTGGTCGCCTTCGACAACATCCTCGACACCAAGGATGCCATCAACGTCAATGTGGACCAGAAGGGCCTCGGCGAATTGTGGGCCAAATGGCTGGTCGCGAAGGTGCCGAATGGCGGCAAGATTCTCGAAGTGCGCGGCGTTGCCGGCACCTCCGTCGATACCGATCGCCACAACGGCATCCACGAGGTGCTCGACGCTTCCGGCAAGAAATGGGACGTCACCGAAGTCGCCGGCAAGTGGGACGACGGCGTGGCACAGAAGGTCACCGCCGACGCGATCGCCACCAACGGGCCATTCGACGGCATCACCGGCCAGGGCGGCGACACCGGCATCGTGCAGGCGATGATCGATGCCAAGCATCCGTTCGTGCCCTTTGGCGGTGAAACCGAAAACGGCTTCCGCAAGTTCTGCGCGGCGCATTCGGCCGACGGGTTGAAGTGCTCTTCCGCGGGCTCGGGCCCGGCCCAGGTCGCCGTCGCCATCAAGACCGCGATTGCAGCGCTCGAAGGCGAAGTGGTGCCGCAAGAGGTGAAGCTGCCGCTGGCGATCGCCGAAGATCCGAACATGAAGGAAGGCACGGATTACTTCCCGAAAGAGTCGGACAATTTCTTCGTCGGCAACTCCTTCCCAACCTGCGGCATCAACTTCAGCGCCCAGGAAATCATGGGTCAGACCAAGGAAAATCAGTAGTTTCCAGTGGGTATCGTTTCGGCGCCGCGGCTAAGCCGCGGCGCCGGTTCTTGAATGTTCGAGCGCCCTGGGAGGGTTGATGGACGGTGCGGCTCCGCTCTTGCGCATGGAAGGCATATCGAAGCGCTATGGCGGCGTGCGGGCGCTGGAGAAGGCCGACCTGTCGGTCGAGGCCGGCAGCATCCACGCCATCCTCGGCGAAAACGGCGCCGGCAAGTCGACGCTGATCAAGATCATGGCGGGCGTCGTTGCGCCCGACGAGGGCCACATGGTGCTGGACGGGCGAGAGGCGACCTTCGCCTCGCCGGGCGCCGCGAACAAGGCCGGCATAGTTTGCATCTTCCAGGAGTTGTCGCTGATTCCCGAACTCAGCGTCGCCGACAACATCGTCATATCCGATCCGCCGAAACGCTTCGGCATGATCGACCGCAAGGCGCAGCGGCGCATCGCCGAGGACGCGCTGGCGCGTGCGGGAGCATCCGACATTCATCCGCTGGCGCTGGTCAAGGACCTGCCGCTGTCACGCCGGCAGATGGTCGAGATCGCCAAGGCATTGGCCAGGAAGCCACGCATCCTGATCCTCGACGAGGCGACCTCGGCACTGACGGCGGCGGATGTGTCGAAGATCTTCGCCGTGCTGAAGCGGCTGCGTTCGGAAGGGCTGGCGCTGCTCTACATCTCGCACCGCATGAACGAGATCGCCGAATTGGCGGACCAGTGCACGGTGTTCCGCAACGGCCGCAATGTCGCCAGCTATCCCGCCGGCTCGAAGAGCGACAGTGAAGTCGTCGAACTGATGATCGGGCGCGAATACAGCCATATCTTCCCGCCCAAGCCGACATTCGCGCCGGCCACCACCGCGCCGGTGCTCGAAGCCCGCAAGCTCTCCTGGACGGATCGCCTGCACAACATCTCGCTGTCGGTCAGGGCAGGCGAGGTGGTCGGCCTCGGCGGCCTCGACGGGCAGGGCCAACGCGAATTGCTGCTCGCTTTCTTCGGCGTCCTGCGTGGCCTTTCCGGCCAGATCCTGGTCGACGGTAAGCCAGTGGGCATCGCCAGCCCCGCCGCCGCACGCGAGAACGGCATCGGCATGGCGCTCATTCCCGAGGATCGCAAGACCGAAGGCCTGATGCTGCCGATGACGGTGCGCGAGAACCTGTCTTTCGCCGCACTCGACCGGCTGTCGAAAGGCGGCATAATAGACCGCGCCGCCGAGCAGCGGCTTATCGACGACATGGTCGGCCTGCTGGCGATCAAGACGGCCGGCCTCGACATTCCGGTCGGCGCGTTGTCGGGCGGCAACCAGCAGAAGGTCGTCATCGCCAAATGGCTGATGCGCCAGCCGCGCATCATCCTGCTCAACGATCCGACGCGCGGCATCGATGTCGGCACCAAGCAGGAGCTGTATCAGCTGATGCGCAAGCTGGCGGACGCGGGGGCGGCAATCCTGTTCTATTCGACCGACTATGACGAGCTGATCGGCTGCTGCGACCGTGTGCTGGTGCTCTATGACGGGGCGGTCAAGCGCGAATTGGTGGGCGCCGAAATCACCGAACGGGCTCTGATATCAAGCGCGCTCAACATGCCTGGCGGGGATAGCCCGGTGAACCGGGGAGCGAACGCGTGAAAGGGATTTTGGCGTGAAGGATTGGCGCTACTGGTTGGCGGAGCAGCGCGGAACGCTGCTGGCGCTTGGCATCTTCATCGTCATGTTCGTCATCTACACCGCGAACCATCCGGCCGGCTTCACCGCCAATGTCGTGCAGACGGCGGCCAACAAGGGCGTGCTGCTGGCCTTCGTCGCCATGGCGCAGACGCTGGTGGTGATCACCGCGGGCATCGACCTTTCCGTCGGCATGATCTTCCTGTTGACCAACTGCCTGGCCTCGTGGCTGGTGGTGGGCACGCCGGTGCAGACGGCGCTTGGCGTGTTGGCGGTACTGGCCGTCGGACTGCTGTGCGGGGCGATCAACGGCGCCATCGTCATCTACGGGCGGCTGCAGCCGATCGTCGCCACGATCGCCACCGGCGCGGTCTATTATGGCATCGGGCTTCTACTGCGGCCGTTCCCGGGCGGATCGGTCAACGAGGATCTGGCTGACGCGCTGACGGGCCGTGTGTTTGACGTGGTGCCGGCCAGCATGGTTGTGCTCCTGGCCGTCGTGTTGGTGATCTGGGTGCCGTTCAGCCGTTCGGTGCTTGGCCGCGCGGCCTATGCGGCAGGGTCGTCGGAAATGGCGGCCTACATGTCAGGCGTGCCCATCCGGCGCGGCAAGTTCGCAGCCTATACGCTGGCGGGGCTGCTGGCCTCGATCGGCGGCCTGTTCCTGACGTTCTTCACCTATACGGGCGAAGCGGCCTATGCCAGCGGCAACTCCTACACGCTGTTTTCCATTGCCGCCGTGGTGCTGGGCGGCGTCTCGCTGTTCGGCGGCAAGGGGAGTGCCATTGGCGCGATCTTCGGCGCGCTCGCCTTCCGCACCATCGGCGATCTGTTGTTCGTCTTCGATTTCGATCCGCTGTGGCAGCCGCTGTTCCAGGGCGTTATCCTGCTGATCGCCGTCAGCCTCGGCGCCTTCGCCCTGTTTCGAGTCCGCAACCGGCTGGAGTGGTTCCTGTGAGCGAGACGACATTGGGCGGCATTGCCGGCCGCATGCCGAAATTCATTCGCCGCGCCGACCCCGCGGTGTTGACGGCCTTTGCCTGCATCGTGGTCCTGCTCCTGCTGGGCAGTCTTTATTCGCGCAGCTTCCTGTCGCCTGAATATCTCTTGCAGCAGCTCAAGGTGGCCTCGTTTCTCGGCGTCATCGCCACCGGCATGATGCTGGTCATCCTGCTCGGCCAGATCGATCTGTCGGTGCCGTGGTCGGTGGCGGCGGGCGCGATGATGGCTTGCGCCGCTGCCGCGTATGGCCCGGCCGGCGTTGCGTTGGCCATTCCATTCGGCATCCTGTGCGGGGTGCTGATCGGCATCGTCAACGGCATCGGCGTCGCCTATCTGCGCATTCCCTCCATGATCATTACGCTCGCCACAAACGCCGTCGCGCAAGGGCTGATGGTGGTCTACACCGGCGGCTTCTCGCCCCAGGATTCGGCCACCGGCGCCATGCGCTACCTGGCCACCGGCTTTGCCATTCCGGGAGTTCCCAACGCGGTCATCATCTGGGCGCTGATCGGCGCCGCGATGGTGTTCGTTCTGACCCGCACCGGCTTTGGCCGCACCGTCTACGGCATCGGCAACCGCGAGCGTGCCGCCTACCTCTCCGGCATCGACACAAGGCGCGTGGTGATGATCGCCTTTGCCGTCTCCGGCGGGCTCTCCGCCTTCGGCGGGGTGCTGCTTGCCGGCTACGCCTCCAAGGCGGCGCAGTCGATGGGCGACGCCTATCTCCTGCCGTCGATCGCGGCCGTCGTGCTGGGCGGCACCTCGATCCTTGGCGGGCGCGGCTCCTATCTCGGCACTGTCGCCGGCGTCATCCTGATCACGCTCCTGCAATCCATACTGTCGGTCATGCAGATGCCGGAGGCGGGTAGGCAGATCATCTACGGCGTCGTCATCGTCGCCATGCTGCTGCTCTACGGCCGCGCGCCGGCAAGCCGCTAGACCATCGTGGCGGAAAGGACAGTTCAATCGCCGACAGGCACCAACGGGCCGGCGCCGGTCATCGTGGCAATGGGCGTCGCCGGCTGCGGCAAGTCGGCCGTCGGCATGGCGCTCGCGGAGAGACTGGGCGCCGTCTTCATCGAAGGCGACCGGCTGCATCCATCGGAAAACGTCGCACGCATGGCCAGAGGCGAGCCGCTGACAGACACTTTGCGCGAGGGATGGCTCGATGCGATCGGCGAGCGCATCGCGGCCTCGGCCGGCAAAGGGCAGGGCGTTGTCGCCGCCTGCTCGGCGCTGAAGCGAAGCTATCGTGAACGACTGCGCGGCTTCCGCCGTGACATCGTCTTCCTTTACCTGGAGATCGATCCGGCCATGGCGAGGCTGCGGGTCGCCAGCCGCAAGGGCCATTTCATGCCGGCAAGCCTGGTCGACAGCCAATTCGCCATTCTCGAGCCACCGGCGGCGGATGAGCGGGCGCTGACGCTCGATGCGACGCGCCCGATCGCCGACCTCGTCGCCGAGGCGGTGCGCATGACGCGGCGGTTCTGAACCTTGATCGGCGCCATACCGGCATGCGACTTACGCCGGCAAGTGCGGCGCATGCGCAGGATCTAGATCTGCGACGTCAACTCGACCGGAAAATCATCATTGTCGGCATCGCGCATGGCGGCAAGGCTGCGGTTGTCCAGCACCTCGGCGATTGCCTGGCGCACCTCGAGCATCATGTGCCGGACCTGGCACGTCGCTTCGTCGCAATCCTCGCAGCGCTGATACTGCGTGCGGCTGGCGCATGGGATCGGCGCCAGCGGCCCGTCCAGCACACGCACCACATGGCCGATCTTGATCTCCGAGGCCGGGCGGGCGAGGCGATAGCCGCCTTCCTTGCCTTTGCGGCTCTGGACGAAGCCGGCATTGCGCAGCTCGCCCAGAATGGCATCGAGGAATTTTTTCGGGATGTTGTTGGCGACCGCGATGTCGTTGACGAAGGCCAATTGGCCAGCCGGCAAGCCGGACAGATGCACGAGGGCCTTGAGGCCGTATTTGCCTTTTTTAGTCAGCATGCCCGAGTCAACCCATGAAGCCCCAACAATCCGCATCTGGCGGCTGTTTGTGTGCAAATGATGACGGGGCTTGTGGAGCGCTGCCGTTTCGCGAACAAGCCGATTTGTCGGCACGTTAGGCGCAAACGCGTTGATTCTTCGTAACCTTTTGCGCGGCTGGCGTCGTATTTGCCATATTTTGCCGCAAACGACGAAAGCCGGCAAAGCGCCGGCTTTCCTGATTTGCTTATCGTAACGTGCTATCGCGCCGCGAAAACCTTATCGGCTGCCATAGGCCTGGTCGAGCAGGCCGCCGGCGGCGAAATGCTCTTTCTGGATGTTGTCCCAGCCGCCGAAGACGTTTTCCACCGTCAGCAGGCGCACGTCCGGGAAGTCGGCCTTGTGTTTGGCGGCGACGGCCGTGTCGCGGGCGCGCAGGCCATTGTCAGCGGCGATGTCCTGCCCTTCGGGCGTATAGAGGAAATCGAGATAGCTTTTGGCCAGATCACGCGTGCCATGTTCGTCGGCGACCTTGTCGACGATCGCCACCGGGAATTCTGCCAGCAGGCTGACGGAAGGCGTGACCTGCTCGAATTTGTCGTCGCCATACTCCTTGCGGATGCCGCGGGTTTCGGATTCGAACGTGATCAGCACGTCACCGATCTCGCGCTGCACGAAAGTGGTGGTGGCTGCGCGCCCGCCCGTGTCGAAGATCGGCACGTTGTTGAACAACTTGGTGATGAATTCCTTCACCTTGGCGTCGTCGCCCTTGAAGGCCTCCTTGGCGTAGGCGGTCGCCGCCAGATAGGTGTAGCGCGCATTGCCCGAGGTTTTCGGGTTGGGGAAGATCACCTGCACGTCGTCGCGCACCAGGTCGTTCCAATCCTTGATGTGCTTGGGGTTGCCCGCCCGCACCAGGAAGGACGGCAGCGAATAGAAGGGCGAGGCGTTGTCGGGAAAATCCTTCTGCCAGTCGGCCGAGACGAGGCCCTTCTTGACCAGGAAGTCGATGTCGGTGACCTGGTTGAAGGTGACGACATCAGCGCCGAGCCCTTCGGCGATGGCGCGTGCCTGAGCCGAGGTGCCGGCATGCGACTGGTCGATGCTCACGCCCGGGTGCTTCTCGATGAATGCCTTGTTGACCTGGACGAACAGTTCGCGGCCGACGTCATAGGAGGCGTTGAGCAGCTTGTCGGCAGACCAGGCTTGGGAAGATGCGAGGAACAGGCCGG
Source organism: Mesorhizobium sp. B1-1-6 (assembly GCF_006443035.1). Taxonomy (NCBI): domain Bacteria; kingdom Pseudomonadati; phylum Pseudomonadota; class Alphaproteobacteria; order Hyphomicrobiales; family Phyllobacteriaceae; genus Mesorhizobium; species Mesorhizobium sp. B1-1-6. The sequence goes on along the minus strand of NZ_VFWR01000001.1, from coordinate 662,225 downwards.
CGACGGTGGCGACGCCGAGGAGAAATCGCTTCATGAAATAAGGCTCCGTGTAGTGCTTAATCACCTCACCATAGTCCTGCGCCAGTTGCCCGACGAGGCACGTGCAATAGTTTCGCGGTGCCACCGTAAGAAAAAATGTCGTCATGAACGCTGTCATTAGAATTTTGTTCCGCCCAATATGCATATACAAAGGAGGCAACCATGCCCCAACACCGCCATTCAACAACGCGGCCGTCGAAGGAGGCGAAGCTGTTTCGCAATAACCGCAGCCAGGCGGTGCGCATTCCTGTCGAGTTCGAGCTCCCCGGCGAGAAGGGTCCTGATCAGCCGTGAAGGCGACCGCCTTGTCATTGAGCCGATCCGCAAAGCTGGGCTCGGCGCGTTGCTCGCCCAATGGGCAAACGAGCCGCCGCTCGGCCCCGAGGACGATCTTCCCGAATCAATGATGCGCCAGTCGAATCCGAGGACATTTTTTGATGCGGTTCATGCTGGACACCAACATCATCAGTGACATGATCCGAAATCCGGCTGGCAAAGCCGCCAATGCAGTGGACCGCGAGGGAGACGACGCCATTTGCACAAGTATCGTGGTTGCCTCGGAATTGCGATATGGCTGTGCCAGGAAGGGATCAACCAAGCTGCTCAAAAAAGTCGAGCAATTGCTGGCTGAGATTCCGGTCTTGCCGCTCGATGTGCCGGCGGATGCAGAGTATGGCGCCCTTCGTGCAGAACTGGAGGCCGCCGGCCAACCCATTGACTATACGACCTTTTTATTGCTGCGCACGCCTGCGCTGTGGGCATCACTTTGGTAACGGCCAATACGGGCGAGTTCATCCGAATCCGCAACCTCAAGATCGAGAACTGGCTGGAGTAGTGCTCGGTCTAATATCAAGCAGCCGGAAACAGCTTCCAGCGGCCCGGGCGGAATGCTACCCGGCTCTTCTGGGCCGCGGGATGGTCGACGGGCAGCTCGATCTCGACGCGCTGGCGTTCGCCGCCGATCTCGAGTTCCACCCGGCGGGTGCCGGCGACGCGGCGGCTGGCGACCACCGTGCCGGCGATGCAGCCAGAGCAGCCGCTCAGCAATTCGACGTCGTGCGGGCGGAAGTACAGCCTGGCATTGCCGCTGGCGGCGTCCGGCGCCGACAGCCCGATCGGGCGATCGGCGAGCCAGACCTCGCCATTCTCGACCTTGACGGGAAGCGAGCTCGATTCGCCGATGAAGCCATAGACGAAAGGCGAGTTCGGCCTGTCATAGATGTCATCGGCGGTGCCGACCTGCTCGATGCGGCCCTGGCTCATCACCACGACGCGGTCGGCAAGCTCCAGCGCCTCTTCCTGGTCGTGGGTGACGAAGACGGTGGTGTGGCCGGTGGCGTCATGGATGTCGCGTAGCCAGCGGCGCAGTTCCCGGCGCACCTGCGCATCGAGCGCGCCGAACGGCTCGTCGAGCAGAAGCACTTTGGGTTCGATCGCCATGGCGCGCGCCAGCGCGACGCGCTGGCGCTGGCCGCCGGAAAGCTGCGCCGGATAGCGCTTCTCCAGGCCCGAGAGCTGGACCAGGTCGAGCAGCTCGGAGGCGCGGCGGCGGATCTCCTGCGCCGGCGGCCGCGTCGAGCCCTGCCGGACCTTGAGGCCGAAGCCGATATTGTCCGAGACCGTCATGTGCCGGAACAGCGCGTAGTGCTGGAAGACGAAGCCGACATTGCGCTCCTGGATCGATTTGTGCGAGGCGTCCTCGTCGCCGAAGAAGATCTTGCCGCGCGTCGGCCGCTCCAGCCCGGCAATCAGCCGCAGCAGCGTCGTCTTGCCCGAGCCCGACGGCCCCAGCAACGCGATCAGCTCGCCCGACTTGATGTCGAGCGACACGTCATGGAGCGCGGGAAACCGCTCGAACTCCTTGCGCACATTGGCAACGCGAACTTCCATCAACAGTCCCTTTGTAGTGGCTGCATGCCGTTATCCCAAAACCGGTTCCCGCTTTTGGGCGACATTAAATCCTTGGTCATGCATGTCGTTATCCCAAAACCGGTTTCCACTTTTGGGCGACATGCATCAATGTCCACGCGCCGCGGCGATCTCGGCGCCGTAACGCATCTCGAGCAGTGTCTTCAGGACCAGCGTCACCAGCGCCAGGCCGGCCAGCAGCGAGGCGACGGCAAAGGCGCCGACGGCGTTGTATTCATTGTAGAGGATTTCGACATGCAGCGGCATGGTGTTGGTCAGGCCGCGTATATGGCCCGACACCACCGAGACCGCGCCGAACTCGCCCATGGCGCGCGCATTGCACAAGAGCACGCCGTAAAGCAGCCCCCATTTGACGTTGGGCAGCGTCACATACCAGAAGGCCTGCCAGCCATTGGCGCCGAGCGACAGCGCGGCCTCCTCGTCGCCATTGCCCTGCTCCTGCATCAGCGGGATCAGCTCGCGGGCCACGAAGGGGAAGGTGACGAAGATGGTGGCCAGCACAATGCCGGGCACGGCGAACAGGATGACGATGCCATGTGCCTTCAGCCAGGCGCCGAGCAGCCCCTGGGCGCCGAACAGAAGCACATAGACCAGGCCCGAGATGACCGGCGAGACCGAGAACGGCAGGTCGATCAGCGTGGTCAGGAAGGCCTTGCCCTTGAACTCGAACTTGGCGATCGCCCAGGCGGCCGAGATGCCGAAGACGACATTGAGCGGCACCGAGATCGCCGCCACCAGCAGCGTCAGCCGGATCGCCGAGCGCGTGTCGGTATTGCCGAGCGCTTCGGTGTAGGCGCCGACGCCCTTGGCCAAGGCTTCGTTGAAGACGATGATCAGCGGCAACAGCAGGAAGATGCCGAGGAAGGCGAAGGCGATCGCCATCAGCACGGCCTGCGCCGGGCGGCTTTCGGTCACCGCCGCCGAGCGGCTGTCGTGATGCGGCTCGTAGGATTTGATCTCCGGATCAGCCATAGCGCTTGCGGCTCCATGTCTGCGCCAGGTTGACGATGAGCAGCATCAGGAACGACAAGGCCAGCATGATCGCGGCGATGGCGGTCGCCGCCGGGTAATTGTACTCCTCCAGCCGGATGACGATCAAAAGCGGCGCGATCTCGGACTTGTAGGGCAGGTTGCCGGCGATGAAGATGACCGAGCCGTATTCGCCGACGCCGCGCGCGAAGGCCAGCGCGAAGCCGGTGACGATGGCCGGCGCCAGGCCCGGGAACAGCACCCGGGTGACGATCTGGAAGCGGCTGGCGCCGAGCGTGGCGGCGGCCTCCTCCACCTCCTTGTCGATCTCCTCCATGATCGGCTGCACGGTGCGCACGACGAAGGGCAGGCCGATGAAGACCAGCGCGATGACGATGCCGAGCGGGGTGTAGGCGACCTTGAGCCCAAGCGGCAGCAACAGCTTGCCGATCCAGCCATTCGGTGCGTAGAGCGTGGTCAGCGCGATGCCGGCCACCGCCGTCGGCAGCGCGAAGGGCAGGTCGACCATGGCATCGACGATGCGGCGGCCGGGAAAGCGGTAGCGCACCAGCACCCAGGCGACCAGCGTGCCGAAGACGACATTGACGGCGGCCGCGACAAAGGCAGTGCCGAAGCTGATCTCCAGCGCGTTGATGGTGCGGCGGTCGGTGGCGATCGCCCAGAAATCGGTCCAGCCCAGCGCCGCGGAGCGCCAGATCAGCCCCGACAGCGGAATGAGGATGATGAGGGTCAGGTAGGCAAGCGAGAAGCCGAGCGTCAATCCGAAACCCGGAATGACGCTCGGCTGTCGAAACCGCCAACCCGCCCGAGCGGGTGCTGTGATCATATCGTCCTGAATATCGACTGCTTACTGGGGCTTGTAGATCTGGTCGAATATACCACCATCGCCGAAATGGTAAGGCTGTGCTTTCTTCCAGCCGCCGAATTGTGGGTCGTCGATGGTGACCAGCTTGATCGGCGGTAGCTTGGCCAGGTCCTCTGCCGGCACCAGATCGGGCTTGGCCGGACGATAGTGGTTCTTGGCGATGATCGTCTGCGCTTCCTTGGAATAGAGCCAGCCCAGATAGGCTTCGGCGACCTTGCGCGTGCCCTTGGCATCGACATTGGCGTCGACCAAAGCGACCGGCGGCTCGGCCAGGATCGAGGTCGGTGGATAGACGATATCGAAATTTTCGGCACCGAACTCGTCGAGCGCTAGATAGGCCTCGTTTTCCCAGGCAATCAGCACGTCGCCCAGGCCCTTTTGCGCGAAGGTCACCGTCGAGCCGCGCGCACCGGTATCGAGCACCGGAGCGTTGGCATAGAGCTTGCCGACGAACTCCTTCGTCTTGGCCTCGTCGCCACCGTCATTGGCGTTGGCATAAGCCCAGGCGGCGAGATAGTTCCAGCGTGCGCCGCCCGATGTCTTCGGGTTGGGCGTAATCACCTGGACGCCGTCCTTGACCAGGTCGTTCCAGTCGTGGATGCCCTTGGGGTTTCCTTTGCGGACGAGGAAGATGATGGTCGAGGTGTAGGGTGCCGAATTGTTCTCGAATTTCGTGCGCCAGTCCGGATTGATCTTTTTCGACTTGGAGACGATGGCGTTGATATCGCCTTCGAGCGCCAGCGTCACCACGTCGGCGTCGAGGCCGTCGATCACGGCCCGGGCCTGTGCGCCCGATCCACCGTGCGACTGCTGGATGGTGACCGTTTCCCCTGTCTCGGCTTTCCAGTGAGCGGCGAAGGCCTCGTCATAGGCCTTGTAGAGCTCGCGTGTCGGATCGTATGACACGTTGAGAATGGTGGTATCGGCGAACGCGAAACCGAGCGTGCCGAACTGGACAGACGTGGCGACCAGTGCGCCGAGCAGTCTCCTGAAACGAGGTTTGGTCATTTCTGCCTCCGTTGAACCCGCGTCAAATCTACCGAATTGGTAGAATTTAGATGCATTAAATGTTGCCTTTTTTGTTGTTTTGGAGAAAATCTTGGACCTGATTTCGCGGTGCGGAGAAACATTTTCCTCAAACGTCCGCTGGCGAATCCCCATCGACCTATCTAGGAACAAGCGGGGCCGAAGCAAGGCTGTGGCATTTGGTCGGCACGCTATCCGGCTGGACTGGGAAATCGAAGCGCTGCTTGGCGGAGGGATCGTGGTTCAGCGTGAAGGTGCCGCCATTCGCGTGCATAGTTCTTGAATCCGGCCGAGTGCATCGCGCCGAGCAGCAGCTTGCGGTTTGCCGTCGCTTCGCTTGCGGTACAGGAAAATTGTCCGTTCCGGCGTAACGGATATCCTGGCGGATCGAGGGGCCGGCAACGCGGACGAAGTCGGCGGGCAGGGCGTCGGCGCGGGCTGGGAGGAGATTGCGGGTAAAGGAACTGGCGTCGCGAGTATTGTCGCGAGGCGCCGTACCTCAGGCGAAGAAGCGCAATCCCTGAATCGCTTGCGCAATCTTATTCAACAAACACCTTCACACTTGCCGCGCGTCCCGCCGCATCGATTACGGTCAAGGTCGAGTAGCCGGTGCCGTCCGGTTGCCATGTCGCGGTGCGCCGGCGGTCGATGCCGGTCAGCGGCTTGCCGTTGGCCAGCCAGCGGAACGGGGCGCGCCCGCCTTGCAGCTTCAGTACCAGCGGCGAGGCGTCGGCCGAGTTGGTGGCGAGATCGACGCGGGCGCCGTCGGGCGGAAAGATAATGGTCGGCGCGGGCTCTGTGGGGGTCGAGGCCTGAACCAGGCCGTCGGACCCGGCGCCGAAGCGGGCAAGCGTCACAGGCAGGTCGTTGCGTCGAGGAGTGAAGGCGCCGGGGGGCTTGCCCGGCAGCGGCACGGTGGCGAGACCCGAGCGGACAAAGCCCTCGAACAGAATTGGGGCCGCCGACACATAGCCGGACAGGCCAGGCACCGCGCCTGCATCGGCCCGGCCGACCCAGACGCCCAGCACGTAACGGCCGTCGAAGCCGACCGACCAGGCGTCGCGGTAGCCATAGGAGGTGCCAGTCTTGTAGGCGATGCCGCGCTGCAATGCACCCTCGGGCGGCTTGACGCCCGACAGAATGTCGATGATTTGCCAGCTCGCCTGGTCATCGAGGATGGTCGCGGTGGTGCGCTCGGCATCGGCCGGCTCTGTGCCATCATGCAGCGTGTGCGTCTTGCCGCCATTGGCAAGGCCCGTATAGAGTTGGACGAGATCGCGCAACGTGACGCCGACGCCACCGAGGCCGATGGCCAGGCCCGGCGCCTCGTTGACCGGCAGGATCGGGTTTACCCCAGCCTGGCGGAATCGGGCCGTCAGCCGCGCGGGACCGACCGCGTCGAGCACGCGGATCGCCGGCACGTTGAGCGACAATTGCAGCGCCTCGCGGATGCTGACGTCGCCCTGATAGCCCATATCGAAATTCTTCGGCCGGTAGCCGCCGAAATCGGCCGGGCTGTCCTCGATCAGCATTTCCTGCGCCACCAGTCCCTGTTCGAAGGCAAGACCGTAGATGAATGGCTTCAGCGTCGAGCCGGGCGAACGCACGACCTTGGTCATGTCGATCCAGCCGGAGCGGCTGGCGTCGAAGAAATTGGCCGAGCCGACTTCGCCCAGAATATCGCCGGTGCGGGAATCGGCCAGCACCATGGCGACGGAGAGACGCGCCCCAAGCTTGGCGGCGGCGTCGCGCGCTACCTGTTCCAGCCCTTCCTGGACGCTCTTGCGGATCGTCAGCTTGAGCGGCTGGCCGGGAACCGCCTTGGGCAGCATCGCATAGGCGGCGTGCGCGGCGAGCGCCGGCAAGCTACGGCGCAGGCCAGACACATCGTCGAGCGCGGCGCGCGCGGCCTCGCGTTCGCCAAGCAGGCCAGCCGAGGCCATGCGGGACAGCACGCGGTCGCGGGCGGCGTGCGCGATCGCGAGGTTGCGGTCGGGCCGGCGCTTCTCCGGCAGCTGCGGCAGGGCGACGAGAAGCGCGGCTTCCGAGACGGTGAGCCGCTTCGGCTCCTTACCGAAATAGGCGAGCGAAGCGGCGCGCACGCCTTCGAGATTGCCGCCATAGGGCGCCAGCGTCAGATAGCGTTCGAGGATCTCGTGCTTGGACAGCCGCCGCTCGATCTGGATGGCGCGCAGCATCTGCTTGAGCTTGGAGCCGAGGCTGCGGCTGTCGCGCGGCTCGATCAGGCGGGCGAGTTGCATCGACAGCGTCGAGCCGCCGGACACGATGTGGCCACTGGTGGCGAACTGGCCGGCGGCGCGGGCAAGCGCCAGCACATCGACGCCTTCATGGTTCCAGAAGCGCTTGTCCTCATAGGTGACCAACATGTCGACGAACTGGTTGTCGACCTGGTCGAGGCGGGTTTCGAGCCGCCAATAGCCGTCAGGCGTGGCGAAGGCGCGCAAAAGCTGGCCGTCGCGGTCCTGGACTTCCGTCGAGACGGTAAGCTTTTCAGGAAGCGGAGGCGGGAAGGCGCGGTCGAGCTGCCACAGGGTAGCGGCGGAAACAGCAATAACAGCCACCAAGGAGGTGCTAGCGATAGCCGCGCGGCGCAGGAATTTTCTTGAGGGCATGGCGCTGCCCCTCATCCGCCTGCCGGCACCTTCTCCCCGCATAGTGGCGGGGAGAAGGGAGCTGTCGCAATCGTCGGCGCCTTTTCTGTAACGTTGAAAATTGGCGAAAGCCTTGGTGCAGGCCCCTTTCTCCCCGTCACTAAACGGGGAGAAGGTGCCGGCAGGGCAATGAGGGGCAGCGCAAACTTCACGTTCATGTCCGCCTCGACACCTTACGGCGCCTTGACCTCCATCATGCCGGTGGCGGTGCGGGCCGAATATTGCGGCCGGTACATATCCTCCACCGTTGCGGCCGGATGGGCGTAGATGCCCGGCGTCACGGCGCGCACGACATAGGCGAGCGTCAGATTGTGGTCGTGGTCGCCGTCGCTGGGGTTGAAGGCGGCGACGAAACGGTCGTCGCGGAATTCCAGATGCGCGGCGTCGGTCTGCGCCAGCCAGGAGAAGTTCGACAATTGCGCGCTGGAGACCAGGCCGGGATTGTCGATCTCGAAGCCGGCCGGCAAAAGGTCGGTAATCAAAAGGCGCGAAGGCCAGTTGTTCTGTTCGTTGACCTTGAGCACGACGACATAGCGTTCGTTCTGGGTTGCCTCCGTCACATTGGCTTCGGTGCCGTCGAGCTTGTAGTAGGTGCGCTCGATAGTGAAGCCGTCACCTCCCGCCGGCAAGGGCTGTACCGGCGACGCCACGGTGGTGACGACGGCCTGCAGCGGGGTCTTGCCGGTGTTGGCGATGGTGAGCGGGCTGTCGGCCAGATCACTGCCGTTGACCTGGCTGGAATAGCCGCCGGAATGCGGCGCGCCATTGACGGAAAGCGTGATCGAATCATTGCCTTCCTTCAGTGCCCGGGCCGCCAGCAGCATCCAGGATTCATCCTGGGTGCTGGTCCAGCGGACCTCGGCGCGTTGTTTGGTCACCAGCTTGATCAATTCCGGCACGATCGTCGGCGCCGGTTTTGATTCCGCCGCCAGCGCCAGCATCGCGGCGCCGTCCCGCAGCGCCGAGCCATAGTCCGACCGATAATAGTCATAGTCCGTGCTCGACTTGGCGAGCCGCAGCGCCGTCTGGAAGGTCGCTTCCGAACGCTGGGCGTCGCCATAGAGCGCCAGGCTCGCCGCCAGCTGGGCGACAGCCATCGGGCTGGTGAAGGCCTCGAGCTGGGTGTCCGCGTAATAGCGCAGATCGCCGATCGAGGCCTTCTTGTTGCGGGCGAGCACATAGAGCGCGTAGGCGATCTCGCTGCCGCGGTCCTGGACGTCCTGATCGTACCCAAGCGAGTTCTGAAGATTGCCCAGTGCCTGGTTCATGGCGAGCGCCGGCACGTCGTATTTCTGCTCGCGCGCCCTGGTCAGGAAGTCGGTGACATAGGCGTCGAGCCACAGATCGCCGGAGCCCGGGCCCCACAGGCCGAAGCTGCCGCCCGAAGCCTGGTAGCTCAGCACCTTGTAGATCGCGTCCTGGATGCGGCCACGCAGCTCGGGATCGCTCTCCATGCCGACGCCCGAGGCCATTTCGTTGACATAGAGCAGGGGCATCGCCCGGCTGGTGGTCTGCTCGGCGCAGCCATAGGGATAGCGGTCGAGCGTCATCAGGAGCGAAGGCACATCGAAGGCCGCCGCCTGCGAAACGCCGACACTGACCGAAGCGCCGTCGAGCAGGCTTGCCGCCAAAAGCTCCTTGTCGACGCGCAGCGCGCCGCCATCGCCCTTGAGGTCGACCACCATGCGGGTGGTGACCGGCAGTTGTGCCGGACGGACCGGCACGTAGAACGTCTGCTCGACCTTGGTGCCATCGGCGTGCGCTAGCTTGATGGTGAGCGAGGCATTGCCTGCCGTCTGTGCGATCAGCGGCACGGTCAGGGTCTGGCGCTTGCCCTGCGCTAGCGTCAGTTTCTGGGGCAGGGGCTTGTCGCCCGTCGAGAGGTCCCCCGTCGTGTCGATCGACAGCGCATAGTCGCCGGCCGGACCGTCGGTGTCCGCAATGTCGAGCCGCATGACGGCGGCGTCGCCGGGCGCCAGGAAGCGCGGCAGGCCGGCGGTGATCACCACCGGATCGCGCACGATCACGTCCGACTGGGCGCGGCCGACCGCTTCCTTGGTCCAGGCGACGGCCATGACGCGAACCGTGCCGTTGAACTGCGGAATATCGAAGTCGACGCGTGCTTTGCCGTCGGCATCGAGCTGCACCGGGCCGGAGAAGAAGGCGACCAGCTTTTCGGTCGGCGGACTGCCCTGCGCCTGCATGTTGGCGCCGTCGCCGCCGGTCCTGAGCTTGCCCATAGTGCCGAGAGAGCCGTCGATCAGGCGGCCATAGAGATCACGGATTTCCATGCCCAGCATGCGCTGGCCGAAGAACCAGTTCTCCGGGTCCGGCGCCTTGTAGTTGGTCAGGTTGAGGATGCCGACATCGACAGCGGCGACAGTGACATAGGCATTGCTGCCCGGCTCCACGCCGGCGACCGCGACCGGGATCGACAGCTGTTGGCGCGGCATGGTCTTGTCCGGCGGGGTGAGGGTGACGGCAAGCTTCTTCGAGCCCGGGTCGACCTTCAGCCATTTCACGCCGATGGCGCGGGCCGGCATGCGGCTTTCCTGCGCGTCGCCAGGTCGGAACAGGGTTGCCGTGACATAGGCGCCGGCGCCCCAGTCGTCGCCGACCGGGATGTCGACCGTGCCCCCGCCGGCCGGCACCGACGCCGTGACGGTCTTCAACAGCTTGTCGGAACCGATGTTGACCAGAAGTTCGCCGGCAAAGTGCGGCGAGACTTTGAGCCTGGCCACTTCGCCGGCGGCATAATTGTCCTTGTCGAGGGCGATCTCGAGACCATCAGGCGTTTCGGTGGTGGTGGAGGAGACATACCAGCCGCCATCGAACTCATAGCTGGTCGCGGGTCCTTCCGGATCCGCCGTCTCGACCTCGAGCCGGTAGCGGCCCCAGTCGACCGGGATCGACACTGTCGCCTCGCCGTCGGCGCCAAGGTCGACCTGGCCATTGGCGATCGATTTGGTGAAGGTGACGGGTTCGTAATTCCATGAGTTGTTGGAGCGGTACCACTGGTAATTGCGCTCGACCTTGACCAGCGACCATTGCGCACCTTTCAGCGCCTCGCGCTGGCCGTCGGGGTCGACGGCGATCAGGCTGAATTTCGCCGTGCCGCCCTGCGGCACTTCATCATCGGCAAAGTCCGGCCGGATGCCGATCATGTGGCCTTGCGGGCGGATGCCGATATTAAGCGAGCGCTCGATTGCGCGGCCGCCGGTCTCACGCATACGGACCGTCACCTTGGCGTCGATGAGCTTCGTGGTCGACGGCAGTTGCTCGACGGAGACCGGGAAGGTCGCCTTGCCATCCTCGCCGACCACCGGAAGATCGGTGAACGGGGTGACGGTCGGTTCCGACGACTGCTCGTCGGCAAGGCCAAAGGAATAGCCGTTGAAGCGGTCCCAGTCACGCGCGGTCGACAGGGTCAGTTCGCCTTCGAGCGCGAGGCCAGCAGCCGGTGCGCCATAGAGAAAGCGGCCGTCGACGGTGATGTTGGCGGTTTCGCCCTGCGCGATCTCCTGCTTGTCGGCCTTCATGTCGAATTCGATGCGGTCCGGCACAAAATCCTCGACCAGGAACATCTGGCTGGCGACGGCCGGTTGCTTGGGATCGGTATAGATCGATACCGACCAGGTGCCGCGCATGGCGTTTGGCTGGAGCGGCAGATCGACGGCGTGCCCGCCGGCTGACGCGCCATCGCTGACGACGCGGCGATCCTCGACGCCGTCCGGGCGCGAGAAGATGAAGGTCAGCGGCAGGTTCTCGACCGCCTTGGCGGCGCCGTCACGGGCAAGAGCCGCAACATGCACCTCCTCGCCGGCGCGGTAGATGCCGCGCTCGGTCCAGGCGTAGACATCGAGCGCGCCCGGCGCTGCGCGTCCAGTGACGCCGCGGTCGGACAGGTCGAAACCGGCGCGGGCCATGTCGAGGAAGACAAAGTCGTTATCGCCCTGCCTGGCCATCAGCACGGCCGGCACCATGCCGCCGTCGCCGCGCGTCAGGCCGGGATTGAACACGGCATGACCATCGGCACCCGAAGTCGCGGTGCCGAGGATCTCGTTGTTGCGGGCAACCAGCGTCAGTTCGGCGCCCGCTATCGGCTTGGCGCTGCCCAGCGAACGGGCATAGACATTGAGCCCGTCCTGACCGGTATAGGTCGAGAGGCCGATATCGGAAACGACGAACCATTGCGTGGCCATCGAGTTGTAGTCGTCGCTCTTCTCGCTGACAGCCTGGGCAGTCAGCACATAGACGCCGGGCTTGCGCCGCGGCAGCGCCTCGTCGACCGGGAAGGAGGTGGTGACCTCCTTGTTCAGGTCGTTGGCGATGTCGAGCTGGCCTTCCCAGACCGGCTCGCCCATCTGCTCGGAAATGTTTGAGATGTCGTAGCTGTCGAGCTGATGCAGGAACTGGTAGCCGGACAGAAGCTGGGCCAGCGAGCGGTCGCCGATGCGATAGAGCTTCATCTCCGCGGCGTTCATGTTGACGGTGACGACGGGGATGCCGCGGCGCGCACCGGCCGGCAGCACGAAGCTGTCGCCGGTGAAGCGGGCCGAAGGCGCACGGTCCTGCACGTAGATCGACAGCACGACGGGCGCGGCGGTCACTTCGCCGATGGCGGCCGGCAGGCCGGCGCGGAAGGTCACGTCATAATGCTGGCCGTGTTCCAGTCCTTCGACGCAAATCTGCTTGTCCTTGGCTTCAACGCCTTTGGGCGGCTGGTTGTCGACGGTGACGAATTGTGCGTAATCGACGCCGGTCTTGACCAATTCCTCGGAGAATTGGGCGCAGATGCGCGGGGCGCTGGTGTCGGCATCGACGGTGTGGTCGATGACGCGGAAACCCTTGCGAGCCTTGAGATCGGAATAGTCGGCCTGGACCGCAGGCGAAGGTACCAGGGCAAGGCTGGCTTCATAGGCCTGCAGGGCGGGGCGATAGAGGTCGCGCTTGTCGAGGCCGGAGCCGATGAGCGCCAGCGTCTCCGCCCGCGTCCTGGCTGTACGCAGGAGCTTGTAGGCATTGAAGGCGGCCGACGTACCGTTTGCCGGCAAGGTGGAGGCCTCGGATGTGTTGGCCGCCGGCTGCACGGCAAGCGTTTCGCGCGCCAGGTTGAGCCAGAGTTGGCCATCGTCGGGCATGACAGAGACCGCGGCCTCGTATTTCTGCACGGCAGTGCGATGATCGCCGGTGAGCACCGCCTGCTCGGCCGCCGTGGTCAGCGCGGCCATGCCCTCGGTCGGCCTGTCATAGGCCGGGCCGAGCAGCCGGTTACGGTATTGCTGGGCCTGGTCAGCCATCCAGTTGGGGAAGAAGGCGAGTTCCGGCGGCGCGCCGATGTCGGGGTCGCCGTCGATATTGACGACCTTGCCCGCGACCGCGCCGTTGAAGGGCTTCAACTGGTTATAATCGGATTTGAGGAAGCACCATTTGGCCCTGGTGTTATAGGTGAAGGCGCGGCAGGCGGGATCGCCCAGGCAGGTGGTCTTGCATTGATCGAGCGTGACGTTCTGGTCGGACCGGAGGTCGAAACCGAAATAGTCGGAATTGTCGGTCGTTGCGACTCGCCGTGCTTCGGCCGCTTGCGCGACGTTACCCCAGGCCAAGACATTGGCCCAGGCGAAGAAGAGAAGGATCAGGAAAGACAGACGACGAGCCGCGCGCATTGCCATAACACCCTCCAGACAATTTGCAGACGTCCGGGCATGTTCAAGCTTCACTCAGGCTTGTCAACATGAGGACGCGGCAGGGTTCCGCCTGCCAACGGTTTCCTTTCCGGCCAACAGCCGGTAGTACCTCCATAGGACAGGGGATCACGCATTCTTGCGGCAATGCAAAAGGTGTGAATTCCAAGCCCGTCCTATTTCAGACAATTGGATTGTGGCCCCTTTACGAGCGCTTCAGAACTTCATTCCAATTTTAGGTTTGTAAAGTAGGTTGTCTTAATGCCGGCGTATGAAAGGCAGATGTCAGGGGGTACCGAGCCAAAGCGCGTGCTTTCGCGCGCGCTGCTTCTGGCCGTGATCTGCTGCTCGCTGATCGCCGGGCTGGGACCGGCGGCCGCCTTCGAAATCTTCGGCATCAAGCTGTGGGGCTCATCGAGCGATGAGGATGCCGACATCGTCGATCCGATGCGCTACGCCGTGACCATCTCCGCGCCCGACGCCGACAAGGACCTGGTAAAAAAGCTCGAAAACGCCTCGGCGCTGAAGAGCGACGAAGACCATCCCGTCTCCGGCTCGCTCGGTCTGATGGCCAAGGCGCGCAGCGATCGAGAACAGCTTGTGGCGGCGCTCTACGCCGATGCCCGCTACGAAGGCGTCGTCACCATCACCATCGAGGGCAAGCCGCTGGACGAATTGCCGCCGGACGCCGAATTCAAGGGTCCGCAGCCCATTCCCGTGGCCGTCAACATCGCCGCGGGTCCCAAATTCACCCTCGGCGATATCCGGCTGGAGGGTGACGCCGCTGGACTGATGAGCGCCGATTACGGCCTGATATCGGGCGGCGACGCTGGGTCTGGCGCGGTGCTCAAGGCCGAGGCGCTGATCGTGCGCACGCTGAAGGAGCAGGGCAGGCCGCTGGCCGAGGTGACCAGCAGGCACATCGTCGCCGACCATGACACGTCGACCCTCGACGTGACGCTGATGGTTGCTGCCGGGCCAGTCGCCGGCTATGGCGCGACCACGGTGGAAGGCACCGAGAAGGTCGACCGCGACTTCACCGAATACATGACCGGGCTGAAACGTGGCCGGCAATACTCGCCTCAGGAGATCGACGATGCGCGCGACAGGCTGCTGGCGCTCGAGGTCTTCAACAGCGTGACTTTCAAGGAGGCCGACAAGCTCGATGCCGAGGGCAACATTCCGATCGGCGTCCAGGTCAGCGAGCGCAAGCCGCGTTATTTCGGGCTGGGCGGCACCTTCTCGAATACGGAAGGGCTGGGGCTGGAGGGGTATTGGGGCCATCGCAACCTGTTCGGCCGGGCCGAGAAGCTGCGCATCGACGGAGCCATCAGCGGCATCGGCAGCAATGACCTGTCCGAATTGAACTACAATGCCGGCATCATGTTCGAGAAACCCGGCGTGATCGGGCCGGCATCTAAATTCTTCGCCGGCATCAAGACCGTGCTCGAACATCCCGACGCCTACGACCATTTCTCGGTCAAGGGCAACACCGGCCTGTCCTATGAACTGACCAAGAACCAAACCGTTTCGGCCGAGGTCGCGCTCGACTATTCACGCATCCACGATTCCTTTGGCAAACATAAATACCTGATCGCCAGCATCCCGCTGCAATATGTCTATGACAACAGGGACGTCAGGCTGAACCCGACCAAGGGCTTCAGGTTGCTGGCCTATGCCGAGCCGAGCTACGACGTATTGAGCGGTGCCGCCTTCCTCAAGCTGAAGGGCGAGGGATCGGCCTATCAGTCGCTGGATACCGCTTCGAAATTCGTGCTGGCGGAACGTGTCGCACTTGGCTCGATCGTCGGCACCAGCCTGCAGAACGTGCCTGCCGACCGGCGTTTCTATTCCGGCGGCGGCGGCTCGGTGCGCGGCTATGCCTATCAGGGCATCGGCCCCAAGGATTTCACCGGCCAGCCGATCGGCGGCCTGTCCTTCTTCGAGACCTCGGTTGAAATGCGTATCGCCATCACCGACACGATCGGCATCGTGCCGTTCGTCGATGCCGGCACGGTATCGACCAAGTCGTTCCCCGATTTTTCCGACGTCAAGGTGGGCGCCGGTGTCGGCTTGCGCTATGTGACGCCATTCGGGCCGCTGCGTATCGACGCCGCCGTGCCGCTCAACCGCGACCCAGGCGACCCTCATTTCGGCATCTATGCCGGCATTGGCCAAGCGTTTTGAACATGAAGACGGTCTGGCGCATCCTTCGCATTTTTCTCTACACGCTGCTGATCGTGGTAGCAGGCGCCATCGGCGCGCTTTTCGTGCTGACCAAGACCGAGCGTGGACGCGACAATCTCGCCGGCATCATTTCGCGCCTGGCCTCGAGCGACGAGCGTAAGGTCACCGTCAGCGGCATCGACGGTATCTGGTCGGGCGCGCTCAGTGTCGACCATGTCGTGCTGGAGGACCGCGAGGGCGCCTGGCTGGTGGCGCGCAAGGTGGCCATCGACTGGTCGCCGCTGGCACTGTTGTCCAAAAACTTCAGCGCCGACCGCATCGCGGCGGAGCGCATCGAACTTGCGCGCCTGCCGGTGGCCGGCACGCAGCAGCCGGCGCAAGGCGGCGCGACGACGCTGCCGGTTTCCATTGATATCAAGCAGATCGACTTGCCGGAAGTCGCGCTCGGCCAACAACTGGCTGGCAGCGGCATCGCCGAACTCGCCGCCAAGGCCTCGGTGAAGGCCGACGCCGCACCGCTGTCGGTCGAGACGGTGCTCAACATTACCCGCCATGACGGCAAACAGGGCAATGTCGACGCGCAGATCCATTTCGCGCCAGCGGACAACAAGCTCGACCTCAACCTCAAGGCGTCGGAACCGGCCGGCGGCATCATCGCCAATCTGCTCAATCTGCCGGACACGCCGCCGGTCGACATCGTCGTCTCGGGCACCGGGCCGCTGGCCAACTGGAGTGGCGTCGGTACCTTCCTTGTCGATCATCGGATCGTAACCCAGCTCACCGGCCGCCATCAGCTCACCGACAAGGGTAACTATCTCGAAGCCAAGGGCGACGGCGATTTCGCCCGCTTCCTGCCGGAGAACCTGAAACCATTGTTTGCCGGTAAGACCAGCTTCGATATGGCGGGCACCGCCACGACGGCGGGCGGGATCAGTGTCGACCGGGCCAACATCGACAGTGATGCCGTGCACGGCACCGCGACCGGTATCGTCGATCCCGCCGGAGCCAGCGATCTTTCGGTCGAACTCGCCGCCAAGGGGCCACCCGTGGTGGTTAGCGTCGGCAGCAAGGCGCAGCCGATCACGCTGGCGATCAAGAATGCCACCGCCCGGGCGTTCGGCGACGGCAAGGCGCCGATCGTCGATATCGGCGCCTCCTTCGTTTCGATCGTCGTCGGCGGGACGCGGCTGGACGACCTGGCGGCGCAGATACACTCCGACGGTTTCGACATCCAGAACCGCACCGGGCCGGTTACCGTCAAGCTTGGGGCCGGTGGCCTGAAAACAGACGTCGCGACGCTGGCGCCGCTGGTCACTGGCAAGGTCGATGTCGGCCTGGCTGGTTCCCTCAGCAAGGACGCCGTTGTCATCGATCAGGGCACGCTCCGGTCCGATGCGCTCAATGCCTCGCTGACGGCGACCGTGGCACTCGCCGACCTGTCGATGCAGCTCAAGATGAATGCCGATGCCGTGGCGACCGCCTTCCCGCAGCAGATCGCCTCGGTGCTCGGCGGGCGGGTGAAGTTCTCGGCCACAGCGTCGCGCGATCCGCAGGGCTCGTTCGCCGCCAACTCGATCGAACTCACGTCCGGTTCGCTCAGCGCCAGCGGTACCGCCAGCATGCAAGGTACCGATATCCTGGCCGATATCAAAGGCCGGCTGGGTGATGTTTCGGTGCTGTCGCCGACGGTCGGCGTCCCGGTCGAGGGCGGTGTCGATTTCGCCCTGGCGGCAAGCGGCGCCATGACCGCGCCGGATTTCACGGTTTCCGCCAACAGCGATAGCCTGACGGCCTCGGGCCGCACGGTGAAGTCGATCAAGCTGACCGCGAGCGGCAAGGCCGACATTGCTAGCCCTTCCGCCAATGTTTCGCTGACCGGCGCCGTCAACGACCAGCCGCTCGACATCAAGGCGGCGCTGGTGACGAGCGAAGGCAAGCGCTCGATCAATGGCTTTGCGGTGTCGCTGGGTGACAACAAGGTGTCGGGCGATCTGGCACTGGATGACAAGTTCATGCCGCTGGGCACGCTCATTCTTTCTGCGCCTGCAATCGATCAGCTTGCGGCGCTGGCCGGCCAGGCGGTGACCGGCGACATCAACGGCACCATCCGCTTTGCCAAGAGTGGCGACGCGCCCTCCGTTGCCATTGACGCGAAGAGCACGTCGATTGCGCGCGGCGAGGTGACGGCCAGCACAATCGCCGTCAATGCCCTGATTGCCAACTATCTCAAGGCGCCGGCGATTTCAGGCTCGATCAAGGCCGATGCTGTGACGTCAGGGACCACCCAAGTCGGCGGCATCATCGTCGATCTGAAGCGCGACGGAGACTGGACGAATTTTGCCGGCGGCGCCACGGTATCCGGCATTCCAGCGAAGGCGGCGGGGCGCCTGAAGATCGCCGATGGCGTCACCAGCGTCGAGATCGCCTCGGGCGAGGCTACGATTCGCGGCATCAAGGCGGCAATTGCCGAGCCGTCGACGCTCAGTATCGCCGACGGCGCCACCAGCATCGAAAAATTGGCGCTCGATGTCGGCGGCGGCTCGGTGGCGCTGTCCGGTACAGCCGGCCAGACGCTCGATCTCGCGGCAAAGGTCTCCGCCTTGCCGGCTGCCCTTGCCGACGGCTTTTCGCCCGGCCTCGATGCCGCTGGAACGCTTGATGGCAGCGCTGAGGTAACGGGCTCGCCGTCGGCTCCGGACGTCCGGTTCAATGTGCAACTGGCCGATGTCGAAACAAGCCAAACCCGTCAGACCGGGCTTGGGCAGCTCGCAGTCGACGCGGCCGGCAGCTACACCATGGCCGGCGGCGTCGTCCTCGACCACGCGACGCTCTCCGGTGACAAGGTTTCCGGTCAAGCCGCCGGCACGATCAATCCGAACGGCGCCAGCGATTTCGCCCTTGACCTCGTCTCATCCGGTCCAAGTCTGCCGCTCACGGTCGGAAGCGCCGAGAGTCCCATCAAGATCGAGGTCCGGTCGCTGTCGGCAAAGGTGGCGGGCGAGAGCACGCGGGCCCGATTGGATATGTCCGCGATCCTGCCCTCGATCGCCACGAGACCGGCGAAGGTGGACGGACTGAGCCTGGCATTGCACTCGGATGCGTTCGATCTGAAGAACCGCGCCGGGCCGGTTTCGGGCACAGTTTCGGTGGATAGGGTTGGGCTCGACAATCCCACCATCGCGCCGCTGATCGCCGGCAAGGTCACGGCCGCGCTCAGCGGGCGCCTGTCAGCCGACGCTGTCGCCATCGACAGCGGCTCGCTCAAAAGCGACGCGCTCAACAGCCAGGTCGCCGGCCTGGTGTCGCTGCGTGACGGCGCCATCGACCTCAAGCTGAAGGCGGATGCTCCATCGTCGGCCCTGCCGGCCGCAGCACGCGGCATGCTTGGCGAACGGGCGCAGTTGAGCGCCACGCTGAAGCGCGAGCCCAACGGTAATATCGCCATAGGCGGATTGACGCTGGCCTCCGGCGCGCTGACCGCACAGGGGCAGGCGAGCCTTGCCGACAATACGCTGGCCGCCGACATCAAGGGCGTGCTGGGCGATGTTTCGCTGCTGTCGAAGGATGCCAAAGGCGCTATCGCCTTTGCGCTGAATGCGCAGGGCCCGGCGACCGCGCCGGATCTGTCGCTGACCGTCGACAGCGACAAGCTTTCGGTGGCGTCGCGCGAGATCACCGGGCTCAGACTAACCGCCACCGGCAAAGCCGACGCGGCCAAGCCGGCGGCCAATGTGCAGCTGACAGGCAATGTCGCGGGCCAACCCTTGCAAGGCAGTGCGGTGCTGGCGACCGCGGACGGCAAGAGCGCCATCAATGGCCTGCTTTTGTCGCTGGGCCAAAACAGGATTTCCGGCGACCTGGCGCTGGACGACAAGTTCATACCCGAAGGCACGATCTCTCTCGACCTGCCCGATATAGGACCGCTTGCCGCACTGGCGCTGGAAAAAGCGGAAGGTGATGTGCGCGGCACGATTGCGTTCTCGAAGAACGGTGCCGCACCGCAGGTCGCCATCAAGGCTACGACCGCCTCGGTCACGCGCGGCGATCTTCAGGCGAAGGCCGTGTCGATCGACGCATTGATCGCCAATTACCTCGCCGCTCCGGTCATCTCCGGAAAAATCCATGCCGACACCGTCACGTCGGGCGGCACGGTGATCAGCGGCATCGATGTCGACCTGAAGCGTGACGGCGACTGGACCGGCTTTTCCGGCGGCGCGACGGTGAAAGGAATTCCGGCGAGGGCCGCGGGCCGCGTGAAGGCGGCAAACGGCACGACGACCATAGAGCTTGCTTCCGGCGAGGCGACCGTCCAAGGCATAAAGGCTGCCATCGCGCAGGCTTCGACCGTCACCATCGCCAATGGCACGACGACGCTGGACAGGCTGGTGCTCAACCTGGGCGGCGGCACGGCGACGGTGACCGGCAAGATCGGGCAGGCGCTCGACATCAACGCGGCGCTGGCGCGGGTGCCGATCTCGCTTGCCAACAGTTTTTCGCGGGGTCTCGATGCCGCCGGTTCGATTTCGGGCACGGTGAAGGTCACCGGGGCACCAGCCAGCCCCAGTGCGGCGTTCAACCTCGATGCTGCCGGCGTCCAGACCTCCCAGACCCGCGGCGCGGGGGTCGGTGCGGTGAGTGTCTCTTCCTCCGGCACCTTTGCCGGCAACAAGCTGACCTTCAACGCCAATGTCAGCGATGGGGCCGGCCTTGGTCTCAAGGGGGGCGGCACGGTGACGACATCAGGCACGCCGGCGCTCGCGCTCGACTTCAATGGCGCCGTGCCGTTCGGCATCCTCAGTCAGAAGCTCGCCGCGCAAGGCCTGTCGCTGACGGGGACCGCGAGTGTCAATGTGCAGGTACGCGGTCCCGCGACATCGCCGGTCATCGGCGGCAGCATCAGCACGTCGGGCGCCCGCCTGCTCGACGCGCGTTCCGGGCTTGCGGTCAACGACATCGCAGCCGAAATTTCCATCGGCAATGGCGTCGCCAGGATCAACCGGCTGACCGGGACGCTGTCGACGCGCGGCAGCCTGTCGGCCAGCGGCACGGTCGGTATCAATCCGGCGCAGGGGTTCCCGGCCGATCTGTCGATCAAGCTCACCGACGGCCGCTACACCGATGGGCGGGTGGTCACCGCCAATCTTGGCGGCGACCTGACGATCAAAGGACCGCTGACGTCGGCGCCGGTGATTGCCGGCACCGTCAACCTTGCCAAGACCGTGATCACCGTTCCGGACAAATTGCCAGGTTCGCTTTCGGCGCTCGATGTCAAACACAAGAACGCGCCCGGCGCGGTGAGGGCGCAGGACAAGGCATTGCGCCCGGCCACGACCAGCGGCAAGACGGGTGGCAGCGGCCTTGTGCTGGATGTCACCGTCAACGCGCCGAACCAGATCTTCATCCAGGGCAGGGGCGTGGACGCCGAACTCGGCGGCTCGCTCAGGCTGACCGGTCCGGCCTCATCGCCGCAAGCGGTCGGCACTTTCACGCTGCAACGCGGGCGGCTGTCGATTCTCGGCAAGCGGCTGACCTTCACCGAGGGCACGGTCGGCTTTTCTGGCTCGCTGGTGCCCTATCTCAACCTGACCGCGACAACGACCACGAGCAGCGCAACCGTCACCATCGTGGTGTCGGGCGAGGCGACCAATCCGAAATTCACCTTCACCTCGGTGCCGGCGCTGCCCGAGGACGAGGTGCTGGCGCAACTGATCTTCGGGCGGTCCATGTCGAACCTGTCGCCGCTGCAGATCGCGCAACTGGCCGAAGCCGCCGGGCAACTCGCCGGTGTCGGCGGCTCGACGTCGCTGCTGGAAAACCTGCGCAGCGCGATCGGCGTCGACGATCTCGATGTCACCACCGACGAAAAGGGCGGCACGGCGGTTTCTGCCGGCAAGTACCTCAACGACCGCACCTATGTGACGATCCAGAAAGGCGACAAGCCGGGCTCGGGCAAGGCCACGATCGACCTCAACGTGGGACGTGGCGTCAAACTGCGCGGCGAGGCGACGGACGCCGGCGAAGCCAAGGGCGGCATCTTCTACGAGAAGGAATATTGAAGCGGAGACTTGGGCTGGCCCTCATCCTGGCGAGGGCTGGTCCTGTCGCAAACCGCGCCAATGTCTCAGTTTAATCGCCTGAAGAGATTTAGTGGAAATCCGTCGCGCACTAGCAATTTTGCGCCAAGACTGTCGCTATCACGCGAACCGCTCCCCCTCCAAAGTTGCACATTCGTCAATATGTTCCCAACCATGCCGTCTTTGACATCATGGCCTGGATGCGGAATGTTAATCGGCGGAAAGCCAACAATGGGAGTTAGTCATGACAATCTACAAGAGTAATGGCGATAGCGTTCCGGATCACATCCTGGCCATGGCCGAAGAGGCCAAGTCGGGTAAGGTCGATCGCCGCGAATTCCTCGCGCTCGCCAGCGTCTTCGGCGCTTCGACGGCCATGGCCTATGGCCTTCTGGGGCTCGCCGCCCCGACGCCGGCCAAGGCCGAGGACGTGCAGGGTAAGAAAGGCGGCGTGCTCAAGGTGGCAATGTCGGTCAAGGATCCCAAGGATCCGCGCACGGCCGACTGGTCGGAAATCTCCAATGCCGAGAGGCAGGCGCTCGAGCCGCTGGTGAAATACACCCACCAGTACACATTCGCGCCCTATCTCCTGGAAAGCTGGGACATCAATGACGACGCCACCGAGTACACGCTGCATGTGCGGCCGGGCGTCGAATGGAACAATGGTGACAAGTTCACCGCCGACGACGTGATCTACAATTTCACCCGCTGGGCCGACAAGGCCGCGGAAGGCAACTCCATGCCGGGCCGTCTCGGCAGCCTCGTCGATGACAAGACCAAGAAATTGCGCGAAGGGTCGGTCATCAAGGTCGACGACATGACCGTCAAGCTGAAGCTCACCAAACCCGATATCGCCATCATCCCCAACCTGACCGATTATCCGGCACTGGTGGTGCACAAGAGCTTCGACGAGAAGGGCGCCAACTTCAAGAACTGCCCGATCGGTACGGGTCCGTTCGAGCTCGTCTCCTACGACGTCGGCCAGAAGGTCGTCTACAAGCGCCGCGAGACCGGCAAGTGGTGGCAGGGCGAAGCCTTCCTCGATGGCGTCGAGTTCATCGATTACGGCACCGATCCGGCCGCAACGGTTTCGGCCTTCGAATCGGGCGAAGTTCAGACCAACCATGAGACGACCGCCGACTACGTCAAGATCATCGCAGACGTCGGCGCACCGCCTTCCGAGGTCGTGACCGCCGCCACCGTGGTGTCGCGCTTCAACGTCAACGCCAAGCCTTATGGCGACCAGAAAGTGCGTCAGGCGATGTGTCTGGCCGTCGACAACTCGGTGGTGCTGCAGCTCGGCTACGGCAATGCCGGCACGCCGGCCGAGAACCACCATGTCGCGCCGATCCATCCCGAATATGTCGAGCTGCCCAAAATCAAGCGCGACATCGCCAAGGCCAAGCAGATGCTGACGGAAGCCGGCGTGATCGATTTCGAACACGAGCTGATCAGCAACGACGAGGACTACCACAAGAACACCACGGACGCGATCGCGGCCCAACTGCGCGAGGCTGGCATCAAGGTGAAGCGCACCGTGCTGCCGAGCTCGACCTTCTGGAACGACTGGACGAAATATCCGTTCTCGGAAACCAACTGGAACATGCGTCCACTTGGCATCCAGGTCATCGCCATCGCCTACCGCTCGGGTGAAGCCTGGAACGAGACGGCCTACGCCAATCCGGACTTCGACAAGAAGGTCAACGAGGCGCTCGGGATCGCCGACGCGGAGAAGCGCAAGGTGGTGATGAAGGACATCGAGCAGATGCTGCAGGATTCCGGCATCATCATCCAGCCTTACTGGCGCAAGCTCTACATCAACATCAAGCCCGAGGTGAAGAACCACTCGATGCACCCCACCTACGAGCACGACTTCGGCAAGGTCTGGCTCGATCAGGCGTGACCCACAGCCTGTCGGGAGCGGGGCGCCAGCGCCTTTCGCTCCCGCGGCATCGCCGCCGTTGCATTGGATGCAGCGGCGGCGTGACGTCACAAGGTTTTTGATACAGGGTTGAACCTATCTGACCCCAACCCGGCCGGCAGGGGGGTACAATGTTCTCATTCATCGCCAGACGCATCGGCACGATACTGCTCACGATGCTGTGCCTGACGCTGGTCGTCTTCTTCCTCGTCAATCTGGAACCCAACCTGAAGAAGCTGGCGATCAGCCAGACCGAGATGCACACCTCGGCCGAACAGCTGGAGAGCTGGCTGGTCAATCATGGCTACCGGCAGAACTTTTTCGTGCGCTACGGCCAATGGCTGGGCGTCGTGCCCAAGCAGCCGGTAACCGATCCGGCGACCGGTAAGCCGGCGCAGCGCTTCTCCTTCTGCAATGATCCGGCCGAGCCGAAGTTCTCCGGCGTGCTCCAGGGTGATTTCGGCTGCTCGACCAAATTCAAGACCACGGTGGGCGCCAAGCTGTTCCCTGCGCTCGGCGCCACGGGCATCCTGATGTTCTGTGTGCTGGCGGTGATGGTGCCGGTCTCGCTGCTGATCGGCATCCTGGCCGGCATGCGCGAGGGGTCGCGCACCGACCGGGTGCTGTCGGTCGCCTCGATCGCCTCGACGGCGACGCCCGAATACGTATCGGGCGTCATCTTTACCGTCATCTTCGCCTCCTGGCTTGGCTGGCTGAACGGATCCGCCGCATCGGCAAGCCAGGGCATCACCTTCTATAACTTCACGCTGCCGGTGATCACGCTGGCCATCTACGGCATCGGCTACATCGCGCGCATGACGCGTGCCTCGATGGTCGAGGTGATGACGCAGCAATATATCCGCACCGCCCGGCTGAAGGGTCTTTCCTTCAAAAGCGTGGTGGTCAAGCACGCGCTGCGCAACGCTCTGATCGCGCCCTTCACCGTGATCATGCTGCAGTTTCCGTGGCTGCTCACCGGCGTCGTCATCGTCGAGGTGATGTTCCGATATCAGGGCTTCGGCTACACACTGGTCGAGGCCGCCGGCAACAACGACATCGACCTTTTGCTCGGCTGCTCGCTGGTCTCGGTGTTCATCGTCCTGATCACGCAGCTCATTTCCGATGTCGGCTACGCGTTCCTCAATCCGCGCATTCGGGTCCAGTAGGGGAGACGGCGCATGCAAGCCCAATATATTGGCGCCTCCACCGTCGTCCTTGAAGTGCTCTGGCGCTTCTGGCCGGTCTGGCTCGCGCTTCTCATCGTCATGGGCGCGAGCTTCCTCTACAAGAAGAAGCTGGCTCTCTACGGCCAACTGTTCGACAGCGGCGTCGGCATAGCGGGGGTGGCCATCTGCCTGTTCTGGCTGTTCACGGCGATCTTCGCCTCGACCATCTCGCCTTTCGATCCGCTCGGCCAGATTCCCATCATGAAGGATACACTGCCCGGAGCCATCGAACCGCAATCGGGCCTCGCCTATCTGTTCGGTGGCGACAAGCTCGCCCGCGATGTCTTTTCACGCATGGTCTATGGCAGCCAGATCGTCCTGATCATCGCGCCGGCGGCGACCGGCTTCGCGCTTATGGTCGGCATCACGCTCGGCCTGCCGGCCGGCTATTACGGCGGCAAGATCGATACCGTTTTGTCGTTCCTGGCCAATCTCGTGCTGGCCTTCCCGGTTATCCTGCTGTTCTACCTCCTAGTGACGCCGGGCATCATGGACACGCCGATCCCCTACGCGCTGGCCGGCGTTTTCTTCCTGTTCCCGATCATTTTCTTCTGCGTGCTGTTCTGGACGCGCTACAAGAACCGTTCCGACCGGATCTACATCCTGCTCGGACTGACGCTGGTGGTCGGCGGCTGGATCTATGCCGGCCTGGTGTTCGATGCCGACCCGCTGAAGATCGTGCATATCGATCCCAACCAGCTCAACATCTTCGTGGCGGTGGTGTTCGCCTCCAGCCCGGGCGTGTTCCGCATCGTGCGTGGCCTGACCATGGATATCAAGACGCGGGACTATGTGGCGGCGGCCCAGACGCGCGGTGAATCGCCATGGTACATCATGCTGTGGGAGATCCTGCCCAATGCGCGCGGACCGCTGATCGTCGATGCCTGCCTGCGCATCGGCTACACCACCATCCTGCTCGGCACGCTGGGCTATTTCGGCCTCGGGTTGGCGCCGGAAAGTCCCGACTGGGGCACGGCGATCAAGGATGCCAGCCGGCTGCTGCGTTCCTTTATCCACCCGGCACTGCCGCCGACGATCGCGCTGATGTCGTTCGTGCTGGGGCTAAACCTGCTCGCCGATTCCCTGCGCGAGCAATCGATGAAGGATTGATGGCGGGGTCCTCGACCCTACTTGCCCGGAAAACCAAGGATTGGAGCGACCCATGAACGAGGCAGTTCGAAATCCGGCCAGGCCGAACAATGGGCCGATCATCGAGATCGAGAACCTGTCGATCTCCTTCTTCACCCGCAAAGGCGAGATACCGGCCGTGATGGATTTTTCCTGCACGGTCATGCCCGGCGAGGCGATGGGCATTGTCGGCGAATCCGGCTGCGGCAAGTCGACCGTGTCGCTCGGCATCATGCGCGACCTCTCCAACATCGGGAAGATTGTCGGCGGCAAGATCAAGTTCCAGGGCAAGGACATGGGCGAGCTCTCCGAGGAGGAGCTGCGCAGCATCCGCGGCAACAAGATCGCCATGATTTATCAGGAGCCGATGGCGAGCCTGAACCCGGCGATGAAGATCGGCCAGCAGCTAATGGAAGTGCCGCTGATCCACGACAAGGTGTCGAAGGAAGAGGCCTATAAACGTGCGCTCGAAATGGTGCGCTCAGTGAAGCTTCCCGATCCGGAACGCATGATGCGCTCCTATCCGCACCAGCTTTCCGGCGGCCAGCAGCAGCGCATCGTCATCGCCATGGCGCTGCTGTCGAAGCCGGCGTTGCTTCTCCTCGACGAGCCGACGACGGCGCTCGACGTGACGGTGGAGGCGGGCATCGTCGAACTGGTCAAGGGGCTGGGCGAGAAGTTCGGCACCTCGATGATCTTCGTGTCGCACAATCTTGGCCTGATCCTGGAGACCTGCGACCGCATCACGGTGATGTATTCGGGCGAGGCCGTCGAGACCGGCAAGATCAAGGACGTGTTCGACCGGATGCGCCATCCCTATACGCAGGGCCTTTTCCGCTCGATTCCGCTGCCGGGCGCCGACAAGAACTCGCGGCCGCTGATCTCGATCCCCGGCCAGCTGCCCCTGCCGCATGAAAGGCCGAAGGGCTGTAATTTCGGTCCACGCTGCCACCATTTCGTCGAGGGCGTCTGCAACGCCGCCGAAATCCCGATGATCGAAGTCGCGGGACATGAAGGTCATTTCTCGCGCTGCGTGCGGTTCAACGAAATTGATTGGGACGCCCTGCCGCCCGGCGCCAAAAAGGTCAATGAGAAGGTCGTGCCTGGCGCACCGGTACTCAAGATCGAGGACTTGAGAAAATACTACAAGGTTGGCGGCAGCGAGGTGTTCGGCTCAAGCGAGGGCCGCGTCGTCAAGGCCAACGAGACGATTTCGTTTACGGCGCGCGAATCCGAAACCGTCGCCATTGTCGGCGAATCCGGGTGCGGAAAATCGACGCTGGCCAAAGTACTGCTCGGGCTCGAGACGGCGAGCTCCGGCAAGGTCACGCTCGCCAACAAGGAAATCCAGTCGACCGGCATCGAGAGCCGCAGCGTCGACACGGTGTCGTCGATCCAGATGGTGTTCCAGAACCCGTTCGATACGCTCAACCCCAGCCATTCGGTCGGCTCGCAGATCATCCGCACACTGGAAAAATTCAACGTCGGCAAGACCGTCGCCGACCGGCGCAAGCGCATGCTGGAATTGCTTGACCTGGTGAAGCTGCCGCGCGCCTTCGAGAGCCGCAAGCCGCGCCAGCTTTCGGGTGGCCAGAAGCAGCGCATCGGCGTGGCGCGCGCCTTTGCCGGCGATGCCAAGGTGGTGGTGGCCGACGAGCCGGTCTCGGCGCTCGACGTGTCGGTGCAGGCGGCGGTGACCGAGCTGCTGATGGACATCCAGCGCAAGAACAAGACGACGATGCTGTTCATCAGCCACGATTTGTCGGTCGTGCGCTATATCGCCGACCGGGTCGTCGTCATGTATCTCGGCTATATCGTCGAGCAAGGTACGACCGACCAGATCTTCGCGCCGCCCTATCATCCCTACACCGAGGCACTGCTTTCGGCGATCCCGATCGCCGACACCAGCGTGGTCAAGAAGCACATCGTGCTGGAGGGCGACATACCCTCGGCGATGAACCCGCCGACAGGCTGCCCGTTCCAGACGCGCTGCGGCTACAAGAGACTGGTGCCGGATAATCTCTGCGAAACCAAGGTGCCGCCGGTAAAGAACCTGGGCGGCGGGCACATGAGCCTGTGCTGGCTCTCGGACGACGTTCTGGCGACGATGGAGCCAGTGATCAAGTTCGACAAGCAGCATGCCGACCATGAGGGCGTGCCGGACGACGCGCCGCATGGGGCCGGCCCGGGCTTTGCCGGTCAGCCACCCAACCGACCACATGGCAAGACCGCCAGTGCGGAAGCCAGCGCGGTGGGAGAGGACGCCGAGGAGACAGAAGCCGTGTGGCGAGCCCGCCGCCACGAGGTGCGCGACGAGGTCTCCGAAACAGGTGCACCGGCGACCGATGCCAACGCGACCTCCGCGCCTTTCACGCCGAGAACGCTCGGCGAGGGCCGCCAGGCAGAGAATGCGCGTGTCGCACCAATTAGCGGCCGTGCGGCCAGACCAGGCGCGGCGCGTGATGGCGCGGCCGACAGGAACCGACCCGCCGGCATCTCCAAGCCTGCCAAGCCGGACGACTTGAAATTGATATCCGGCGTGGGTCCGAAGACGGAAGCCATCCTCAATGGCCTCGGTATCTTCACCTACGCTCAAATTGCCTCGTGGAAGAAGGCCGAACGGGAGTGGGTCGACGACCATTTGAGATTCCAGGGCCGCATCGAGCGCGAGGACTGGGTCAAGCAGGCGAAGGCGCTCGCCAAGGGCGGCGAGGCGGAATACATCAAGGTGTTCGGCAGGAAGCCGCGCTGACAGGCGCTGTCGTTGTAGCGGGAGCCCTTTAGCTGCCGCACTGCCTTAGCTGTTCGGCATAGTCGCGGGCCATCTTGTCGGTGGCCCGGGCATAGCTCTGGACGCCGGAATCGCCACGATTGCCGCGGCCATAGGCGGTCCAGCCGAGATAGTAGGCAAGGTAGAGATTGTAGGTGTCGTTGCGGGCGACGCCGTAGGTATCCGCTGTCTTGGAATGGTACCAGCCGACGAAATCGACGGCGTCGGCGAATTTGGTCCGGCGCGCCGCCCAGTTGCCGGTTTCGCTCTGATATTGCGACCAGGTGCCGTCCAGCGCCTGCGAGAAGCCGGTGGCCGACGAGACGTGCTTCCATGGGATGAAACCGAGCAGTTTGGTGCGTGGCGGCCGGGCGTTGCTCTTGAATCCCGATTCCTTGCGCACGGTCGCCATCAGCACGGGGACGGGCACGCCGTATTTCTGCTCGGCGCGTTCGGCGGCCGACTGCCAATTGTCGAACCAGCCGTCATTCTGGTCGAAGACGGCGCAGACATTGTTGATGTGGCTGGGGGCCGTCGCACAGGCCGAAAGTGCCAGCAGCATACCAACCGCTACAATTTTACTAAAACTCGACCTACGCATCGGCAGAGCAATAGGCTCAAATCATAAAGGGAATCTTGCTGCCCTCGTTAACGGGCCGCCGATGCGGGCGCTTCAGAAAAATGCCATATTGATCACCCGACATATCTTGTCGCTTTTCATAAATCGATGTTTCGAAAATGCCGCCTCGGTTAAAATCGCGCCCGCAAACGGCGTATTTCTGACAGCTGGCGCGGTTTGCCGAGGCTTTGATGCCTGGCATGAACGAACCAAGACGCAAGCGCGGCGCCGAGCGCACCAGCAACCGGGGACCAGGGCCTATCCCGCAGCTGCCGGCGAGGCGGGTGACCAATCCTTATCCGCCGATGGCCTTGCTGTCGCCCGACCAGATCGAGGCGATCCACCAGGCGTCGATCCACATATTGGAGAATTTCGGCATCGAGGTGATGAGCCCGCGGGCGCTCTCGCTGTTCGAGCAGGCCGGTGCCAGCGTGGACCACGCGTCCGCGAACGTGCGCATTGACCGCGGCATGGTCGACGAGGCGCTGAAGACGACGCGGTCCAATTATTCCCTTACACCGCGCAATCCGGCCAACGCCGTTCATCTCGGCGGCAACACAATCAATTTCACGCTCGTTGCGGGGCCGCCCAATGTGCACGACATGGCGCGGGGCCGCCGCCCCGGCAATTTGCGCGACTATGCGGACCTGACCCGGCTGGCACAGCATTTCAACTGCGTGCACATGCTCGGCAACCAGGTCTGCGCGCCGGTCGAATTGCCGGCCAATTCGCGCCATCTCGACACCTATTTCACCAATCTGACGCTGACCGACAAAAGCTTCCATGTCTCGGCGATCGGCCGGGGCAGGGCGCTGGACGGGATCGAGATGATGGCGATCGCGCGCGGGCTGACGCTGGACCAGTTGCGCGACGATCCCGGCATCGCCACCATCATCTCGGTCAACTCGCCGCGCCGTTTCGACGAGATGATGGCCGAGGGGCTGATGACGATGGCCGAATTCGGCCAGTCTGTGGCAGTGACGCCGTTCACGCTGATGGGCGCGATGAGCCCGGTGACGCTGGCCGGTGCGCTCGCGCAGCAGAATGCGGAAGCACTGTTCGGCGTAGTCCTGACGCAACTTGTACGTCCGGGCGCGCCGGTCATGTATGGCGCCTTTACCTCCAATGTCGACATGAAGTCGGGCGCGCCGGCCTTCGGCACGCCTGAAAACACCAAGGCCAACATCGCGTCGGGGCAATTGGCACGGCGTTACGGGCTGCCCTACCGGACAACGCCGGGCTCGGCCTCCAACGCCGCCGATGCGCAAGGCGCTTACGAGACGTTGATGGCGCTGTGGGGCGCTGTGCTCGGCCACGGCAACCTCGTCTATCACGCCGCCGGCTGGCAGGAGGGCGGGCTGACGGCGTCGTTCGAGAAATTCATCATCGACGTCGAAATGATCCAGCACATGATGGAGTTTTTGCGCCCGATCGTGGTCGACGAGGCCGAGCTTGCCGTCGAGGCGCTGGGCGCGGTGCCGACCGGCGGCCATTTCTTCGGCGAGCCGCACACGCTGGAACGTTATGCGACGGCCTTCTATCAGCCGATGCTTTCGAACTGGCAGAATTTTGAAGCCTGGCAGGAAGCCGGCGGCCTCGACGCAACCGCGCGCGCCACGCGGTTGTGGAAGAAGGCGCTCGAAGACTATGTCGAGCCGCCGATGGACGTCACCGTGCGCGAAGCGCTGGAGGCCTACGTGACCAAGCGCAAGGAAGCGATTGGGGCGGGCGAGCCGTGATGCGCCACGAACGTCCCGTTTTGAATCATCTAGCCCATCCAACTCACTGATATCAGAGAAGAACCCATGAAATCGCATGCAAAGGTCGTGGTCATTGGCGGCGGGGTTGTCGGGTGTTCCGTGCTGTTCCATCTCGCCCGCCATAGCTGGACCGACGTCGTGCTTCTGGAGCGAGACGAGCTGACTTCAGGCTCGACGTGGCACGCGGCCGGCGGCATGCACACGATCAATGGCGATCCCAACGTCGCCAAGCTGCAGAAATACACGATCAACCTCTACAAGGAGATCGAGGAGCTTTCCGGCCAGGCGACCGGCGTGCATCTGACCGGCGGCGTGCTGCTGGCGGCGACCGAGGCACGGCTCGACTGGCTGCGTGGCGTCGTCGCCAAGGGTCGCTATCTCGGCATCGATCTCGAAGAAATCTCGCCGAAAGAAGCGGCCGAACTGATGCCTCTGCTCGACCCCAAGCAGTTCGTCGGCGCTGTCCGCAACAAGGAGGACGGCCATCTCGATCCCTCCGGCGTCACCCATGCCTATGCCAAGGCTGCGCGTAAGCTGGGCGCCGAGGTCGAGCGCTTCACCAAGGTCGAGGACATCGTGCGGCGTCCCGACGGGCTGTGGCGCGTCATCACCAACAAGGGCGAGGTCGTGGCCGAGCATGTCGTCAACGCCGGTGGCCTTTGGGCGCGCGAGGTCGGCCGCATGGTCGGGCTCGAACTGCCGGTGCTGGCCATGGAGCACATGTACCTGATCACCGAGGACATGCCGGAGGTCGCCGCCTGGAACGCCAAGACCGGCACCGAGATCATCCACGCCGTCGATTTCGACGGCGAGCTCTATCTGCGCCAGGAGCGCGGCGGCATGCTGATGGGCACCTATGAGAAGGCCAACAAGGCATGGTCCGAGCACCAGACGCCGTGGAATTTCGGCCATGAATTGCTGGAGCCGGACATCGACCGCATCGCGCCGTCGCTGGAAGTCGGCTTCCGGCATTTCCCGGCCTTTCAGAACACCGGCATCAAGCAGATCATCAACGGACCCTTCACCTTCGCGCCTGACGGCAACCCGCTGGTCGGGCCGGTGCGCGGTTTGCCGGGCTTCTGGGTGGCCTGCGGCGTCATGGCCGGTTTCAGCCAGGGCGGCGGCGTTGGGCTCGCGCTGTCCAACTGGATGATCGAGGGCGATCCCGGCGCCGACATCTGGGCCATGGACGTGTCGCGCTATGGCGACTGGGCGACGATGGCCTACACCAACGCTAAGGTGCGCGAGAACTATTCCAGGCGCTTTTCGATACGCTTCCCCAATGAGGAATTGCCCGCCGGACGGCCGCTGAAGACCACGCCGGTCTATGACCTGCTGTCGGCCAAGGGCGCGCAATGGGGCGTGTCCTATGGGCTGGAAGTCCCGCTCTGGTACGCGCCCGAAGGCGTCAAGGACGAGTTCTCGTGGCGTCGCTCGAGCGATTTCGCGCATGTCGGCAGGGAGGTTGCAAACGTTCGCGGGGGCGTCGGCCTCGCCGAGATTTCGAATTTCGCCAAATACGGCGTGACAGGCGAGGGTGCTGCCGCATGGCTCGACCGGCTGCTCGCCTGCAAGCTGCCGAGGCCAGGCCGCATGACGCTGGCGCCTATGCTGAAGGAGGACGGCAAGCTCATCGGCGATTTCACGCTGGCCAATCTCGGCGGCGAGGAGTGGTTCATCGCCGGTTCCGGCATTGCCGAGCAGTACCATATGCGCTGGTTCGAAGAGCATCTGCCCGCTGATGGTTCTGTCCGCATCGAGGCTTCGGGCGCGAAACTCACCGGCCTTGCCGTCGCCGGGCCGAAGGCGCGGGACGTGCTGGCCAAGGTCACGCGGACGGATGTCTCGAACGCCGCCTTTCCCTTCATGGCCATCGGCAAGATGGATATCGGCATGGCGCCGTGCCTGGTAGGCCGCGTCAGCTACACCGGTGATCTCGGCTATGAAATCTGGGTGGCGCCGGAATATCAGCGCGCGGCGTTCCAGGCGCTGATGGCGGCGGGCGAGGAGTTTGGCATTGGTCTGTTCGGCTCCCGTGCGCTGAACGCACTGCGGCTGGAAAAGAACTATGGCTCGTGGGCGCGCGAATACCGGCCGATCTACGGACCGCTGGAGGCAGGGCTCGATCGCTTTGTCGCCTATGGCAAGGAAGCCGATTTCATAGGCAAGACCGGGGCGTTGGCAGAGCGCAGGCAGGGCGGCAAGCTCAGGCTGCGCGCCTTCATCGTCGAGGCTGCCGACGCCGATGTCATCGCCGACGAGCCGATCTGGTTCGGCGGCACGGTGCGTGGCTGGGTGACGTCAGGCGGCTATGCGCATCATTCAAGGAAATCGGTGGCCATGGGCTACGTGCCGAAGGAGATCGCCGAGGAGAGCGAAGGCTTCGAGATCGAAATCCTCGGCAAGCGCCACGCCGCACGCATGCAGCCGGTGCCGCTGTTCGACGCCAATTTGGAGCGGATGCGGGCGTGAACAATCCGCATCCGGCTCGCATCAGGCAGCGCGGCGATTGTCGAGCGCAAAGGCGCCAGGACCGGCGAAGAACAGATAGAGGAAGATGAAGCAGAACGAGATCGCCAAATCGCCGCCATT
The DNA here is from genome assembly GCF_006443035.1 of Mesorhizobium sp. B1-1-6. Lineage (NCBI taxonomy): Bacteria > Pseudomonadati > Pseudomonadota > Alphaproteobacteria > Hyphomicrobiales > Phyllobacteriaceae > Mesorhizobium > Mesorhizobium sp. B1-1-6. The sequence continues at coordinate 628,743 of NZ_VFWR01000001.1, read as the reverse complement.
GTTGACCGGGAAGAAGCCGCGCGGCATGTGCGCCATGAAATAGGCGATCGCCATCTCGCCCGCCAGAAGGAAGGCGACTGGGCGGGTAAACAGCCCCAGCGCGAGCAGGATGCCGCCGGCGAACTCGAGAATGCCGGCTGTCAGCGTCAACCCGCTGAGGGCGTGGGGTTCGGCGCTTGCCGGGAAATTGAACAGCTTCTGGCTGCCATGCTCGATGAATTGCAGCGCGGTTATGATGCGCAGAACGCCGAGCGCCTGTGGCTGGTATCGGGCCAAGCCTTCAAAAAGCGCCATCTGAAACTCCGTTTTCACCCCCCAGGTCCGGCCTAGATTATCGCCCCGAGATGGACCATTCACTTCCCGCTACCGGACATCAACAATCGGTGATGCGAGATGTTCCGCAACGCGTCGATATTTTCTCCCTAAGGTTGCATTATTATCCCTCTGGTTGTATCGATCTGTAGATAGTTGAAATCGTTTGGGGGTCTCTCGCTATGAAAAAAGTCGTCATCAGCTTTTTCGCAATCCTTGCCGGTACCAGCTTCGCGATGGCCGAGGATGCCGGCTGCGAGGCTTTCAAATGGCCGGTAACGCGCGAGCAGGCGCTGTTCGCCGCGCCTCCTTCTGCTGCGTCGGGGACGACGCTGGCGGTCGGCGCTGCCGCCGATCTGGTTCTGGTGCCGGCCGAGACAGCGGAATTCGCCCTCCCGCCGGAACGTGCCCCGGCGCCTGGCACGTTCGGCGCTGTCGCCAGCATGGTTGTGCCGCCGGAAGGGGGCATCCAGATAAGCCTGTCGGGCGAAGCCTGGATCGATGTCATTCAAGACGGCCATACCGTGAAATTGGCCGGCTACAGCGGGGTCAAGACCTGTCCGGACATTCGCAAAAGCGTTCGGTTCAAGCTTGCGCCCGGCCCGGCCACCGTCCAGTTCAGCGGTGCAAAAAAGGCAGGCCTGAAAGTCGCGGTGCTGACGCCGGAATAGCTCGGCGCCAAGCGAGGACACGGCCCTCAATCTTACGATCAAAGGCCGTCCTCCTGTGCGACGTTGAGCCCCTTACCGTCCGGGCGCCATCAAGGCGAAATGGGCGCCTTGCGGATCCTGGCACTGCACGATCCAGCTGCCGCCGGGGACCTCCATCGGGCCCATTAGGATCTTGCCGCCATTGTCGGTCACCTGTTTTGCCGCCGCGTCGATGGCGGTTACGTTGAAATAGAACTGCCAGACCGGCACCGGGATCTGTTCGGGTTTGTTCATGATGCCGCCACCGGATTCGGGGCCGGCCGCGAAGGTTTGATAGGTTCCCATCGGCCCCATGTCGAAATCGCCGGCATTGGTCCATCCGAACTGGCTGGAATAGAAGTCGAACGCGGCCTTCCAGTCGGTTGTGTAAAGCTCGTGCCAGCCGATATGGCCCGGCGTGCTGGCCGGCACGACCGGCTGGTCGGGCCCGTTCGGCTGCAGGAACATGAAGGTCGCGCCTTGCGGATCGGCGACGACGGCGAAGCGGCCGACGCCCGGAATGTCGTCGGGCTGGCGATGAACGGCGCCGCCGGCCTTCTGCAGCGACGCCGCGGCAGCATCGACATCCCTGGTGTGGATGTAGCCAAGCCAGGCGGGAGGCATGCCCATCTTGGCGGCATCCTCAGGCATCGTCATCAGCCCGCCGACGCCACGCTCGCCGACATTCATGACGATGTAGCGCGGCATGCCGGGAGCCTTGTCGAAGGCTTGCGCGGTCCAGCCGACCACCTTGGTATAGAACGCCTCGGCGGCGTCGAGGTCTGATGTCATCAATTCGTACCAGAAGAAGGGCATTGGGGATTTCGGCATCGTCGGTCTCCTCACCTTTTGCGTCGATCGTCCTTCGATCCATCATAGGACGATCCTCGAGACGGAAATCCGACAGCGGAGGAAAAATTGCGGCTCGACAGGCATGCCATGATTACGGCCTGCCGCTTAGCGGACCGTCCTTCCTCGAAGGTTCGACATTCGCGCATTACGATATTAAACGTGAACTAAATTATCATGTTTTATTCGAGCCTTTTCAGAGGCTTATGTAGAAAATTGACCAATTGATAAAAAAATAAAACGTGCTAGCCTTCCCTAAAACGAAAACAAGGGGAACTGACGATGGCAGAAGGCCAGTTCAGGGAAGGCATTGCAGGCGGCCGGCTGCCTGCCGATCAGTATGCGGACAATTTTTCCGACCTGCATCCGCCGCTCGACCACCACGAGGCGCTGGTCGAAGCCGACCGCTGCTATTTCTGCTACGACGCGCCGTGCATGAACGCATGCCCGACCTCGATCGACATTCCACTGTTCATCCGCCAGATCTCCACGGGCAATCCGATCGGCTCGGCCAAGACCATTTTCGACCAGAACATTCTGGGCGGCATGTGCGCCCGCGTGTGCCCGACCGAAACGCTGTGCGAGGAGGTCTGCGTGCGCGAAGTGGCGGAAGGCAAGCCGGTGCAGATCGGTCGGCTGCAGCGCTATGCCACCGATATCGCGATGAGCGAGAACAGGCAATTTTATCCACGTGCCGCACCGACAGGCAAGGCGGTCGCCGTGGTGGGCGCCGGGCCGGCCGGCCTTGCCGCCGCACATCGGCTCGCCCGCCATGGCCACGACGTCACAATCCTGGAAGCGCGCGCGAAGGCGGGCGGGCTCAACGAATACGGCATCGCCGCTTATAAGAGCGTCGACAATTTCGCCCAAGCCGAGGTCGAGTACGTCACCTCGATTGGCGGGATTGATATCCAGAACGGTAAGGCGCTCGGCCGCGACTATCAGCTCTCCGACCTGATCCGCAATTATGACGCGGTGTTTCTGGGCATGGGGCTCGGCGGCGTCAATGCGCTGCGCGCCGATGGCGAGGCCGCCGTGGGCGTCACCAACGCCGTCGAGTTCATCTCCGAGCTGCGCCAAGCCAGCGATCTCTCCGGCCTGCCGGTCGGCCGCCGCGTCGTCGTCATCGGCGGCGGCATGACGGCGATCGATGCCGCGGTGCAGTCGAAGCTGCTTGGCGCCGAGGAGGTGACGATCTGCTACCGGCGCGGCCAGGAACATATGAATGCTTCCGAATTCGAGCAGGACCTGGCGGCCGCCAACGGCGTCGTCATCCGACACTGGCTACAGCCGAAGCGGGTGATTGCCGAAGGCGGCAAGGTCAATGCCATCGAGCTTGAATACACCGCCATGAACGGCGACAGTCTTGCCGGCACCGGCGAGACGCTGACCCTCGTTGCCGACCAGGTGTTCAAGGCGATCGGACAGAGTTTCGTCCCCGCTGCGCTCAACGGCAGCGGTGCTGCGATCGAGCTCGAGGCCGGGCGCATCAAGGTCGATGCGGAAGGGCGCACCTCGCTGGCCAAGGTCTGGGCCGGCGGCGACTGCATATTCGGTGGCGACGACCTGACCGTCTCGGCCGTGGCGCAAGGGCGTGATGCGGCGGAATCCATTCACCGGGCACTGACCTCGAACGGGAGGGCATGAGCATGGCAGATATCAGGAATAATTTCGTCGGCATCAAATCGCCCAATCCGTTCTGGCTGGCCTCGGCGCCGCCGACCGACAAGGCCTACAATGTCGTGCGCGCCTTCAAGGCCGGTTGGGGCGGTGTCGTCTGGAAGACGCTGGGCGAAGAGGGCCCGCCGGTGGTCAACGTCAATGGCCCACGCTACGGCGCGATCTGGGGCGCCGACCGCCGTCTGCTCGGCCTCAACAACATCGAGCTGATCACCGACCGCGACTTGCAGACCAATCTGCGTGAGATGAAGCAGGTCAAGATGGAGTGGCCCGACCGGGCGCTGATCGCCTCGATCATGGTGCCTTGCGTCGAGGAAAGCTGGAAGGCGATCCTGCCGCTTGTCGAGGAAACCGGCGCCGACGGCATCGAGCTCAATTTCGGCTGCCCGCACGGCATGTCGGAGCGCGGCATGGGCGCCGCCGTCGGCCAGGTGCCGGAATATATCGAAATGGTTGTGCGCTGGTGCAAGCAGTACACGCGCATGCCCGTCATCACCAAGCTGACGCCCAACGTCACCGATATCCGCAAGCCGGCGCGAGCAGCACATGCCGGCGGCACCGACGCGGTGTCGCTGATCAACACCATCAACTCGATCACCGGCGTCGATCTCGACAGCTTCGCGCCGATGCCGACCATCGACGGCAAGGGCTCGCATGGCGGTTATTGCGGCCCTGCGGTGAAGCCGATCGCCATGAACATGGTGGCCGAGATCGCGCGCGACCCCGAAACGCAGGGGCTGCCGATCTCCGGCATTGGCGGTATCACCACCTGGCGCGACGCTGCCGAGTTCATGGCGCTCGGCGCCGGAAACGTGCAGGTGTGCACGGCCGCGATGACCTACGGTTTCAAGATCGTGCAGGAGATGATCGCCGGTCTCGAAAACTGGATGGACGAGAAGGGCCATCGCTCGCTCGACGACATCATCGGCCGTGCCACGCCCAATGTCACGGACTGGCAGTATCTCAACCTCAACTATGTCGCCAAGGCGCATATCGACCAGGATGCCTGCATCAAATGCGGCCGCTGCCACATCGCCTGCGAGGACACCTCGCATCAGGCGATCACCAGCATGGTCGACGGCGTCAGGCATTTCGAGGTGATCGAGGCCGAATGCGTCGGCTGCAATCTTTGCGTCAATGTCTGCCCGGTTGACAACTGCATCACCATGGAGCCGCTGGCCGCCGGGGTGATGGACCAGCGCACCGGCATGCCTGTGTCGCCGGTCTACGCCAACTGGACCACGCACCCGAACAACCCAATGGCCAAGGTGGCGGCGGAGTAGGGCGGAACAATCAAGGAAAAAGCGGCGTCCTCGGGCGCCGTTTTCATTTTGCTATTGCAGATACAAAATATCCAGGATATAAGTTATCCATGTATTGGAGATTGGTATCATGAAACTCGGCGATGGCGTCGAAGCGGCCATCCACTGCGCGGCGACGCTGGCTGGCGTCGATGGCGACAGCACCATGCCAGGTGCGGCCCTGGCGGAGGCGTTTGGCCTGTCGCCGAGCTATCTCCTGAAACATCTCAACATGCTCACCGCTGCGCGCATCCTGGAATCCGTTCCTGGGCCGGCGGGCGGCTACCGGTTGGCGAAACCGGCCGAACGCATCACGCTGCTGGACATCGTGCTGGCGGTCGAAGGGCGCGAGCCGGCTTTCCGATGCGGCGAAATCCGCCAGCGCGGCCCGACGAAACTCGATGCATCGGCCTATGTCAGGCCGTGCGGCATCAATGCTGCGATGCTGAAGGCGGAGCGCGCCTATCGCGCGGCGCTGGCCGAGGTCAGGCTGTCCGACATCGTGGCGGACTTCATGAAAGGCGCCGATCCGCGGTCGGTCGCGGCAAGCTGCGCTTTCACCGAGCGCCACCAGCGGCAGCAGAAATCCAGTTCAACCAAGCAAGTATGAAAGGAAAGATGATGAGACAGAGGCTCCAGTTCTTCGCCAAGGCGCCCGAGATCATGAAAGCGGTATCGGCGCTCAACAAGGCGGTCGACGAATGCGGGCTCGAGGAAAGCCTGCTGCACCTGATCAAGCTCAGGGCCTCACAGATCAATGGCTGCTCCTTCTGTGTCGAGATGCACAGCCGCGAGGCGAGGCGCGACGGCGAGACCGAACAGCGGCTTTATCTGGTTTCAGCCTGGAAGGAATCGCCGCTGTTTTCGGAGCGTGAGCGCGCCGCTTTGGCCTGGACCGAGGCCGTGACGCTGATCGCCAACAATGGTGTTTCGGACGAACTCTATGCCCGCACGCTGGAACATTTCTCGGAAGAGGAGTTGGTCAAGCTCTCCGTGGCGCTGGGCATGATCAATACCTGGAACCGGCTTTGCATTCCGTTCCACGCCATTCATCCGATGCCTGCCGCCAAGGCCGCCTGATTGTTCGATCACGATCGGAGCGCCGCCAAGGGAGGCGGCGCTCCCATTATTTCAAAGGGAGAGCGTTTGATGCTTGCCGATTTACCCGCCGCCTTGTTGGTTCTCGGCCGGCTGTTGCTTGGCGGCGGGTTTGTCTTCGCCGGCTTGCGCAACATCCAGAACGCGGGCTTCTTGACGGGGCTGATGGTCGCGCGCGGTGTGCCGCAGGCGCGGCTGGCACTTTGGGCCGGCATCGTGTTGCAGATCGTCGCCGGCGTGCTGGTGGTGACGGGCTTCTGGACCGCCACTGCCTGTGCGGTGCTGGTGCTGTTCCTGATCGTCGCCACGCCGATGTTCCACAATTTCTAGGATCATCAGGGACAGGAGCGTGCGTCGCGTATCAATGGTTTTGTTGGCAATGTCGCGCTGAGCGGCGGCTTCCTGACACTGATCGCCCAGTCGCTTTGACGGTTGCAGCTAGGCCGCGAACCGCAAACCTCCATCGCAGGTCAGCACCTGGCCGGTCATGAAGCCGTTGGAGACGAGGAAGGCTATGGCCCAGGCGACGTCCTCGGCGCGGCCGATGCGGCCGACCGGTGTCTTGCCGGCATAGTCGGCAAAGATCGCCTGCCGCTGCTCGTCCGGCAGAAAGTCCCACCAGGGCGTGTCGATGACGCCGGGCGCCACGACGTTGACGCGCAGTGGCTTCAGCTCGACGGCCAGGATGGGTGCCACCGTCAGGAGCATGCCATTGACGGCGCCGATGCCGGCGACGCCCGGCGTGGCGAGCTGGGCGGATACCGCCGAGATGAAGGTGACCGATCCTGATTTGTCCAGCGTTGGCAAGGCCGCCTGCAAGCAGGATAATTGCGGCCGCACCTTTTCGTCGACGCCGCCAGCGATATCGGCAAGGTCGAGTGTTTCGAACGGGCCAAGGCCCTTGCCGCCGCTCGCCGCCAGAACGAGATGGTCGAACGGGCCGATGCGCTCGAAGAATTGGCGCACCTCGTCGGGCTTGGCGGCATCGAACGCCGCCTTGTCGACGGCGCCACCGAGACTTTTCCATGCGCTGACGAGCTTGTCCTGATTGCGTCCGGTGATGGTCACCTTCATGCCGGGGCCGAGCAGTTTGCGCGCGGTCGCCAGGCCGATCCCGGACGAGCCGCCGATGACGACTGTATGTTCGATCTTGCTGGTCATGAACGCTCTTCCCTCTTCACTGTAGCCTGCCCGACCAGGTCGAGGCTCAAGTCGCGCAATTGTTGTCTTGCTCTGGCGTCGTAAGCCTGGGCGTCGGCGCGGGATTCGCGCAGGCCGTCGAAATAGAGGCCGCTGCGCGCTTCGAGCGCGGGGGAGGTGGCGAGATTGACAATGGCCTCGGCGCCGGTCTCCACCGAGCTCCATGGCGTGACGCCTGCCTGGCGGACCATCGTGGTGTTCATGTAGCTCGCCGGGTGCAGGGCGTTCACAGTAACCCCGCTGCCCTTGAGCTGCTCGGCGAGATCGATGGTGAACAGGATCTGCGCCAGCTTGCTCTGGCAGTAGGCGCGCACGCTGCTGTAGCCATGGGTAAGCATGACGTCGCTAAAGTCGATGGCCTGCTGGCCCGCCGAGGCGACGTTGACGATACGCGCCGGCGCGCTGGCCTTCAGCAGGGGCAGCAATCCCTCCGTAAGCAGGAAGCCGGCGAGATAGTTGACGGCGAAGCGCAGTTCATAGCCGTCGGCGCTGACCTGCCTTTTGGCGTTTTGGCCAACCGTACCGACACCGGCATTGTTGATGAGGATGTCGAGCCGAGCGGTTTTTTCACGCACGGCCTCGGCGAGCCGGCGCACCTGGGCCAGCGAGGCGAGGTCGGCTGCGAAGAACTCGGCCTTGCCGCCGGCCACCTCGATGTCCGCGACCGCCGCCTTGCCGCGCGCTGCGTCGCGCCCGTGCACCAGCACCCGGGCGCCACCTGCGCCCAGCCGTTGCGCGACGACCCGGCCGACACCATCGGTCGAGCCGGTGATCAGGATTGTCTTGTCTTTCAGGTCCATGTTTGAGCCTCCATTCGTCGCTCCCGACAGAAGATGGGGCAGCGGGTGCGCGCCAAACAGTTCAAACTTTATCCTGGTATCGGTACTGCTATAATAGGGTCATGGATGCTCCTTCCCATTCCGCTGAAGACAGCCGCCGGCGCGAGCTCGGCGCCTTCCTGCGCTCGCGCCGCGAGAGGCTTTCGCCACAGGCCGCCGGCATTGCCTGCGGCGCGCGGCGGCGCACGCCGGGCCTGCGGCGCGAGGAGGTGGCGATGATCGCCGGTGTCGGCACCACCTGGTACACCTGGCTGGAACAAGGCAGGGATGTCAGGCCCTCGGTGGAGGTGCTGGCGGCGCTCTGCGAGGCGCTGCGCCTCGACGCTGTCGAGAAGCGGCATTTGTTCATCCTCGCCGGCCGCCAACAGCCGGAGCGTCGTGGGGCAACGCCCGAAAAGGTCGACGGGCCGTTGCTGCACATGCTGCAAAGTCTTGTGCTGCAACCCGCTTATGTGGTTGGCCGGCGCTGGGACGTGCTCGCCTGGAACCCGGCAGCCGTCGCGGTGTTCGGCGATTATGGCTTGCTGGAAGGCGACGCCCGCAACATCGTCCACATGGTGTTTACAAGCCCGCAGCACCGTCGCCTGCTCGTCGACTGGGAAGAGCTTGCTCGCGTGGTGCTCGCTTCGTTTCGCGCCGAAAGCGCCAAATATGTCGGTGATCCCGATTTCGACCGGCTGATCGCGCTGATGATGCGCTCGAGCCCCGAGTTCCGCGATTGGTGGCCCCGACGTGACGTAGCGCGAAAGCTGACGGGTCTGAAGCACGTCCGCCATCCGACGGCCGGCGCCATGGCCTTCGAGCATATGCGCCTGTCGATTGACGATGGATCCGACATGCGGCTGGTCGTCTACACGCCGCTGGCCGAGCAGAACTCGATCGCCAAGCTGCAGAGCTTGCTTGATGCACTGCCGGCCGAGCGGCGCAGCGCCTGAGCCTTCAGCGCAGGGTCAGGCCTTCGGCTTCAACCCGTCGAGAAATAATTGCTCCAGGAATCTCGCTGCGTCCTCGAAGCGGCCGTCGCCGCCGCGGTTCGGGCCGAGCACGGCGCGGACCTGGACGTCGAAATCGGCATAGTGCTGGGTCGTCGCCCATATCGAGAAGATCAGGTGCCAAGGATCCGTCCTGGCGATCTTGCCGGCGCGCATCCAGCCCTTGATGACGGTTGCCTTCTCGTCGACCAGCGTCTTCAGTTCGCCGGTCAGCAAGGGCATGATGCGTGGTGCGCCCTGCAGAATCTCGTTGGCGAACAGCCGGCTCTCGCGCGGAAAATCGCGCGCCATTTCAAGCTTGCGCCTGATGTAGCTCCTGAGCTCGGTCAGGGGATCGCCGATGTCGTCGAGTTCTCTGAGCGGCGCCAGCCATGTGTCGAGCAGGCGCTGCATCAGCGTCTCGTGAATGTCTTCCTTGCGGCGAAAGTAATAGAGCAGGTTGGGCTTCGACATCCCAGCGGCTTCGGCGATCTGGTCGATGGTCGAGCCGCGGAAGCCATTGGTGGAGAACACCTCGAGCGCGGCTTCGAGAATGAGTTCGCGCTTCTCCTGCTGGATGCGGGTGCGGCGAGGGGCTTCCGTGCTGGTGTTCACCGTTGCGCGCCCTCGTGTTGAAAGCGGTCTGGCCCAATTCTCTGGACCAGTTTTTCCCCGGCCTGTGGAACGCACTTCAGGAGCCGCATTTCCGCTAGTAATCCCTTGACCGCCGACAGGGCGGTGCTAACGTTTGTCCAATCGGTCAAAAATTTGCGTAGCACGAAAGCGCGGCAAAGACCAAGCGTTGGACGTACCGAAACAGGTTACAAGGGGAAGTCTTGGTCATGTCCAACCGGCTGAAAGTCACGCCGAACGATCTCAGTGCATTCTGGATGCCGTTCACGGCAAACCGGCAGTTCAAGCAGGCGCCGCGCATGTTCGTGTCCGCCAAGGACATGCACTACACGACCAGCGACGGCCGCAAGGTGCTGGACGGCACCGCCGGCCTCTGGTGCGTCAATGCCGGCCATTGCCGGCCCAAGATCACCGAGGCGATCCAGCAGCAGGCCGCCGAGCTCGACTACGCTCCGGCCTTCCAGATGGGCCACCCGATCGTGTTCGAACTGGCCAACCGCCTGGTCGACGTCGCGCCGAAGGGCATGGATCACGTGTTCTTCACCAATTCCGGTTCGGAATCGGTCGAGACCGCATTGAAGATGGCGATCGCCTATCACCGCGTGAAGGGCGAGGGCTCGCGCACCCGTCTGATCGGACGCGAGCGCGGCTATCACGGCGTCAATTTCGGGGGCATCTCGGTCGGCGGCATCGTCACCAACCGCAAGATGTTCGGCACGCTGCTCGGCGGCGTCGACCATATGCCGCACACCCACCTGCCGGAGAAGAACGCCTTCTCCAAGGGCGTGCCGGAACATGGCGCGGAGCTTGCCAACGAGCTGGAGCGCATCGTTGCGCTCCATGACGCCTCGACCATCGCGGCCGTCATCGTCGAGCCGGTCGCTGGCTCCACCGGCGTCATCCTGCCACCCAAGGGCTATTTGCAGAAGCTGCGCGAAATCTGCACCAAGCACGGCATTCTGTTGATCTTCGACGAGGTCATCACCGGTTTCGGCCGTCTTGGCGCGCCGTTCGCGGCCGATTATTTCGGCGTCACGCCTGATATCATGACCACCGCCAAGGGCGTCTCCAACGGCGTCATCCCGATGGGCGCGGTGTTCGTGAAGAAGGAAATCCACGACGCCTTCATGACCGGCCCCGAGCACATGATCGAGTTCTTCCACGGCTACACCTATTCCGGCAATCCGATCGCCTGCGCCGCGGCGCTCGGCACGCTCGACACCTACAAGGAAGAGGGCCTGCTCACACGCGGCGAGGAACTGGCGCCCTATTGGGAAGACGCGCTGCATTCGCTGAAGGGCGAGCCGCATGTCATCGATATCAGGAACATCGGCCTGATCGGTGCGATCGAGCTGGCGCCGATCGCCGGGCAGCCGACCAAGCGTGCCTTCTCGGCCTTCGTCAAGGCGTTCGAGCGCGGCGCGCTGATCCGCACTACCGGCGACATCATCGCGCTGTCGCCGCCGCTGATCATCACCAAGGGCCAGATCAACGAACTGATCGATCATGTGCGTGAGGTACTGAGGTCGATCGATTGAAGAACTGGGCGCGGATATCCCTCCCCCTCGAGGGGAGGGTGGCCGCGAAGCGGTCGGGTGGGGTCGGTGCGACGGGGTGCCGACCTGATCTGTTGCCGCGAGGCTGCCGTTGATGCCCCGCACTCGCGTGAGCTACGAAATGCGCCAAAAGGCGCGCGCGCTTCGAGTTCACGCAACCAGGGGTGAATCCTTGCTCTGGTATGAACTGCGCGAGCTGAAATCGGCCGGCATCAAGTTTCGTCGTCAGTGTCCGATCGGGCCTTATATCGTTGACTTTGCCTGCCTCGCCGTGAAGCTGATCGTTGAAGTTGATGGCGATCTGCACGAACACGAGAAGGGCAAGCGGCATGATGCCGTTCGTGATGCCTTTCTGCGCTCGCTCGGCTTTGATGTCTTTCGCGTCGATGAGCCCGATGTCATAAACAACCCTTGGCATGTTGCGCAGGTGGTCAAAGGGAAGGTCGAGCGCATGTCCGGCGACCCCACCCGACCGCTTCGCGGCCACCCTCCCCTCAAGGGGGAGGGGAACGCCACGCAATTGGAGAGGTTTTGAATGGCCGCACCCGGCGAGAATCTGCGAATCAATTCAGACCGTTTGTGGGATTCCATCATGGAGATGGCGAAGATCGGCCCCGGCATTGCCGGTGGCAACAATCGCCAGACCGTGACCGACGAGGACGGCGAGGGCCGGCATCTGTTCAAGCGCTGGTGCGATGCCGCCGGGCTCGAAATGGGCATCGACGAGATGGGCACCATGTTTGCCAGGCGCGAAGGCGCCGACCCCAGCCTGCCGCCGGTCTATGTCGGCAGCCATCTCGACACGCAGCCGACCGGCGGCAAGTATGACGGCGTGCTCGGCGTGCTCGGCGGCTTGGAAGTCGTGCGCTCGCTCAATGATCTCGGCATCAAGACCAAACATCCGATCGTGGTCACGAACTGGACCAACGAGGAAGGCTCGCGCTTTGCCCCGGCGATGATGGCGTCCGGCGTATTCGCCGGTGTGCTCGACCAGGCCGACGTCTACGATCATACGGACAAGAACGGCAAGAAATTCGGCGAGGAACTGGAGCGCATCGGCTGGAAGGGCACGGAGAAGGTCGGCGATCGCAAGATCCACGCCTTTTTCGAACTGCATATCGAGCAAGGGCCTATCCTCGAGGACGAAGGCATCGACATCGGCGTCGTCACCCATGGACAGGGGCTGAAATGGCTGCAGGTGACGCTGACCGGCAAGGAGGCGCATACCGGCTCGACGCCGATGCCCAAGCGCCGCAATGCCGGGCTCGGCATGGCGCGCGTGATCGAACTGGTGCACGAGATTGCCATGGACTACCAGCCGGACGCCGTCGGCGCGGTCGGCCACATGGAAGTCTATCCGAACTCGCGCAACATCATCGCCGGGCGCACGGTCTTCACCATCGACATCCGCTCGCCGGAGAAGGAAGTGCTCGACGCCATGGATGGGCGCATCCGCGAAGGCATCGACACGATATGCGAGGCGCTCGACATCCAGTACAAGATCGAGCAGGTCGGCCATTTCGATCCGGTCACCTTTGACAAGGGCTGCGTCAAGGCGATCCGTGATGCCGCCGACCGGCTCGGCTACACGCACCGCAACATCGTCTCGGGCGCGGGCCACGACGCCTGCTGGATCAACCGCGTCGCGCCGACCGCCATGGTGATGTGCCCCTGCGTCGACGGTCTCAGCCACAACGAGGCCGAGGAGATCTCCAAGGAATGGGCGGCGGCAGGAGCCGACGTGCTGTTCCATGCCGTGGTGGAGACAGCGGTCATCGTGGAGTAAGCTGGAAAGCTGGATTTCCAAACGCTGCTCGCAAGAAGCGCGAAGGAACAAGGGAACGAGAAAAATGACCAAAGTCATCAGAAACGGCACCATCGTTACCGCCGACCGCACATGGAAGGCCGACGTGCTGATGCAGCACGGCAAGATCGTCGCCATTGGCTCCGACCTACACGGCGACCATGAGTTCGACGCCACCGGCTGTTATGTCATGCCAGGTGGTATCGATCCGCATACTCATCTCGAAATGCCGTTCATGGGCACCTATTCGGCCGACGATTTCGAGTCCGGCACGCGCGCGGCACTAGCCGGCGGCACGACGATGGTGGTCGATTTCTGCCTGCCGTCGCCGCAGCAGTCGCTGCTCGAGGCCTTGCAGATGTGGGACAACAAGACCTCGAAGGCGTCCTGCGATTATTCCTTCCACATGGCGATCACCTGGTGGGGCAAGCAGGTGTTCGACGAGATGGCCACCGTCGTCGACAAGGGCATCACCTCGTTCAAGCATTTCATGGCCTACAAGGGCGCGCTGATGGTGGACGACGACGAGATGTATGCGTCGTTCCAGCGCTGCGCCGAGCTCGGCGCGCTGCCGCTGGTGCATGCCGAGAATGGCGACGTGGTTGCGGCGCTCTCGCAGAAGTTGCTTGCCGCCGGCAACAATGGCCCGGAGGGGCACGCCTATTCGCGCCCGCCGGAAGTGGAAGGCGAGGCGACCAACCGCGCCATCATGATTGCCGACATGGCCGGCGTGCCGCTCTACGTCGTGCATGTTTCCTGCGAGCAGGCGCACGAGGCCATCCGCCGGGCGCGTCAGAAAGGCATGCGGGTGTTCGGCGAGCCACTGATCCAGCACCTGACGCTGGACGAGAGTGAGTATTTCGACAAGGACTGGGACCATGCGGCGCGCCGCGTGATGAGCCCGCCCTTCCGCAACAAATTACACCAGGATTCGCTGTGGGCCGGCCTGCAGGCGGGATCGTTGCAGGTGGTGGCGACCGACCACTGCGCCTTCACCACGGACCAGAAGCGCTTCGGCGTCGGCAATTTCACCAAGATCCCGAACGGCACGGGCGGCCTCGAGGATCGCATGCCGGTGCTGTGGACCAGGGGCGTCAACACCGGGCGGCTGACGATGAACGAATTCGTCGCCGTAACCTCGACCAACATCGCCAAGATCCTCAACATGTACCCGAAAAAGGGCGCCATTGTCGAAGGCGCGGATGCCGACATCATCGTGTGGGACCCCAAGCGCAAGAAGACGATTTCTTCGAAGAAGCAGCAGTCGGTCATCGACTACAATGTCTTCGAAGGCGTCGAAGTGACCGGCTTGCCGCGCTTTGTCTTCTCGCGTGGCGAATTGTCGATCGAGGAGACCGAGGTGAAGGCCAAGCCTGGCCATGGCCAGTTCGTCGGCCGCGAGCCGAACGCGGCGGTCAACCGGGCACTGTCGACCTGGAAGGAGATCACCGCGCCGCGCAAGGTGGAGCGGACAGGCATTCCGGCGACTGGGGTTTGAGTTTGCGCAGCTCGAAAAGCGCCAAGAAACTGATGATCGCCGACAAGGACGGCACCGTCTGCGGGGAAGTTTCCCGGTGCCGATGATTGCCGAAGTTGGTGCTGCCCCTCATCCGCCTGCCGGCGCCTTCTCCCCGTATAGGGACGGGGAGAAGGGAACTGAACGCAATCTTGGCGCCCTTTCCGGCAACGCTGGAAATTGGCGAAATCCTTCGCGAAATCGTCCTTCTCCCCGTCCCGATACGTGGAGAAGTGCCCGGCAGGGCGATGAGGGGCAGCGCAAACCTCAAGCAATTGGCCGATGGGCGCCTAGCCCCGCAAGGCCGGCTTCAGGCGACCAATGCATCCAGTTCCGGCAGCAGGACGACGCTTTCCTGCTCTTTGGGATCGGTGCGGGCAATGACGGCCGAAGACGGGGCCCCACTCAGATTGGCGGGCAGATGCGGCACGCCGGCCGGAATGTAGAAGAGGTCGCCGGCTTTGGCGACGATGTGGTTCTCAAGCCGGTCGCCGTACCAGGTATGGACCTCGCCGGAGAGCACGTAGATCGCCGTTTCATGGTTCTCATGCAGATGCGCCTTAGCGCGGGCGCCGGGCGGCATGGTGAGCACATGCATGCAGATACCAGATGAGCCGACCGACTCGGTGGCGATACCGGCGAAATAGGTCAATCCCTGCTTGCCTTCATAAGAGCTTTCAGGGCGGATAAGATGGCAAGTGGGTTGAGGCGACATCGGGGAAACTCCGGGCGTCGAATGAGTGGAACAAGACCAATGGGACTGGGCGAGTGGAAAACAACATCGCGATAAAAGCAATCGGAATCGGGCCGGCACTAAAGGGGCAGGAACAGGCAGGCCGCGGCCGATGACGGGGATTTCGCCAGCCGTCGTCGCGGCAAGCAAGCTTGGCCTGACCTTCCAGACCAATGACGGGCCGGTACAGGCGCTGTCCAATGTCGACCTGACCATCGGCAAGGGTGAGTTCGTTTCCTTCATCGGGCCGTCGGGCTGCGGCAAGACGACCTTGCTGCGGGTCATCGCCGATCTTGAGAAGCCGACCTCGGGGACCATTTCGGTCAACGGCATGACAGCAGAACAGGCGCGCGAGAAACGCGCCTACGGCTATGTCTTCCAGGCCGCCGCCCTGTTTCCCTGGCGCACCATCGAGCGCAACGTCGCGCTGCCGCTGGAGATCATGGGTCTGTCCGGGGCGGAGCAGGGAGAGCGGATCAGGCGCACGCTCGATCTCGTCAACCTTTCCGGCTTCGAGAAGAAGTATCCTTGGCAGCTTTCCGGCGGCATGCAGCAGCGCGCCTCGATCGCTCGCGCGCTCGCCTTCGATGCCGACCTTCTGTTGATGGACGAGCCGTTCGGCGCGCTGGACGAGATCGTGCGCGACCATCTCAACGAGCAATTGCTGCAATTGTGGGCGCGCACCAACAAGACCATCTGCTTCGTCACGCACTCCATTCCCGAGGCGGTGTATTTATCGACGCGCATCGTCGTCATGTCGCCGCGCCCGGGCCGCGTCAGCGACGTCATCGAATCGACGCTGCCGAAGGAGCGGCCACTCGACATCCGCGAGACGCCGGAGTTCCTGGCGATCGCCGCACGGGTGCGAGACGGCTTAAGGGCAGGGCACAGCTATGATGATTGAGCGGGGGCAGGATGGACTCGCGGCAGCGCCCCGAAAGGCGCCTCCACCTCACGAAGGAGCGGCCACCTACGCCTTCGTCATTCTAGGGCGGAGTAGCCGCGAAGCGGCATACGTAGACCCTAGGATCCATGCCGTGACGCCTGCCGAAAGGCGCAAACAGTCGAGAATATTCGGCAGGCTAAGCGGCGCGGAGGGAGCCATATTCCGAATGGTCGCGGAGCGGAGAGGTAACGGCATGGATTCTAGGGTCTGCGCCGCGTCGCTTCGCTCCTTGCTTCGCCCTAGGATGACGAAGGCAAGGGCCCCCGACCTCCGCTTCGCTCCGGCCACCCTCTCCCCGGTGGGGAGAGGAGAAGGGCGGCGCTAGATGGACACCTTCCGCTCAAAGGTCATCCCGGTAACCTCCATCCTCGCCGGCGTGGTCGTACTCTGGTACGTCTTCGCCGTCATACTCAACACGCCGTTCCAGCGCGATCTCGACCAACGTGCCAACGAAACGCCCGGCACCGTCGAGTTCATCGGCAAGACGCTCTCGCAGCCGAAGCCGACGCTGCCGGCGCCGGACCAGGTGGCGGTGAACTTTTTCGAGAACACGTTCCTGCGCAACGTCACTTCGAACCGCAGCCTGGTCTACAATGCCTGGGTGACGCTGTCCTCGACGCTGCTGGGCTTTGCCTTCGGCACGGCGCTCGGCATCATCATCGCGGTGGGCATCGTACATGTGGCGACGCTCGACCGCAGCCTGATGCCATGGATCATCGCCTCGCAGACCATCCCGATCCTGGCGGTGGCGCCGATGATCATCGTGGTGCTGGCGGCGATCGGCATCACCGGCCTGATCCCGAAGGCGATGATTTCGACCTATCTGTCGTTCTTCCCGGTGACGGTTGGCATGGTGAAAGGCCTGCGCTCGCCCGAGATCATGCATCTCGACCTGATGCACACCTACAATGCCAGCCGTGCACAGACCTTCTGGAAGCTGCGCGTGCCGGCCTCGGTGCCGTTCCTGTTCACCTCGATGAAGGTGGCGGTGGCGGCCAGTCTGGTCGGCGCCATTGTCGGCGAACTGCCGACGGGCGCCGTCGCCGGCATCGGCGCCAAGCTGCTCGCTAGCGCCTATTACAGCCAGTCCATCGACATCTGGTCGGCGCTTGTCGCGGGCTCGATCGTGGCCGCGCTGCTGGTCATGGTGGTCGGCATTGCCGGGCGCCTCGTCGACCGCGCCATGGGCGGGAGGCCGGCATGAACCGGCTGAAGCCTTCCTGGCAGGCTGTGCTGGCCATCGTGCTGTGCCTGATGGCGGTCGCACTCGGCGCCATGTCGAAGCCGGAAGCGGCGGCGCTAGCGGACCCGACAACCAGCGCCAACTATCCCTATCTCGGAACGAAGGGCCTGATGTTTGGCCTTGCCATGCTGACGGCCCTGGTCTCGATGATCAGGATTTCGCGCTTTGTGGAAGCGGTCGTACTGTTCGTCGGCGCCCACCTCGTCGCCTGGCTGCTGATCTCAGGTATCGCTGGTTTCGAAGGCACGGCACTGGCGCCGTATTTCGTGCTGCTCACGGCCGCCTGGCTGCTTGGCTGGCGCTGCGTCGCGGTGCTATCGGGACTGCACCCCACCGCAAGCTGGATGCGCACGGCGCTGCGCCTGATCATCCCCGCCATCTTCGGCGCCTGGATCCTGATCATCTGGGAAGCGGTGACGCGTGGCGCCGGCATCCCGTTCATCCTGTTGCCGCCGCCGAGCGCCATCGGCGCGCGCATCGCCAGTTCGCTGCCGATCCTTGGCGCCGATGTCCGGCAGACCATCTTCAAGGCTGTTATCTTCGGCTATATCGTGGGCAGCGGCGCCGGCTTTGTCACGGCCATTCTCGCCGACCGGGTGCCGTTCCTGCGGCGCGGCCTGCTGCCCATCGGCAACATGGTCTCGGCGCTGCCGATCATCGGCGTGGCGCCGATCATGGTGATGTGGTTCGGCTTCGACTGGCAGTCCAAGGCGGCTGTCGTCATCATCATGACCTTCTTCCCGATGCTGGTGAACACCGTCGCCGGTCTGGCCGCGTCCGGCCATATGGAGCGCGACCTGATGCGCACCTATGCGTCGGGCTACTGGCCGACGCTTATCAAGCTCAGGCTGCCGGCCGCCGCTCCCTTCATCTTCAACGCGCTGAAGATCAACTCGACGCTGGCGCTGATCGGCGCCATCGTCGCCGAGTTCTTCGGCACGCCCGTCGTCGGCATGGGCTTCCGCATCTCGACCGAAGTCGGACGGATGAACATCGACATGGTCTGGGCCGAAATCGCAGTTGCAGCCCTTGCGGGTTCGGTCTTTTATGGTGTGGTCGCTCTTGTCGAAAGAGCCGTCACGTTTTGGCATCCCTCTGTCCGTGGTGGATAGGGGCGGTGGGTTTGGGCACTAACTCCAGAGGGAAAAAATGAAAAGACTGATTGTTCCTGTACTGGCCGGCGCGATGTCGCTGGCCGCGTTCCAGGCAATGGCCGCCGACAAGGTGACGTTGCAGCTGAAATGGGTCACGCAGGCCCAGTTTGCCGGCTATTACGTCGCCAAGGCGAAGGGCTTCTACGAGGCCGAGGGTCTCGACGTCGACATCAAGCCGGGCGGTCCCGACATTGCGCCCGAGCAGGTGATCGCCGGCGGCGGCGCCGATGTCATCGTCGACTGGATGGGCGGCGCGCTGGCAGCCCGCGAAAAGGGCGTGCCGCTGGTCAACATCGCCCAGCCGTTCAAGAAGGCCGGCATGGAACTGGTCTGTCCGAAAGACGGCCCGATCAAGACCGAAGCCGACTTCAAGGGCCACACGCTCGGCGTCTGGTTCTTCGGCAACGAATATCCGTTCTACGCCTGGATGAACAAGCTTGGCCTCAAGACCGATGGCGGCCCGGACGGCGTCACCGTTCTCAAGCAGAGCTTTGACGTGCAGCCGCTGATTCAGAAGCAGGCGGATTGCATCTCGGTCATGACCTACAATGAATATTGGCAGCTGATCGACGCCGGCTACAACCCGGAGCAACTCACCGTGTTCAACTACTCGGCGATGGGCAACGACCTGCTCGAGGACGGGCTTTATGCCTCGGAGGACAAGCTCAAGGATCCGGCCTTCGAGGACAAGATGGTGCGTTTCGTGCGCGCCTCGATGAAGGGTTGGAAATACGCCGTCGACAACAATGACGAAGCGGCGGAGATCGTCATGGATGGTGGCGGCCAGGACGAGAATCACCAGAAGCGTATGATGAGCGAAGTCGCCAAGCTCATCGACAATGCCGACGGCAAGCTCGACCCGGCGACCTATGAGCGTACCGCCAAGGCGTTGCTCGACCAGAAGATCATCACCAAGGAGCCGAAGGGCGCCTATACCACCGCGATCACCGACAAGGCGATCAAGTAGGCCTCAAAGCGGCCTCGTGACGGGGCTTGATGGACGATGTTGGAGGGGCGGGCGACCGCCCCTTTTTCATGCGGCCAAATCACAAAAGCGTGTGCCTGGATACATTGGGGCGGCCGAGCGTTGCGTCGGAGGCATGCGCGTGCGGGGAGCCACGGCGGATGCTACAGCCAATCGGAGGTTCTTCATGCGCACACAGACCGTCTTGCCGACGCTTTCGGCGCTGGCCATTTCGACCGCTTTCCTGTTCGCGTCGCCGGCCCTGGCCGACATGATGAAGTTCAAGGCGACGCTCGATGGCAGCCAGCAGAGCCCACCCGTTACCACCAAGGGCAAGGGAACCGCCACATTCACCTTTGACACCGCCAAGAAGAAACTCAGTTGGAACGTCAAATACTCCGGCCTCAGCGGGCCGGCGACGGCCGCACATATTCATGGCCCGGCCGCGAAGGGGGAAAATGCGGACCCCGTAATCCCGTTCAAAAAACTCAAGAGCCCGATCAAGGGATCGGCGACATTGACCGATACGCAGGTGACCGATCTGGAAGCCGGCAAATATTACGTCAACATACACACCGCGGCCAACAAGGACGGCGAGATCCGCGGTCAGATCGAAAAGGCGGCGGCGTCGATGTAACGCGACGTCGCTCGGGGCGCGCGCCCGTATTTGCTTGCGAAAGCTTTGCGGGACAGCGCCGCCCTTTCTCCTGCCGGAAACCGACTTTCAGGCCTTGTCTCTTATCTGCGTCATCGTTCGGGTCGGGGTGATTGCCTCCGGATCGAGCCGGATTTCGACGATTGCCGGCTTGCCGCTGGCGCGAGCACGCTCGAAGGCAGGGGCGAAGTCGGCGGTTTTCTCCACCGTTTCGCCATGGCCACCATAGGCACGCGCCAGGGCGGCGAAGTCCGGATTCTTGAGGTCCGTGGCCACCACCCGCCCGGGGTATTCACGCTCCTGGTGCATGCGGATGGTGCCGTAGATGCCATTATTGACGACGATGACGATGATCGGTAACCCGTATTGTACGGCGGTGGCGAATTCCTGCCCGTTCATCAGGAAGCAGCCGTCGCCGGCGAAAGCGACTACGGTGCGATCCGGATAAAGCGCCTTGGCCGCTACCGCCGCCGGCGTTCCGTAACCCATCGAGCCTGAGGTCGGCGCGCCCTGTGTGGCAAAGCGGCGGAAGCGATGGAAGCGGTGCACCCACGTGGCGTAGTTGCCGGCGCCGTTGGTCAGGATGGCATCGTCGGGCAGCACCGTTTCGAGATAGGTCATGATCGGCCCCATCTGGACGGCGCCCGGACCGCTTTCCGGTGGGGTCGACCAGTCGAGATAAGCGGCATGGAGCTTTGCCGTCTCCGCCGCCCAGCCCGGCGATGCCGGTCCCTTCCGGTTGGCGAAGGCGCGCACGAAGGCGGCGGGCGAGGCGTTGATCGCAAGCGTTGGACGGTAGACGCGGCCTAGTTCGCCGGCATCGGGGTGGACATGGACCAGCGTCTGGTCAGGGTAGGGGCTCTTCAGCAGCGTATAGTCCGAGGACGGCATCTCGCCCATGCGGCCACCGATCAGCAGCACCAGATCGGCCTGCTTGATTGCTGTCGCCAGCTTCGGGTTGATGCCGATGCCGACATCGCCGGCATAGTTCGGGTGCAGATGATCGAACAGCATCTGGCGGCGGAAGGAGCAGCCGACCGGTAGCGACCACGCCTCGGCGATGCGGGTGATTTCCTGAACAGCCTGGAAATCCCAACGTGTGCCGCCCAGGATCGCGATCGGTCGTTTGGCGGCATTGAGCAGCGCCTCGAGCCGGTCGAGTTCGGCTTCGGCGGGGCTGGTCTCGACCGGGGTGTAGGCGATCGCGGCCGGTGCATCGACGACACTGGTCAGCATGTCTTCCGGCAGCGAGATGACGACGGGACCTGGGCGTCCGCAGGTCGCCACGGCAAAGGCGCGGGTGACGAATTCGGGAATACGCGACGCATCGTCGATCTCTACCACCCATTTTGCGATGTCGCCAAAGAACCTGACATAGTCCACTTCCTGGAAGGCCTCGCGCTGCTTGGCGTGGCTGGCGACCTGGCCGATGAACAGGATCACGGGAACTGAATCCTGCATGGCGATATGGATGCCGGCGGAGGCATTGGTGGCGCCGGGGCCGCGGGTGACGAAGCAGATACCGGGTTTGCCGGTCAGGCGGCCTTGGCAGTCGGCCATCATGGCGGCGCCACCCTCCTGGCGGCAGACGATGGTGCGGATCGCCGAATCGTGCAGCGCGTCGAGCACCGCGAGGTAGGATTCGCCTGGCACGCAGAAGATACGGTCGGTGCCGTTGGCCTCGAGCGCGTCGACGATCAATTGTCCGCCGGTTTTCATTTTGCTCTCTCCAGTTCGGCAAGGATTTCGTCAGTATGTTCGCCCAGGCGGGGCGAGGGGCGCTCATAGACGAGCGGTGTTTCGGACATGATCATCGGTGCGCGAACCGAGGGCAGAAGATTGCCATGGCCGTCGTCGAGATCGAGCCGCATGCCGCGCGCGATCGCCTGCGGGTCGGCGAACATCTGTCCGATCGTGTTGATCGGGCTCGCCGGCACGCTGGCCGCTTCCAGCTTGGCCAGCAGCGGGTCGCGATCCTTGGTCTTCAGCGCCTCGACGATCCGCTCGCGTAGCGCCGCCCGGTTGGCGACGCGGGCCGGATTGGTGGCGAAATCGGGATTGCCGGGCAATTCGTCCAGCCCGACCACCGCGCAGAACCTGGCGAACTGGCCGTCATTGCCGACCGCCAGGATGATGTGACCGTCCCGGACCGGCAGCACCTCGTAGGGAGCGATGTTCATATGCGCGTTGCCTATCTGCACAGGCGACTTGCCGGAGACGAGATAGTTGAGGTTCTGATTGCCGAGCGCCGAGATTTGGGTGTCGAACAATGCCATGTCGATGTGCTGGCCTTCGCCGGTTTTTTCGGCGTGGCGAAGGGCCGCCTGGATGGCGATGACGGAATAGAGGCCAGTGAAGATGTCGGAGATGGCGACGCCGGCCTTCTGCGGCTCGCGCCCCGCCTCGCCGGTGATCGACATCATGCCGGCCATGCCCTGGATGATGAAATCGTAGCCGGCGCGCGGCGCGTACGGACCGTCCTGGCCGAATCCGGTGATCGAGCAATAAACGAGGCGCGGATTGATCTTGCGCAGGCTGTCATAGTCGAGTCCGTATTTCTTCAAACCGCCAAGCTTGAAGTTTTCGATCAGCACGTCAGACGTTGTCACCAGCCGGCGCACGGTTTCGGCGCCCTGCGGTGTCGAAAAATCAATGGCGATGGAGCGCTTGCCGCGATTGCAGGAATGGTAATAGGCGGCCGACAGGTTCTCGCCATCCTTGCCCATGACGAAGGGCGGGCCCCATTTGCGGGTGTCGTCGCCGCCATCAGGGCTTTCGACCTTGATGACGTCGGCGCCGAGATCGGCAAGCAACTGCCCGGCCCAGGGCCCGGCAAGGATGCGGGCGAGTTCGACGACGCGGACGCCTTTCAGCGGGGGCTCAGCCATAGATCACCAGAATTGGTCGGAACCGAAGCCTCTATCAACAGAGATTGCCGCTGTCACGGCTCTTGCGATGGGCCAACGCTTCATCGCTTCAAGGCGGTTTCGGCCCACGCTGCGAAATCGTCCATGACGATGTCGCGATTCACCTCGTTCAAGCTTTCGTGGCGGGTCTCGCTGTAAACCTTTGAAACGAGATTCGAAAAGCCCATTTTGCGCATGCGTCCGGCAAGCTGGATGATCCCCTTGCCATAATCCGAGGCAGGGTCTTTTTCGCCCCCCACGACGCTGACGGACAGGTCGCGCCGAACGCCGACGAAACCGGCGTCCCTGCCGCCATTGAGCGCCATCTGGACGACATCGCGCCACATCGACACCGAGGCGTCCCAGCCGCATAGCGGGTCGGCGATGTATTTGTCGACCTCGGCCCCGTCGCGTGACAGCCAGTCGAACAAGGTCCGGTGGTTGGGCACCGCCTTGCGCCAGGCCTGGAAGGTGAGCTTCGGCAGCAGGCGCGATGGGACGTCCGAGCCGAGCCGCATCCTTTCCCATGCAAGGATGCCGAGCGCCACCTGCCCGAGCAGGCCAGCTGAAAAATTGCCATTCCAGATGGCGGCGGCGTGAACGCGGTTCGAATGGGCCAGGAGAAAGTTCAGCGCCACGGACGCGCCCATCGAATGGCCGAACAGGATGACGGGCAGGCCCGGCTGCTCCCCGGCGATGAGATCATGGATGGCGCCGACATCGGCGATGACCTTGGCGGGGCCGTCCTCATGCGCGAACCTGCCCAGCGGTGCGTCGGGTGCCTTCGTTGTGCCATGGCCGCGATGATCGTGAACATAGACACTAAAGCCGCGCGCGCCCAGGAATTCGGCAAAACGATCATAGCGCGCCGCATGCTCTGCCAGCCCGTGATTGATCTGGATGACGGCGCGCGGATGGCCGTCGGCCTGCCGGACCAGAAGATTGAGGTCGGCGCCGGTCGGCGAACGGACCATGCGCTGCTGGCTGAATGACATTCAGTGATTTCCACCCTGGCCCGCCTCGGTGGCGCCGGCCTTGTTTGCGCCGGGGCCGGTTCAGCGTCAATCCGCCATTCCGGATTTCTCGCGATGATGTTTCTTGCATCTGGCCGGTGGAATATCGCAATTCTGACATGGAGACAGCTTCAGTCTGTCGCCCACCTTTTTCATCCAGGGATTCCCCATGCGCATTGCTGTTGTTTTCGGATTGGCCATGTTGGCGGCATCGTTAACGGGTGCGGCCCATGCCGACGTCAGGATGAGTGGCACCTTCGTTGCCGACGCCTCCTGTCCGGCGACGCAAGCCATCAAGAACGGCAAGAATCCCGGCAATGTCTCGACTGATGCCGGACAGAGCTATCAACTGCTGGCGGGCAACAAGGATGCGCCGACGCACTATCTCATTCTGGTGCCGGGCGCAGATCCGGATCGGCGCTGGGTGAAGGTCAGTTGCGGACATCTCTCCGGCAGCAGCGCAGCAACGCTGCCGGCGACCCCCGGCGGGCAGGGCAAGCCGGCGGCGTCGGGAAAACCCGAATATGTCTTCGCGCTGAGCTGGCAGCCGGCTTTTTGCGAGACCAAGTCCAGCAAGAGCGAATGCAAGGCACAAAACCCGAATGAATTCGATGCCAGCAACTTCACCTTGCACGGCCTGTGGCCGCAGCCGAACGGGAACTTCTATTGCCAGGTACCGGCCAGCGACAAGGCCAACGACAGTTCGGCGCACTGGAAGGATCTTCCGCCTGTCAATTTGGACGCCGGCACGCGCGCGGAACTCGACAAGGTTATGCCGGGCACCGCTTCGCAGTTGGAGCGGCATGAATGGATCAAGCACGGCACCTGCTACGGCAAGAACCAGCAGGAGTATTTTTCCGACGCACTCGGCCTGATGCGCGCGGTGAACGGCTCAGCGGTGCGCGATCTCTTCGCCAAGAACATCGGCGGCAAGCTGACGGCGGACCAGATCCGCGGCGCCTTCGACCAGGCCTTTGGCGCCGGCGCCGGCGATCGCGTGCGCGTCTCCTGTGTCATCGATCCGTCGAGCGGCCGGCGGCTGATCGGAGAGTTGACGCTTGGCCTTGCCGGTCCGATCGGCCCAAACAGCTCGCTCAAGGACCTGCTGCTGGCCTCGGTGCCGACCAACAAGGCCGGTTGCCCGACCGGAACCGTCGACGCAATCGGGTTCCAGTAGGTCCTGAGCTCATTCCAGCCGGCAGGCAGGCCGGGGCGCCAACGCCCGTTGTTGTGCGGCCTGTGATCGGTTCGATGCGGCGAAAGCGATTGCCGTTCGGCTCCGCATCGCCTACATAGCGGCCAACCTCCATTCAGATCGACAAATCAGTCAGTTTTTCAGGGAAAGCGCGCGTGGCACGCCAGTTCATCTATCACATGTCAGGCCTGTCAAAGGCCTACGGCACCAAGAAGGTGCTCGATAACGTTCATCTGTCCTTCTACCCGGACGCCAAGATCGGCATTCTCGGTCCTAACGGTTCGGGTAAGTCGACCATCCTGCGCATCATGGCCGGGCTCGACAAGGAGTTCCAGGGCGAGGCGTGGCTGGCCGAAGGCGCCACGGTCGGCTACCTGGCGCAGGAGCCGCAGCTCGACAACAGCAAGACCGTGCGTGAAAACGTCATGGACGGCGTCGGCAGGAAGACCGCCATCATCGAGCGCTACAACGAATTGATGATGAACTATTCCGACGAGACGGCAGACGAGTCGGCCAAGCTCCAGGACGAGATGGATCGGCTCAACCTTTGGGACCTCGAGCAGCAGGTCGAGATGGCGATGGACGCGCTGCAGTGCCCGCCGGCCGATTCCGAGGTGACCAATCTGTCGGGCGGCGAGCGCCGCCGCGTGGCGCTGTGCCGGCTGCTCCTGGAACAGCCCGACCTGCTTTTGCTCGACGAGCCGACCAACCATCTCGACGCCGAGACCACGGCGTGGCTGGAAAAGCACCTGCGCGACTATCCGGGCTCGGTGCTGATCATCACCCACGACCGCTACTTCCTCGACAATGTCACGGGATGGATTCTCGAGCTCGATCGCGGCCGTGGCATCCCTTACGAGGGCAACTACACCAAATATCTCGACGCCAAGGCCAAACGCCTGATCCAGGAAGGCCGCGAGGACGACGCCCGCCAGAAGTCGATCTGGCGCGAGCGCGAGTGGATCCAATCCTCGCCGAAGGCGCGCCAGACCAAGTCCAAGGCCCGTATCAAGGCCTATGAGGAACTGGTCGAGCAGTCGCAGAATCGCAAGCCGACCGACACGCAGATCGTCATTCCGTCGGGCGAGCGCCTCGGCAATGTCGTCATCGAGGTTGAAGGGCTCACCAAGGGCTTCGGCGATGAGCTTTTGATCGAGGACCTGTCGTTCAGGCTGCCGCCGGGCGGCATTGTCGGCGTCATCGGCCCGAACGGCGCTGGCAAGACGACGCTGTTCAAGACCTTCACTGGCCAGGAAAAGCCTGATGCGGGGTCGATCCGCATCGGCGAGACGGTCAAGCTCGGCTATGTCGACCAGAGCCGTGACGCGCTGGACCCGAACAAGACGGTGTGGGAAGAAATCTCCGGTGGCGCCGAAGTCATCAAGCTTGGCAAGCACGAGGTCAACAGCCGCGCCTATTGCTCGTCCTTCAACTTCCGTGGCGGCGATCAGCAGCAGAAGGT
Source organism: Mesorhizobium sp. B1-1-6 (assembly GCF_006443035.1). Classification (NCBI taxonomy): domain Bacteria; kingdom Pseudomonadati; phylum Pseudomonadota; class Alphaproteobacteria; order Hyphomicrobiales; family Phyllobacteriaceae; genus Mesorhizobium; species Mesorhizobium sp. B1-1-6. The sequence continues at coordinate 602,024 of NZ_VFWR01000001.1, read as the reverse complement.
CGGCAACCTTTCGGGCGGCCAACGCAACCGAGTGCATCTGGCCAAGATGCTCAAAGGCGGCGGCAATGTGCTTTTGCTCGACGAACCGACCAACGACCTCGACACCGAGACGCTGAGCGCGCTCGAAGACGCGCTGGAAGCCTATGCCGGCTGCGCTGTCATCATCAGCCACGACCGCATGTTCCTCGATCGCATGGCGACCCACATGCTCGCCTTCGAGGGCGACGCGCATGTCGAATGGTTCGAAGGCAATTTCGAGGAGTATGAGAAGGACAAGGTTCGCCGCCTGGGCGCGGAGGCGGCGGCCCCGCACCGCATGACGCATAAGAGGCTGACGCGGTAAGGGCCGTTATTGCAGTGGCGGTTCCGGGTCGGCGACGACGGGATCGTCATCCAATTGGGATAGCCGGCTTGTCGCGCCGGTCATGGAAGGTGGCAACCGCCGCGAGGTCTTACCGTTGAACAGCCCAGCAAAGCCCGATTGGTCCGCCGCCCAATATTTGAAGTTCGAGGACGAGCGCACGCGTCCTGCGCGCGACTTGGTGGCGCAGGTGCCGGTCGACTTCCCCCGCAGGGTTGTCGACATAGGCTGCGGGCCGGGCAATTCGACGGAGCTTCTGGTCGCGCGCTGGCCGGATGCACAGGTGAGCGGCTTCGACACGTCTCCCGACATGATCGAGAAGGCTAGGGCACGCCTGCCCAATGTCAGCTTCGACCTTGCCGATGCCTCGACATGGGCGCCGGCTCAACCGGTCGATGTGATCTTCGCCAATGCCGTGTTCCAGTGGCTGCCGGAACATCCTGATGTCTTCCAGCGGCTGATGGGGTTTCTTGCGCCCGGCGGCGCGCTCGCCGTGCAGATGCCAGACAATATGGGCGAGGATTCCCACAGGCTGATGCGCGAGACCGCCGCCGAAATGCCGTTCGCAGCCAAGCTGAAAGGGGCGGCGCGCGCGCCGCTGCCGCCGGTGTCGTTCTATTATGATCTGTTGTCGCCACTCTCGGACCGGCTCGACATCTGGCACACGGTCTATAACCATCCGCTGGCCGACGCCGGGGCGATCGTGGAATGGGTGAAGTCGACGGGCTTGAAGCCTTTTGTCGACCCGCTCGATGCGGACGAGAAGATGCTGTTCCTCGAAAGCTACACGGCCAGGATCGCCAAGGCCTATAACAAGACCGCAAATGGCAAGGTGCTGTTGCGTTTCCCGCGCATTTTCATTGTCGCCAAGCGGGCTTGAACGACAACGTCGATGAGGAGCCGGGGCAGTTCGTGTGCAGCCGCGACGGTGCATGCTGGAACAACTCACAGACTAACACCAAACTGTGCGCATGGTGAGGGGACGTGGGAACCGGTTTAAGCTGGCATAAACCGGCTCAATGCGACAAGGGTTGCGCCGGGCCTCCCTTACGCCCACATCAAAACCCCTGAACGCCTGCGGATGGGACGGACTGGACATGCATCGCGTCATCATCAGCGGTATCGGCGTCGAAATCCCCGAGCCAGAGATCAGCAATGAGGAACTGGTCGCCAGTTTCAACAGCTGGGTCGACACGGAAAACGCGCGCCGGTCGGGCACGGACCAGCCGCTGCTGCAGAAATCGGACAGCGACTTCATCGTCCACGCCTCGGGCGTGCGCAGCCGTCATGTGATCGAGCGCGAAGGCATACTCGACCCGACCCGTATGGCGCCGCGCATTCCCGCACGGCCGGACGATGCGCTGTCGCTGGAGGCCGAGTTCGGCATCGCTTCGGCCCGCAAGGCGCTTGACCATGCCGGGTTGCTGCCCTCCGATATCGACCTAGTGATCTGCTCGGCCTCGCACCACCAGCGGCCCTATCCTGCGATCGCCATCGAGATGCAGCAGGCCCTGGGCACCAAGGGGGCGGGCTTCGACATGGGGCTCGGCTGTTCCTCTGCCGCGGCAGCATTGCACATGGCGGTCAATCTCGTGCGTGCGGGCGCCCACAAGCGCATCCTAGTGACGACGCCCGAGATCATCACCGGCCATCTCAATTTCCGCGACCGGCAGACGCATTTCATCTTCGGCGACGCCTCGGTGTCGATGGTGGTCGAAGGGCTGGCACTCGGCGAGAAACGGCCGGGACGTTTCGAAGTGCTCGACACGCGCATCTGGACGCAGATGTCGAACAACATCCGCACCAATCTCGGCTACCACACCCGCACCGCACAGGACGATCCCTACAGGATCGATCTGGAGGGCAATCTGATCAAGCAGGTCGGCAACAAGGTGTTCAAGGAAGTCACCGTCGCTGGGCACAAATTCATCGTGGAGTTCCTGGCCGAGCACGGCCTGACGCCGCAGGCGGTGCGACGCTTCTGGCTGCACCAGGCCAATGCGCGCATGAACGCCATGATCCTGAAACTCTCATTCGGCCACGAGGTCGATCATGACCGCGCGCCCATGGTGCTGGAGCGTCTCGGCAATACGGCGGGCGCCGGCGCCATCGTCGCGCTGTCGGAGAACCATGCCGACATGAAGGCGGGCGACTTCGGGCTGATCTGCGCTTTCGGCGCGGGGTATTCGATCGGCGGCGCGCTGCTGCGGATGCTGTAGGACGCGCTTGCCGCTTCAGGCCGGCGAAAAAGGAACGAGCATCGGCACGCGGCGCGCGTAATCGTCATAGGCGGGCCCAAGCTCGCCGCGCAGGAAACTTTCCTCCAGCCTCGCCTTGATGACGATCCCGACAAGCAGCAGGGCGGCCCCCGCGACGCCCCATACCGTGCCCTTGACGGCCATAGTGGCGAGGACCGAAAGCAGCAGGCCCGTATAGATCGGATGACGGACAAGCGCGTAAGGGCCGGTGTCGATGATGCGATGATCGGCCTTGGCCGTTACCGTGCTGGACCACAGCCGGCCGAGATGCAGGCGGGCCCACCATGCAAAGGCGATGCCGATGGCGATCAGGGCGACGCAAATCCAGGCTTGGGTGAGCGTCGGCGTCCAGAGCCGAAGCCGACCCACATAGCCGTGCGCCGGAACGAACAGCAGGACGGTACCGGCGAGCCAGAGAACCCGATATCGCGCCTCCGCCCTGAAATCCGCCCGCTTGCGCACGGGATCCGCCCATGAAGCGGCAAGGATCCACGATACCAGCCAGAACAACCAGAGCGCGGCAACGGCGTGTCCCACCTGCATGACCCGAACCTCCTCCCGATCTGGCGCCCTCGTCTATGCCGGCCGCGCGGCGGCAATGCGGCGCGCTGAGGACGGCAACGGCGTTTCCGGTAAGAAAGTCGTGATCGGCATCAAACGGCGTGATCGGATCATCAGCGCTTTCGACTGGACCGCATTGCGCAGGGCCTCTAGACGAGACTGATGCAGGAAACCAACTTCGAGCTTTTTCCGGCGGACCTGACGGTCGACATCGTGCCGGGCCGCAAGCTGGCGGCAAGGGCGGTGGCGCTCTATGCCGCTCCGTTCGACCATTTCGAAACCAAGGCGGTCGAGAAATTGCAGATGGGCTTCGACGGCATAGCCGGCGATTTTCATGCCGGGATAGCGCGACGCTCCGGCGGGCGCGAACCCTGGTATCCGCGCGGCACCGAGATGCGCAACGAGAGGCAGTTGTCGCTGGTGGCGGCGGACGAACTCGCGCTGGTCGCCGAACGCATGGGCCTAGAGGAGATCAAGCCCGAGTGGATCGGCGCCAATTTGCTGATCGAAGGGGTGCCGCATCTTTCGATGTTGCCATCCGGCTCGCTGCTGTTCTTCCAGGGCGGCGTGACGATCAAGATCGATGCCCAGAACAAACCATGCCGCGTCGCCGGGCAATCGATCGCCGAGCATGTCCGGGCGGCGGACCATGACGCCACCGCGCTGCTCTTTCCGAAAGTGGCCAAGCGGCTGCGGGGCCTTGTAGGCTGGGTCGAGAAGCCCGGAATCGTCAGGTCCGGCGAGGAAATCTCCGTGCGGGTGCCCGAGCAGTGGATTTATCGCGCCTGACGAGGTAGCCACGCCGCTCGAAACGGCGTGGCTGAGCGACCCGGACTAGGCCTTGCGGTTCTTGTTGGCGCCTTGCGCCATGACCGAAACATGGTCCCACTTTTCCCAGGTGGCGATGCGGTTGGCGTATTCCTGCTTGATCATCGGCAGCCCGCCGTCGCCGAAGAATACTCTGAGAGGTGGCTCGGCCGCGTCGACGATGGCCAGCATCGCCGGTCCGGTGGCCTCGGGATCGCCGGCCACGGCGCGGCTGCGGCGCTCCGCCATGGCAGCGCGGACGGGCGCATAGGCGTCAAGCGCTTTCGAGACCTTTGCAGACGGACCGGCCCAGTCGGTGGAGAAGCCGCCGGGCTCGACCAGCGTGACATGGATGCCGAACTCGGCGACCTCGAGGCTCAGCGACTGGCTGAAAGCTTCCAGCGCCCATTTCGAGGCGTGGTAGAGGCCAAGCGAGGCGAAGGCATTGACGCCGCCGATCGAAGAGATCTGGATGATGTGGCCGGAGCGCTGCGCACGCATGATCGGCAAGGCGGCCTGGGTGACCCACAGCGCGCCGAACACATTGGTTTCGATCTGGTCGCGGGCTTCCTGCTCGCTGACCTCCTCGATGGCGCCGAAATGGCCATAGCCGGCATTGTTGACGACGACGTCGAGCCGGCCAAAGCGCTTGTGCGCCCCGGTGATTGCGGCATCGACGGCTTTCTTGTCGGTGACGTCGAGCTCTATCGCGGCGATGTTGTCGCCATATTTCTCGACGAGAGCGGCAAGCGTGCCGGCATCGCGGGCGGTTGCCGCGACGCGGTCGCCGCGGGCGAGCGCGGCCTCGGCCCAGACGCGGCCAAAACCTTTCGACGATCCGGTGATGAACCAAACCTTGTTTGTCATGATGAAGTCCTTGCCCGTGCAAACTGGAGTTTTTTCGGAGATAAGTGGAGGCCTCTCCGCTTTGTGCCATATACGGTGCGTCCCGCGACTTTCCAGAGGCGGTGGCGGAATTATTTGGACGGGAGCGGCGACCGGTCAGGGGTAGCGTACAGCGCTCGACCAGGCCGGATCCTTATGCTTGTCCCAATAGAGCGCCATCAGTCGGCCGGTAATCGCGCCGGGCCTGCCGTCCGCGACTGGGCTGCCGTCGATCATCGTGACCGGCATGATGCCGCCGGCGGTAGAGGTGATGAAGACCTCGTCGGCCTCGCGCAATGCCGCGACACTGACGTCCGCCGGGGTGGCGAAGAGGCCTTCCAGCGCACAGAGATCGAAGACAGTGCGGCGGGTTATGCCGGGTAGCACTCCGATCGCTGGCGTCGAGAGCTTGTTGTCCTTGATACAGAAGACGTTGAAGCCCGGACCTTCGGCGACATTGCCGTTGAAGTCGAGAATGAGCGCTGTCTCGGCGCCGCGGTCATAGGCATCGTAAAGGCCGCGCACCAGGTCGAGCCAGTGGTAGTTCTTGATCGCCGGGTCGATCGAGGCCGGCGGAATGCGCACCTTGTCGCTGATGGCGACATTGAGGCCGCGCTGTAACTGCTCGGGATTGGCGACCGAGCCGAACGGCACGGCAAACGCCATGAAGCGGTTGATCGCCTGGCGCGGATCGCGGCTGAAAGTAGGGGAAGCGCCGCGCGTGCACAGCATTTCGACATAGGCGGCGCTGTGTCCCGACAGTGCCACGCAATTGTGCAGGATCTCCGTCACGCCATCGCGGTCGAACGGGATCGTCATGCGCAATTTCTCCAGTCCGCCGAAGAAGCGGTCGAGATGCAGGTCAAGCCGGAAGAAACAGCCGTTCCAGACATGCACCGTGTCGTAAGTGGCATCGGAATGCAGGAATCCCCAATCCAGCACCGAGATCTTGGCCTGCGACATCGGCAGGTACTGGCCGTCGAGGAAGGCGATGCCGTCGGGATAAGCATGCGGGTCGACGTGGCGGTCGCTCACCACAGGCAGCGGCCGTGTATCCTGTGCGGTCTGGCTCATCGGCACCTCCTTGCATCACAGGCTATCGGTGTCAGGCAGAGGGCATAGAGCCAGTCATCCGGCGTCGTTCGTCCTCGAAGTGAAAAGCTGCCAGCCATGCTACCGAGCGCCGTGCCGGACTGGCAACAGCTTCAATCATCCTCGTCGTCGGCGTCGAGCAGGCGGGTGGCGCGCCAGCGGGTAAGCACGACATTGGTCTGCTCGATGACGAAGAAACGCGCCGAGTCGCGGTCATAACCTTCGGCGAGCAGCTTTTCGTAGTCGGTATGGGCGTGGCGGATATGGGCAACCGTCGCCAGCCACACGGCAATGGTCGGCGGCAAGGTCTTCATGTGGACGGAGCCGGCATCCGCTCGGATCTTCTCCATATCGGCATAGGGCGCCAGCGGCAGAAGCGCGGTCAACGCCTTGGCGACGGCGCGGCGGCGGCCGGTCGGCGCCTTCATCATTCGTCGCGCCCTTCGATGGTCGCCTCGGCGAAGGCATCGGTCGATGCGAAATAGGGTTTTATGTCGACCACCGGGGTGCCGTCGAGCACGTCGATGGCGTCGATCTCGATGCGCCCGGTGGCGAGGTCGAGCGCAACCAGTTTCGCCACATGCAGGCCGATCGGGTTCGGCCGGGCAGGGGAGCGCAGGCCGAATACGCCTTTTGCTTCAGCCGCATGGCGCGGTTTCTGCACGATCAGAGTCCGCGGCGCGTGGTGGAGCCACGACAGGATGACGAGATGGCTGGCGCGCTCCAGCCCTTGCAGGCCGGCGCGGTAGGGCGGGTCGATCGTCAGTGCTGCCGGCTGCCCGGTCTCGCGCGCCGCGCGCATGTTCTTGGGGCAGGTTTCGCGCGTCGTCCATGGCGAGGCGATACGGCCGATGAAGACGACGCCGCCATCCGCCGGCATCAGCGCCGGATCGATCTCGAGCCTTTTTTCACCCTCCCGCACCTCGAACATCTCACGCCGCCCGGTCATTTTATCCATCTTTTTGTTGACGCATGTCTTGCCCTGAAACCGCTACACATTTTTAGGCGCGACATGCACCGAGAAATCACGCCTGCGGCATTTTCTTGTCCGGAAGCGACATAGCGCTTGCAAGGCTGTGAAAATCGACATAAACATATGTTTATATCTTTTTCAAAGAGAATACGCTGATGCATGTCGCGCTCGACACCATGGTGGATACATTGAAGGCGGCGGCCGAATCGAGCCGCTTGCGCATACTGGCGCTGCTGTCGCGCGGTGATCTCACCGTGTCCGATCTTACCGAGATTCTCGGCCAGTCGCAGCCGCGCGTGTCACGCCACCTGAAGCTGCTCCTGGAGGCCGGGCTGATCGGCCGTTACCAGGAGGGGTCGTGGGCCTTCTTCCGGCTGTCGGATACGGATTCCGCGCGCGACTTCGTGCTGCGGCTGGTCGCCGGCATTCGCGGCGCCGATCCGCAGGTCGAGCGCGATCTCGAGCGGCTGGCCTCGGTCAAGCGCAAGCGGCAGGACCGCGCGGCGGAGTATTTTTCGCAGAACGCGGCAAGCTGGGACCATATCCGCTCCCTGCACGTGCCTGACCGTGCGGTCGAGGCAGCCCTCATGAAGCTCGTCGGCAAGCGGCCGTTCCAGTCGATGCTCGATCTCGGCACCGGCACCGGACGCCTCTTGGAGATATTCTCGCCGCTCTACCGGCGCGGCATCGGCATCGACATGTCGCGCGAGATGCTGACCGTCGCGCGCGCCAACCTCGACAAGGCCGGCGTCTCCAATGCTCAGGTGCGGCAGGGCGACATCTTCTCGCCGCCGGTCCAGCGCGACGCCTTCGATCTCGTCACCATCCATCAGGTGCTGCATTATCTCGACGATCCTGCGCGCGCCGTCCATGAGGCGGCGCGGCTGCTGCGCCCTTCCGGACGGCTGGTGATCGTCGATTTCGCGCCGCATACCCTGGAATTCCTGCGCGACGAGCACGCGCATATGCGCCTCGGCTTTTCCGACCGGCAGATCGGCGAGTGGTTCTCCGAAGCGGGCCTCGATCTCGAAGATGCCCAGGAGTTCGAGCCGCGCGGCGGCACCGAGGCCAGGCTCACGGTCAAGCTCTGGCTTGGCCGCGACCGGCGCCTGCTGATCGCCGATCCTGCCAATGACAGCCAGCAGACCAAAGTGAGTTCGATAGGGGAAATCGCCTGATGAACCAGTTCCGCTTTTCCCGCCGCCCCGACATTGGCGACAAGGTCAGGGTTTCCTTCGAATTCTTCCCGCCAAAGTCCGACGAGATGGAAGCGAGACTGTGGGACACGGTCACCCGACTGGAACCGCTGAAGCCGAAATTCGTCTCGGTGACCTATGGCGCCGGCGGTTCGACTCGGGAGCGCACGGCACGCACCGTAGGCCGCATCCTGAAGGAGACCAGCCTGACGCCGGCAGCGCACATGACCTGCGTCGACGCCCCGCGCCCTCAGGTCGATGCGGTGATCCAGGAATTCGCCGAGATGGGTGTGAAGCGGTTCGTCGCCCTGCGCGGTGATCCGGCCGCGGGCGTCGGCACCGCCTATCGTCCGCACCCGGACGGCTATGCCAATGGCGCCGAGCTGGTCGGTGCGCTGAAGAGCGCCGGCGATTTCGACATCTCGGTCTCGGCCTATCCGGAAAAGCATCCGGAAAGCCCCGACTTCGCCACCGACATCGACATGCTGAAGCGCAAGGTCGATAATGGCGCGACGCGGGCGATCACCCAGTTCTTCTTCGACAACGATCTCTACGAGCGCTATGTCGAGCGCGCGCGTCGAGCCGGCATCTACATTCCGATCGTGCCGGGCATCCTGCCGGTGCACAATTTCACCCAGGTCGCCAATTTCTCGGCACGTTGCGGCGCGCTGGTGCCGGCATGGCTGGCCGAACGTTTCGACGGCCTGCAGAATGATCCGCAGACGCATGCGTTGGTCGCGTCGGCGGTGGCGGCCGAGCAGGTGCTGGACCTGGTCGAGCGGGGCGTGGGCGATTTCCACTTCTATACGATGAACCGGGCCGACCTCGTCTTTGCCGTCTGCCACATGATCGGCATCCGCTCGCATGAGGCGGAAGTGGCTGGCTCCGCAGCCGCCTGAACCGGGCTTGAGATGCAGAAAGGCCGGGTAAAAACCCGGCCTTTCAAACTGGTTGATTATTGGGTGCTGGTCTTCCCCGTTTTTGGCGGGTTCAGGGAAGAACGCCTATAATGAGGGCGCCGATGAATGCAAACGCAGCACAGATCATCAATGCGTTGATTGGCCTCGTAAGTCCCATGACATAGCCTCCTCTTAAAGAGCTATGCCCGGAGTCTAGGGTCATTTGTGCCACAGGCAAGCGGAAAATGTGCTGCATTGCGACGCGATTGTGGAGTTTGCGACCTCATTTTCGCCGTTAGGCGTTGAAACTTCTAGGCAAAAACCAGATACGAACCTGTGAATAAATTATGGCGGCTTCGTGTCGTTGGCATGTCATGGCAGCGCTACCCTGCGGATGAACAGGCGCCCGTCTATGATCACCAGGCCGAGACCGATCAGCATCATGCCGCCGATTTCGAACAATTCCAGCCGCTCGCCGAGGAACAGGAAACCGAGCAGCATGGCACTGACCGGCACGATCAGCGTCACCAGGGAGGCGTTGGTGGCGCCGGCCGAGGCGACGAGGTTGAAATAGAGGATATAGGCGAAGGCGGTGGACAGCAGCGCCAGCGCCAGCACCGCCGCCCAGACGGGCGGGGAGGCCGAGAATAGGCCGGCGGGACCGTGCGCAAGCAGCACGACCGGGATCATGATGATGGTCGAGGCGGTCAGCTGCCCGGTGGCAATGACCGGCGAGGGCACGCCCTTGAAGCGACGGGCGACCATCAGTGCGACGCCGTAGGACAACGATGCTCCGATCAGCGCGAATTTGGCCCAGACCGGGCCGCCGAGGCCGGCAACCAGGCCGGGGCCGATCATCACAGCCGTGCCGGCGACGCCAAGCGCAATGCCGGCCAGCTTGTTCCAGGAGAGCTTCTCGTCCGATGTCAGGGCGTTGGCGAGGATCAGCGTCCAGAACGGCGTGGTCGCATTGAGCACCGAGGCGACGCCGGCGCCAAGCTCGGTCTGGCCGGCGAAGATCAGCGAAAAAGGCACGACGTTGTTGGTGAAGGCCAGTAGGAAGAACAGTCCTGCATGAGGAAGGGCAAGGCGGGAGGATGGGCCGCGCAGGAAGAGATAGAGCTGTAAAGCGAGTGCCGCGATGGCGACGCGAAACAATACCAGCACCAGCGGGTGAAGCTCCGCCACGGCAATGCGGGCGAAGAAAAAGGAGCCGCCCCAGATCGCGCCGAGCAGCAGAAGCTGCGCCCACTCCTTGAGCGCCATCCGTCCGCGCGGTGCTGATGTCGCGGCTATTGCCATGTGATGCGTCCTCCCCGGACGGCCGAATGCAGGCAGCCAGACAGAAGCCATATCGGGTTCGCAGGCAAGAACCACCCGAAACCTGCCCGATGGCCTGTCTCCCCCGACAAAGCCTAGCGCCCTGCCGCCAGGCGCAAGAGACACAGAATTGTTTTCATTGGCCGCTACCTTGGATTAATTGTGCGCAGGCTAGGTCAAGGATTCGTCCATGCAGCGATTCGAGAATGCCCGCGAGGCGGCACTGGCGCTTCGCCCGGACGATCCGGTCTACTGCTTCCGCCCGCAGGTGCTGAAGGCCGATGCCTTGCAGTTCATGGGCATGTTCCCCGGCAAGACGGCCTATGCGGTCAAGACCAATGGCGAGCAGATCGTGCTGAAGACGCTGGTCGAGGCCGGCGTCTCCGCCTTCGACGTGGCCTCGCCCGGCGAGTTCGCCGCCGTGCGCGCGGTCTCGGCCGATGCCGAGATGCTCTACATGCATCCCGTCAAGGCGCAGTCGGACATCAAGCTGGCGCTGGAGAAATACGGCATCCGCGTCATTGCGCTCGACCACGAAGACGAGATCACCAAACTGACGCGGGTGGTCAGGGCACTCGACATTGACCCGGGCGCAATCAGCGTGTTCGTTCGAGTGCAGACCAAGGGCCATGCGGCTTACGAGCTGTCGAAGAAGTTCGGCGCCGGGCCGGCCTATGCGGTCGAGCTCGCCGAGCGGCTGAACCGTACCGGCTACAAGGTCGGCCTGTGCTTCCATGTCGGCAGCCAGATCGAGGACCCCGACACCTACGAAAGGGCATTGGCTTCCGCCGATTGGGTGCGCAACCGGCTGACCTTCGACCTGGCCGGTCTCGATGTCGGCGGCGGTTTTCCGGCCGAATACGGGCATGATCCCAACCGCAAGCAAGTCGCGATGCCGTCGCTCGGCCAGATCATGTCGCGGCTTTCTGGAGACCTCAAGGAATACCAGTTCGACCAGATGCCGCTGGTGGCCGAGCCCGGCCGGGTGATCGTGGCGCGCTGCCTGTCGCTGATCGTGCGGGTGCTTTTGCGCAAGGGCAAGCGGCTCTACATCAATGACGGCATCTGGGCGTCGCTGTCGGATTCATGGACCGGCAAGATCACGCTGCCGGCGCGCTTCATTCCCGATCCGGCGATCCGCACGCGCAATGGCGACGAGAAAACCATCGTGCCGTTCAAGGTCTGCGGCGCGACCTGCGATTCCGTCGACATATTGTCGCGGCCGTTCTGGCTGCCGGAAACCGTCGACACCGGCGACTGGATCGAGATCGGCCATATCGGCGCCTATTCGCTGTCGCTGAGAACCCGTTTCAACGGCTTCTATCCCGACACTTTCGTCGAGGTGGCGACGTCCTTCGACGAAGGCGACGCGCCGGTGGGATTGGCGAGTCTGGAGACGATGGCGGATTAAGTAGGGAGTAGGAAGTAGGAAGTAGGGAAATGGCCTCCGTCACTACTTACTACTTACTACTTACTACTTACTACTCACAGTTTCGCTAAAAGCTCCGGCGTCGGCCAGCCGTCCACGGGCAGTCCCAGCCGCGTCTGCTCCTTGCGGATCGCTTCGCGGGTGTTGGTGCCCAAGATCCCGTCGACCGTGCCAACATCGTAGCCCTTGGCTTCCAGCTTGGTCTGCAGCGCCTTCATCTGCTCGTTGTTGAGCCCCGGTTCGGGATTGCGCGGGTCGATCGGCGGCGCGCCGGCAAGCCGCGCGGCAAGATTGGCCGCGGTCAGCGCGTAGGTGAAGGACTGGTTCCATTCGAGATAGACGTCGAAATTTTCGTAAGTGAGGAAGGCCGGCCCCTTGCGGCCCATGGGCAGCGCCAGCCCGGCCTTCAGGCCCTTGTCGACCAGCGGCGAGCCGTCGGGATTGGTAACACCCCACTGCGCCCATTGTGTCAGGGGCAATTTGTTGGTGCGGCCCGTCTGGTCCCAAGGCATCTCGTCGGGCACGCGCACTTCCTGGATCCAGGGCTCGTCGCGCTTCCAGCCGCGCGACAGCACCTTGTTGGCCGTGGTCATAATCACGTCCGGCACGCTGCCCCGCAGGTCGATCTTGCCGTCACCGTCGCCATCGACGCCGCGGGCAAGATAATCCGAAGGCAGGATCTGCGTCTGGCCGATCTCGCCAGCCCAGGCGCCGTTGACGTCGGCCGGCAGCACGCCATGGTCGATCAATTCCAGTAACGGCACCAGCTGCTGCCGGAACAGCTGCGGGCGGCGGCAATCATGGGAAAGCGTCACCAGCGCGCTAAGCGTATGGAAATCGCCCTGCACGGCGCCGAAATCGGTCTCCAGCGCCCAGAAAGCGGTGATGACCGGCGCCTGGACGCCGAACTGCTGGTCGGCGCGGGCGAAGATATCGGCATATTTCTTCATGTTCGCCGCGCCCTGCTTCAGCCGGTAGGCCGAGATCATCCGGTTGGAGAACTCGATGAAGGTCTGGGTGAAGACGCCCTGCGCACGGTCGCGCGCCAGGGCCCTCTCGTCGAAGCTGGCATCCTCGAGTGCTTCGAGGCCGACAGGGCCGACACCCGCCGCCTTGGCTTCCGCTGCCACGCCCTGCTTCCAGGTTTCGAAGTCGCCGCCACATTCCTGCGCCATCGCCGGCAAGGCCGTGGCGCACAGGAACAGCACCGCGAGGGCTTGGGGACGCAGTCGCATAGACTTCCTTTCGACATTCAGGATTCCCGGGCGGCCTTGCTGTCCATCTGGATGCGCGCCGCCCCGGAATACCGGCGGTTGCACTCTTGGCCGCCGGCCGTGTCGAAAGCAGGCGGCAGGCCCGGTGTCAACGGGTGTTCTGCAGCAACCCTTCCTCCGGGCGGCTTGGCACCCGTTGACACGGTGTCAACGGGTGTTCTGCCTCAACCATTTGTCCCAGGCGGCTTGGCTGCCGTTGAAGACGTTTATATCGGACTTGCCGATCATGCCGGGAACGATGCCGGTTCCCGTATACTGCCAGAAGGTGAAGGGGTGGCTGCCATATTTCTGACGCGGGTGGCCGGCGACGGAGCGTAGCCAGTAGGGATAACCGCGGAAGGTCGACAGCTCGTTGTCTTCAAAGAAGTCTACCGACGTGTAGATGATCGGCTTCTTGCCGTAATGCCGCTCGACGATTTCGAGGAAGGTGGTCATCTCCGCGCGCACGGTGGCCGGGTCGGGGCGCAGCCTGCAGGTCGGCGATTTCGGGTTCCATTCCATGTCCAGCACCGGCGGCATGGCCGAACGGTCGACGGGGACGTTGCGGATGAACCAGCGCGCCTGTACCGCCGCCGGAGTGCAGAAATAGAAGAAATGATAGGCGGCACGAGGAACGCCGGCGGCTTTGGTGCGCGCCCAATGCTCGTTGAAATAATCATCGAAACGGTCGCCGCCCTCCGTCGCCTTGATGAAAGCGAAGGAAATACCGCTGGCCTTGGCGGTCGGCCAGTCGACCGAGGTCTGGTATTTTGAGACGTCGGTGCCGTGAACTGCGTAATTCCAGGGCGCGCCGCTGTCCCATTCATGCGGCTTGGAATCGGCGAAGCGGGGCGTGCGCACCGCAACCGAAGGGGTGCTGGATGGCGACAGTGGCGACAGATCCTCCACGGTCGAGCATGCGCCGAGCAGCGTCAGCATGAAAAGGGCCGCAAGACGGCGCATCACAACTCCCGAGCCGGTTGCAGCCGGTCGCTGATGGGTCTGTGCACTGATGGCCGGCGCTTGGTCTGGCCCCCGCCGGACGATCGCCCCACAGCATCGCCCGGTATATCGCCAAAACGCGCATTTTTTCGGCGCGCTTTGATTTTGTTTCCTGCCGTGATCCCAAAAACGCGGCGCGCTGTTGGGCGACATGCACCTGTGATCGCCGATCATGGTTGATATCTGGTTGACGACGCTCGACAAGGCCCATGATTTTGCGGAAGCAATGGCGGCAAATCGATGACATGGATCGAGCCTGGATTCGGGGGCGGGAAAGATGCGGATCATTGCCAAGATCGTCAAACGGCTGCTCGGCCTGGTGGTGCTGGCGGTCGTGGCGCTGTTTGGGTGGCTTTATTTCGCGCCGCCCGAACTGATCCGGGTCGGCTCGGGCTATTCGGCAAAGATCGTCTGCTCGAACGTTTTCGTCGCCGGGCGCGATGCCAACGAGGTGCTTGCCGTCGATGTGCAGGCGCCCGGTCATCCCTTGCTCAAGCTGATGCGGGTCTCGGTCGACAGGAACCGGGGCACAGTCTCCGCCGGCCTGCTTGGCTTCCTCGGCAAGAGTATCGCGGTTTTCCGCGACGGGCTGGGCTGCGCCTCGGTCCCGGATGGCGATGTCGGCAAGGCGCGGCGCACGGCGATCCATGTCGAACCCTCGGCGACAAGACAGGACGCGCTGTGGCCGGAAGGCGAGCGGGTCGAAGCCTCGCAGAACCCGGAGGTGGTGAAGATCGTCGACGATGCCGCCATGACCGGCGCCGGCATGCGCGCCGTGGTGGTGGTCAAGAACGGCCGCGTCGTGGCGGAACGCTATGGCGAGGGCTTTTCCGCCCGGACGCCGTTGCTCGGCTGGTCAATGACCAAGACGGTCAATGCCGCCATGGTCGGCACGCTGGTCAAGAACGGCAAGATGGCGATGACCAACCAGGGCCTTTTCGCGCCGTGGAAGGCCGATGGCCGCGCCGCGATCAGCCTTGCCGACATGATGGCGATGTCGAGCGGGCTGGAATTCAACGAAGACTATGGCGACGTCGCCGACGTGACGCGCATGCTCTATCTCGAACCCGACATGGCGGGCTTTGCCGAAGCCAAGCCGCTCACGGGCGAGGTGGGCAAGGTGTTCTCCTATTCGAGCGGAACGGCGGTGATGCTGTCGCGGCTCTGGCAGGATGCGGTCGGCGACAAGGCCAAGGCGTTGACGTGGCCGCGCACCGCGCTGTTCGAGCCGCTGGGCATGCACAGCGCCGTGCTCGAGACCGACGAACAGGGCACGTTCGTCGGCTCATCCTATCTCTACGCCACCGCCCATGACTGGGCCCGCTTCGGCCAGTTCCTGCTGCAGGGCGGGGTCTGGAACGGCAACCAGATACTGCCGGCCGGTTTCGTCGACTGGATGCGCGAACCTGCGTCGGCCTCGAAAGTCTACAGCAAGGGGCAATTGTGGATCGAGGCGCCGGGCGACGAGGAAAACCCCGGTGCCGGCGTGGCGGCGGGCCTGCCCAAGGACACCTATTGGATGGAGGGGCATGATGGGCAGACCGTCGCCATCATTCCATCCGAGCAATTAGTGGTGGTGCGGCTCGGCCTGACGCCGGCCAAGCTGGGCTACAGGCCGCAGACCATGGTCGGGGCATTGGTGAAGGCGCTGCGCTAGCCAATCAGCTGCTCGGCCGGACCACCGCCAGCCAGGCGTAGCCGCGATAAAGTGTGCGGAAACGGAAGGTTGCGCCGATTTTTCGCGATTCCGATTCCAGCACCTCGCGCAACATTTCACGGGGCGTGACGTGGAATTTTCTGAGCCAGCCGCGAAGCAGGGTCCGAAACCAGTCCGGCAGGCCTTCCTGCTGGCCGAAGTCGACGATGTGCAGGGAACCGCCCGGAGCGAGCGTTGCCAGCGCGGCGGAGACCGTCTTTTCCCAGCCTGGGATCATCGACAATGAATAGGACACGAAGACACGGTCGAAGCTGTCGCGGCCGAACAGCGCCTTTGCGTCGAACTCCGTGGCGTCGCCCCTTGCCAGCATGACGCGATCGGACAGGCCTTCGCGGGCAATCGCGGTGCCCGCGGTCTCCAGCATCTCTGCCGAAATGTCGAGGCCATAGAAGCGCGCGCCGGGAAAGCTGCGGGCGGCGAGGATGATGTTTCGCCCGGTGCCGCAGCCGAGCTCCAGCACCGTGCCGCCCGGCGGAACGTCCAGCCCTGATATCAGCCGGTCGCGGCCGAGCAGATAATATTTGCGGGTCAGGTCGTAGATGTGACGCTGCCAGCGGTAGACACCGTCCATCAGTTCGGCGTGATTGGCCGGCAGCTCGGTAGTGCTCATGAGGCGCGCTTCACGTACAGATGAAAGCCGCCATAGATTGCCGAGCGGTCGCGGGTGGAGAATTCGCGCGAGGCATCGCTCTCGTAGCTCCACTGGTCGAGCAGGGAAGCGGAGACGCGGCCCGGCAGCAGACTTGGCTCGGCCGCAGTGCGGAAGATGACACGCGCGCCGGCGGAGGCGGTGCGGGTGATTTCCGACCACAGCGCATTGAGCTGGTCGTCGGTCATCCAGTCCTGCGCGTCGAGCAGGATGAAACGGTCGACGGAACCCGCGTCCTTGCCTGCCAGGAATTCGATCAGATTGGCATGATGAATGGCGACGCGGTCTACATTGCCGCGAATGGCCTCATAGTTCTGCCTTTCAAGATAGGCGGGCAGGGCGGCTTCGCCGGGTTGGGGGTAGCGCCTGGCAAAGGCTTGCCAAGCGAAATAGTTGTTTTTCAATGGAAAATCGCAGGCGAGCTTTTCCAGCCGGGCTTTCAGCACACTGGCCATGGTGCCGTCGCCGGACGTGATGAGAGAGTCATATTGCGCCGGCGGGATGCCGAGGCCGAACAGCGAGGCCTTGCGCGAGGTCGCCCATTTCAAAAGCGGCTTTTCGAACACCGGGGCCAGCTCCTGGTGGAAGAAGCGGCGCTGCTCGCCAATGTTCCTGGCCTGCATGATGCCGGCAGGGTCGACGCCGAAGAATTTAGCCGTGCGGTGGCCCATGGCGATGAACAGGCCAAGCAGGCCGGTCTGGTAGAAATTGCGGTCGAAGACGGCGATGCGCCTGATGCCGCGCCAGTTGCGGCGCTCCCAATAGTGGCGGCTGACAGGGTCGAGATGCGGCGCGATGAAGCGGTCGTAAGCCTGAGAATTGTGGTTGTTGCCGGCGGCACCGAAGAAGCGAAACAGGTCGCCCTGCGAAGGCAGGTGGCGCACCGCCTCCAGCTTCATGCGGTTCAAGGCTATGTGAGCGGCATTGAGATCGACGGCGTCGATCCTGGCCGGCGACCGGGTGAGATAGGCCAGGATATTGCAACCGCCGGAGGCAATAGTGACGACGCGGTGGCCTTCGCCAAGCTGCATTGCGTCCATGTCGACATCGGGATCTTCCCAGATCTGCGGATAGACCAGGCCCGAAAACAGGAAGGCGAACAGCCGTTCGGAAATTCCTGCCTTCGACAGGGGGCGGTTCTGGTAGACGGCTTTTCCAACTTCCTTGCCACGGCGAAAGATCAGATCTGCGGAAACGTCCGTCATGGCAAGGTGATTCCCCATTTGCTTTGCCGCAAGCGGGTAACGCCCGGCTATGACAGGTGGATGACAGCGATCCGCACAGGGGAGCGCAAAGCTGTTTCACCCCCGGGGAGGCGCAGGGGGAGGATGCGAGCGATGTTACATGCGGAAACGCATCGTTACGAAACCCATGGCTGAGTGATGCATTTCCTTCTCGACCGTTCACTGCAACGTGAGCGTGTGTTGAAGGAGAGATATCATGAAAAAACTCATTCTTGCGTCGGTGTCCGCGCTTGCGCTGCTCGGCGTCGCTGCATGCAGCGACAGCGGCACGGGGACGGATAACACCACCACCCAGAGCACCCATCCGCCGGCCGAGCAGCCAATGAAACCTGCGGCGCCCGCGGATAATTCGACCAAGCCTGCCGAGCCGGCTCCGGCAACGCCCGCTCCTGCGCCCGCGCAGTAGTCATTAGTACCTGTGTTCTGGCGAGGGCCGGCGTCTTGCCGGCCCTTCGCCCAGGCGGGTAGTGGTTCCGACACGAGTTCGATTGTCGTCGGAGGTATGATGCCGGCCGTTATTGGCTTGATAGCGGGGACCGGTTGGCTCTAAGAAGCGGCCATGTCGATTTGGGACCGCCTCGGCGACTTCATCACGCGGATTTCGTCCTCAGCCTCGTCGGGCGTCGCCGACGTGGTCGAGGCTGTACGCACCGTTTTTTCCGGCGATGCGGATTTGCGCCGTCGCGTCGCTTTCTCGGTGGCGATGATTGCGCTCTCGGCCAAGATGGCCAAGGCCGACGGGGTCGTCACCCAGGATGAGATACGCGCCTTCCAGGAAATATTCGAGGTGCCGCCAAAGGAGACGCGCAACGTGGCGCGGCTCTATGATCTGGCCAAACGTGACGTTGCCGGCTTCGAGACCTATGCCGAGCGCATGGCGCAGCTTTGTGGCTCCGGCCATTCGAACTGCATGATGCTGGAGGATATACTCGATGGCCTGTTCCACATCGCCAAGGCCGACGGGCTGATCCATGAGCGTGAAGGCCAGTTCCTGCACCGCATCGCCGAAATCTTCCGCATAGACGAGGTGCACTACGAGGCGATCCTTGCCAGGCACGTCAATCTTGGTGCGGCCGACCCCTATGTCGTGCTCGGCATCGAGCGCGGCAAGCCTTTCGAGGAGGTCAGGAAACGTTACCGCAAGCTGGTTTCCGACAATCATCCCGACCGGCTGATCGCGCGCGGCCTGCCGCAGGAATTCATCAAGATCGCGACGACGAGGCTCGCGGCGATCAACACCGCCTACGAGATGATCGAGCGGGGCCTGCGGCACGCATGAGCGGCTTCCTGCCCGACGAGCCGAGCGCCGAGGTCAGGGTATCGCCGAATTTCGGGCCACGGCGCGAGACACTGAAGCCCGACATGATCGTGCTGCACTATACCGGCATGCCGACAGGCGCCGGGGCCGAGGCGTGGCTGTGCGACCCGGCCAGCGAAGTCTCCTCGCACTATCTGGTGCATGAGAACGGCCATATCGTGCAGATGGTCCGGGAAAGCGACCGCGCCTGGCACGCTGGGAAGAGTTCGTGGTTCGGACGCACCGACATCAACTCCTGTTCCGTCGGCATCGAGATCGTCAACCCGGGGCATTCATTGGGTTATCCCGGTTTTCCCAAGCGACAGATCGATGCGGTGATCGGCTTGTGTGCCGGAATTGCCAGCCGGCATGCGATTGCCCCCCAGCGGGTGCTGGCGCACTCCGACGTGGCGCCGGGGCGCAAGATCGATCCGGGCGAGAAGTTTCCCTGGCGGGTCCTGTTCGAGGCCGGTATCGGCCACCTCGTGGCGGCGGCACCGGTCAGGCGGGGCGCCGTGCTGAAGGCCGGCGACGCCGGCGCCGATGTCGAGGCGATGCAATCGATGCTGGCGCTCTACGGCTATGGAGTCGAAATATCGGGTGTTTTCGACCAGCAGACGCGGGTCGTGGTCGAGGCTTTCCAGCGTCATTTCCGGCCACGCCGGATCGATGGAGTGGCGGACGGATCGACGATGCGCACGCTTCAACGGCTGCTCGCTTCCCACCCAACTTGACCCTGGGTCAGGATGCCGTCCAAGTAATGCTTTTCCGACATTAAGTTACAAACTGTCACTTAAAGTGACTTGCCCCGCCTTCATTGCGCGCAATTCGGGCTTCAAAGGGCGATCCGTACAGCTTGTCGGATGTCTAACCCCCCGGATGATCCGACATTAATCAAGCAATGCCGCGCGGAAATCTTCGCGCGTTCAGACAGAACAGGATCACATGCAGAAATTGACCGTTGTAACGGCAGCTCTTGCTGCCGGCGTAATGACTTTTGCCTTCGGGGCGGCGAGCGCCGCGCCGCTGAGCCCACGGGCCGATCAGGGGCTCGTCGCAGCGACCGCCAAGGGCAAGGCCATTTCGGCCAAAAGCAGCAAGGATGTGAGGGCGGCGAAGCGGTCTTCCGCGAAAGTGGAGAAGGCGAGCTGGACCAAGGCCAAGAAGCCGAGCACAAAACAGAAGACCAGGCGAGGCCGCAAGGCCGTTGATAAAACGACGACGGCATCGATCGGGATCAAGGAAGCAGTGGCCTCGACGGCAGCGGTGGCCAGTGGCGATCAGTATTCGGCCATCGTGGCGCGTTACGCCGCAAGCTATGGCGTGCCGGCGTCGCTCGCTCACGCCGTGATCAAGATCGAGAGCAACTATCGGCCGAACCTCGTCGGCGGCGCCGGCGAAATCGGCTTGATGCAGATCAAGCCGGCGACGGCGCGGATGATGGGCTATAGCGGCTCGGCCAATGGGCTCTTCAATCCGGACACCAACATCAAATACGGCATGAAGTATCTTGCCATGGCGCGGGATCTCGGCGGCGGCACGACGTGCGGCACGATCCTGAAATACAATGCCGGCCACGGCGCCACCCGAATGAACCCGGTCTCGGCCGCCTATTGCAGCAAGGTCAAGGTGCAACTGGCGGCTGTCGGGTCGCCGGCGTGACAAGAACCGGTCGTAACCGGCTTTTTTGGTTGCGTTTTGTGGCGTGAACCCCTTTATACGCCTGGCCAGCTGGCCGGGCGGCCGCACCAGCAAAAGCCGAAAGGCCGCGGGTGAGGAAAGTCCGGGCTCCATGGAGACACGGTGCCGGCTAATGGCCGGCGGGGGCGACCCCAGGGAAAGTGCCACAGAAAGCAAACCGCCACGACTTGGCTTTGCCGGGTCGGGGCAAGGGTGAAAGGGTGGAGTAAGAGCCCACCGCGCGACTGGCAACAGGAGCGGCACGGTAAACCCCACCGGGAGCAAGACCGAATAGGGGCGGTGCGAGGGGAAACCCTCGAGGGCTGTTTCCGGCTCACCGTCCGGGTAGGTTGCGTGAGGCGCATGGCAATATGCGCCCAAGATGAATGGCCGCCACGTTCTCGCGCCGCAAGGGGCGAGGGCCATACAGAACCCGGCTTATAGGCCAGCTGGCAGTTTTTCTCCGCGATATCGGCCTTTGCGATCAGCAGGTTGCGCCCTGGGGCGCGCCTGTTGATTCAACGGCTTTTTTGTCGCCTGCCAATCTGCATCCACGGCCGCAGGGGACTTTCTTGAATTCGGTACGATTAAATCGTACCATGCTTCAGCAAGTGGACGAGGAGCGGTCATGGGACAGGTCGATAAACGCAGCATCACCCTCTCGCCGGAACTGGCGGCGGCGGTCGACGATGTGGTCGCCGCTGGTGAATATGCTTCGGCTAGCGAGGTGATCCGCGATGCGCTCCGGCAATGGAAGGATCGGCGCGACCTCTTCGGCTATACGGTCGAGGAGTTGCGGAGGTTAGTTCAGGAAGGGATCGACAGCGGACCGGGACGATTTGAATCGATGGACGAAATCAAGGCCGAGGCGCGGAGACGCCTGCGATCTGACGACGCAGGATGAATTTGCTCCCCATCGTCCGGAACGCGCGCGCCGAAGACGATCTGATCATGATCTGGCTGCATATTGCGAGCGACAGCGAGGCCGCAGCCGACCGGCTGCTCGACCGCATCGAGGCGCGGTGGCAGCAACTGGCTACCTATCCTTTCTCAGGCGCGCCACGAGACGATATCGCACCGGGTGTTCGCCATCTGGTCGTCGGCAATTATCTCACCCTGTATCGAGTCAGGGGCGATTATCTCACCCTGTATCGAGTCAGGGGCGATGCGATCGAAATCCTTCGCGTGCTGCACGGCCATCGCAACTTCGGAACCGACGACCTCGGTTCGTAACCGATTTGTCAGTCGCCGATCCTGTCCAGCGACGCCTCGATCGCCGCCCAAAGCTCTTCAACTGGTTCGCAGCCGACTGAGAGGCGGACGAAGCCGGCTGGAACCGCATCGCCTCGTTTCGAACGCCGCTCAGCGGAGGTGTGGACGCCGCCGAAGGATGTCGCGGCCTGCATCAATTCGCAGTTGTTGATGAAATCCTCGGCCTTCTGCTCCGAAGCGAGTTCGAAGGAAACAAGGAAGCCGAAGCGTTCCATCTGGGCACGGGCAAGATTGTGCGAAGGATCGCCTTCCAGGCCGGGATAGCGCAGGCCCGTGATCGCCGGGTGACCTTGCAGGCGCCGCGCGATCACTTCCGCCGAGGAGCACATGCGGTCGAAGCGCACATCGAGCGTTTCGAGGCCACGATGCACAAGCCACGCTTCGAACGGCCCTGGAATGCCGCCGGACGTTTCGCGCCAATCCGTCACCGCGGCGATGATGTCGGCGTTGCGGCTCGCGACGTGGCCGAACAGCACGTCGGAGTGGCCGTTGGGCGCCTTAGTGTCCGCGGCGATGACAATATCCGCGCCATGGTCGAGCGGGCGCTGGCCGAAAGGCGTCATGGTCGTATTATCAACGACAAGCAGTGCGCCCGCTTTGTGTGCGGCCGCGGCCACCGCCGCGATATCGCATATGTCCAGCCCCGGATTAGCGGGCGTCTCTACGAAAGCGAGACGATAGCCTTCGAAACCGCCATCGAGGAAGGTCGAGGTTGGCCTCACATCGTAGGCGATGCCGAGTGGTTTCAAGAAGCGTTCGGCCAGTGCCCTTGTCGTGTGATAGCCATCCGAAGGCAGAAGAATGCGGTCGCCGGTCTTGAGGACAGCGAAAAATGCCGCCGAAATCGCCGCCATTCCGGAAGGAAAGGCGACGCAGGGCGCGTCTTCCAGATGCGCCAGCATATGTTCTACCGCATCCCAGGTCGGATTGCTGAAACGGCCATACTGGTTGAAACCAGTGGCGTCGCCAGGCGCGTGAAAGATGGCAGCCATGGTGAGTGGCAGGGGGATGGAATCGCCGACGGCAAGTGCGTTGCGACGGAGGTGGGCAAGAGCCGCGGCGCGCGACCGTGCTGTTTCAGACATCGACATTCCAACCCTCTTGGTGACCCTGGACGTGTGGTGAGACGCTATGCCCGGCAACAGCTCGCGACAAGGCGCGTCCGGTTGGGCCAAGCGGCTCTAAACGCTTCGTTAGGCTTAATGATCCATAAAGACGAGACGTGTTTTCAAAGCCGCTTCCATCGGTCGCGACTGCATGTTGTGAAGCCTGTTCCCGTTGACGCCCATAACACCCCATGATATCCCATATCGATACCAAAGCCTTCGTTCCGCGTCAGAGTGAAGCGTACGCCAATCGGGCAGCCGCGGCGGCTGCGCGTTTGCCGGTTTTCGCCCCTGTCACGGAGGCGGGTTCAGGGCAGGGAACGCGTAGCGGTGGCGCGTGCAACACGACGAAGAGGGGTGCGGCGGCGCAAGCGGCCGTGACGTGTGATGGACCGGTTTCTGTCGAACACGGTGAGCAGGATCGATGCGAAGGGGCGGGTGTCCGTTCCTGCGCATTTTCGCGCCGTCGTTCAGAAACGCGGCTATTCGGATCTCTACGCGCTGCGTTGCCTGGATCTGCCGGCCATGGATGTCGGCGGGCCCGACCTGCTCGACCGCTACGAGCAGCGCATCGCGCTCGAGGATCCGTTCCAGCAGACGGCGGACGACATGTCGTTCTTCTGCCATGGCGACGGAACATTCCTGAAGCTGGACCAGGATGGTCGCATCACGATCAGCGACTTCATCCGCGAACATGCCGGCCTTTCGGCGGAAGTAGCCTTTGTCGGGCGCGGCAATTTCTTTCAGATCTGGGAGCCGGGACGGCTTGCGGCCTACGGAGCGCAGGCGCGGGCCCGGCTTTTGCAGCTTCGGCAGGGGACGAATCCTGGGGAGCGACCGGAATGACGGTGGGCCACGGCGATGATATCAACGCCGTTGGCGGACCGGCCCGCCACATTCCGGTCCTCCTTGCCGAAGTGTTGCAGGCGCTCTCGCCAGCGGAAGGGGACGTCATCGTCGACGGCACGTTCGGCGCCGGCGGCTACACCAAGGCCATCCTGGCGGCCGGCGCGTCCGTGGTTGCCATTGATCGCGATCCGGATGCCATAGCGGCCGGTCGCAATCTCGAAGCCCAATCAGGCGGCCGCCTGCGATTGGTGCAGGCGCCATTCTCGATGCTGGATCAGCATGTCGAAAGTGCCCACGGCGTCGTGCTCGACATCGGCGTTTCCTCGATGCAGCTCGACCAGGCGGAGCGCGGGTTTTCGTTCCGCGCCGATGGGCCTCTCGACATGCGTATGGCGCAGGCGGGCCTCAGCGCCGCAGATGTCGTCAACAACTTCAAGCCGGGCGATCTTGCCCGCATCTTCGGCTTCCTCGGGGAGGAGCGCCACGCCGGGCGCATCGCGCGCATGATCGAAGCGCGTCGCGAAAAGCGTCCGTTCGAGCGCACGCTGGAGCTTGCCGACGCCATCGAGACGCATATCGGCCGGGCGCCGAAGGACAAGATCCATCCCGCCACCCGCGTCTTTCAGGCGCTGCGCATCTTCGTCAATGACGAGCTCGGTGAGTTGGCCAAGGCGCTGTTCGCCGCCGAGCGGGCGCTGAAGCCGGGCGGACGACTTGCCGTGGTGACATTCCATTCGCTGGAGGACCGCATCGTCAAGCGCTTCATTGCCGATCGCTCCGACGCCGCGAGCGGCTCGCGCCACATGCCGGAGGCACGGGCACGCAGTGCCACCTTCAGCAAGTCCGGCGGCGGCGTGACGCCGGGTGATGCCGAGACTGCGGCCAACCCGCGCGCCCGCTCGGCAAGGCTGCGCGCCGCCATCCGCACCGATGCGCCGGCGCGTGCCGTCGATTTTTCGATTTTCGGCCTTCCAAAACTTCCCGGCCCAAAACTTCCCGGCATCGAGCGGCCGGGGGAGAGGTAAGCACGTGTTTCGTTCCAGCGACATCGTCCTCATCGCCGTCATGGTCTCGGCGGCGGCCCTGACCTACAAAACCAAGCGCGAGGCCGAGGACCAATTGGCAGCCGTGCAGAAAATCCATGCTGAAATACGGTACGAGGAGGACACGATCGACCTGCTCAAGGCTGACTGGAGCCTGCTCACCCAGCCGTCGCGGCTACAGAAGCTCGCCGAACTCTACAAGTCGCAGCTTGAACTGGAGCCGGTCAGCGCGCACCAGATCGTCGGCCTAGGCGACCTGCCAGCCAAAGCCCTCGACATCCAGGACATCCTGAACGGGCGCCAAGGCGGCATGGCAGACAATTCCGGCAACACACCCTCGGACGGCAAGGATCCCATCGTGACCGGAGGCATCGCCCAATGATCGGCAAACTGCTGAAACGTCGCCCCAGGGCCAGCGAAGACGGTTCGATCGTGGTCGATGGCGCCCGCAAGGCGACCGGAGGCAAGGGCAAGGCGCGCATCGTCATGACGATGGCGGTGTTCTTCGGCATCTTCTCGATCATTTCCGGGCGGCTGGTCTATCTCGGCTTCCAGACCCCCGACATGTCGGGCGGCCCGCAGAGCCGGGTGACGGCCTCGCGGCCCGACATTGTCGATCGCAACGGCGAGGTGCTGGCGACGGACATCAAGACGGCATCGCTGTTTGCAGAGCCGCGCCGCATCGTCGACGCCGACGAGGCGATCGAAAAGCTGTCGACGGTGCTGCCGGAGATCGATTACGAGCAGACGTATCATAAGCTGAAGAGCGGCGCCGGCTTCGTCTGGTTGCAGCGGCAGCTGACCCCCAAGCAGCAGGCCGACATCATGCAACTCGGCATTCCCGGTTTCGGCTTCCGCACCGAGAAGCGCCGTTTCTACCCCAGTGGTGAAACCTCGTCCTACATTGTCGGCCTGACCAATATCGACAATCAAGGCATCTCCGGCATGGAGAAATATATCGACGAGCAGGGCCTGAGCGATCTGCAGGCGTCGGGCCTGGCGGTGGCGAAGGATCTCAAGCCGGTGAAGCTCTCGATCGATCTGCGCGTCCAGCATGTGGTGCGCGACGAGATTGCCGCCGGCCTGGAGCGCTATCGCGCCATGGGCGCGGGCGCCGTCGTGCTCAACGTCAAGACCGGCGAAGTGGTGGCCATGGCCTCGGTGCCGGATTTTGATCCGAACAATCCCTACAATGCACAAGACAAGGACCGGCTGAACCGGATGTCGGCGGGGCTCTATGAGATGGGCTCGACCTTCAAGAGCTTCACATCGGCCATGGCGCTCGATTCCGGCAAGGCGACGATGGCGAGCCGCTTCGACGCTTCGCATCCAATCCGGGTCGGCCATCAGGCCATTCACGATTTCCACGGCAAGAACCGCGTGCTGTCGTTGCCGGAGGTGTTCCTCTATTCATCCAACATCGGATCGGCCAGGGAGGCCGAACTGGTCGGCATCGAGGCGCACCGCGAATTCCTGCATCGTCTTGGCATCTTGGACAAGATGCAGACCGAACTGCCGGAAGTTGCCCGTCCGACTGAGCCGAAGGTCTGGAAACAGGTCAACTCGTTCACCATCGCCTTCGGTCATGGCGTGTCGACGACACCGTTGCAGGCGGCTGTCGGCTGCGCGGCGCTGATCAATGGCGGATATCTGATGGAGCCGACATTCCTGATCCGCAGCCAGCAGGACGCGATGGCGGCGGCCAAGAAAGTGGTAGCCGACAAAACGGTCGAGGGCATGCGCTATCTCTACATGCTCAACGCCGAGAAGGGCTCGGCCAGAAATGCCAGGGTCCCCGGCTATCGCGTTGGCGGCAAGACCGGAACAGCCGAGAAGGTCATCAATGGCCGCTACTCGAAGGAGTTGAATTTCAATACGTTCGTCGCCGCATTCCCGATGGACGATCCGCAATATCTCGTGTTTACGATTGCCGATGCTCCGCACCCGGAAAAGCCGGG
Organism: Mesorhizobium sp. B1-1-6; assembly: GCF_006443035.1. Taxonomy (NCBI): domain Bacteria; kingdom Pseudomonadati; phylum Pseudomonadota; class Alphaproteobacteria; order Hyphomicrobiales; family Phyllobacteriaceae; genus Mesorhizobium; species Mesorhizobium sp. B1-1-6. The sequence continues at coordinate 575,173 of NZ_VFWR01000001.1, read as the reverse complement.
CATGACGGACGTCGCGGCCGCGAATGCCGGGGTCATGGCCGGCAATATCATCAGGCGTTCCGCGGCCATGCTTGGCGTGAAGCCAGATTTCAGCCATGAAAATGGTGCAACGCTGGTTTCCTATCAATGATTCTTAGGGCGCGCCGGCAACTGCGCGCTATTTTGTTGCGGTGAACGGAACTCGATGAAGCTCAAAAATCTAACCGGTATCCTGCCAGTCGAAGGAACAGCTTCCGTCGATCTGGAGGTTACCGGCATCTCTTCGGATTCCCGCCAGGTAAAACCCGGCGTCGTCTTTTTCGCGCTCGCTGGAAGCAAGGCGGATGGCGCCGCCTATGCCGCGGACGCCGCCGCACGAGGGGCTGCCGCCATCGTCGCGGGCAAGGACAGCGCCCTTGGGGGACTGCCGGTTCCAGTGTTGGCCGTCGATGACCCGCGCCTGGCGCTGGCCCTGAGCGCGGCCCGTTATTTCGGCAAACAGCCGCAGACGATGGTGGCCGTCACCGGCACCAGCGGCAAGACCTCGGTCGCCGCTTTCGTCAGGCAGATCTGGGAGCAGGCCGGCTTTGCCGCGGCCTCGATCGGCACCACCGGCGTGGTGGCGCCGGGCCGCAACGATTATGGCTCGCTGACGACGCCAGATCCCGTCGCCTTGCATCAGCTGTTGCTTGAACTGGCGGACGCCGGCGTCACCCATGCCTCCATGGAGGCCTCCAGCCATGGTCTCGACCAGCGCCGTCTCGACGGCGTCAGGCTGGCCGCCGGCGGCTTCACCAATCTCGGCCGCGACCACATGGACTACCATCCGACGGTCGAGGACTATCACCGGGCCAAGCTGCGTCTGTTTGATGCGCTGCTGCCGAAGGGCGCGCCGGCCGTGATCTTCGCCGACGATCCGTGGTCGGCGCCAACCATCCAGGCGGCGAAGGCCGCAAGGCTCGGCGTGCTGACGGTCGGCCGCCACGGCGATTTCCTGACGCTGAAGCGGGTCGAGCATGAGCGCCACCGCCAACGTGCCGAGGTCGAGGCCGACGGGATGCTCTACGAGATCGACCTGCCGCTGGCCGGCGATTTCCAGATAGCCAACGCGCTGGTTTCGGCCGGGCTTGCCATCTCCACGGGAACGCCAGTCGCCAAGGCCTTGAAGGCATTGGAAAAACTCAAGGGCGCACCCGGCCGGCTCGACCTTGTCGGGACGACTGCAAACGGCGCGCCGGTCTATGTCGATTATGCGCATAAGCCGGACGCGCTGGAAAACGTGCTTGCCTCGGTGCGCCCGTTCACTACCGGCCGGGTCATCGTCGTGTTCGGCTGCGGCGGCGACCGCGATCGCGGCAAGCGGACGATCATGGGCGAGATCGCGACGCGGCTCGCCGACGTCGTCATCGTCACCGACGACAATCCGCGCTCGGAAGTGCCGGAGACGATCCGGGCCGCGATCCTTGCCGCCGCTCCCGGCGCGATCGAGATCGGTGACCGGCGCGCGGCGATCCACGAGGCCGTTGCCATGTTGCATGCCGGGGACACGCTGATCGTGGCCGGCAAGGGTCATGAGGAAGGCCAGACGATCGGCACCGAGACCCTGCATTTCTCCGACCACGAAGAAGTCCGTGCCGCGCTGCTGGAGCGTGCCGCATGAATTTGCTGTGGACATCCGAGACGCTGGTCGCCGCCATGGACGGACGACCGATCGGACCGATGCCGGACGGCGTATCGGGCATTTCGATCGACAGCCGCAGCCTTCAGCCGGGCGACGCCTTCTTCGCCATCAAGGGCGAGGCGATGGACGGCCATGATTTCGCGACCGCCGCCATCAAGGCCGGAGCCGGGGTGCTGGTCGTGGCCGAAGGCAAGCTGCCGTCGCTTGGCCGGCTGACGGCGCCGATGATCGTCGTCGAGGACGTGCTGGTGGCGCTGGAAAAGCTCGGTGTCGCATCGCGGGACCGTTCCCGGGCCAAGATCATCGCGGTGACCGGTTCGGCGGGCAAGACGACCACCAAGGAAGCGCTGCGCCACGTGCTGTCGGCGGTCGGCAAGGTGCATGCCTCGGCGCAGTCGTTCAACAACCATTGGGGCGTGCCGCTCACCTTGGCGCGCATGCCGGCCGATTGCGACTATGCCGTGTTCGAGATCGGCATGAACCATCCCGACGAGATCAGGCCGCTGGTCAAGATGGTAAGGCCGCATGTCGCCATCGTCACCATGATCGCGGCGGCGCATCTCGGCTTCTTCCGCAATCTGGACGAGATCGCCAAGGCGAAGGCCGAAATTTTCGAAGGGCTGGAACCTGGCGGCGCGGCGATCCTCAACCGCGACGACGCGCGTTTCAAGCTTCTCGACAAGATGGCGCACGCCGCCGGCGTCGAGCATGTCTATGGGTTCGGCGAGCACGCGCGCTCAACCTTCAGACTGGTCAAATGCGAGGTCCATGCCGATCATTCCGACATTGCCGCCAGGATCGGCGGTCACGAGGTGACGGCTCGCATCGGCGCGCCCGGCCGCCACATGGTGCAGAACATTCTGGCGGTCCTCGGCGCGGCCCGTCTGGTCGGCGCCGATCTCGACAAGGTTGCCCTGGCGCTGGCCGATCTCTCGGCCGAGCGCGGCCGCGGCAAACGCTATGTGCTGCGTCATCCCGGTGGCTCGACTTCGAGCCATCCCGGTGGCCCGACTTCAAGCCACCCCGGTGGACCGATCACGCTGATCGACGAAAGCTACAACGCCAACCCCGCCTCGATGGCGGCCGCCATGGCGCTGCTCAACGCGACGCCGGTGACGGGCGAAGGCCGCCGCATCGCCGTGCTGGGCGATATGCTGGAGCTCGGCGAGTATTCGGCCAAGCTGCATGCTGCACTTGCCGGTCTCATCGTCGGCACCGGCACGCAGACCGTCTTTCTCGGCGGTCCGGAGATGCGGGCGCTGGCGGAAGCGCTGCCGGGCGAGATCAGGACAGAATACCGCGCCAACGTCGAGGAATTGAAGCCGGTTCTGTTTGCCGCACTGAAGCCAGGCGACGTGGTGATGATCAAATCGTCGAAGGGCATCGGCTTTGCAAAGCTGGTCGATGCGTTGCTGGGCAAGTTCCCGGCTGAAACGACAATCGGCAAACAGACCTAGGGTCAAGTCGGGGACGAAAAGCGCATGTTCACACTGCTCGTCGATTTCGCGGACAAGATCTCGGTCTTCAATGTCTTCCGCTACATCACTTTCCGCACGGGCGGGGCGCTGATCACCTCGGCGCTGATCGTCTTCATCTTCGGGCCGACCATCATAAATTCGCTCAGGTTGCGCCAGGGCAAGGGTCAGCCGATCCGCGCCGACGGGCCGCAGACCCATTTCAAGAAGGCCGGCACGCCGACCATGGGCGGCCTGATGATCCTGTCCGGCATCATCGGCTCATCGTTGCTATGGGCGAACCTGTCGAGCATCTATGTCTGGGTGGTGTTGCTGGTGACGCTGGGCTTCGGCTCGATCGGCTTCTACGACGACTATCTGAAGGTGACGAAGCAGTCGCATCTCGGCTTTTCCGGCAAGGCGCGGCTGGCGCTCGAATTCGTCATCGCCGGCATCGCCGCCTGGGCGATCATGCATAATGGCCAGGCGCCGTTCTCCTCGTCGCTGACATTCCCCTTCGCCAAGGAATTCCTGATCAATCTCGGCTGGTTCTTCGTCCCGTTCTCCTGCTTCGTCATCGTGGGGGCGGGCAATGCGGTGAACCTCACCGACGGCCTGGATGGCCTGGCCATCGTGCCGATCATGATCGCGGCGGCGTCCTTCGGCGTCATTGCCTATCTCTCCGGCAATGCCGTATTCGCCGAGTATTTGCAGATCCATTTCGTGCCCGGCACCGGCGAACTGGCTGTTGTGCTAGGCGCGGTCATCGGCGCCGGCCTCGGCTTTCTCTGGTTCAACGCGCCGCCGGCGGCGATCTTCATGGGCGACACCGGCTCGCTGGCCATGGGCGGGCTGATCGGCACCGTTGCGGTCGCCACCAAGCACGAGATCGTGCTGGTCATCGTCGGCGGGCTGTTCGTGGTCGAGATCCTGTCCGTCATCATCCAGGTCGGCTACTTCAAGATGACCGGCAAGCGTGTGTTCCTGATGGCGCCGATCCATCACCACTTCGAAAAGCTCGGCTGGACCGAAAGCCAGGTGGTGATCCGCTTCTGGATCATCGCCGTCATCCTGGCGCTGGTCGGCCTTTCCACCCTCAAGCTCAGATAGGCGCGCCCCGTGATTCCCGCCGCATCCTTCGCAGGCAAGCGTGTTTCGCTCTTCGGGCTCGGCGGCTCGGGGATCGCGACCGCGCACGCGCTGATCGAGGGCGGGGCTGAGGTTCTGGCCTGGGACGACAATCCCGACAGTGTCGCCAAGGCGGCAGCCGCCGGGATTGCAACCGGCGACCTGCACACAGCCGACTGGGCCACGTTCTCCGCTTTCGTGCTGTCGCCCGGCGTGCCGCTGACGCATCCCAAACCGCACTGGACGGTGGAACTGGCGCGCGGTTCGGGTGTCGAGATCATCGGCGACGTCGAGCTTTTCTGCCGCGAGCGGACGCTCGGCGCGCCAGCCGCCCCATTCATCGCCATCACCGGCACCAACGGCAAGTCGACGACCACGGCGCTGACGGCGCATATATTGAAGGCTTCCGGCCGCGATACGCAGATGGGCGGCAATATCGGCCGCGCCGTGATGACACTCGATCCGCCGCAACCCGACCGGCACTATGTCGTCGAATGCTCGTCCTACCAGATCGACCTCGCACCATCGATCAATCCGACGGCCGGCATCCTGCTCAATTTGACGCCGGATCACCTCGACCGTCACGGCACCATGCAGCATTACGCTTCGATCAAGGAGCGGCTGGTTGCCGGCAGCGAGACCGCGATCGTCGGCATCGACGATTCCTGGTGTGCGCAGATTGCCGAACGGCTGGAGCGGGCGGGGCGGCACGTCATCCGCATTTCGAAGCGGCTGCCGCTGACCGACGGCTATTTCGCCGATGGCACCAATTTGATGGAAGCGGTGCATGGCCGCTACAGCCGGGTCGCCTTCCTCGAAGGCATCGGCTCGCTGCGCGGGCAGCACAATGCGCAAAACGCGCTTGCCGCGGTGGCCGCCTGCCTCAAGGTCGGGCTCGACCTCGGCGAGATCCAGTCCGGACTGGAAAGCTTTCCGGGCCTGGCGCATCGCATGGAGCAGGTCGGCCGCAAGGACCACGTGCTGTTCGTCAACGATTCCAAGGCGACCAACGCCGATGCGGCGGCACCCGCGCTGTCGAGCTTTTCACGCATCTACTGGATCGCCGGCGGCCTGCCCAAGGAAGGCGGCATCGAGCCGCTGCGCGGCTTCTTCCCGCGTATCGCCAAGGCCTATCTGATCGGCGAGGCAGCGCCGGCCTTTTCGGCGACGCTGGGCGAGGCGGTGCCGTATGAGATATCGGGCACGCTTGCAGCCGCGGTCGAGCATGCCGCGCATGATGCGGCCAAGGACGATGGCGGCGAGGCGGTGGTGCTGTTGTCGCCGGCCTGCGCCAGTTTCGACCAGTTCAAGAATTTCGAGGTCCGCGGCGAAGCCTTCAGGCAAGCTGCGAATGCTATCGAGGGCGTCAAACCCATCGGAGGGGCACGATAATGCAGAGCCGTCTCGACAAAAGCCCGGTTGCGACCTGGTGGTGGACCATCGATCGCTGGTTCCTGGCGGCGTTCCTGTCGCTGATGGGGCTGGGCATAGTTTTGTCCTTCGCCGCAAGTCCCGCGGTCGCCGAACGCATCGGCCTCGACAGTTTCCATTTCGCGACCAGGCAGATCATCTTCACCGTGCCGGCGCTCGGCGTGATGCTGGCGGTGTCCTTCCTCGATTCCAGAGAAATCCGGCGCATGGCGCTGATCATGCTGTGCCTGATGCTGGTGCTGATGGTGGCGGTGCTCTACATCGGCGTCGAGGTGAAAGGCGCGCGGCGCTGGGTGTCGCTTGCCGGCCTGTCGATCCAGCCCTCGGAGTTTTTGAAACCCGCCTTTGTCATCATGTGCGCCTGGCTGTTCGCCGAACACAAGCGCCAGCCCGACATTCCGGGCAATCTCTTCGCCATGTTGCTCTTGGTACTGGTCGTATCGCTGCTGGTGGCGCAGCCGGACCTCGGCCAGACCATGCTGACGACCGGCACCTGGGGCATCATGTTCTTCATGGCGGGGCTGCCATGGCTGTGGATCGTCGTGCTCGGAGCGGCCGGCGTCGGCGGCGTCTTTGCCGCCTATACGGTATTTCCGCACGTCGCCCTGCGTATCGACAAGTTCCTCACTGGCGAAGGCGACACGTTCCAGGTCGATATGGGCCGCGACGCATTGATCAATGGCGGCTGGTTCGGCGTCGGGCCGGGCGAGGGCACCGTCAAGCGGGTCATCCCCGACAGCCATGCCGATTTCGTCTTTTCGGTCGCGGGCGAGGAATTCGGATTGATCATGTGTTTCTTCATCATGTCCATCTTCGCCTTCATCGTGCTGCGCGGCCTCAACACGGCGCTGAAGGAGCATGACGATTTCACCCGCTATGCGGTCGGCGGCCTCGTCACCGTGTTCGGCCTGCAGGCAGTCATCAACATGTGCGTCAACCTGCAGCTGGTGCCGGCCAAGGGCATGACGCTGCCGTTCATCTCCTATGGCGGCTCTTCGCAGATTGCCATCGCCATCTCGATGGGAATGGTGCTGGCGCTGACGCGCAAGCGACCGGAAAAGCGCAAGCAGGTGGGCTTTGCCTTGCCACAGCGCGCCATGCCGGCGGAGTGACATGGCCAGAGGCGTTATCCTTCTCTCGGCGGGCGGAACCGGCGGACATCTGTTTCCGGCCGAGGCACTGGCGCATGAGTTGAACGCGCGTGGCTGGACGGTGCATCTGGCGACCGACGACCGCGCTGAGCGCTTTGCCGGCCACTTCCCGGCCGCCGCCATCCACCCGATCCAGTCCGCGACGCTGGGCTCCAAAAATCCTGTTGCCCTGCTTGGCGCTTTCTGGAAAATCTGGCGCGGCGTGCGCCAGGCGTCCGCCATCATCGGCAGGATCAGGCCCGATACCGTGGTCGGCTTTGGCGGCTATCCGACCTTGCCGCCGCTCTACGCCGCGACGCGGCGCAAGGTGCCGACGCTGATCCACGAGCAGAACGCGGTGATGGGACGCGCCAACCGGGCGCTGGCCAGCCGCGTCGATGCGATTGCCGGTGGCTTCCTGCCCCAAGACGAAAGCGCCGTCGGCGCCAAGACGGTGACGACAGGCAATCCGGTTCGCCCACAGGTGCTCGAAGCCGCAAAGACCGCCTACGTCGCCTCGGCCGGAGATGATCCCTTCCGCCTGCTGGTGTTCGGCGGCAGCCAGGGCGCGCAGTTCTTCTCCGATGCGGTGCCGGCGGCCGTCGCCTTGCTCCCCGACGCACTCCGCAAGCGGCTGGTGATCACGCAGCAGGCTCGGGCCGATGATGTCGGGCGGGTGAAGGCGGCCTATGCAGCGCTTGGCGTCGGTGTCGAGGTCTCGCCCTTCTTCAGCGACATGGCGGCGCGTATAGCGGCCGCACAGTTGGTGATGTCGCGCTCCGGCGCGTCGACCGTCTCGGAAATCGCGGTCATCGGGCGGCCGGCGCTGCTGGTGCCCTATCCCTATGCGCTCGATCACGACCAGGCCGCGAACGCAGCCGCTCTTGCGGCCGCCGGCGGTGGCGAAGTGGAACCGCAATCCTCACTTTCGCCCGAGCGCATCGCGGCGCTGATCGGCGCCCTGATGGCCGAGCCCGAACGGCTCACGGCAATGGCTGCCGCGGCGAAGTCGGTCGGCAAACCGGACGCCGCACGGTTGCTCGCCGATCTCACAGAGGCTATTGCGTCCCGCAAAACCGTTTCGGATTTTAAGAAGGGAAAGCACGCATGAAGATGCCGCAGACCATAGGCCTCGTGCATTTCATCGGCATTGGCGGCATCGGCATGAGTGGCATCGCCGAAGTGCTGCACAATCTCGGCTACAAGGTGCAGGGATCCGACCAGGCCGACAGCGCCAATGTGCAGCGGCTGCGCGACAAGGGGATCGAATGCTTTGTCGGCCACAGGGAAGAAAACCTCGGCGATGCCGAAGTGGTGGTTGTCTCGACGGCTATCAAGAAATCCAACCCCGAACTGAAGGCGGCACGGGAGAAATTGCTGCCGATCGTGCGCCGCGCCGAAATGCTGGCCGAACTGATGCGCTTCCGCCAGGCAGTGGCGATCGGCGGCACGCACGGCAAGACGACGACGACCTCGATGGTAGCGACGCTGCTCGAAGCCGGCGGGCTCGACCCGACCGTCATCAATGGCGGCATCATCAACGCCTATGGCACCAATGCGCGCATGGGGGACGGCGAGTGGATGGTGGTCGAAGCCGACGAGAGCGACGGGACCTTCCTCAAGCTGCCGGCCGATATCGCCGTCGTCACCAATATCGATCCCGAACATCTCGATCACTACGGCAGTTTCGAGAAGGTGCGCGAAGCCTTCCGCCAGTTCGTCGAGAACGTGCCGTTCTACGGCTTCGGCGTCATGTGCACCGACCACCCGGAGGTGCAGGCGCTGGTCGGCCGAATCGAGGATCGCCGCGTCATCACCTATGGCGAGAACGCGCAGGCCGACGTGCGCTTCACCAACCATCGCATGGCCGGCGCGACCTCGGAATTCGACGTGGTGATCCGCGACCGCAAGGGACGCGGCCAGACGACGATATCGGATCTGCGCCTGCCGATGCCCGGCCGCCACAACGTTTCCAATGCGACGGCGGCGATCGCGGTGGCGCATGAGCTCGGCCTGTCGGCCGAGGCGATCAAGAAAGGCCTGTCGTCCTTCGCCGGCGTCAAGCGTCGCTTCACCCAAACCGGCTCCTGGAATGGCGTCGAAGTGTTCGACGATTACGGCCACCATCCGGTCGAGATCGCTGCGGTGCTGAAAGCCGCGCGCAGCGCCACCAAGGGCCGCGTCATCGCCATTGCCCAGCCGCACCGTTTTACCCGGCTGCATGATCTGTTCAATGAATTCTCCGCCTGCTTCAACGACGCCGACACGGTGATGGTGGCGCCGGTCTACGCCGCCGGCGAGGAGCCGATCGAAGGCGTGACCTCGGATGCGCTGGTGTCGCGCATCCGGGCCGGCGGCCATCGCGACGCGCGCTACATCGAGGGTCCGGAGGCAATAGCGCCTGTTGTCCGTGATCTGGCCAGGCCCGGCGACTTCGTCGTCTTTCTCGGCGCCGGCAACATCACGCAATGGGCCTATGCGCTGCCCAAGGAGCTGGCCGTCTCATGATGCAGGGCCAGGCGCTGATCGACAGACTTGGCGGCCGGCTTGCCGGCCTGCGCGGCCGCATCACGCCGAATGCCGAGATGGACAAGATCACCTGGTTCCGCGCCGGAGGACTGGCCGAGGCGCTCTTTCAGCCAGCGGACGAGGCGGACCTCGCTGCTTTCCTGAAAGCGGTTCCCGAAGAGATACCGCTGACCATAGTCGGCGTCGGCTCGAACTTGCTTGTGCGCGATGGGGGTATTCCGGGTTTCGTCATAAGACTGTCGGCCAAGGGGTTCGGTGAAACCGAAATTGTTTCGCCGGCATCGATCAAGGCTGGCGCGGCCACGCCCGACAAGCGCATTGCCGCGGCGGCGCTGGAAGCCGGCATCGGCGGCTTCCATTTCTACCACGGCATACCGGGCGCCATCGGCGGGGCGCTGAGGATGAACGCCGGCGCCAATGGCGTCGAGACGCGCGAGCGCGTCGTCGAGGTGCGTGCGCTCGACCGCAAGGGCAACGTCCAGACGCTGAGCAATGCCGATATGGGCTATGCCTACCGGCACTCGTCGGCACCGTCCGGGCTGATCTTCACCTCGGCGATTTTCGAGGGCTTTGCCGAGGACAAGGCAGTGATCAAGGCGGCGATGGACGCGGTGCAGAACCATCGCGAGACGGTGCAGCCGATCCGCGAGAAGACCGGTGGCTCGACCTTCAAGAATCCTGAAGGCACCTCAGCCTGGAAAGAGATCGACAAGGCAGGGTGTCGCGGCCTGCTGATCGGCGGCGCGCAGATGTCGCCCATGCACTGCAATTTCATGATCAACACCGGGACAGCGACCGGCTACGAACTCGAATATCTCGGCGAAACAGTGCGCACGCGGGTGCTCGAACATTCCGGCATCCGACTGCACTGGGAGATCAAGCGCATCGGGGACTTCCGCCCCGGACACGCCGTGCAGGAGTTTCTTGGACAGCTGCTCTAGCCGCGGTTGAAGTTTATGTGACGCATGAACTTCAACTGGTCCGGAACGACCGCGCGACCGTTGCTCCAAAGACTCAACAGCACGGTTTTCGCATCCATTTTCTCAGAAAGTGAATCTCTCGGAATCATAAGCACTTGCCAGTGAATCAACTCTCTGATTCTCTGCTCCAAAGCGTTTCCTGATTTGAGTCGTTCGACGCGTTTCCCGCGTTTTCTGTCTGGGGGGCAACCTGCCGGGAGACTCGGACTCAATGTTGCGGAAATCTTGGTTTTTGATCCGCCGTGAGAGGGGATGACGGGGAATGAAAAACAAGCATGTGGCCGTCCTGCTGGGTGGTTTCTCGTCCGAGCGGCCCGTGTCTCTGTCTTCGGGGAAGGCCTGTGCCGATGTGCTTGAGACGGAAGGCTATCAAGTCACGCGCGTCGATGTCGGGCGCGACGTCGGTTCCGTGCTTGCCGATCTCAGGCCCGATGTCGCCTTCAATGCGCTGCATGGTCCTTTTGGCGAGGACGGCACCATTCAGGGCATTCTCGAATATCTCGGCATTCCCTACACCCATTCCGGCGTGCTCGCCTCGGCGCTTGCGATGAACAAGGAACAGTCGAAGAAAGTCGTGAAATTGGCCGGCGTCCCCGTCGCCGAATCGAAGGTCGCCAATCGCTTCGCCATTCAGAACAACCATCCGATGAAGCCGCCTTATGTGGTGAAGCCGGTCAATGAGGGGTCGAGCTTCGGCGTCGTGATCGTGCATGAGGGGCAGTCGCATCCGCCGCAGGTCATCGGCTCGTCCGAGTGGAAATATGGCGATACCGTCATGGTCGAGCGTTACATCCATGGGCGCGAGCTGACCTGTGCCGTCATGGGCGACGTGGCGCTTGGCGTCTGCGAGATCATCCCGACGGGCCATTCGTTCTATGACTACGATTCAAAATATGTCGCGGGCGGATCAAAACACGAATGCCCCGCAAAAGTTTCACCGAATATTTACCAAAAAATACAGACACTGGCGCTCAAGGCTCACCAAGCTGTCGGCTGTCGGGGCGTTTCCCGGTCGGACTTCCGTTATGACGATCGTCACTCCGAAAATGGCGAGGTTGTATGGCTCGAGGTCAATACCCAGCCGGGCATGACGCCGACGTCTCTGGTGCCTGAAATCGCCGCCCAGGCAGGGCATTCGTTCGGCGATCTGTTGAGTTGGATGGTGGAGGACGCTTCGTGTCTGCGTTGAAATGGGGGCAGGGCAAGGGGAAGGGCGTGGCCGGGCCGGCGCTGTTCAGCCTGCCATTGTCGTTCGACCATTTCGTGCTGCCGCGCGTGCTTCGCCGCCCGGCGCGTATCCTGGCGCGCCTGGGCGAGGGCGAATTCCAGGCGCCGCGCTTCTCCGCCGCGATCATGTCGGCAGTGCTCATTGCCTCGAGCGGCGCCTATGGCGCCTATCTCGGCGGTCATGCCGACGGCATCGTCCAGAGCATCACCGCCCGGACCGGCTTTGCCGTCGACCAGGTCAAGGTGGTCGGCAATCGCCAGACGTCCGAGATCGATATTCTCGACAGGCTCGAGCTCGACGGCTGGACGTCGCTGATCGGCTTCGATGCCGAGGCGGCGCGGGAACGCATCGCCACCTTGCCCTGGATCGAGGTCGCCGCGGTGCGCAAGGTCTATCCGCACACGTTGGAGGTGCGCGTCGAGGAGCGTCAGGCGTTCGCGCTTTGGCAGCAGGGCAGCGATCTCTCCGTTATCGAAAAAGACGGTGCCGTTATCGCACCGTTCTCGGGTGGCAAGCAGGTGCTGCTGCCATTGCTGATCGGAGCCGGCGCGCCGGCCAAGGCGCCGGAATTCCTGGCGAAGATCGAAAAATACCCGGATCTCGCGACCCGCATCAGGGGCTATGTCCGTGTCGGCGATCGGCGCTGGGACCTGAAGCTCGACAACGGCATCACTATCAAGCTTCCCGAGGATGGCGAGGATCAGGCACTCGCCGAACTCGTCGGCATGGACCATGACAAGGGGCTGTTGTCGCGCGACATCGCCGCCGTCGACATGCGGCTGTCCGACCGGCTGGTCGTGCAACTGACGCCGGAGGCGGCGACCCAGCGCGAAGCCGCGCTCAACGAGAAGCCGAAAATGCTGAAGCGCAAGCCGGAGACGAAGATATGAGCTGGCTTGGCGGTTCAGGCGATGCCTCTTCGCGCCGCTCCGGCACCTTGACGGTACTGGATGTCGGTTCGAACAAGGTCTGCTGCATGGTGGCGAAGCTGAAGCCATGCGATGACGGCAAGCTGCTGCGCGGACGCTCACACCGCATCCAGGTGATCGGCATCGGACACCAGAAGTCGCAGGGCGTCAAATCGGGCGTCGTCATCGATCTCGACCGTGCCGAACATGCCATTCGCCTCTCCGTCGACGCCGCCGAGCGCATGGCCGGACTGACGGTCGATTCGCTGATCGTCAACATGACCGCCGGCCGGCTGAAGAGCGAAGCCTTCTCGGCTACCATAAACCTCGGCGGCCATGAGGCCGACGAGGCCGACATCAAGCGGGTGCTCGGTGCCGGCGCCAAGCAGGCGCTGAAGACCGAGCGCGAGGTGGTCCATTCGCTCCCCGTCGGCTTCTCGCTCGACGCTGAGCGCGGCGTGCGCGATCCGCGCGGCATGGTCGGCGACACGCTTGGCGTCGACATGCATGTGCTGACCGGCGACGCCGCTCCGATGCGCAACCTGGAGCTCTCCATCAACCGCTCGCATCTTTCGGTCGAGCGCATGGTGGCGACGCCCTATGCCAGCGGGCTGGCGGCATTGGTCGACGACGAGCTGGAACTGGGCGCCGCCTGCATCGATATGGGCGGCGGCACGACGACGATCTCGGTGTTTTCGGAAGGCAAGTTCGTCCATGGCGACGCCATCGCCATCGGCGGCAACCACGTCACGCTGGACATGGCCAAGGGACTGTCCACCTCGCTCGATGCCGCCGAACGGCTGAAGGTGATGCACGGTTCGGCGTTGCCCGGCAGCGCCGATGACCGCGACCTGGTCTCGATCCAGCCGATCGGCGACGAGGGCGAAGTGCCGCTCCAGATTCCGCGCTCCGTCATGACGCGTATCGTGCGCGCCCGCATCGACGAGACGCTCGAGCTTTTGCGCGACCGGCTGAACAAGTCCGGCTACGGCAATGCGGTGGGCAAGCGCGTGGTGCTGACCGGCGGCGCCAGCCAGCTTGCCGGCCTGCCGGAAGCGGCGCGCCGCATCCTGGGGCGCAATGTGCGCATCGGCCGCCCGCTCGGCGTGGCGGGCCTGCCCGAAGCGGCGAAGGGGCCGGCCTTCTCGGCGGCCGTCGGTTTGTTGATCTATCCGCAGATGGCGAGCTTCGAGAGCCATCCGGCGAAAGGAATTTCCGGTCTCAGGATGACTGGAACGGGCGGAAAACTGCATCGCATGAGTCAGTGGTTGAGAGACAGTTTCTAATTGACGGGGACAGCCCCATAAGTGGCCGCGGCGGCGAAGCGGCAGGAAAGGCAAAGGACGGAGACAATGACCATCAATCTGCAAAAGCCGGACATCACCGAGCTTAAGCCACGCATCACCGTGTTCGGCGTCGGCGGCGGCGGCGGCAACGCCGTCAACAACATGATCACCGCCGGTCTGCGCGGCGTCGAGTTCGTTGTCGCTAACACCGACGCGCAGGCGCTGACCATGTCGAAAGCCGACCGGCTGATCCAGCTCGGCGCGCATGTCACCGAGGGGCTGGGCGCCGGATCCCAGCCTGAAGTGGGCCGCGCGGCAGCGGAAGAATGCATCGACGAGATCATCGATCACCTGTCCAACACCCATATGTGCTTCGTCACCGCGGGCATGGGCGGCGGCACGGGCACGGGAGCGGCGCCGGTCGTGGCGCGCGCCGCCCGCGAGAAGGGCATCCTCACTGTCGGCGTCGTCACCAAGCCGTTCCATTTCGAAGGCCAGCGCCGCATGAAGACGGCGGATTTCGGCATCGAGGAGCTGCAGAAATGCGTCGACACACTGATCGTCATCCCTAACCAGAACCTGTTCCGGCTGGCCAATGACAAGACCACCTTCGCCGACGCGTTCGCCATGGCTGACCAGGTGCTCTATTCGGGTGTAGCCTGCATCACCGACCTGATGGTCAAGGAAGGCCTGATCAATCTCGACTTCGCCGACGTTCGTTCGGTGATGCGCGAGATGGGCAAGGCGATGATGGGCACCGGCGAGGCATCGGGCGAGGGCCGCGCGATGGCGGCCGCGGAAGCCGCGATCGCCAACCCGCTGCTCGACGAGACCTCGATGAAGGGCGCCAAGGGCCTGCTGATCTCGATCACCGGCGGCCGCGACCTGACCCTGTTCGAAGTCGACGAAGCGGCGACCCGCATCCGCGAGGAGGTCGATCAGGACGCCAACATCATCCTGGGCGCCACTTTCGACGAGGAGCTCGAAGGTGTCATCCGCGTCTCGGTTGTTGCCACCGGCATCGACAAGTCGGCGGCCGAAATCGCCGCCGCTCCGATCTCGATCCGCACCGCGCCGCAGAAGCCGGCCGCCCGCCCGGCCGTTGCCGCGGCGGAAAGCCGCCCCGCGCCGGTCCAGCAGGCTGCGTACGAGCCGCGCGCCGCCGATCCGGTCGCGGAAGCGATCCAACTGGCCGAAGCAAACGCCGCGGCGATGGCGCAAGCCCGTCCGGCGCCGGTTGCCCATGCGGATGATTTCCGTCCGCAGAGCAAGATCTTCCAGGCTCCGCCGGCGCAGCCGCAACCGATGGTGCAGCCCGTGGTCCAGCAGATCCAGCCGGCGCCTCAGCCGCGCGAGATCCTGCGCGAAGTCCAGCAGCCGGTCGCGATGGCTCCCCAGCGCATGCCGCGCGTCGAGGACTTTCCGCCTGTCGTGAAGGCCGAGGTCGACGCCAAGAGCCGCCCGGCCGACCATGAGAACAGCGGACCGATGGGGCTCTTGAAGCGTCTGACCAACGGCCTGACGCGCCGCGAGGAAGAGCCTGCACGCCTGCAGCCGGCGCAGCCGCGCGAGCCCAAGCTGCGTCAGGCCGCACCGGAAGTGCGCCGTCTGGCAAGCCAGGACGCGCAGCTCTACGCGCCTCGTCGCGGCCAGCTCGACGACCAAGGCCGCCTGACGCCGCAGGCCAGGGCGACTCAGGAGGACGACCAGCTGGAAATTCCGGCGTTCCTGCGTCGCCAGGCCAACTGAGCGGTTAACGGGCTGTAACAATTGTTAACAGGCAAGCAAGGAATTGCTTGCCTGTTAACGTTTAAAAGAATGCAAATGCAAGCACTTAAGAGGCTATCCATATGTCGGTTGCGGTTACAAAGAGTAAGAAACCGTGATTTGGACTATCCCTGACGGGACATTATCTTCGCTGCCTACCGTCGTCGGTTTGCCGGGATTTCGGGGGAAGTGACCTGGCCTGCCGATTTTTACAAGAGAGCCGCGCCCCTCGGGCTGGAGAAGCGGACCTAGGCATTTTGGGCTTATGGGGATTGTCTTGCACGACTATCAGACGACAGTGAAGACGCGCGCGTCGCTTACGGGCACCGGCGTTCACAGCGGCAAGGAAGTTTCCATCAGCTTTCTCCCGGCGGATGCCGAGACCGGCATCGTTTTCCAGCTTTTCAGTGAGAACGGGCAAGGTCGCGAGTTCCGCGCCCTGTTTTCCGAGATCGGCGCAACCGACCTGTGCACCATGCTCGGTGATCCCTCTGGCGAGCACATCGCCACGGTCGAGCACATCATGGCGGCGCTGTTCGGGCTCGGCATCGACAATGTCATCATCGAGATCGACGGCCATGAGGTCCCTATCCTCGACGGCAGCGCCATGGCGTTCGTCGAGGCCATAGACCAGGCCGGCATCGAAACGCTGTCGGTCAAGCGGCGCTACATCCGGATCGTCAAGCCGGTCCGCATCGAGAACGGCGCCTCCTGGGCTGAGTTCAGGCCCTATGACGGCACTCGCTTCGAGGTCGAGATCGATTTCGAAAGCCCGGCGATCGGCCGGCAGCTGTTCGCGTCCGACATCAATGCGGACATTTTCCGCCGCGACATCGCGCGCGCCCGCACCTTCGGCTTCATGAAGGACGTCGAGCGGCTGTGGGCCGCCGGCTATGCGCTGGGATCCTCGCTTGAGAATTCGCTGGTCATCGGTGACGACAACCGCGTCATCAACATGGGCGGCTTGCGCTACCCCAACGAGTTCGTACGCCATAAGACGCTGGACGCCATGGGCGACCTGGCACTGGCCGGGGCCCGCTTCATCGGCTGCTTCCGCTCCTATCGTGGCGGCCATAGGCTGAATGCGGCCGCCTTGCGGCGCGTGCTGTCGGACCGTACCGCGTTCGAGATCGTCGAAACGACCCGCCGCGAGCGCGGCCGTGCGGCCGAGATGAGCGCCGTCAACGCGCCTCTCTATGCGCCCTGGATGATCTGAGTCGCCGCCACTTTCCGGATACCATCGCAGCTCGCTGGTGTTGCATGAATGCATCATTTGCCGGCGAAATCGCAGGGATGCTCCGGCGCGGCCCGGCCGCCACAAAAATGTTCGATTGCCTAGACATAGCGTTGCCGGGCAAGGCGGTTATGGTTTATGGCTGCTGCCTTCGATAGTGCATGTCGCCTGGAAGTGGGGACCAGTTTTGGGGAAACGATATGCAACAGGCACTGAAATAACGCCGAAAGGGCGCAGTCCAATCATGTTCTTCAAGCGAGTCGGTCAATTGAAAGCGCCGCAGCGGTCCGTTTTCCTGGCGCTTTCGGTGGTTGTTCCATCGCTCTTCCTGTCTGCTTGCATGTCGTCGGAAAAAGATATCGACCTGTCGACCTATGTCGATCAGACCGAACCGGCCGACGTTCTCTACAACCAAGGGCTCGCCAATCTGAATGCCGGACGCCTCGACGAGGCGAGCAAGAAGTTCGACGCGGTCGACCGCCAGCATCCTTATTCGGAGTGGGCCCGCAAATCGATGGTGATGGGCGCGTTCGCCGACTATCGTAAGGGCAGCTACGACGAAGCGATCTCGTCGGCCAAGCGTTATCTGACGCTGTATCCGTCAACGGATGACGCGGCTTATGCGCAGTACATCATCGGCCTTAGCTACTACCGCCAGATCAAGGACGTGACGCAGGATCAGAAGGAAGCGCGCCAGACCGTGCAGACCATGCAGGATCTCGTGACGCGCTGGCCTAATTCAGAATATGTCGATGACGCCAAGGAAAAGATCCGCTTCGCCAACGACCAGCTCGCCGGCAAGGAGATGCAGATCGGCCGCTATTATCTCGAACGCCGCGAATACATCGCCGCGGTCAAGCGTTTCCGCAATGTGGTCGAGAATTATTCCAACACCCGCCACGTCGAGGAGGCGCTGGCGCGCCTGACCGAGAGCTATTATGCGATGGGCCTCACTTCGGAGGCGCAGACCGCCGCCGCCGTTCTCGGCACCAATTATCCCGACAGCCCATGGTACAAGGATTCCTACAAGCTCCTGCAGAGCAACGGGCTTGCGCCGCGCGAGAATGCCGGCTCGTGGATATCCAAGGCCGGGAAACTGATCACCGGCGCCTGATGCAGGCGTAACGATGCTTTCTAGGCTGTCGATCCGCGATATCGTCCTGATCGAGAAGCTGGATATTGACTTCCAGCCCGGTCTCTCGGTGCTGACGGGCGAGACCGGCGCCGGAAAATCCATCCTGCTCGACGCCCTGTCGTTGGCGCTTGGCGCTCGCGGTGACGCTTCCCTGGTGCGCCACGGCGCGGCACAGGGCCAGGTGATTGCCGTGTTCGACGTGCCGCCCAACCATCCGGTGCGCGCGCTGCTCGCCGAGAACGCCATCGAGGACGACGGCGACATCATCCTGCGCCGCTTGCAGACGGCAGACGGCCGCACCCGCGTCTTCGTCAACGACCAGCCGTCCAGTGTGACGCTGATGCGCGAAGTCGGCCGCGCGCTGGTCGAGATCCACGGCCAGCACGACGAACGCGCCCTTGTCGATCCCGGCGCGCATCGCGACGTGCTCGACGCCTTCGGCGGCCATCTCGGCGCCGTCCGGTCGACGGGCGAGGCCTGGCGGCACTGGCGTGCCTGCGAGCAGGAGCTTTCGCGCCATCGTGCCAAGGTGGCGGCGGCGGCGCGCGAAGCGGACTACCTGCGCGCAGCGGTCACGGAGCTGACCAAGCTCGATCCGCAGCCGGGTGAGGAGACGGAGCTTGCCGACTTGCGCGCCCACATGATGCGGGCCGAGAAGATCGCCTCCGAAATCCACGACGCGCAGGACGTGCTTTCGGGTCCGTCCTCGCCCTTGCCGCAACTGGCCAGCCTGCTCAGGCGGTTGCAGCGCAAGGCCGGCGAGGCCCCCGGGCTGCTCGACGAAGTGGTCAAGTCGCTGGATGAGGCGATGCTGTCGCTCGACGCGGCGCAGTCGGGTGTCGAGGCGGCTTTGCGCGCCACCGAATATGATCCACAGCGGCTGGAAAAGGCGGAAGAGCGATTGTTTTCGCTGCGCGCGGCATCGCGCAAGCACAGCGTTGCCGTCGATGATTTGGCGCAATTGCGCGACACGATGGTTGCCGATCTTGCCGATCTCGATGCCGGCGAGGAGCGCCTTCATGGGCTGGAAAAGCAGGCGGCCGCAGCGCGCGAAGCCTATGACATCGCCGCCGCGCGGTTGTCCTCGCTTCGCCATGCCGCGGCGGTCGGCCTGACCAAGGCCGTGATGGCCGAACTGCCGGCGCTGAAGCTCGAACGCGCCGCCTTCATCGTCGAGATGAAGAGCGAGGCCGAGAGCCGCATGGAAGAGGGCATCGACCAGATCGAGTTCTGGGTGCGCACCAATCCCGGCACGCGACCCGGGCCGATGATGAAAGTTGCTTCCGGCGGCGAGCTTTCGCGCTTCCTGCTGGCGCTGAAGGTGGCGCTGGCCGACCGGGGCTCGGCGCCAACGCTGGTCTTCGATGAAATCGACACAGGGGTAGGCGGCGCCGTCGCGGATGCCATCGGCCAGCGGCTGGCAAGATTGTCCAGGCGCGTGCAGGTGCTCTCGGTCACCCATGCGCCGCAGGTGGCGGCCCGCGCGGCGACGCACTTCCTGATCTCCAAGTCCGGCAGCACCGACAAGGTCGCGACCGGCATCGCCGAAATGGACCGGGCGGCGCGCCAGGAAGAGATCGCGCGCATGCTGGCCGGCGCCACCATCACCGACGAAGCGCGCGCGGCCGCCGAGAGATTGCTGCGGGAGAATACGGCGGCTGCCTGAAAGCTCGTTTCCCGTGAAGGCGAGTCAGGATATGGCTGCATCCTGCTGTTCAGGAATGATTTTTTCGCAGGCCGGCTCCCTCCTGCCAAATCCTGATTTATAGTGGCGCCCAACCAAAGTGCGCCGCGCCTTGGTTATTGTTTTGCGCATGTCGTTGCCCCAAAATCGCACCGTATTTTGGGCGGCGTGCATTGGTCAGGGAAGCCGTGCGATGTCTGAAAGACCAGTCGATTCACTCAGTGAGAGCGAAGCCGAAGCGGAGCTGAAGCGCCTGGCGCAGGAGATCGCGGAGCACGACCGCCGCTACCATACCGAGGACGCGCCTGTTATCACCGACGCCGCCTATGATGCGCTGACCCGGCGCAACTTCGCCATCGAGCAGCGCTTTCCCGCCCTGGTGCGCGAGGATTCGCCATCGCGCAGGGTCGGTGCCGCGCCGGCGGAGGGCTTTGCCAAGGTGCGCCATGCGGTGCCTATGCTCAGCCTCGCCAAGGCCTATACCGACGAGGACGTCGCCGATTTCATCGAACGCGGCCGGCGTTTCTTCGACCGCGACAAGGATCTCGACATCGCTTTCACGGCCGAACCCAAGATCGACGGCCTGTCGGCGTCGCTGCGTTACGAGAACGGCGTGTTCGTGCAGGGCGCAACGCGCGGCGATGGCGCTGTCGGCGAGGACATCACCGCCAATCTGAGGACCATCGCCGATATTCCCGGCAGGCTGAAAGGCTCGGGCTGGCCCGAAATCATCGAGATACGCGGCGAGGTCTACATGACCTATGCCGAATTCGAGGCGCTGAAGCAGCGCTCAGCGGCCGCCGGCGGCCAGGACTATGTCAATCCGCGCAATACGGCGGC
The DNA here is from genome assembly GCF_006443035.1 of Mesorhizobium sp. B1-1-6. Taxonomy (NCBI): domain Bacteria; kingdom Pseudomonadati; phylum Pseudomonadota; class Alphaproteobacteria; order Hyphomicrobiales; family Phyllobacteriaceae; genus Mesorhizobium; species Mesorhizobium sp. B1-1-6. The sequence continues at coordinate 554,779 of NZ_VFWR01000001.1, read as the reverse complement.
TGGGTCGCTGCGCCAGAAGGATCCATCGGTCACCGCCAGCCGGAACCTCAAATTCTTTGCCTATGCCTGGGGCTACACGACAGCCGACCCCGCTCCGACACAATACGATTCGGTGCAGAAATTCGCGGAATGGGGCTTCAAAGTCAGCCCGCTGATGGTGCGGGCGAGGTCGGTCGGCGAACTGATCGCGCATTATCACCGCATCGAGGAACAGCGTTCTTCCTTGGGCTACGACATCGACGGCGTCGTCTACAAGGTCGACCAGCTGGAGTTGCAGCGCCGGTGGGGCTTTGTCACCGGCGAACCGCGCTGGGCCATCGCGCACAAATTTCCGGCCGAACAAGCGATGACGACCGTGCAGAAGATCGACATCCAGGTCGGACGCACCGGCACGCTGGCGCCTGTGGCAAGGCTTGCGCCGGTGACCGTCGGCGGCGTCGTAGTCGAGAACGTCACGCTGCACAACGAAGACTATATCAAGGGTTTCGACAGCAACGGCCAGCCGATCCGCGACGGCATCGACGTGCGCATCGGCGACACCGTGGTGATCCAGCGGGCAGGGGATGTCATCCCGCAGATCGTCAGTGTCGTCGTCGACAAGCGTCCGCCGGATGCCGTACCTTACGAATTCCCACATACTTGCCCGATCTGCGGCTCGCCGGCGACGCGCGAAATCAACGAGAAGACCGGCAAGGAGGATTCCCGCAGGCGTTGCACGGGCGAACTGATCTGCCCCGCGCAAGCCGTGGAAGGGCTGCGCCACTTCGTGTCGCGCGGGGCCATGGATATCGAGGGACTAGGCGCGGAAAACATCGACCTGTTCTTCAATGCGGGCCTGGTCAAGACGGCCGCCGACATCTTCACGCTCAGGGATCGGCGTCCCGCCGTCACCAAGGCGCTGGCCGAGCGGCGCGAGGAGCAGGCGAGGCAGCGCGAGGCGGCGTCGGGCAAGACGCGCAAGAATGTGCGCAGCGTCGAGGACCGCAACTATGAAGGGTTGGACAAGCTCTTTGCGGCGATCGATTCGCGCCGCGAACCCGAGCTCGACCGCTTCATCTTTGCGCTTGGGATCCGCCATATCGGCGAAACGACGGCGGCCGTGCTTGCCCGGACGTTTTCGACAATCGAGGAACTGATCCGCGTCGGCAAGGAGACCGCGGCGGCTGACGATCCGCATAGTGTCTTCCCGTCGATCAACGGCATCGGCGATACGGTGATCAACGCGCTGGCCGATTTCTTCGGCAATGAGCGCAATGACGACGTGCTTGAGGCGTTGCTTAAACAGGTCAGGCCGAAGCCGTATGTCGTCACCGTCTCGGCCGACAGCGTGGTCGCGGGCAAGACCGTCGTGTTCACGGGCTCGCTGGAAAAGATGACGCGTTCCGAAGCCAAGGCGATGGCCGAACGGCTGGGCGCCAAGGTGGCGGGCTCGGTTTCGGCCAAGACCGATCTGGTGGTGGCGGGGCCCGGCGCGGGCTCGAAACTCAAGCTTGCCAGTGAACTCGGCATCGAGGTCATAGACGAGGACGCGTGGCTGCAGCGGATCGGCAAGGCATGATGTCAGGCGAATTCAAGGGGTTCGGCCAGAAGGCTATTCCGTTCCTGAAGGCGCTTGATTTCCACCAGAGCCGCGAGTGGTTCGTAGAGAATCGTGACCTGTTCGAACAGGAATTGCGCGATCCGCTGGGCGATCTGGTGGAGACGCTCACACGCCGTTTCGGCGAGGCCGGGCTCGGCCTCAAGGGCGACCGCAAGAAATCACTGTTCCGGATCAACCGGGACGTGCGCTTCGCCAAGGACAAGCGGCCTTACAACCGGCATCTGTCGGCGATCCTGTCGCCCGACGGCACCAAGATGGAGCAGGGCGTGTTCTATGTCCATGTCGGGCTGGAACGCTGCTTCGCCGACATTGCCTGGTGGCAGCCCGCCCCGGAACTGTTGCTCGCCATGCGCAAGGCCATCGCGGCAAGGCCGGACAGGTTCCGCGCCCTGGTGGCCGCCTTGAAGAAGAACGGTCTTGAGTTCGAGACGGAGGGCCGCATGAAGCGCACGCCGCGGGGCTTCGAGCATGTCGGTGATTCCGATCTGGCCGAGGCCATCCGCAACCGTCATTTCTACGTCCAGCATGTCATCGATCCGGCGGGGATCCACACGGCGGCGCTGGTCGACGAGCTGGTCGATTTCACCATGTGCGCCAAGCCGCTGCTCGACTGGGGCAGGGCCATAGAGGGCAAGGTGGCGCAGGGCTAGGATTGGTCCTGGCAATCATTTCCGCTGATTGTTGGGCTCAACCGAATTCGTGTGACAAGGCGGACCACGCTACCTAGATCAGGCCATTCTCCTGGGAGTTATCCATGGTGTCGGACGCAATCTCCGGGCACGGCGCAAAGAGCGATTTCTGGCAAGGCGTGCGGCTTTCCATGCCCGTCGTTGTGGCGTCGGCGCCGTTCGCGGTGCTGTTCGGGGCGCTGGCCGTCGACAATGGCTTCTCGGTGTTCGAAGCCTTCCTGATGAGTGCGCTAATCTTCGGCGGCGCCAGCCAGATGGTCGGCATCGAGCTGTTCGGCCAGCATGTCGCGCCGTGGCTAATCGTGCTGTCAATCTTCGCCGTCAATTTTCGCCATGTGCTCTATTCCGCCGGTATTGGCCGGCGCATAGCGCACTGGCCCGTGGTCAGCCAAGCGCTCGGCTTCTTCATCCTCACCGATCCGCAATTCGCCGTCGCCGAGGCGAGGGCGCAGTCCGGCGAGACGGTCGGCTTCGCCTGGTATCTCGGGCTCGGCCTGCCGGTCTATGTATTCTGGGTGATCGAAAGCGCGCTCGGCGCGGTGTTCGGCAAGCTCATCCCCGACACGCATGCGCTGGGCATCGATTTCCTGCTGCCGATCTATTTCCTTGGCCTGGTGATGGGCTTCCGCAAGCGGCCGTTGTGGCTGCCGGTGGTCGTCGCCAGTGCGTGCGCCTCGATCGTCCCCTACAAGACGGTAGGTTCACCCTGGCACGTCTCGATCGGCGCCATCGCCGGCGTGCTGCTGGCCGTCATCCTGCCGCCCCACCACTCAGGCGTGAAGGCACGGCCATGAGCACGACGTTCTGGATCATCATCGCCGGCGCGATCGCCACTTATCTTACGCGGATCGGCGGGCATCTGGTCATCTCGCGCTTCGACAATATCCATCCGCGCGTCGAGGCCGGCCTCAACGCGGTGCCGGCGGCGGTGCTGACGACATTGGTGGCGCCGGAACTGTTGAATGCCGGACCGGCGGAATGGGCGGCATTGGTTGTCACCGCCATGGTTTCGCTGCGCGGCGGGCTGATGGCGATGTTTTTGGCTGGTGCGGCGATGCTGATCCTGGCGCGGCAGTTCGTGGGGTAGAGTTCCGGGCGCGATCGTTCGAACGCTGTCGCCGCCTTAGACGCACTCAAATCTTAGCGCCATGCGGTAACGGCGCCGTTGCCTTTTGCAGCCAGGCCAGCGTCTCGCCGTCGAGCATCGGGCCGATCTCGGCCAGCACGCGGGCGTGGTAGGTGTCGAGCCAATGCAGCTCGTCGCGGGTCAACAAATCCGAGCGCACCAGCCTGACATCGATCGGCGCCAGGGTCAGCGTCTCGAAACCGTGCATGGCGATGTCGCCGCCGTCGATCTGCTCGGCCGGCGTCACCAGGATGAGGTTCTCGATGCGGATGCCGTAAGAACCTTCCTTGTAATAGCCCGGCTCGTTGGACAGCATCATGCCTTCGAGCAGCTTTTCGGTGCCCGTGCGGGCGATGCGTTGCGGGCCTTCGTGCACCGCCAGATAAGAGCCGACGCCATGGCCGGTGCCGTGGGCGAAGTCGCAGCCGTGCTTCCACAGCGCCATGCGGGCGACGGCGTCGATTTCCGAGCCGCGCGTGCCGGCGGGGAAACGCAGCGTGGAAATGCCGATCATGCCTTTCAGCACGAGCGTGAAGCGTTCGCGCATTTCCTCGGTCGGCTGGCCGATCGGCACGGTGCGGGTGATGTCGGTGGTGCCGTCCTGATATTGGGCGCCGGAATCGAGCAGGAACAGCTCGCCGGCCTGGAGCTTGCGGCTGGTGGCGCGTGAGACGCGGTAGTGCATGATGGCGCCATTCGGGCCGGCGCCCGAAATGGTGTCGAAGGAGACGTCGCGCAGCGGCATTTGCGTTTCCTCGCCGGTCTGCCGGCGCGTCTCTTCCAGCCGGGTGACGACCGCGATCTCGTCGAGCGAGCCGGGCTTCTGGCGGTCGAGCCAGCACAAAAGCTTCGCCACCGCCGCGCCATCGCGCCGATGCGCGGCGCGCGAGCCGTTGATCTCGGCCTGGTTCTTGGTGGCGCGCGGGATGCGGGCCGGGTCGGGAGCGGCAATCACCTCGCCGCCGTTGTCCTCGACCAGCATGCGCAGCCTGTAGGCGGCCAAAACGGGGTCTAGCGCGATTTTCGCGCCGCTCTTGGCCAGCGCCACGACCGCGGCCTCGAATTCACCGGGCTCATGGGGCTCGGCAAGCTGGGTGAGATACGCCGCAACCTGGCGCGAGAATTTTCGGCTGTCCATGAATAGCCGGTGCCGTCCGTCGGCAGCGAGGACAGCGAAGCCGAGCGCCAGCGGCGTGTGCGGTACGTCGCCGCCACGGATGTTGAAGGCCCAGGCAATCGAGGAGGGATCCGTCAGCACCGCATGGGTGGCGCCCTCCTTGCCGATCGCCGCCGCCAGCCGCGCCAGCTTGTCCTTGGCGAGCTCGCCGGCAAAACCGATGGGATGGAGTTCGATGGGAGCGACCGGTGGTTCCGGCTGATCCTTCCAGATTATGTCGATCGGGTTCGTCTCGAGCGGCACCAGCACAGCGCCGGTCTTTTCGGCCGAGGCCCGCAGCGCCTTGACCTCGCCGATCGTGTGCAGCCAGGGGTCGAAGCCGAGCCGCGCGCCCTTGCCGAGGTTATCCTTGAGCCAATTTGCAGGCGGATTGTCGACCAGGCTCTCGATCGAGAAGATACTGAGATCAACCTCGCCGCGCACCTGCAGCGTGTAGCGTCCGTCGACGAAGATGAAGGCGCGGTCGCGCAGGATGATGGCAACGCCGGCGGAGCCGCTGAAGCCGGTCAGCCATTTCAGCCGCGCCGAGCGGTCGGCGACATATTCGCCCTGATGCTCGTCGGCGCGGGGAACGACAAATCCATCCAGGCCGTTTTCCGCCAGCCATTGGCGCAGCAGCGCCACGCGCGGTCTGCCGACGGCCGGATTGCCAGCGGAATCAAAGGTCTGGAACATGGTGGCGTCTCCCTCGATAGTGCCCGACCGTAGCGCATGGAGCTGGAAACCGGAATCGATTTTCAGCAGGGCCAGACGGGGCTGCGTCACCGTTTGAGATGGATCGTCACCCAGCCTTCGCGGTGCAGCGTTCTGACATGGCGAAAACTCTGGCCGACATAGGCGGAGATCACCGCGTCGCGCTGCCGGTCGAGAATGCCTGACAGCACCAGCGAGCCGCCGAGGCTGATGTGTCGCGCCATTTCCGGAGCAAGCCGCATCAGCGGCCGCGCCAATATGTTGGCGATGATCAGGCCGAAAGGCGCACGCCTGGCAAAGATCGGATGGTGGAATCCGGGCGCGGTCACCGTCTCCACCAGCGCCTTTACGTGGTTGAGCCGTGCATTGGCGGCGGCAACGCTTACCGCCACCGGATCGATGTCGGTCGCAAGCACGGGAATATGGAAGAGCTTGGCCACAGCGATGGCCAGCACCGCGCTGCCGGTGCCGAGATCGAGCGCGTTGCGCGGCCGCTCGCGCCGCGTCACCTTTTCCAGCATTTCCAGGCATCCGGCGGTGGTGCCGTGGTGGCCGGTGCCGAAGGCCAGCCCCGCTTCGATCTCGATGGCAAGCTCGCCACTGTGGCGTTTGCGGCGATCATGCGCGCCATGCACGAAGAAACGGCCGGCACGCACCGGTTTCAGCCCTTCCAGCGAGCGCGCCACCCAGTCGATATCGGGCAAGGTCTCGCGCTCGACCGGCCTGGACAGGGCTAGCCCTGCCAGAATGTCCTTCACCCGCGCCTCGACCGCATCCACATCGCCGTCGGCATAGAGAGAGACTTCATGAATGTCCGCGTCCTCATCGACCTCCAGCACGGCTATCGGCAAGCCTTCGTCCTCAAAGGCGGCATCGAGGGCGGCGAAAATTCTGGTGGATTCGATCTTGCCGGCGGTGAAATGGAGCCGCGTCTGGGTCATGGATTCGCATCAGCCCTTGGCCGCGAGGCGTTTGAGCTTTTCCACCGCGGTGTCGGCGCTTTCGCCATAGGCGATCGTGCCGGCGAAATCGCCCTTGCCGTTGAGCAGCAGCACCGAGGCGGTATGGTCCATCGTGTAGTCGCCGTCGCCGGTGTCGACCTTCTTCCAGTAGATGCCGAAGGACTTCGCCATGGCGTGGACTTTGTCCGGGTCGCCCGATATGCCGGTGATGCGGTCAGAGAAATTGCTGACATAGGCGTTCATGACCGCGGGGGTGTCGCGCTCCGGATCGACCGAGACGAAATAGGCATGCAGGTTCTTGCCATCGTCACCAAGCGTCTTCAGCCAGCCGGACAGTTCGAACAGCGTGGTCGGGCAGACCTCTGGGCAATGGGTGAAGCCGAAGAAGACGACGCTGGGGTGGCCCCGGAAGGCGGCTTCGGTGATCGGCGCGCCTTTCTGGTCGACCAGCGTAAAGGCGGCACCGAAAGGCTCGCCGCCATAGTGGCCGCGATACCAGTCGAAGGTCAGCCAGCCTATGCCGGCCGCCATCAGGACGAGAATGCCGACCAGTATTGAGCGCATCATCAGTAGGATTCCGTCTTGTAATTTCATCGGCATGCCGGCCATGGCCAGGCAGCCCTTGGTTCGGCGAACAGTCTTAGCGGTTCGACCGGGTACACGCAAAGGTGCCGCGTTGACGCAACCGGCCGTGACCTATCCCGGCGTTTTGATCGGGACCGGCGGCTTGCAATGCAATGTCCTTCGCCCCACCTGAGACCGGCAAACTCGAACCTCGGAGGCTATCTTGCAACGACTGATTGGGCGAAATCTGATCGGCGGCGCTCTGGCCGCGTGCCTTGTCCTTGGCGCCGGTGCCGCAGTCGCCGATGAAGTCGGCAAGGTCGGCGTCGACTGGCTCGGCAACGACATCATCGTCGAAGCGATCAAGGACCCGAAGGTGGACGGCGTCACCTGCCACGTGTCCTATTTCGACCGCGGCATCATCGACCGCCTGCACAAGGGCAACTGGTTCGAGGATCCTTCCGATTCCTCGATTTCGTGCCGCCAGACCGGTCCGATCACCATCGGCGACATCGACATGAGCGAAGGCGGCGAGGAGGTGTTCAAGCAAGGCATCAGCCTGATCTGGAAGAAGCAGGTGGTGAACCGCATCTACGACAAGGCCAACGAGACGCTGATCTACCTCTCGCATTCGCGCCAGGTGCAGAACGGCTCGGCCAAAATGTCGGTCACCACCGTGCCACTCTACGGCCAGAACGTGGTGTGGACCAAGGGCAAACCGAAATAGATGGATCCGTTTTTCCGTGCAATTGACCCGACCGACAATTGCTCCCGACTTGCGGGAGCTATTGCCCTGACGTAAAGCCGCCCGTATGGACCGTTCCGAAAATCTCGTGCTGAAAGATCCTGAGCCGCGTATCCATCCGACGGCGGAGCTGAAAGCATGCAAGCTCGGCCGCTACGCCTCGATCGGCGAGCGGGTGGTGCTGCGCGAAGTGAGCGTCGGCGATTTTTCCTATTTCGACCGGCACGCCGAGGCGATCTACACGAACATCGGCAAATTCTGCTCGATTGCCGCCAACAGCCGCATCAATGCGCTGGATCATCCGATCGAGCGGCTGACCCAGCACAAGGTCAGCTACCGGCCCAACGAATATTTCCGCTGGCTGGGCGTCGATGCCGCATTCCGCGAACGGCGCCAGGCGAAGGCCGTGAGCATCGGCCATGACGTGTGGATCGGCCACGGCGCCGTCATCATGCCCGGCCTCACCATCGGCAATGGCGCCGTCATCGGTGCCAATGCCGTCGTCACGCATGACGTGCCGCCCTATACGATCGTCGCCGGGGTGCCGGCCAAGCCGCTTCGGCCGCGCTTCGCAGCCGATATCGCGGCGCGGATCGAGGCTCTCGCCTGGTGGGACTGGCCGGTCGAAAAGCTCGCCAGCGCCGTTCCCGACATGCAGGCCATGACCATCGAGACCTTCCTGGACCGCTGGGAAAATCACGCCGCGTGAGTGACGCCGGCGCGGCTGAAGAGCACGCGCATTTGCGCCAAAGGCGCGCTTCAGGGAACCACTGTGCGAGCGCTCCGGACTGAACCCCTTCCGTCATGCGGGGGTGGCGCAACGGAAGGGGCTGGAGGTAAACCGCTGTGAAGCGGAAGGAACAGGCCTGTTTTGCCTGCACCGTTACTGTGACACCAAACCGATAAAGTGTGTTGTCCTTCCGATTCCCTTGATGCGTGCATTCGATTGCGGCGGTTGTATTTCTTTCCGATGGGAACCCGATATGGCCGCCGGTTGTTCCTTCCGGCGTACCGCACGGCGCGGCGCTGTTTGAGGGACCCCATGATCGAGAAGCTCTTCACCAAAATCGCCAACCGGGTAGCCCACCTTGCGGGGCTGTCGCCGACATTCGCACTCTGCTGCCTGATCGTCATCATCTGGGCAGTAAGCGGCCCACTCTTCGCCTTCTCGGACACTTGGCAACTGGTGATCAACACCGGGACGACGATCATCACCTTCCTGATGGTGTTTCTCATCCAAAACACCCAGAATCGAGACGGCGCGGCAATCCAGGCCAAACTGGACGAGTTGATCCGGGTCAGCGAAGCCAAGAACACCTTCATCGGTATCGAGCATCTGACCGAAGCCGAGGTCCAGGAGATCCGTGCCAAATGCGAGCGGGCAGCGAAGCGGCATGACGAGAAAATCGCGGCCGTAGCTGCCAAGAAAGCCGTGGCGTCAAAGAGCAAACCGAAAAAGCAGGTGGCTCGAAGCACCGGCTGAAACCGGTTAACCCCCAAGGGTTCCGTCGTTGCTCGAATGCGACCCGATCCGAACACCGGCTCTCATTTTTCGGACATGCTCATTGCTTCATGAATGCCGCGAAGGCATCCTTGTGGTCGGGGTGCCAGCGCGACAGAGCAGGGCGGTTTTCGATGATGTCGCCGATCGCCCAGGCCATGCGTTTCTCATCCAGCGGACGCGTCACCTCGTTGTCAGGGCACAGGATGTAGAAGTCGCGCTTTGTCAGGGATTCCAGCATGAAATCAATGACCTGTTCGCCGGTCCAGGCGTCGGCCGGCTTCTCGGTCGCACCCTCGGTCAGGCCGGTATAGGTGAAGCCCGGGATCAGCAGATGCGCCGACAGATGGGCACCCGGTTCGTTGCGCAGGGCATGCGCCAGTCCCTCGGTAAAGGTCTTCACGCCGGCCTTGGAGACGTTGTAGGCAAGGTTTCCAGGCGGCGTGGTGATGCCTTGCTTGGAGCCGGTGTTGACGATCAGGCCCGGCTGGCGGGCCGCCAGCATGCGGGGCACGAAGGCTTCGACGCCATGCACGACACCCCAGAAATTGATGTCCAGCAGCTGCTTCCAAGCGTCGCGGTTCTCCCACGGCTTACCCGGGTTGTTGCCGACACCAGCATTGTTCATCAGCAGCGACACATTGCCGAAGGCGCCAAAGGCTCTTTCGGCGAGACGATCCACGTCTTGTGCCTTCGAAACATCGGCGGCGACGGCCAGCACGGCATCGTCGCCGGCGATCGCGGACACAATACGGGCCGCATCCTCAAGACGCGGGCCGGCGACATCGGCAAGCACGATCTTCATGCCCATGAGAGCCAGCCGCTTCGCGGCGGCAAGACCAATGCCGCTGGCAGCGCCGGTAATGACTGCGGCATTGCCCGAACCAAGCGCGGGCAAAGCGGTCTGGAGTTCTGCGTCGGTCAGCATGGGCGGCGGATTCCTTCTTGCGATGGCGCCGAACTTAGCGCCGGAGCGGGCTGGCGCAAGCCTCCACGCGCCTGGCTGCGCTTCAGCAGCCGGCATGGGCCGGGTTGACCGGTCCAGCCGAGACTGCGCATGGTGCCTCGCAAAAAGGAGATTTCCCGATTGACGGACTGGATCGAAATCCTGAAGCAGCAGACCACCATCGGCGATCAGATGAACCGCGAAGTGCCGCAGATGCTGGCAAACCCCGAGATCAACGAAGCACAGGTGAAGACGCTGTTTTCCGCCTTGGAAAAACAGGCGGATTTCGTCGAGAAGCTGCGCATGGCGCTGGAAAAGTTCGGCCATGACTTTGCGGTCATCAAGGCGGCGGAACGGCTGGAAGAGCGCTACGCCGATCTTGCCGCGTCGGTGGCCGAGAAGCTGAAAGCGATGCGCGAATAGATCCCTATTTTTCGATCACGCGTGCGAAACGCCGGTCCGGCACAAGCCAGACCAGGGCAACCAGTACATAGATCGCGACGCCGATCCACTGGCTGATGAAGGTCAGCGGGATGGCGCAGAGATAGGCGACAAGCGAGATCTTGCCCTTGCGGTCGTTGCCGATCGCCCTGGCAAAGGCCGTATCGTTGCCGTGCAATCGGTGAAGCGTCACGACGAGAATGAAGTAGGCGATGGCGCACAGCGCAAGATCGGCGCCGTAGACGGCGACCGGCACCGGCGCGAAATGGTTTTCGCCCATGAAGGCCGTCGTCACCGGCATCAGCGACAGCCAGAACAGGAGATTGAGGTTCGCCCACAACACGCGGCCGTCGACCCGCTGCACGGTGTGGAACATATTGTGCAAATTGTTCCAGTAAAGGCCGACGTTGATGAAGGACAGCACGTAGCTGAAGAAGATCGGCCATAGCGGCAGCAAGGCCGAGAGATCCTCGCCGTGCGGCACCTTCAGTTCAAGCACCATGATGGTGATGATGATGGCCACGACGCCGTCGGTGAATGCCTCGACCCTGCCTTTGCCCATGATTTGCGCCCTATGTCCGGTGTCGATCGTTGAAGATGGTAAATCGTTAGCTGATGTTGTCAGGCCGATAAACGCCATCCGGGGAATTTCTCAACTATATCAGGGGAAACTCTCCCGCCAGGCCGGCTCGCGGCAATGGTTTGCTGTGGCAAATTGTTGACTTTTCTTGCCACAGTCCTCCATCGAAGACAGCCTCGGCTGAATCACATAAGGCCGAGCGATCGAATGGAGTGACTGATGAGATTTCGATTTCTGCTCTGCCTCGCGACCATTCTGGCCGCCATCCTCGGCACGTCGGCCGCCGCGTTCGCCTACAGCGCCCACACCACCACCAACCTCAACGTGCGCTCCGGGCCCGGGGCGGGATATGCCAAGGTGGGGACGCTGCCAGTCGGCTACAGGGTGAACGTCACCGGCTGCCAGCCGGGTTGGTGCAGAATCCATGGCGGCGGCCTCAGCGGCTGGGCCAGTTCCGGCTATCTCTCGCGGGCCCATGTCGTTCGCCCGCCAGTGATCATCGTGCGCCCGCCGCATCGTCCGCCGCACTGGCAGCATCGGCCGCACCGTCCTCCGCACCATCGCCCGCCGCACAAACCGCGTCCCGGGAAGTGCAAGATCGCACCGGGTTTCTCCTGCAAATAGCGGATTTTAGCGGGGTCACACGACAGGATGTCGTGACGGATCGGAACCATCGGCTCCGATTCGGGCCTGTTCAGGCGGCGGGTTTCGGGGCAACGTCCGTCATGCTGTCAGGAGCCCGCCGGCCGGCCGGAACGTCGGGAGTAAGGGCGCGTTAAGGTCGCGATCCCTGAACCGATGAAGAGGTTTGGCCATGGCCATTCGTGACTTGGCGCATACGCGCAACGAAGCAGGCGGCGAGGCTCTCGCAATTCCGGTGGTTGCCACAATGATCGCCGTTCTGTTTGCCGGCAGCACGGTGCTGACGCCGCTGTACATCATCTACAAGCAGCAATTCGGCTTTTCACAGATCACGCTGACGCTGGTCTACGCGGTCTATGTCGTCGGCAATCTCGGCGCCCTGCTGATGTTGGGCGGCGCGTCGGATGTCGTTGGGCGCCGGCCTGCCGCTCTCGCGGCCATGATCGTCGCCGTCGCCAGCGCGCTTGTCTTTCTGTTCGCCAACAATGTCGTTCTGCTCGATGTGGCGCGCGTCCTGAGCGGGCTTGGCATCGGTGTCGGCGCGGGGACCGGAACGGCATGGATCGCCGAGCTTCTCCCCGGCGCTGACAAGGCGCGCGCCAGCGTCATTGCTACCAGCACCAATTTCCTGGGCCTCGGTTTCGGCGCACTCGTTTCGGGACTGTTGGCGCAGTATGAACCGTGGCCCTTGCGCCTGGTCTTCATCGTTTATCTGGCGGCGCTTGTATTCGTCTTCATCCTGGTCTGGCGTACACGCGAAACGGTGGCGGAGCCTGGCGGCCTCGGGCAGATTTCCATGCGGCCGCACTTTGCCGTGCCGGATGAAATCCGCGCGCGCTTCGTCGCGCCGGCGGTGACCGGTTTCGGCGCCATGGCGCTGGTCGGCTTCTATGCCGCGGTGGCGCCAAGCATCCTGGCGCAGCAACTGCATGAGACGAACCATGCTGTCGCCGGTGCGCTGTTCTTCGAATTGGCGATCGTCACCGCGCTCAGCATCGTAGCGCTGAAGCAAATGCAGAGCGGCAAGGCCATGCTGACCGCGCTGGCGTTGATGATTCCCAGCATCCTCATGGTGGTGGCGGCGCAGATGCTGGCGTCGATGGCGCTGATGATCGCCGCCACCGCCTGCTGCGGCGTGACGGCCGCACTCGGCTATCGTGGCAGCCTGCAGGTGGTGAACGAGATCGCACCGGAGGATCGCCGCGCCGAAGTGGTATCCAGCTTCTTCATCTGCTGCTTTATCGGCAATGCCTTGCCCGTCATCGGCATTGGCATCATCTCGACCTATGCCAGCCCCATCGCGGCCAGCCTGGCGTTCGCCGGCATGATCATCGTGTTTGCGCTGGTCGCGCTGGGCTTTGGGTTGAAAAACAGGCCTTGAGAGCGGCCAGCTTCAGCCGTTCGGCGTCTCTGGGGAAAAATGCGCGCGCTGGCGCGGCACGCCGAGCCCGGTGTCGGGCGGCTCGCCGGCGGCCGGCCGGTTCTCGATCATGTGCAGGGTGCGCCAGCCGCCGAGACGGTAGTAGGCCGCGGCCAGCAGCAGGGAGGTGATCGAGCCGGCGGGGAAACTCCACCACAGCGCCTCCTCGCCGATCACATCCCGCATGAAATAGGCAAAGCCGGTGCGCACGACCAGTACCGAGATCACCAGGATGACCAGCGGCGGCATCACGGCGCCCGTGGCGCGCACGGTGGCGAACAGCACGATGGTGACGCCGAACAGGATGAACGACCAGGACGCGACGTTGTTGATGTGAGCGGCGATGTCTATCGCCGCGCTGTCGCGGCTCAGGAACAGGCTGAGGATCGAGCGATCGAAGACCCATAGAAGTGCCACGAGAGCACCGGTCAGCACCAGGTTGAAGCCGACGCCTGACGCTGCGATGCGGCTGATGCGGTCCCAGCGGCCGGCGCCGACGTTCTGCGCCGCCATCGAGGACACGGCCGCGCCGATGGCGAGCGCGGGCATCTGGATGTAGGTCCATAACTGCGCGGCGATGCCGTAGGCGGCGGCCACCTGCGAACCGTAGGAATTGACGATGCCCATCACCGTCAGGGCCGCGGCCGAAATCACGATCATCTGCAAACCCATCGGAACGCCCTTGAAGACGACGACGCGCAGCAAGGCGGGGTCCGGCCGCAGCAGCGCCAGATTGGCGCCGGCCAGACGCAGCGGATGCTTGCGGACATAGAGCACGATCAGGATGGCAATGACGCTCACTGTCTGGCCGACAAGCGTCGAGGTCGCCGAGCCGGCGATGCCGAGCTCGGGGAACGGCCCGATGCCGCGGATGAGCAGTGGGTTCAAGATGATGTCGAGCACGACGGCGAGCGCCATGAAAAAGAACGGCGTGCGCGAATCGCCGGCGCCGCGCAGCACCGTCATGACAAAGGACAGAAGGTTCATCATCGGCACGGCGACGAAGATGATGCGCAAATAGGAGCGCGCCAGCGGCAAGGCGTCGGGCGGTGTGCCGAGCGCGCCCAGAATGGTGTCGACCCAGATCCAGCCGCAGACGGCGAACAGCACCGAGACGAAGAAAAAGAAGGTGGCGCTGGTGCCGACGATGCGGCGTGCCTCGGGGAGATCGCGGGCGCCGACCGATTGCGCCACCAGTATGGTGGCCGCCATGCCGATGCCGAATACCGTGCCGAGGATGAGGAACAGCACCAGATTGGCATTCGAGGTGGCGGTAAGCGCGGATTCGCCGAGGAAGCGGCCGACCCAGACAGCGTTGACCGAGCCGTTGAGCGATTGCAGCACGTTGGAGCCGAGCACCGGCAGGGCGAACAGCAGGAGCGTGCGCGGAATGGGGCCGCTGGTCAGGTCACCGGTGCGCCGGCGCGCGGGCATCTTTTCATCCATGGCGGGCATCCGGCAAAGCTGGTTCTTTTGAGTCCGGCACGCAGGATACCGCAGGCCCGACCGGGATGCACCCTTGCGAAAGGAGCGACGGCGGGCAAGGCACGCCGTCGTGCATCCGATCAAGCTTGTCGGGCAGGAGGCGCCAGGCGGCGCCTGCTGCAAGATGCTTACTTCCTGGCGAGGCCGGGAAGCGTGACCTGATAGACAAGGAACATGGTGTCGACATCGGCGCCGTCCTCGGCCTTGTAGGGCGCGCCGACCTGGAAACCGTCCTGGGCGAGGAAATCGTTGTCGTTGGCGACGAACAGGAAATAGTCGTCGGGCAGCTTCGGATCGAGCACGCTCGCCAGCGACATCGCTTCCCACTTTTCCGAGAGGTTGTCCTTGTCATTGGGCGCGCCATTGTGCAGGCCGAAGCGGGCAAGCTCGGCCTTGTCGTTGATGTCGATGAACGGCGTCAGCCTTGCCGGCGTCACCGACGGATCGAGCACGCCCTTGGGCGCCACCGGCTTGTCGGCGGCATCGAAGGCACCGCCGGCGATGTCGGTCGCGCCGGAAAGGTCGACAATGTCGATCTTGCGATACAGCGACTCCTCGCCCTTCAGGCCCTGGCCGTTGCCGCTGTCGCGCGCCAGCATCAGGAAAGCGGTATCCGACAGCGCCACGATCTCGCTTTGCGCAGCCACCTTGGTCTTGCCCTTGGCGTCCTTGAACACCGGCAGCGGCACGACATATTCATGTGCCAGCTTGAGATGGGCAAGATCGGAGGCGTCATAGATCAGCGCCCTGGTGTTCTGGCGCGTCGAGGCCGAATCGCCGCCGTCCTGCCGGGTCGCCGACTGCAAGACCGCGATTACGAACTTGCCGTCCGGCGTCATTGCCATGCCTTCGAGGCCCTGATTGTTCTGGCGGCCGGTTTCGGGATCCTTTGGGTCGGGTTCGGCAGCACCTGGGCCCGGATTGTCGGAAGCAAAATTGGCCGTGCCGTGGCGCATCGGCACGAGCGCGGCCGGAGGCTGGGTCGCCGACATCAGACGGCCGTCGGCGGAGAAGCGGTAGATGTCGGGACCGTATTCGTCGGAGACGAGCATGGTGCCGTCGGGCAGCCGCACGATCGCCTCGTTGTCGAGCGCGAGCTTGCCATTGTCGGCCTGCGGCAGGACAGGCATGTCGCCGGCGGCGGGACGCACGCCGTTCAGCGGGTCGAGACCGCTGGCGTCGGCGCCCTTGTCGTCGGTCAGGAGCATGGTGTCGGCGAGCGTCGCCTTGACGCCGGTCTGCTCCTGGCCGGCCGCGGGCGCGGCACCTGGCGCCACCGGGGCGAACTCGATGTTGATCGTGTTGAGGCGCGGCCGGTAGTCGGTGGTACCGACGACGTTATAACCGCGGTCGGGCAGCAGCCACAGCGAGCCTCTGTAGGTGCCGGCATCATGCGTCCAGCCCGCGGTGTCGATCGACATGCCGGAGCCGGAGCCGAAGGTCTCGCCGAACCTGTCGCGCTGGCCGGCCGGGATGCGGCCAACCCCCACCAGCCCCTTGTTGACGAAACTGGCGCCGCCGACGCTGGCCGAGCTGTCGGCGAAGGCGGGCAGCGAAACGGCCGAGGCCGCCAGCGCGGCGACCAGCAGCCGCAACGAGAATGAGCGTAGATGCGTCATGGAATCCCCTTGATGACAAAGCGCCGGGACGGCGGAATTCTGAGGTTGCCTGGCGGCGGCGAGGCTGCCGCCCTGGAGGGCCGCTTGTGCCCTCGGCAAGCGGTCTAAGGCGCGAACATGATGCTTGCATGACAGTTGGTGACGCATTCGCGTCGGCCCGCCGCGACGCTGCTGGGGAAGTGCGGCCGCGCCAAAAAATCGATCGTTCCGACACAGGTTCGACAGCGTCCAGGAGCTGTTCGTAGTACTAGACACTCATGTACAGTACGTATATGGTTCCGGTTTCGAACAGTCCGTGGAGGAGGGAAGCCTTGAAGTCTCACTACCGCGCAGTCGTCATCGGGGGAGGAGTGGTGGGCGCTTCGGTGCTCTATCACCTGGCGCGGTTCGGCTGGTCGGATGTGGCGCTGATCGAGCGCGCCGAACTGACGGCGGGGTCGACTTGGCATGCGGCGGCGGGGTTCCACGCGCTCAATGCCGACCCCAATGTCGCCGCGCTGCAGGATTACACCATCAACCTTTACCGCGAGATCGAGGCCGAATCCGGCCAGGACGTCGGGCTGCACATGACTGGCGGCGTCAACATCGCCAGCGATCCGGCGCGCTGGGAGTGGCTGAAATCGGCCTGGGCGGTATTCCAGTCGGTCGGCATCGAGACCGCCCGGCTGGTGACGCCTGACGAGATCATGGCGATCTGCCCGATCGTCGACGTCACCGGCGTGCTTGGCGGCCTATACGATTCCAACGAGGGCCATCTCGACCCTTACGGCACGACGCATGCGTATGTCGGTGCCGCCAAGAAGCGCGGCGCCGACGTGATCCTGCGCAACCGCGTGGTCGAGCTGAAGGCGCGCGCCGACGGCCATTGGGATGTCGTCACAGAGCAACGCACCATCACCGCCGAGCATGTCGTGAATGCCGGCGGGTTGTGGGCCAAGCAACTCGGCCGCATGGCCGGGGTTGAACTGCCGGTGACGCCGATGGAGCACCATTATTTCGTCACCGAGGACATTCCGGAAGTCGCTGCCCTCGACAAGGAGATCGGCCTGGCCGTCGATCTCGACGGCTTTTCCTATCTGCGGCAGGAGCGCAAGGGCGTGCTGCTCGGCGTCTACGAGCAGAACCCGAAGCACTGGAACATGGACGGCGCGCCGTGGGATTACGGCATCGAGCTCATCCCCGAAGACATCGACCGCATCGGCCCGGAACTTGCCAAGGCGCATGAGCGCTTCCCTTGCCTGGCGACGGCAGGCATCCGCAAATGGGTCAACGGCGCCTTCACCTTCACCCCGGACGGCAATCCGATCGTCGGGCCGGTCCGCGGCCTGAAGAATTACTGGGTCGCCTGCGGCGTCATGGCCGGCTTCAGCCAGGGCGGCGGCGTCGGCAAGTCGCTGGCCGAGTGGATGATTTACGGCGAGCCGCAGGCCGACATTTTCGGCATGGACATCGCCCGCTACGGCGCCTTCGCCGCAAACCGGGAATATCTCAGGCAGACGACGCGACAGTTTTATTCTCGTCGTTTCGTCATGACCTTTCCCAACGAACGGCTGCCTGCGGGCCGGCCGCTGAAACGCCCCGGCGCCTATGACGGCATGAGTGCGGCGGGCTGCGAATGGACGGCCTCCTGGGGGCTGGAAATCCCCGCCTATTTCGCGCCGATGGGATTCCGCGAGGAGACGACGCTCAGGCGTTCCAACGCCTTCGACATCGTCGGTGACGAGGCGCTGCAAGTCCGGCGCGCCGCCGGCCTCATCGATATCTCGGCCTATGCGCGCTACGCGACCTCGGGACCGGGCGCGGAGGCTTGGCTCGACAGGCTGCTGGCCTGCAGGCTGCCGAAGGCGGGACAGGCGAGGCTGGCGCCGATGCTCGGGCCGGACGGGCGGCTGAAGGGCGATCTCACCGTCTTCAACTGGGGCAATGGCGACTACTGGCTGATGGGCTCCTACTATCTGCGCGAATTCCACATGCGCTGGTTCGAAGCGCATATGGCTGAAGGCGTTTGCGTCACCGATATTTCAGATGCGATGTCGGGCTTTCTGGTCACCGGCCCCAATGCCAGAAAGATCGTCGAGCGCACGACGCACCAGGACATCTCCGCCAAAGCCTTGCCATTCATCGCATGCGGCGAATTCGACATCGGCATGGTGCGGGCAAGGATGGCTCGCCTCTCCATCGCCGGCGAACTCGGCTTCGAGATCAACTGCCCGGCCGCCATGCATGCCACATTGCGCGAAACGCTGCTTGCCGCCGGCGAGGATCTCGGCCTCGCCGAGATTGGCTATTACGCACTCAACGCGCTTCGGCTGGAAAAGAGCTTCGGCATCTGGTCGCGTGAATTCACGCAAGGCTACACGCCCGGCCAGACAGGGCTCGACCGCTTCATTGCTTTCGACAAGGGCGATTTCATTGGCCGCGAGGCGGCGCTGAAGGAACGCAAGGCCGGTGTTGCACGACGGATCGTGACGCTGGAAGTCGATGCCATCGACGCGGACGCCAGCGGCTTCGAGCCGGTCTGGCACGGCGCTCGGCGCGTCGGCTTCGTCACCTCCGGCGGCTTTGGCTACACGATCGGCAAGAGCGTCGCGCTGGCGTTGGTGGATGACGATTTTGCCGAGGAAGGAACGGCGCTTTGCGTGCACATTGTCGGCACCGAGCGGCCGGCGCGTGTCATTCCGGCTTCGCCCTACGATCCCTTGGGCAAGGCGATGCGGCAATGAGGAGGTTTCCGGATGATCGATGACGCGGCACGCGAAGGCAGGCGCGAGCGCCGGCGAGGACGCATCGGCGAGGCCGGCAGCGAGAGCAGCCGCCGGCCCAATTACCGCTCTCTGAAGAACCCATTCCTGCCGCAGCCAATCTTTTCGGACGACCACGTCGCTTCGATCCACGACACGGCGCTGCGCGTGCTGGAAGAGCTGGGCATCAAGGTTCTGCTGCCGCAGGCGCGCGACCTGCTCGCTCGCGCCGGCGCTCTGATCGACCCCGAAACCGACATGGTGCGGATCGGCCGCGACATCGTGGCGGCCGCACTGGCCTCGGCGCCAAAATCGATCCAGACCCATGCCGGTGACCGCTCCCGCGATCTGACGCTGGAACTCGGGTCGATGACCTTCCTGGCAGGGTGCGGCGCGCCGAACGTCACTGACCTCGAACGCGGCCGCCGACCAGGCACACTGGCGGCCTTCGAGGAGTTCATCAAGCTGGTGCAGCATTTCGACGTGCTGCACATGCTGGGACCTTGCGTCGAGCCGCAGGACATCGACAACCGTTTTCGCCACTACGCCGTCAACCGGGCGCAACTGACCCTGTCGGACAAGCTTCCCTTCATCTTCGCGCGCGGCACCCCGCAGGTCGACGATAGTTTCGACATGATCAGGTTGGCGCGCGGGCTGTCCGAGGACGAGTTCCGCTCGGGCGCCCATTGCTACACCGTCATCAACACCAATTCGCCGCGCCAGCTCGACATCCCGATGGCGCAAGGCATCATCGACTTCGCCAGGGCGGGCCAGGTCCTGATCATCACGCCCTTCTGCCTGGCGGGTGCGATGGCCCCGATCACGGTGGCCGGCGCGCTGACGCTGCAGCATGCCGAGGCGCTGGCCGGGTTGACGCTGGCGCAGATCGTGCGGCCGGGCGCTCCTGTCGTCTACGGCTCCTTCTCCTCCAATGTCGACATGAAATCGGGCGCGCCGGCCTTCGGCACGCCGGAGCATATCAAGGCGACGCTCGGAGCCGGCCAACTGGCGCGCTTCACCGGCCTGCCGTGGCGTTCGGGCGGCGGCAGCGCGGCCAACATCTCCGATGCGCAGGCGGCGCATGAGACGCAGTTTGCGCTGTGGGGCTCGGTGCTGGCAGGCGCCACCGTGTGCATCCATGCCGCCGGCTGGCTGGAGGGGGGGCTGAGCGTTTCCTTCGAAAAGCTGGTCACCGACATCGAGGCGTTGCAGACGGTGGCTGAACTGTGCGCCGCCACGCCCGGCGACGACGATGCCATCGGCTTCGAGGCGATCGCCGAAGTGCAGCCCGGCGGCCATTTCTTCTCGGCAGGTCACACCATGGCGCGCTACCGCACCGCTTTCTACGAGCCGCTGGTGGCCGACTGGTCGAATTTCGGCAACTGGACGCAGGCCGGTTCCAAGACCGCAACCGAACGCGCCACCGGTATCTGGAAGCGCATCCTCGCCGATTTCGAGCCGCCGGCGACGGCCATTGCCACGTCGGCTGTGCTCGATGAATTCATCGCGCGCCGCACCGAACAGGGCGGGGCGGCGCCGGTCTCGTGAGATAGCTTATTCCTCTCATCGTCCTGAATTGTGGGTGCGATCCGGAACCTGCTGCACCTCTCATGCATTCATGGCACGGCCGGTGCCTGCTCGCATTGCGAGCCATTGAGGGAGGACGACCACATGGGTTTCGACCAGTACCACGAACCGCCCGAAGAATTGTCGCAGGAGGTGCGAACCTTCGCCCGCATGATCACCTCGCTGATCGAGGAAGCGGAAGCGATCTCCTGGTATGAACAGCGCATGTCGGTGGAGAAGGACCCGCAGGCCCGCGCCATCATGAAGAACGCGCAAGGCGAGGAGTTCAAGCATTTCGGCATGGACCTCGAATTCCTGCTGCGTCAGAAGCAGGACTGGCGCGCGGAACTGAAGGAAATCCTGTTCACTACGGGAGATATCGTCAAGGCCGGCGAGGCGGGCGAGAAGAAGGTGGATTGAGCGGTCCGGCCCGGGTGACTACCGAAAGTTCCGTTCACTTCGGACGTCCACGCTATTGGAATTCATTCCAATCAATTTTGGCTGTGAAATCGCAAATATAATTAGGGTCAAAATCTACTTCGATTTTCACAAGAAAACCTCAGGATTTTTGACCAGCTCCTTACGCGAGTGAGTGTCCATTTTTTCTCACACAGCCGCGACAAACCCATCCAGCACGCGTTTCTGGCCGGCCTTGTCGAAGTCGATGGTCAGCTTGTTGCCTTCGATGGCCGCGATGTTGCCGTTGCCGAATTTCTGGTGGAAGACGCGGTCGCCGACGTTGAAGGGGGACGGCGTGTCGGCGACGGATTTGGCGACCAACTCGCCATCGATGGTGCGGCCCTTGATGCTCGTGCGGCCGGCGCCGTAGCCGCTGTCGGTCTCGCCATAGCCGATGCGCTCGACCTGGTGGCCGGAGCGCGAGCCCCAGTTGCGATCGGTCGCTTCGGTGCGGTTCTGCTGCGCCCGCTGCCAGCCCGGCGTGGCGTAGCTGTTGGAGAAGGCGCCGGATTTTTCGGCGCCGACATTGTCGAAGCGCGAGGCGCCATAGGGGTTCTGTCTTCCTGCCCCCTGGCCGCCCCGGCCGGAAGCGAACGAGCCGCCGCCATAGGAATTGCCGTAGCCGCCATAGGAGTTGCCGCTTTCGGCGACTTCGACATGGGTTTCAGGCAGTTCATCGAGGAAGCGGGAGGGAATCGTCGATTGCCACAGGCCGTGGATGCGGCGGTTGGAGACGAACCAGATGTGCAGGTTCTTCTTGGCACGGGTGACGCCGACATAGGCCAGCCGGCGCTCCTCCTCCAGGCCGGAACGGCCGCCTTCGTCCAGCGCGCGCTGGTGCGGGAACAGGCCTTCCTCCCAGCCCGGGAGAAAAACGGTCTCGAATTCGAGGCCTTTGGCCGAATGCAGCGTCATGATGTTGACGGCGTCGAGTTCGGCGTTCTGCTCGGCGTCCATGACCAGAGCGACATGTTCGAGGAAGGAGCGCAGCGATTCATACTCCTCCATGGAGCGGATCAGCTCCTTGAGGTTCTCCAGCCGGCCGGGCGCTTCGACCGAACGGTCGTTCTTCCACATGTCGGTGTAGCCGCTCTCTTCCAGGATGGTCTCGGCCAGTTCGGTGTGCGGCGTGGTTTCCAGCGCCTTCTGCCAGCGTTCGAAATTGGCCGCGACCTCGCGCAATGCGGCGCGCGGTTTGGGCTTCAATTCATCGCTCTCGGCGAGCTTGGCGGCGGCTTCCAACATCGGTACGCGCAGCGCGCGGGCCGTGTCGTGGATCTGGCGGATGGTGGTTTCGCCGAGGCCGCGCTTGGGCACATTGACGATGCGCTCGAAGGCGAGATCGTCGGCGCCTTGCGCGACGACGCGGAAGAAGGCAAGCGCGTCGCGGATCTCCATGCGCTCATAGAAGCGCGGGCCGCCAATGACGCGGTAGTTGAGACCGAGCGTGACGAAGCGGTCCTCGAACTCGCGCATCTGGAAGGACGCCCGCACCAGGATCGCCATGTCGTTGAGATTGTGCTTCTGGCGCTGATAAGCCTCGATGGTCTCGCCGACAGCGCGCGCTTCCTCCTCGGAATCCCAGGCGGCGTGGACGTTGACCTTGCCGTCCTCGGGATCGTCGCGATCGGTGAACAGCGTCTTGCCGAAGCGGCCTTCATTGTGGGCGATGAGGTGCGAAGCGGCGCCGAGGATATGCGCGGTGGAACGATAATTGCGCTCCAGCCGGATGATGGTGGCGCCGGGAAAATCCTTGTCGAAGCGCAGGATGTTGTCGACCTCCGCGCCGCGCCAGCCATAGATCGACTGGTCGTCGTCGCCGACGCAGCAGATGTTTACTTTGTTTTCGCTCACGGGCTGTTCCGCGCCTGCCGGCGCGGGCCCGACCCCTCTTTTCTGCGCGCCTTCGGTGTCGCGGGAGGGGCCTCGCGAAGGCTCGGACGCCCGGTCGGGCTTGCGGCCTTCGGCCGAATGCAAATCCGTAGACGTCGCGCTACGCCCGCTATTTGGCCGCTGTGCCAGGAGTCGCAGCCACATGTATTGCGCGGTGTTGGTGTCCTGGTACTCGTCGACCAGGATGTATCTGAACCGCTTGTGATACTCCTTCAGCACGTCCGGATTGGCGCGGAAGATGCGGATAGGGTGGCAGAGCAGATCGCCGAAATCGCAGGCGTTCAGCGTCTGCAGGCGCTCCTGATAGGCCTTGTAGAGCTCGCGGCCCTTGCCGTTGGCGAAACTACGCGCATCGCCCTCGGCAATGTCGTCCGGGCCTTGCCCCTTGTTCTTCCAGCCGTCGATCATCTGCGCGAACTGCTTGGCCGGCCAGCGCTTGTCGTCGAGGCCCTCGGCCTGGATCAATTGCTTGATCAGCCGCACGACGTCGTCGGTGTCGAGAATGGTGAAGTCGGATTTCAGCCCGGCAAGCTCGGCGTGCCTGCGCAAGAGCTTGACGCCGATCGAGTGGAAGGTGCCGAGCCAGGGCATGCCCTCGACATTGCCTTCGCCGATCAGGATACCTATGCGCTGCTTCATCTCGCGCGCGGCCTTGTTGGTGAAGGTCACGGCTAGGATCTGCGAGGGAAAGGCTTTTCCGGTCGCCAGGATGTGGGCGATGCGGGTGGTCAAGACGCGCGTCTTGCCGGTGCCGGCGCCGGCCAGCACCAGAACGGGACCTTCGGTGGTTTCCACCGCCAGCCGCTGCTCGGGGTTCAACCCCTTGAGATAGTCGGGCGCGTTGTTGTGGCCGCCGCGGGCAGCCATGGCGCGCGCGGCGATGCCCGACGGGGCGGTGGGCCGCGCATCGGGTTCATCGAAAAAGGGCATGTCTTCGGAAAAGCCGGACATCGCCCCCGAATGTAGTGATTCGGTGGAGAAAGACCAGAACTGTCTACGTTTTGTTCCACTCCTGATTGTTTCCGGCCTGCTTGACAGGCAGGGCGGGTGAGGGAAAGCTGCGCAAAGGGCAGGGAGGGGATCCTGTTGCCCACGGCCGCCTCGAGGCGCGCAACAGTCGAAGGAGTATCATCTTGGCTGTCACCATCACCTCCCTCATTCTCCTCCTCATCGGCCTCGCGCTTGGCGCCGGCGGCATCTGGTTGGCTTCACTGGGAGGCAGCTGGTACTACATCATATCAGGCATCGCCTTCCTCATCGCAGCATGGCTGCTCTACCGGCGCAGATCCACCGCGCTCTGGCTCTACGCCGCGATCGTGCTGGGCACGCTTGCCTGGGCGGTCTGGGAAATCGGCTTCGACTGGTGGGAACTCGGGCCGCGCGGCGGCATCATCGTGCTCGTCGCGTTGTGGCTGCTGACGCCGTGGGCGAGGCGGGGCCTTGTTGGTCCCGATGGCCGCGCGCCGCTCATTCTCGCCGTTTTGGCGTCGCTGGCGGTCGCCGGCTATTCAATGACGACCGATCCCAAGGATATTGCCGGCAATCTCGACACCGACAAGGTGACCCCGGCGGCCGATCTAGGCGGCGACATACCTGCCGGCGAATGGCACTTCTACGGCCGTACGCCCTATGGCCAGCGCTATTCGCCGCTCGACCAGATCACGCCGGAGAACGTCGCCAACCTGCAGCCGGCCTGGACTTATCGCACCGGCGACGTGAAAGGTCCCGACGATGTCGGCGAGACCACCTACCAGGTGACGCCGCTGAAGATCGCCGATACGCTCTACATCTGCACGCCGCACAATTTCGCCATCGCCATCGACGCCGCCACGGGCAAGGAGAAGTGGCGCTACGATCCCCAGGTCAAGCTCGACAAGGACCGCCAGCACCAGACCTGCCGCGGCGTCTCCTACTACGCCGACGCCAAGATCGGTGCCGGGCAGCCTTGCGCCGCGCGTGTCTACCTGCCGACTTCGGACGCGCGGCTGATCGCGCTCGACGCCGCCAACGGTCAGGTCTGTCCGTCCTTTGCCGAAGGCGGCACGCTGAACCTTCTGACCGGCATGCCTTATCCCAAGTCCGGCTATTACTATTCGACCTCGGCGCCGCTGATATCAGGCGGCAAGATCATCGTCGGCGGCGCGGTCAACGACAATTATTCCACGCAGGAGCCGTCCGGCGTCATCCGCGCCTTCGATGCCTCCACGGGCGCGCTGATCTGGAACTGGGATTCCGGCAATCCCGACCAGACCACGCCGCTGGCGGCAGGCCAGACCTACACCGCCAATTCGCCCAACATGTGGTCGACGCCGAGTGCCGACGAAAAGCTCGGCCTGCTCTACATACCGCTCGGCAACCAGACGCCGGACCAGCTCGGCGCCGGCCGCAGCGCCAACGTCGAGAAATTCTCCTCCTCGATCACCGCGCTCGACCTCAATACGGGGCAATTGAAATGGGTGCGCCAGACCGTGCATCATGACCTTTGGGACATGGATGTGCCGGCGCAGCCGAGCCTTGTCGACATCACCAAGACCGACGGAACGGTCGTGCCGGCGCTGGTCGGGCCGACCAAGCAGGGCGACCTCTACGTGCTCGACCGGCGCACCGGCGAGCCGGTCATCCCGGTCAAGGAAGTGCCGGCGCCCGGCGGCGCCATCGAAGGCGACCACACATCGCCCACGCAGCCGGTGTCGGACCTTTCCTTCAATCCGCCGCCGCTGACCGATGCCGACATGTGGGGCATCACCATGTTCGACCAGCTGGCGTGCCGGATTGCGTTGCACAGGCTGCGCTATGAGGGCCGCTACACGCCGCCATCGCTGCAGGGCACGCTGGTCTATCCCGGCAATTTCGGCGTCTTCAACTGGGGCGGCGTGGCGGTCGATCCGGTCCGGCAGGTGCTGTTCGGCATGCCGACCTATCTCGCCTTCACCTCCAGGCTTGTGCCCCGCGCGGACGTGCCGCCGCCAGGCGACGCCAAGGGCAGCGAGCAGGGGCTGAACCGAAATGACGGCGCTCCTTATGCGGTGGTGATGGGACCGTTCCTGTCGCCGCTCGGCATTCCGTGCCAGGCGCCGCCATGGGGCTATGTCGCCGGAGCCGACCTCAGGACCGGACAGATCGTCTACAAGCACAGGAACGGCACGGTCTATGACATGACGCCGCTGCCTTTGCCGCTGAAGGTCGGCGTGCCCGGCATTGGCGGGCCGATGATCACCGCCGGCGGGGTGGCTTTCCTCGGCGCCGCGGTCGACGACTACCTGCGCGCCTACGACCTGACCTCAGGCAGGCAGCTCTGGCAGGCGCGCCTGCCAGCCGGCGGGCAATCGACGCCGATGACCTACACGGTGGCTGACGGGCGCCAGTTCGTGGTCATCGTCGCCGGCGGCCATGGCTCGGTCGGCACCAAGCCCGGCGATTATGTAATGGCATACGCACTGCCGAAGTAAGGAACGGGTTCGGTCCCGCAGGATCGCGCCCTAGCTGATTCCGAGATGGCTCTTCAGGCTTGGCACCGAGCCGAGCACTTCATTGGTGAGGTCAGGCCCGGCGGCGGCTTCGGCCTGTTGGATCAGCGCGGCGCCGGCCTGCCTGATCTGCGCCATATCGAGGCCGGAGGCCTTGAGCGCGGCGACGCCGTTGATCAGTGCGCCGGCCTTTTCGCCGAGAACACCGCCCAGCGCGCCTTGCAGTGACGACAGCAGGCCGCCACCGCCGGCCGCGCCGGCGGCCATGACGTCATATTGGCGGGCGAGATCGTCGGCGCCGGGAATCTTGGCGAAGAAACCCGAAACGTTGGTGTCTTCCGCCTCGTGCTCCAGCACCGAGAAGATGGTGCCGACGACTTTCTCGGTAGTTGCCTGGTCGAGGCCCGCCTTTTGCGAGACGGTGTTGACAATATCCTGGACGTTCATGGTCTCACCTCAAATTTGGGAATTTCGGGTCCGTGCAGTGGTCCCGGCCGATGCGAAGCTCGATCATCGACCGCCTGCCTGCGTCCGCAAGCCTGAAGCGTAATGCCTGAGCAGAGGCCAGGGCAAGGACGAACGCGCTGGTGAGGATCGGCATGGTCATCGGCGGCGCTCCTTCTGGTCGAGACGGGATGGCACGGCGCATCGGTAGCACGCAGTTTCCCTTATTGTTGTGGCAGGTGCCTGCAGGATTCATGGCGATGACCAAAATGTGATGTGGGCGCCGACATTGCCGGCTGCGGCCGATGCTTGCCGCTGCGCTCATCCAGGCTGGACCGGGCCAGCCGCGCCCCTATGTAGCTCCGGTGTTGAAGCCTGAAGCCGAGGAATGCGCCATGACCAAAGCAGCCGCCACGAGACCCGCAAAGCCTGGGATCACCCAGGCGATGATCGACGCCTATGACGAATACACGCATCTGACACTCGATCGCCGCCGCTTCATGGAGCAGCTGACCCGGCTTGCCGGGTCAGGGGCGGCGGCCGCGGCGATCGCACCGATGCTGGCGGCGAATTCCGCCCAGGCGGCCATCGTCGCCGAGAACGATCCCCGCGTGAAAGGCCAGGACATCACCTATCCCGGCGCCGGCGGCGAGATGAAGGGCTATCTGGTCAAGCCGGCGGACCAGGCGGGCAAGCTCGGCACCGTCATCGTCATCCACGAAAACAGGGGGCTCAACCCGCATATACGCGACGTCGCCCGGCGCGTGGCACTGGAGGGGTTCGTGACGCTCGCTCCGGATTTCCTGTCGCCGCTCGGCGGCACGCCCGCCGACGAGGACAAGGCGCGCGACATGTTCACCAAGCTGGATCCGGCGCAGACCGTCGCCAATGGCGTCGCGACGGTGGCTTTCCTCAAGGCCGACAAGGACGGCAACGGCAAGGTCGGTGTCGTCGGTTTCTGCTGGGGCGGCGGCACGGCCAACATGCTCGCCGTCAACGCGCCTGATCTGGCGGCAAGTGTCGCCTATTACGGCATGCAGCCGAAGGCCGCGGACGTTTCCAAGATAAAGGCGGCGCTGCTGCTGCACTATGCCGGATTGGACGAACGGACCAATGCCGGCATCGACGCCTTCAAGAAGGAACTCGATGCCGCGCATGTCGAATACACGGTCTATGTCTATGAAGGCGCCAATCACGCCTTCAACAATGACACTTCGGCAGCGCGCTATGACAAGAAGGCGGCTGATCTCGCCTGGGGCCGGACCGTCGCCTTCCTGAAGGAGAAACTGGCTTAGCGGAGGATCTACTGCGTGCTCGCAGGCCTATGCAAGGCGACGCCGGCCACCACCAGCGCAATACCGATGCAGTCGCTGATGCCGGGGATCTGGCGCAGCACGAGGATGCCGATCAGCGTCGCGGTGACCGGCAGCAGCGACAGCATCAGCGCGAAGCTCGACCGCGGCAGCCGCGCCATGGCGAGCTGGTCGCAGATATAGGGGATGACCGAGGAGCAGATGCCGACGCCGATGGCCGCCAGCAGCAGCGGCGCGGAGAAAAAGGCGGGCAACGCGTCGGTGAGGCCGATCGGCAGCACGACCAGGAAGGCCACGGCCATGGCGGCGCCGAGCCCGGCAATGCCGCCGCCGGCGCCTGAAGCGGCGACGCGGTGGCCAAGCACGATATAGCCCACAAACAGCGCGCCGTTGAGGAAGGCCCAGAACAGGCCGATGGGATCGCTGGACCATTTGACGTCGATCAGCAGCAAGGTGCCGGCCACGGCGACGGCAAGGGCAGCGAGATTGCGCGCGCTTCGGAGACCGACCAGCGCGACGCCGATGGTGCCGACGAATTCGATCGCGGCCACCAGCGAAATCGGCAGGCGGTCGAGCGCCAGATAGAAGGAGCAGTTCATCACTGCCAGACAGGCGCCGAAGGCGAGCAGCAGCAGCCGTGTCGACCAATCGGCCTGGGCGAAGGTTCGCCACGGACGCGTCAGCGGCGCGAAAATCAACGCGGCGGTGGCGATGCGCAGCCAGGCCATGCCCAGCACGCCGATCTGCGCAAACAAAAGCACGGCGACGGCAGGGCCGAGATAGTGGAACACGGCGCTGACGCAGAACCACACATGCGGCGGCAGCGATGTCGCCAGGCTGGTGAAGGCCGCACCTGCGGGCGTGGTTTGGACTTGCGTCCGATCGTTCATCGGATCAGTATCGCAGGTATTTTTTCCGTCTGATATGGGTAGTGGTCGTTCAGGGACCTCGGTCGCTTTCCGGATGCAAGGAGTTTTTGATGAAGCGCCTTCGAAACGAAAATCTCGACCTCGACGCGGTCGATCTGAAGATACTGCGCCTGCTGGAAAAAGATGCGCGCGCCAGCACGGCCGAGCTGGCGCGCGCCGTCGGCCTGTCGGCGCCGAGCGTGTCCGAGCGCATCAAGCAGCTTCAGGAGAGCGGCGTCATCGAAGCCTATTGCGTGCGGATCAATCCGGCGGCGCTTGGCCTGAACCTGTCGGCATGGCTGCGCATCAGACCGGTGCCGGGGCAGCTCGCCGTCGTGGCCGAGATCATCCGCGACCTACCCGAGATCGCGCAATGCGACCGGGTAACCGGCGAGGACTGTTTCATCGCGCTGGCGCATGTCGGCTCGGTGGCCGAGCTCGAACGGGTGATCGACCGTATCATTCCCTACGCGATGACCAACACGGCGATCATCCAGTCTTCGCCGGTGGCGGCGCGCTCGCCGCTGGCGGCGATCAGGCGACAGGGTTGAGGTCAAACCCCTGGAATGTCGTCAACGGAAGTGGCCGCTCTACCCGCAGCGTCAGGCGTGGCCGCGCTTCATGCGGGCCTGCTTAAGGATGACGCGCCAGCGGATCATGTCGAAGGGGATCGGCTCATTGTTGTTGGCGATGTGGAAGATCTCGTTGTTGACGTTCTTCAGCGAGCGCCAGAAATCATAGTCGGTAATGCGCGGATCGGCGGCGAGCCTGTCCACCTCGACTTTGATATCGGTTTTCATGCACGTCCCCCGAATCGGCTATGCCCCGCCGCCCGTGTCGCTACTTCGATGCGGATCGTTTTCGAACGGCCCGCTGAGTCGCGCAACGGTCCAATCGGCTTGTTCCCGTTAAAACCTCGGTAAGGTTAACGCGGGCCCCGAGCTGGTTCAAGCCGTCTTGCGTTTGATGCCGATCGAGCGGCCGGCGCGCTCGGGCATCGGCAAGGCTGCGTGGGCGGCGCGCATCGCTTCGATCTTGGCCAGCACGTCGGCGGGAAAGGGGGCTACCTTGGGGCCGGACATGTCGACATGCAGTGCAAGCTGCTCGGACGTCGCGGCGAGCCAGCCGTCGGCATGGCGGATTTCCTGGTAGAACCGCAGCCGCTTCTCGTCATGGTCGATGAGCTGGAAGGAAACTGTGACCTTGTGGTCGAGATG
Source organism: Mesorhizobium sp. B1-1-6 (assembly GCF_006443035.1). NCBI lineage: Bacteria > Pseudomonadati > Pseudomonadota > Alphaproteobacteria > Hyphomicrobiales > Phyllobacteriaceae > Mesorhizobium > Mesorhizobium sp. B1-1-6. The sequence goes on along the minus strand of NZ_VFWR01000001.1, from coordinate 524,581 downwards.
CAGTTCCTGCACGTAGCAGACATGGACTTCGGCGGTGTAGATGGTGAGGCGGCGGTTCTTGACATAGTCCAGCCCCATGCCCATCGCCTCAAAGGCTTCATCCGAACAGCGGTCGAACAGGACGTTGTAGTAGGCCATGTTGAGATGGCCGTTATAATCGATCCAGTCCTTCTCGATAGCCATTGGCTGAGAAACAAAAGGGGCGGGGATCGGCATGGCAACTTCCTTGTTCTGGTGCTGGACAGAGCGTGGTTGTAAGAGCGGTTCATCGTTTCACGGAAACGTCGGACCGCCTCTTTGATACAATTCCCCAGGGAAAGCGCTAGGCGCTTTTCCGGGGAAAACCGCTTCACACTTTTCCTGGAATTGCGTTAGGCATCATCCATAAATGCATGACAAGCATGGACACTGGTCCATTCGCGGAGGAATTCATGGCCCTGAGCGACCTCAATCCGGTCGAGCGCAACGAAGAAGGCATCGCCGCCGTGCTCGGCATCCTCAAGCAACGGTTTGGCGAGCGCTTTCAGACCGGCCAGGCGGTTCGCTCCCAGCATGCGCATACGACAACCTACATCCCGACGCAGGCACCGGACGGCGTCGTCTTCCCGGAAACGACCGCCGAGGTACAGGAGATCGTGCGCGCCTGCGCCGCGCACCGCGTGCCGGTGATCGCCTTCGGCGTCGGCTCCTCGCTCGAAGGCCACACCAACGCGCCGGGCGGCGGCATCTCGGTCGACACTTCCCGGATGAACCGGATCCTATCGGTCAATCCGCAGGATCTCGACTGCACGGTCGAGCCCGGGGTGACTCGCGAGGATCTCAACCGGCATCTGCGCGACACCGGCCTGTTTTTTCCAATCGATCCCGGCGCCAATGCCTCGCTGGGCGGCATGGCGGCGACACGGGCCTCAGGCACTAACGCGGTGCGCTACGGCACGATGCGCGAGAACGTGCTGTCGCTGACGGCCGTCATGGCAGATGGCGAGGCGATGACCACCGGCAAGCGGGCAAAAAAGAGCTCGGCCGGCTACGACCTGACACGGCTGCTGGTCGGCTCGGAAGGCACGCTCGGCATCATCACCTCGCTGACCTTGAGGCTGCAAGGGATTCCGCAGGCGATTTCCGGTGGTGTCTGCCCGTTTCCGAGCGTCGAAGCGGCTTGCAACGCCGTCATCGCGACGATCCAGATGGGCATTCCGGTGGCGCGCATCGAACTGGTCAACGCGCTGCAGATGCGGGCGATGAAGACATATTCCAAGCTCGACTATCCCGAAAGCCCGTGCCTGTTCGTCGAATTCCATGGCAGTGATGCCGGCGTTGCCGAGCAGGCCGAGACCTTCGGCATGATCGCCGAGGAGAATGGCGGCGGACCGTTCCTGTGGACCAGTGTCGCCGAGGAGCGCACCAAACTTTGGAAGGCCAGACATGACGCCTATTGGTCGTCGCTGACGCTGCGGCCAGGCGCCAAGGGCCTGTCGACCGACGTCTGCGTTCCGATCTCGCGTTTTGCCGAATGCGTCACCGAAACCGAGGCCGACATCGCCGAAATGGGGCTTGTCGCGCCGATCGTCGGCCATGCCGGCGACGGCAATTTCCACGTGCTGGTGCTGATGGACGTGGACGACCCGAAGGAAATCGCGCTGTCGGAGAAATTCGTGGCGCGGCTCAACATGCGGGCCATCGCCATGGAGGGCACCTGCACCGGCGAGCACGGCATCGGCCAGGGCAAGATCGGCTTCCTGCGCCATGAGCTCGGCCACGGCGTCGACATCATGCGCACGATCAAGCAGGCGCTCGATCCGCTCGATATCATGAACCCGGGCAAGATCCTGCCGGCTGCCGAGTAGACTCCGTCATCGGCTCGTCTTGACCCCACCTCCAATCGGGCCGAGACTCCGTGTGCTGAAGGCCCAGAAGACGGGCAACCCAAGCGGAGGAGTGGTGTCATGGCGATTTCACGCAAGGAAGAAGCGCGCGCGCTGAGTGCCGACGAACACGAGCTGGTGGAAAAATCGCACCATCCGGCGGTCCAGGACCTTTCCGACGCCGATCTGTCCGGCCTCGTCAAACGCCTTCGGGAGCGGCGCGACAAGGCGCAGACCGAGGCGCATCGACGCCGGCGCGAAATCCGGGGCAAGGGCACACCGAAAGGGGCTGTCGCTTCAAAGGCCGATGGCGGCTCTCAGTTGAAGCTTGCGATGCTGGCGACGGCCATGCGGCGGTTGAATGGCGAGGCCGAACGGCGCCGCCAGTTGACGGCGCGCGTCTCATTGGTCGACAGCGCGCGCAAGGCGCTGGCCCTGAAGCAGAAAGCGCCGACGGATGGTCCAGCGTTCAACGCGCGCACTGCGCACAAGGGCATGCGAGCGGTGGCAAACCAGAGGACGCCGAATCTGGTTCGGCCGGCTGAGCTCGGCCGACAACGCAAAGCGGCCAAGGTGGCGCAGGCAAAGCGCGACGCGCGTTGAATTCGCACTGATGACGCCGATGATCGCGTGCTGATCTCCGCAGCACGCCGAAGCACGACAAACGCTTCTCCGCCGGCACGTGGTCGACAGGCCGCTTTGCTGTGTGCGTCGTTTACCGAGTGGCCAACTTCTCTGGCGCTGCTTCGGCAAGCACCTGCAGCATCGGCCGTGTAGGTGCGAAGAATGTCGTGCCGGTGTGAGGGGTGGAGAAATCAAGCAGCCGGTCGTAAGCGCCGGGCGGGTCGCCGATATACATGCGCTGCAGCATCTTCTCGATCACCCAGAGATACCTCGAATAGCCGATGAAGTAAGTGCCGAATTCCCGTTGCCCCGGCCGGCCGAACGGCATGTTGTCGCGCAATATGTCATGTTCGGTGCCGTCGGCATCCTCGATGGTGGCGAGCGACTTGTGCGATTTGCGCGGCGCTTCGTCATCGTCGATTTCGATGTTGTCGATCTTGGTTCGGCCGATGATCGCCTCCTGCACCGGCGTGGGGATTCGCGCCCACGCCTGGAGCTCGTGCAGGTATTTTTGAACGACGACATAGCTGCCGCCGGCAAAATCGGGATCTTCGTCGCCAACGAGCGCCGAGGCGGGCAGATCGAGGCCGGTGGGGTTGGCTGTGCCGTCGACGAAACCGAGCAGGTCGCGGGCATCGAAATAACGGAAGCCCGAGACTTCGTCGGCGACGGTCACGCCGGGACCAAGCCTGTCCAGCAGGATACGCTCGAACTCGAAGCACATGTCGGGCCGCTCGGAGCGGATATGGAAGAGAAGGTCGCCCGGCGTGGTGGGCGCGGCGTGAACCGCTCCCTTGATCGGCGCGAACCGCTTCAACTCCGCCGGCCGCCGGCCGGGGCTGAGCCGGTTCCATAGATCGTGGCCGATGCCGGCGATGCAGGACAGGCGGCCGCCGAGGTCGCGGAACCCGACAGTCTTGACCATGTCGTCAAGGTCGCCGAGCACGGAACAAACCCTTGCGAGAACCGGCTGTTCATCGGCTATGGTGACGACAAGGAAAATCGCTGATTGCGAAAGCGGCGCGTCGACGCTCTGCGCATCGATCGGCACACGGTCCCAGTTCTTCCCCGACATCCCCAATTCTCCGCTTTTCCAGGATTGTTTCAGACGATCCCGGATCGGAAAACGCCGCGACCGAAACAGGGCGAGGACGCCCAAAGCAAGGTATCGCGATCAAGAGCGACCGCGCAACATCGAACGCCGTCCATGGTTGTCGCCGACGACGATCGAATTGCCTCTTTATCGACACGCGGATGCAGGTAGAGTGCGGCTGATTTCAACCAAACCGTTCGGAACTGATGCTCGCACGCCTGTTCGTGATCTTTGGTGGCCTGTTCGTGCTGGTGCTGTGCGCGGCGCTGGTGGGGCCGTATTTTGTCGACTGGTCCGGCTATCGGGCGCAGTTCGAGCGCGAAGCGAGCGCCATTCTCGGCCGCAAGGTGACCGTGCAGGGCGACGCCACGGCGCGCTTGTTGCCGTTTCCGTCGGTAACCTTCTCCAATGTCGCCGTTGCCGGCGGCCCCGCCGGCCAGCCGGCGATGACCGTCGAGACGTTTTCGATGGATGCGGAACTGGCGCCGTTCCTGCGTGGCGAGGTGCTGATTTTCGACATGCGGCTGGTGCGGCCGAAAGCGACGATCGACATCGCCGCCAATGGTACCGTCGACTGGGCGATGCGGCCGTCCTCGCCCTTCAATCTCAACCAGATCTCGATCGAGAAGCTGACGGTGACGGAAGGGCAAATCGAGTTGCGTCATGCCGCCGGCGGACGCAGCCACACCATGTCCGAGATCAATTCGACCATTTCGGCCAAATCGCTGGCGGGCCCGTGGCGCATGGATGGCACGTTGAGGTTCGACGGCCTGCGCACGACGGTTGCCGCCACGACCGGCAAGGCCGAAGCCAACGGCCAGATGCGGTTTCGGCTCAAGGCCGATCCCGACGCGTATCCGCTGGTCATCGAAACCGACGGCAACGCCGGCATCGTCAACGGTGCCGCCATCTACTCCGGACAGTTCAAGATTTCCGGCGCCGATAAGAACTCAGCCCAGTTGCGGGGCACCGATGGCGAGACGGTGAAGGTCGGCACCGGCAAGTCCAATCCCGGCTTTCGGGTTAACGGCAAGTTCGCGCTCGATCACCAGAAGCTCGGCATCGATGAATTCCGCTTCGAGACCGGACCCCTCGACAATCCCTATACCGCCGACGGCAAGGCCTCGATCGATCTCGGCCAGAAGCCGAGCTTCGCCATCGAGGCCAATGGCGCGCAGGTGCAGTTCGACGAGGCCGTGGGTGCGGCAGGCGCCGGCCTGACACTGGATCAGCGCATTGCCGGACTGGAACAGGCCTTGCTCGACCTGCCCAAGCCGACTATTCCCGGAACGGTCGAGGTCAGGTTGCCGGCCGTGGTGGCCGGTGACACCACGGTTCGCGACGTTCATCTTTCCGCCGAGCCGGTCGATGGCGGCTGGTCGGTGAAATCGCTCGCCGCGACACTGCCCGGCCGCGCCACGCTGGAGGCCGACGGCCTGCTCAGCGTCGAGAACCATTTCGGCTTCACCGGTTCGCTGCTGCTGGCGGTGGCGCAGCCTTCCGGCTTCGCTGCCTGGTTGTCCAAGGACGTCGACGAGGCGATCCGGCGTCTGCCCGCCGCCGGCTTCCGGGCTAAAGTCGATCTCTCCGAAAAGCGCCAGGCCTTCAGCGATCTCGAACTGGTCCTGGGCAAAGCGATGTTTTCCGGCCGCATCGATTCCAGCCAGCCCGACGACGCCAGGCCCTCGGTGCTGATGCGGCTGGAAGGCGGCGATCTCGATGTCGACGGGCTAGCGGCCTTCGCTTCGATCTTCATCAGCGACAAGGGCGCCAACCGATTTGCCGACCGCGACCTCGATTTCCAGATCAAGGCGGGACCGGTCAGTGCCGGAGGCTTGACCGCCGACACGGTCGACACCGCGCTCAGGCTGCGCGACGGGCTGCTTGAGATCGACCGACTGTCGGTGGGCGGGCTGGCCGGCGCGTCGATCAGCGCCACAGGCCGGATCAAGGATTTTCCGGCGAGCCCGACCGGCAAGCTTGACGCCTCCGTGGTCGCCGTCGACCTGAAGCCGCTGATAGACGTGGCGGCGCAACACTATGCCGACAACGCCGTGCTCAAGGGACTGGCTAGCCGCGCCGCAGCCTATCCCGACCTGTTCCAGGATTCGCGCGTCGATCTTGTGGTGAGTGCTGCCGACAATGGCGACGGCACAACAGGGCTTGCTGTGAGCGGGCAAGGCAAGGCCGGCGGATCGTCCTTTTCCGCCTCGCTGTCGGGGAAGGGAGCGGTCGACAAGCTTCTTGAAGCGCCTGTGGCGCTGACCTTCAATGCCAGGAACCCCGACGCCACAGCGCTGCTGGCACTTTACGGCTTGCCGGCACTGCCGCTCGGCATGCTCGGCGAGGCAAGCACCGACATCCAGGCCAAGGGCACGCTGGGCGGCGGCCTGGCGACGAGCTTCAGCCTTGCCGGCAACGACTTCAACGCCGGTTTCGACGGCACCGTAGCCGACACGCCGCAAGGTCCGGTCGCGAAGGGCAAGGTCAGCCTCGATGCGGCCGACATCGAGCCCTGGCTGATGACATCGGGCATAGGTTTGCCAGGCATGGGGACAGGCACGTCGACGTCGCTCACCGCGCAGGCCGATTACGGCAACGGCCTACTGGTGCTCTCCGGCCTCAACGCCGCCATCAACGAAGCTGCGGTGTCGGGTGACGTGAACATCGACATCAAGGAGGGGATTGACGGCAAGGATGGCGCGCCGCATCTGGCCGGCTCGCTGGCGCTCGACGAACTCGATCTCGACCCGATGGCGGTGGCGCTGTTCGGCGATTCCGCGTTCACGGACAAGAGCGGAGACAATAAAGGCGGTGTGTGGCCGTCGGCCCCTTTCAGCCAGAAATCCAGCCTTCCATTCACGGCCGATCTCGACTTGACCACGGCTTCCCTTGCCGCAGGGCCATTCGCGACCGCCTATGACGCGGCCTTGTCGCTGAAGCTCGACCGGGAAGGCATCCGCGTGTCCGATCTCAAGGCGAAATTCCTTGGCGGTGCGCTGACAGGCCTGTTCGAATTGAAAAACAATGACGGCACTGGGCTTTTCACCGGCCAGATGAAGCTCGCGGGCGCCGATTTGCCAGCCGTGCTGCCGGATGCCGGCATCGACGGCAAGGGGGATGTCTCGGCGGCGTTTTCGACAAGCGGCAAATCGGTCGACGCGATGATTGCCGCTCTGTCGGGTTCGGGCACGGCGGCGCTGAAGGGCATCACGGTCGCCGGCGTCAATCCGGATGCGTTCAGCACCTTCCTCGCCAAGGCCGACGCGATCGGCCGCGATATCGATGCAGCCAAGACAGCCGGCTTCGCCCCTGCTATCGCGGCAGATGGCAGTTTCGCGGCAAAGGATACCGACATCGCCTTCACCATTGCAGGTGGCACGCTACGGGCGCCGCCGATCAGCCTCGAAAATCCTTCGGCGACCTTGTCCGCCGACATCACGGCGGACCTCAATGCCGATACGGTCTCCGCCAAGGGCGCGGTCACCTACCGGCCCGGCGACGAAGCGCTCGTCGGTTCCGAACCGGCGATGAATTTCAGCGTCGAGGGGCCGTTCGGCGCCGTCAAACGGCAGTTCGACAGCGAACCGCTGGCGCAGTTCCTGACCCAGCGCGCGCTCGAGAAGGAGCAGCAGCGGGTCGAGGCGATGCAGGCCGCGTTGCTGGAGAAGCAGCGGCTGCGGCGCGAGGTGCGCTACTACGCTGCGTTGCAGGACCAGCGCGACAAGGCGGCCGAGGAGCAGCGACAGCAGGAGGAGGCGGCGCGGCTGAAGGCCGAGGCCGACGCCAAGGCGAAAGCCGAGGCGGAAGCTCAGGCGCGGGCCGAAGCAGAGGCCAGGGCCAAGGCGGATGCCGAGGCAAAGGCCAAAGCCGAGGCGGATGCCAAGGCAAAGGCCGAGGAGGCGATGCGGACCGCCTCGCAGGAGAAGGCAAGGCTGGAAGCAGAGCGCAAGGGCGCCGAGCAGGCGCCGAACCCGGAACCGGCGGCACCGCCGGTGGCCAATGACAATCCGCCTCCGGCCAAACCGCAGTTCAATCCGTCTACGATCGACAATTTGCTGAAGTCTTTGCAGTAGGGCAGTAGGGCAGTAGGGCAGTAGGCAGTAGGCAGTAGGCAGGGGATTTCCCTCGATCGTTCAAATAACGAGCAGTTCGGCGCTGTCGGCGACGTAGCGGGCGTGACGAAAATCGCGGATGGCGGCAAGCTTGCCCTCCTGCCAGACAAGCAGGATGAAATAGGCTGGTCGCGCAGCCGGATCGTTGCCGTCGTGAACGAGGACCACCGGCCTGTCCTCGACGAATCCCGGCACGAAACGCCAATCGCGGAGGCGGGAATAGTTGTGGAAATAGGTGGCCACTTCCCTGGGTCCGGTAAACCGCGTCCTGGCCACCAGCTCCAGGCGAACTTCATCGGCGAGCATGTCGCGCACGGCGTCGAAATCACGGGCGTTGAAGCGATCGATATAGGCTTCGAGCAACAGGCGTTCGGAGACGCCCAACCTGGGAACCGGCCCATCCTCGGGCTCGGCGGCGAGCTGGCGCAAGCGGCCGCGGCCACGATGCAGCGCCGCCTTGACGGCCGGGACGCTGGTGTCCAGCGCGGCGCTGATCTCTTGCAGCGAATAACCCAGAACGTCCATCATGATGACGCTGCTGCGCTGCGCGACGGGCAGGCGCATGAAGGTGTGCAGGCCGGCGGCAGCGGCCTGACGGTCGAAGGTGGCGTTGGCCGGGTCGACGATCATGTCCGGATCCTCATCGGAAAAGGCCTTTTCGCGGGCTCGCCGGCGCAGAAAGTCGAGTGCCGTGTTGTGCGCGATGCGGAACAGCCAGCCCTCCGGATTTGCGATCTGGCCGGCGTTCGGCAAAGCCTCGAACGCCTTGGCCAGCGCTTCCTGCAACACGTCCTCGCCGTCGAAGACGGAACCCGTCATGCGCGCGCAATAGCGGTGCAGCTTTGGGCGCAAGTCCCCAAGCAGGCGTTCGATGAGCGCGCGGTGCCCGCCAGGAATGAGGATGTTCATACGCCCGCCGTTCTCCACATCGCTTGACCGCGCCTAGTGGTCCAGCATCCGGTAACTGCCCACTACCGTCATCGCCTCGCGATGCGGAGGCTCGATGCAGCGATCCCTGATGCCGTTCTGAAAAGTCGCGAATGCCGCTAGCCCCGGAAGGGTGCCGGCCTGCTCCTCGGTTGCCGCCTCGACCAGATGGAAGAAGGTACCGTCGCCGGACCGCCATGTCATGTAGCGAAACCCTTCGGGCGATTTATCCCGCAATTCCTGGAACACGGCCTTGACCAGCCGCTCGTTCTCGTCGACCAGCTCCGGTTTGGTCCTGTAACGTATCAAATGGTGTTTCATCTTGTCTGTTCCTTTGCCGGCCCTGCACCTTGCAGGTCGCTCATGTCCGAGACGAAGCGGCGGAGCCAAAGGATTCGGGGTTTCCGGAATTTTTTTATGCGGCCCCTTATGTCCCATCTTCCCGATGGTAGCCGGGCTTCGCAAAAGTTGAATGGACGACGGCGCGTTGCTGACGGCTGTCGCGATCTCATCGTGCGCTCACCGTCGATCGAGGACGGTATGTCGGGCCTGTGGTTGGGCCAACAACGCCCAGGACATGCGCGGCAGTTATTCGACCAGAATGCGCGCTTCCCTCGCGGCTTCGACAAAAGCATCCCTGGCGGTATCGGCCGATACGCCGCCGTTCATGGCCTGTCGGCACGCCCGCAGCGCAGCCTTATGCTTGATGCTTCCCGCATCGCGCCAGTGATTGGTAAGAAGGTCGAGAGCTTGTTCGGCATTGGACAGATTTCGAACGTCGCCAGTAACGCCTGTGGAAACCGGGACTGCCTTGGAAAACCAGATGTTGTACATGGCATAGCCTCCATTCAGCTAGGTTGCGAAACTTGTCTCTGGAGCGTGTCGCGGTCCTTTCGGGCGAGCACGCTCCTCAGCATGGGTTCGATGCGCGAAAGCTCGTCGAGATGCACGGCCGACAAGTCGGCGAGGCAGGCATCGGCCCGCTCGGTCAGTTGCAGCAGCACCTTGCGCTGGTCGTCCTTGTCCTGATCCCTGACGATCAGCCCGGCCTCGCACAGGCGGTTGACCAGTTCGACGGCGCTATGATGACGGATGCGCAAGCGTTCGGCGAGGTCGCCGATGGCTACCGGGCCTCCGCCCGGAAAACCCTTGATGGCGAGCAGTGCCTGATGCTGGCGCGATGTCAGACCGGCGTCTTCGGCCTGTAGCTGGCTGAATTCCAGGAAGCGGCGGATCAGATAGCGGAACTCCGACAGCCGCTGGTAGTCGGCCTGGCTGATGGCGGGGCGGGGTTTTTGCGGATGCGACATATCAGACATGTGTTGTCATTCCAGCCAAAGCTCAAACGATTTCGGGCCAAGTCCGCTTGAATATTTATATCGTATTACGATACATAGCCGCCGGCAAAGCCGTTTTGACGGTTTGCCGATCCTCCAACAGCGACACGCCACGGAAAGCAGGCAGGCAATGAAGACCGAACAGGGCAGTCCCGGACATCTGCGCGATTTCACCACCGACGCCAGGGTGTTGCTGATCGCTGGCATCGCGGTGGTGGTGGCGACGGCCGCGCTGTTTGCCGGCATCATCCTGCTGAAATTGATCCGGCTCGCCACCAACGTCGCCTATTTCGGTCAATTCACGCTCGCCGATCTGAGGCTGGAGGACACGCCGCTTGGCTATGCCGCCGTCGCCGTGCCGGTGATCGGCGCACTCATTATCGGCCTGATGGCGCGCTACGGCAGCGAGAAAATCCGTGGCCACGGCATTCCAGAAGCGATCGAAGCGATCCTGCTCGGGCGCTCGCGACTGGACGCCAAGGTCGCAGTGCTGAAGCCGCTGTCGTCGGCGATCTCGATCGGCTCCGGTGGACCGTTCGGCGCCGAGGGCCCAATCATCATGACCGGCGGCGCCATCGGCTCGCTGATCGCGCAGATGCTGCCGGTCAGCGACAATGAGCGCAAGACGCTGCTGGTGGCGGGCGCCGCCGCGGGCATGACCACCGTGTTCGGAACGCCGATCGCCGCCATCATGCTGGCGGTGGAGCTGCTTCTGTTCGAATGGACGCCGCGCAGCTTCATTCCGGTGGCGGTGGCTGCCATCGTGGCGGAGGTCGAGCGCACCATGCTGCACATGCCGGGACCGATCTTTCCGTTTCAGGGCGGCATGGCGATTTCCTTTGCCGGTCTTGGCGGTTGGGTCCTGATCGGTATTGCGGCCGGCCTCCTGTCTGCCTTGCTGACGCAGATGGTCTATGCCTGCGAGGACGGTTTCCAGAAACTGCCGATCCACTGGATGTGGTGGCCGATGCTCGGCGGCCTCGTCGTCGGCATTGGCGGCCTGATCGAGCCGCAGGCGCTCGGCGTCGGCTACGACAACATATCCAACATGCTGGACGGCCGCACGATTGCGACGGCAGCACTCCTGTTGTTGGTGGTGAAAGCGGTCATCTGGTCGGTGGCGCTGGGCTCGGGAACGTCGGGCGGCGTGCTGGCGCCACTGCTGATCATGGGCGGCGCGATGGGCGCGGTGCTCGCCGGCTTCCTGCCGGCGGCCGATCCCGGCTTCTGGGCGCTGCTGGCGATGGCGGCGACCATGGGCGGCACGATGCGCGCGCCGCTGACGGCGACCTTCTTCGCGGTCGAATTGACCGGCAACACGCATGTGCTGGTGCCGCTGATCGCGGCCTGCGCCGCCGCCCATGCGGTGACGGTGCTTTTGATGAAACGTTCCATCCTGACCGAGAAGATCGCCAGGCGAGGGCATCATCTGGTGCGCGAATACCGGGTCGATCCGTTCGCGCTGACCAGGGTGCACGAAGTGATGACCACGCAGGTCCAGAGCGTGCCGGCGACGATGACGCTGCATGGCGCAGCGGCATTCCTGACTGCGCCGGAGACGCGTCATCCGAGCTTCCCGGTCATTGACGGCAACAGGCAGGTGCTCGGCCTCATCGATCCACCGGCGATTCTGCGCTGGCGGCGTGCCGGCAAGCACCGGACGACGACGCTCGGCGACTTGCTGGCCGGCAGCAAGGTGACGCTTGCCTATCCCGATGAATATCTGGAAGGCCTGTCGGACAAGCTCCTGACGGCCAACGTGTCGCATCTGCCGGTCGTGGCACGCGACGACGGAACGCTGGTCGGTTACGTCGGCTGGAAGGACCTGATGCGCGTCAGATCCAGGAAGCAGGCGGAAGAGCGCGATCGCACGGCCCTCCTGGGGTTCGGCACCCGCCGCGGGAAACAGGAAGGCACTGCCTGACGGAGCCAGGCGTCAGGCGCGGCCGCGCTTCGCCCAGGCCAGTACATGGATCCGGAGCGCCGAGGACAGATTGGTGTCACGCGGCCGGTTTTCGTCGACTTCCGCGACCAGCGCGGCAAGGGTCAGATTGCGCGCGGCGGCGATGGCGACAAGGTCGTCAAAAAACGGCTTTTCGAGCGAATAGCTGGTGCGGTGGCCACGGATCGTCACCGAGCGTTTTTCGACCGGGCTCACCTGGAGCTCATTTGGGGTCCGGATCGGGCGACGGTTGACGCCGATGGCCCGCGACGAAGAACTCGGCCTTTTCGGCAACCAGGCGGTCGCGTTCCTTCTCTGCCCCGGAGCGGCCGTACAGGGCGCGGTTCTGGCTGGCAGTGCGTTCCTTCTCCAGCCTTGCCTTCTGCTTGCGAGCCTGGCGCAGATTGACGATGTCGGCCATGACGCGCGACCCGAAGGCTTATTTCTTGCGGAAGGCGTCGAGCGAGACGACTTCGGCGCCCTTGGCGGCATCGGCATCGGCCGCCTTCTTCGAGGGTTCGGCGGCCTTCTTCTCCGCCTTCGGCTTTTTCTCGGAGACGATGGCGAGCGGTTCGGACGCCGGCTGGGAAGCTGGTTCGTCATCTGACTGGCCTTCGGTCTTGACGTCGAATTCGAGTTCGAAGTTAACCGACGGATCGTAGAAGCCGCGCACCGCCGAGAACGGGATTTCGAGTTTTTCCGGCACGTCCGAGAAGGAGAGCCCGACCTCGAAACCGGTCTCGGTGACCTTCAGGTCCCAATACTGGAACTGGATGACGATGGTCATCTGCTCCGGATAGCGCTCGCGCAGCCGCGAAGACACGCGCACGCCCGGCGCGCCGGTCAGGAAGGTGATGAAGAAATGATGGTTGCCGGGGAGGCCGGTGCGCGCGACCTCGGCCAGGACCTTGCGCATGACGCCGCGCAACGCCTCCTGGGCCAGAATGTCATAGCGGATGTGGTCGTCGGCCATGTGGCGGTCGGGTTCCGTTGAATCGTCCGCATAGCTGTAATCAAGCTTGAGCGCGGCGTAAACCGCATATAGACCGCCGCCGCGAGGAAGCGAGGACGATTGCCGAGATTTGATCGCGGAAGCCGGCTTGCGTCACCCGCAAATGTCACGCGTTGGCAAGCGCGGCGTGTTTCTTGACGCTGGTCGGGGAGGGGCGCTTGCCGAAAGCGCGCAGGAAGGTGCGCACGCCATTTGTCGCCGATTGCACGACCTCGTCCTCGGCCGGGGTGCCGCCGAGCATGAAGGTCGTCTGCAATTCAGCATTGACGAGGCCGAGGAACTGCCGCGCCGCGACGTCGGGGTCGTCGATCGCGAGGTAACCGCCATAGGCAAGGCGGGCGAAGCGGGCGGCGATTGCCGGCCAGGTCCGCCCCGGGCCCTGTTCGCGCCATTCGGCGAACAATTCAGGGTAGCGTTCGCCTTCGGTCTGGATCAGCTTGCGCAGGAATTTTCCGTCGCGGTTGCAGATGCAGTTCTGGTTCAGGCGCACGGCAAAGCCGATCAGATCCGCTTCCAGATCCCTCGGCTGGTCCGGGAACGTGGCGATGGTGGCGAAGATGCCGGCATTGCAGCGCTCGGTGAGATCGCGGACTACGGCGATGAAGAGCTTTTCCTTGTCGCCATGGTGGTTGTAGACGGTCTGGCGCGAGACACCCGCCTCGGCGGCGATCAGGTCGATATTGGCGCCGGCAAAGCCCTCGCGGCAGAACACGGAAGCGGCGGCGTCGACCACCGAGATGCGCTTGGCCTCGTGGCTGCGTGGCGGGAAACTGTCAGGAGAAACACCCGGTCTCATGAAAATCTATATAGAGGTGATTGACGATTTAGACAAGACTGTCTAAATTTGTGGACACGCTATAAGGGGTTCACCTCTGGACAGGCGAACAATTCGCTCTCGGAGAGTCGGAATCCCACGGGATCGAACGTCCTGGGGTCAGACGTCGCCTTGCGGCGGCAACCAGATTCGAAAGAAGCCAACATCATGAGTCCCAAATTCCTCCGCATCGCGGTCGTGCTCGGCCTGTTGTCCGCCATCGGGCCCTTCGCCATCGATATGTATCTGCCCGCATTGCCCTCGATCGGCGCGGATCTCAACGCCGGCACCGCAGCCGTGCAGATGAGCCTTTTGATCTTCTTCCTGTCGATGGGCTTCGGCCAGATCGTCGTCGGGCCGATCTCCGATATGGTCGGACGCAAGCTGCCGCTCTATGGCGGTCTTGCGCTGTTCATGGTCGGCGGCGTCGGTTCGGCATTGGCGCCGACGATCGAATGGCTGATCGCCTTCCGTTTCCTGCAGGGCCTTGGCGCCAGCGCCGGCATGGCCATTCCGCGCGCGATCGTGCGCGACCTGCACACTGGCAACGAAGCCGCCAAGCTGATGTCGTTGCTGATGCTGGTGTTCTCGGTATCGCCGATCCTGGCGCCGCTGACCGGCAGCCAGATCATCGAGAGTTTCGGTTGGCGCGCCGTGTTCTGGACCGTTACGGCCGCAGCGGTGCTAGCAACCATCCTGCTCGCGACCTCGCTCAAGGAGACGCGGCCGGCTGAAGAACGCGCCGGTTCTTCCTTTGGCACCGCCCTTTCAGGCTACCGTTTCCTGATGGGGGACCGCAATTTCCTCGGCCTGGTGGCGATCGCGGGCTTCGGCATTGCGAGCTTCTTCGTCTATCTGTCGAGCTCGTCCTTCATCCTGATCGACCATTACGGCCTGTCGCCTTCGGTCTATAGCGTGTTCTTCTCGATCAATGCCGTCGCCTTCATCGGCATGTCGCAGCTCACCGGCCTGCTTTCCGAGCGTTTCGGGCTCAAGCGGGTGGTGTGGGTGGCGGTGACCGGCTACGCCACGACGATGGTGGCACTGTTCGCTGTCATGGCTTCCGGTGTGGACCGGCTGGATGTGATGGCGGCGCTGCTGTTCGTCGGCTATGGCTTTCTCGGCCTGGTCATTCCGACCACCTCGGTATTGGCCATGGAGGAGCATGGCGAGATCGCCGGCACGGCTTCGGCGCTGATGGGCACGCTGCACTTCGCCATCGGTGCGCTCGCCATGGGTGTCGCCGGCATCTTCTTCGATGGCACACCGTTGCCGATGGTCGCCGGTATCACGCTCTGCGCGGTGATCTCCTTCACGTTGGCCAAGATCACCCTCGGCCGTTCGCGCGCGGTTGAAGCGCCGGCGGAGTAGGCAATCGCCAATAAATTGAAAGAGGCTGGGAAATTGAAAGAGGCCGGGCCGATCCCGGCCTTTTTCATGCCAATCCCGTTTCGTCCAGCATGAAGCGCAGCCGTGTCTCGACAGGCGCCAGGGGCAGCCGTACCAGTTCATAACCGAGTTCGGCATAGACGCCGACCAGCGCGTGACAGGTACGCTCGGCTTCGTCGAGCGTTTGCTTGCGCTCTTCATCCTGCGTGAAGATTTCGGGCCAGGGCGGGGCAACGAAGACACGAGGGTTGTAGCGGCAACGCTTCGCTGCGATGCCGACGTGATCGGGAACCGGCAGGCCGCAGAGGCGGAGATAGCCCAGCGTGTCGGGCACGCCACGATCGAAGAAGACCGGTCCTTCCTGTTCGATCGCAGCTCGGTAGGAGCGCATCTCCCACGACAGCATCAACTCGGCAAACAATGCGCGATCGCTCCACGGCAAGGCGGGGCCGCCAATGGCGGACTGGTCGCGAATGATGCCGCGTCCGGCCTCGACCGAGGTGGCGAACCCTGCACGGCGCAAGGCTTCGATCAGGGTGGTCTTGCCGGAGCCCGGACCGCCTGTCAGCACGAAGAATCGGTCGGAATTGTTTTGCATTCTTTGCCCATGGCGAAGGAGGCACGCGGCTCCACTGCGTCGCCTCCCATGGGCCGAGCGAAGTCTGGCCGGCGCGAGCCTGCCGTTGCGCGTGATGCAGATGAAAAAGGGGAGAAGTGGAGGTTTCTGTTGCCAGGTACCTCCGAACCCCGCCTAGAAGTGCGAACCCCTAGGGCTTGATTTGAAGCTATCGCACTGCATTAAGCAGCGAGACGTGCTTCCGCATAGTTGTCGTTGGCAACTATAAGTTTAGCCCGATGACGGTGGTACAATGCCGGGCAAAAGTACGATCTTTACACCTTCGTCGATCCTATTTCGCCCCCAGCAAAAGCCGCTCCGTCTTCCAGAGCGGTTTTTGGTGGAGGCGCCGGGTACCGCCCCCGGGTCCGAACGGCTTATTTCATCGCCAGTTTATCGCCATAGTCGGTCAAGCCGACGAAGCGAATATAAGGGTCCGTCGCCAGAAATGAAAGACCGCAATGGTGCTTTGTCCCTGTGTCAAAATGCGACGCGGCAGGGTTGACTTGGGAACGGTCTCAACCGAAGCTTTGCCGCGGTGAGGAGTTACCGACCGAGCGCACGAGTTGCGGAGCGCGCCACAGCCCTCATCGATCGGATCCGTGGCGCCGACGAGGGGAATTTTGATGGCCGACTATCTTGCAGACGTGAAGAAATACGACGCCGCGGCAAGTGCCGAAATTGTCGAGAAGATCGTCAAGCATCTGGGCATCGCGCTCAGGAACCGCGATTCCTCGCTGGTGTCCTGTACCGATCCCAAAGAACTCGAGCGCGTCCGGGAAAACTGGGTCGGCAAGAAGCTCGGCGTCGCCGATGCGGCGAAGGCAGATGCTGCGATCGAGAAGACCTGCAAGGCGATGGCCGCAGACAACACCAAGAATCGGGTAACTTTTTACTACCTCGTTGCCAAGGACCTGGGAAAGCTCGGTTCGCTCTGAGAATTCCGTGCTCGCGCGGCTGCTGAAGCGCGCCGCTGGTTTGTAACGGGCACGGCTTGTGCTGCCCCTCATCTGGCTGCCGCCATCTTCTCCCCGTATAGAGACGGGGAGAGGAATGCTGTCACCGATGGTTTCGCCAATTGCCGGCGTTGCAAGACGGACACCGAGGCTGCGGCCAGTTTGCTTGGATGTCGGCGCAGACGCCGAACAGTGATGAGGCAAGCGTCGCCTGCGCCGTTTTGATGTGTTCGGCCGCCTGTCTAGCAGCTATAATGCTCGCACAATCGAATCGAGCCGGACCGATGCGCCAGTATCTCGACCTTCTGCAGCACGTGCTGGATCATGGCGCCGACCGCGGCGACCGCACGGGCACGGGCACGCGCTCCGTGTTCGGCTACCAGATGCGCTTCGATCTGGCGCGCGGCTTTCCCGTCACCACCACCAAGAAGCTGCACCTGAAATCGATCATTCATGAGCTTTTGTGGTTCCTGGCCGGCGAAACCAATATCAAATATCTGACCGACCATGGCGTTTCCATCTGGGACGAATGGGCTGACGAGAATGGCGACCTTGGTCCCGTCTATGGCAAGCAGTGGCGTTCCTGGCCGGACGGCCATGGCGGGTCGATCGATCAGATAACCAATCTTGTGAAAGAGATACGCCGCAATCCTCAATCGCGGCGGCTGATCGTTTCGGCCTGGAATCCGGCCGAGGTGGAGGCGATGGCGTTGCCGCCATGCCATTGCCTGTTCCAGTTCTACGTCTCGGAAGGCCGGCTTTCCTGCCAGCTTTACCAGCGTTCCGGCGACATCTTCCTCGGCGTGCCGTTCAACATCGCCTCCTACGCCCTGCTGACGCTGATGGTGGCGCAGGTGACCGGCCTGAAGCCCGGTGATTTCGTCCATACGCTCGGTGACGCGCATCTTTATTCGAATCATTTCGAGCAGGCGCGCGAGCAGCTGCGGCGCACGCCAAGAACGCTGCCGACCATGTGGATCAACCCTGAAGTGAAGAATCTCTTCGCCTTCCGCTTCGAGGATTTCCGGCTGGAAAACTATGTCGCCGACGCGACGATCAAGGCGCCGATCGCGGTCTGAACCGCCGGCGCAGTCGTTGCCGACCTGATGTCTCGAGGCCGTGGCGATGGTGGTGCCTCGCCGGTACGTCGTTTTGATATCTTTTCGACAAGATCGGTCGACCTTACCCTCAGGCCAGGAGATTTCCGGGGGAGGCGTCCATGCGACTGTCAGCAGCGGTATTTGCGCTCGTCTTTGTCTTCGCTTTCAATGCCCACGCATTTGCCGAGTGCGGGTGTGAATGCATCAACAACAGCATGAAGCCGTTCTGCGACGATCCAGCTGCGAAGCTGCCAAACTGTCCCCGCGCGACTTGCAAGCCCGCTGACGCAGAGGGGAATGACCTTCCCGCAAGCACCATATCAAGCGAGACGCGGTATGTCTGCAAAGTGCGGATGGTGAAGACGCCGGAAGGCTCGTTTCGACACACACTTATCTGCATTTAGACATTGTCTCGCCTCTCCCAATAGATCACGGCGGCGACAGCTATGTCGCCCAAAAGTGACCGCGGTTTTGGGGGAACGACGCGCTTTAGAAGATTTCAGCCTTGGTTCCGTCGAGGGCAACGGGCGCCGATTTTCTTGTGACGTCTTCGTCTGCCTTTCGCTGTATCCGTGCTGGTCTATCGCAGGTCGCGATGACGCCGCGCATTCAATGGCGACGCTGGGCGAAAAACCTTTCCTTGTTATATTCATCCGGATATATCGGATGGCAGGCTTCGAGCAGGCCGAATGTCAACTCAGGGAGAGTTTCATGACGCGCAACGGTTTTGCAGTGGCGGCGGTCGCCATTGGTGGCTTCGCGGCGGCGTGGACGGCAGCAGTGCCGGCGGCGCGCGCGCAAGACGAGGTCGTGGTGTTTGCGGCCGCCAGCCTCAAGGACGCGCTCGACGCGGTCAACAAGGCCTGCGCGGCAGATGTCGGCGAAGCGGCGACCATCTCCTACGCGGCGAGTTCGGCGCTCGCCAAGCAGATCGAAAGCGGCGCGCCGGCGGACGTCTTCATCTCGGCCGATCTCGACTGGATGAAGTATCTTTCCGACAGGAAGCTGACCAAGCCCGATACCGAAGTGAAGCTGCTCGGCAACCAGATCGTGCTGGTGGCGCCGAAGGATTCGGGCGTTGAAGCCAAGATCGAAAAGGGTTTTGATCTGGCCAAGCTGGTCGGCGACGGCAAGCTCGCCATGGGCGACCTCAAGGCTGTGCCGGCTGGCAAATACGGCAAGGCCGCGCTTGAATCGCTCGGCGTCTGGTCCTCGGTCGAGGGCAAGGTGGCGCAGGCCGAGAATGTGCGTGCGGCACTCAAGCTGGTCTCGACGGGCGAAGCGGCTCTCGGCATCGTCTATGCCACGGACGCGCATGCCGAAAAGGGCGTCAAGGTGGTTGGTGTTTTCCCCGAGGATTCACATCCGCCGATCATCTATCCGGTTGCCCAAACGGCTGATTCGAAGGACAAGGACACGCCTGCCTTCCTGAAGTGCCTGCGGACGGCAAAGGCATCGGATCTATTCAAGGAGCAGGGTTTCACGGTCCTTGCGCCCGTCAACTAGGATAGCCACCTGCGCATGAACTGGCTGCTGGACCTCACTCCCGACGAATGGAATGCGGTCCGGCTGTCCATCAAGGTGGCGACAGTGGCGATGATCGCCAGCCTGCCGCCGGGCATAGCGATAGCGCTGCTCCTGGCGCGCGGCCGCTTCTGGGGCAAGACGCTGCTCAACGGGCTGGTGCATCTGCCGCTGATCCTGCCGCCCGTGGTGACCGGCTATCTCCTGCTTCTGACCTTCGGCAAGCGCGGGCCGGCCGGCGCATTCCTGGCCGAGCATTTCGGCATCGTTTTTTCCTTTCGCTGGACGGGTGCGGCTCTTGCCTGCGGCGTCATGGGTTTTCCGCTGATGGTGCGGGCGATCCGATTGTCGATCGAGGCCGTCGACCGCAAGATGGAGGCGGCGGCCGGAACGCTCGGCGCCAGCCCGCCATGGGTGTTCGGCACCATCACCTTGCCGCTGATCTTGCCTGGGCTGATCGCCGGCGCCATCCTCTCCTTCGCCAAGGCGATGGGCGAGTTCGGGGCGACGATCACCTTCGTCTCCAACATCCCGAACGAGACGCAGACGCTGCCGTCGGCAATCTACACGTTCACCCAGGTGCCGGGCGGCGATGCCGGCGCGCTTCGGCTGACGCTGATCTCGATCGTCATCTCGATGGCCGCCCTGGTGGCCTCGGAAGTGCTGGCGCGGCGCGTCGGCCGGCGGATGGACATCGAATGACGGTCGTTGTCGACATCCGCCATCGGCTCGGCGATTTCCCGCTCGACATCCGCTTCGAGAGCGCCGGGCGGCTGACGGCGCTGTTCGGGCCCTCTGGCTCGGGCAAGACGACGCTGATCAATATGATTGCCGGGTTGATCCGGCCCGATCAGGGACGCATCGAGATCGATGGGCGTGTGCTGGTCGACACCGCCAAGGGCATTTTCGTGCCGAAGCACAGGCGCCGGATCGGCATGGTGTTCCAGGACGCGCGTCTGTTTCCGCATCTGAGCGTGGCGAGCAATTTGCGCTACGGCCGCTGGTTCACGCCGGCGGCGGAGCGTTATGCCGAGATCGACGCCGTCGTCGAATTGCTCGGCATCGAGCCGCTGCTGGCGCGGCGGCCGGCAAAGCTCTCGGGCGGCGAGAGGCAGCGCGTCGCGATCGGCCGGGCGCTGCTCGCCAGCCCCCGGCTGTTGCTGATGGACGAGCCGCTGGCCTCGCTTGACGAGGCGCGCAAGGCCGAAATCCTGCCCTATGTCGAGCGCCTGCGCGACGAGACCAAGATCCCGATCGTCTATGTCAGCCATTCGATCGCCGAGGTGGCGCGGCTGGCGAGCGACGTGGTGATGCTGGCGCGAGGCAAGCTTGCCGCCAGCGGCCCGACCACGGCTGTCATGCAAAGGCCGGACCTTCTGCCGGCGGAGGAGCGCGGCGAGGGCGGCGCGGTGCTGGACACCAGCGTACTGCAGCATGACGAGGTTTTCGGCATGACGGTGCTTGGCTCGAACGCCGGCGAGATACGTGTGCCCAAGCTGGCGGCGACGGTGGGCGCGCCGGTGCGCATACGCATCCGCGCGCGCGACGTCATGATCGCCACCGAACGGCCGTCTCGTCTCAGCGCGCTCAACATCCTGGCCGGCACGATCGTCGCGATCAGACCGGGCGAGGGGCCGACGGTCGAGATCGGTATCGACTGCAACGGCGCGACCGTGCTGGCACGGGTCACCGAACAGTCGCGGCAGGTTCTGAAGCTGCGGCTCGGCGGACAGGTCTTCGCCGTGATCAAGACGGTGAGTTTCGACCAGGCAAACACCGGGGGCGGGCTCCCCGCGGAGGCGGACGGCTGAGACGGCGAGCGGGTCTCTGCGCTATATCGATTTGGAATAGCGAGGCGGCCAGGGACGCTCTAACATGGCGGGCGTGATCGCGGAGGAAGACAATGCCGTCGCTGAGCTTGCGGATAAATCTCGACCCCGACGGGCGCATCGGGCCGGGCAAGATCGAATTGCTGGAGCAGATCGCCGCCTTCGGTTCGATCTCGGCCGCCGCGCGCGGTATGGAGATGTCCTACAAGCATGCGTGGGACTTGGTCGAGGACATGAACCGGGTGTTCGGCAAGCCGCTGGTGGCCGCGCAGACCGGCGGCCGCAAGGGCGGCGGCGCACAATTGACGGCGGTGGGCCTGGCCGTGGTCAGCCGTTTCCGCGCCATCGAACGCGCGGCGGCTTCGGCCGCCGCGACGCATATGGAGGCGTTGCAGGCGGAGATTGAGGAGGGGTAGGGCAGTAGGGCAGTAGGGCAGTAGGGCAGTAGGGCAGTAGGGCAGTAGGGCAGACCAACTCGGGCGCGTCGAATTTTTCGTGTGCTTTCTTGTGTTCCGGCTCCTGATGTCTCGTTCACTTACTGCCTTACTGCCCTACTCCCCTACCTTCCTCAGCACGTACGTATCCATGATCCAGCCCTTTTCCCCGCGGGCCTGCTCGCGGATTTTCTCGATTTCGGCGCCGACGTCGCGGAGGCGGCCGGAGACGATGATTTCGTCCGGCGTGCCGAGATAGGCGCCCCATTGGATGAAAAGATCCTGGTCGGCGAGCGTGTTGAAGGCGCATTTGCCGTCAAGCATGACGACGGCGCTGCCGGCATTTTGCGGC
The DNA here is from genome assembly GCF_006443035.1 of Mesorhizobium sp. B1-1-6. NCBI lineage: Bacteria > Pseudomonadati > Pseudomonadota > Alphaproteobacteria > Hyphomicrobiales > Phyllobacteriaceae > Mesorhizobium > Mesorhizobium sp. B1-1-6. Next base: position 502,652 of record NZ_VFWR01000001.1, on the reverse strand, counting down.
ATACCTTCTTCCGTCAACCGGCGGCCGGTGGTGATCAGGATGGAATCGCCGATGCGGTTCAGCGCTGTCGCGTGGCTGGCGGCGAGCGCCTGGATGGCGGTGATGCCGGGAATAACCTCCAGTTCGAAGGCGACGTTGCCCCTGAGGCGTACGCGCTCCAGGATGCGCAGCGCGCTGTCGTAGAGCGAGGGGTCGCCCCAGATCAGGAAGGCGCCGCAACCATCCTCGGCGATCTCTTCGCGGATCAGGTCTTCATAGATGGCGGCGATTGCCTCGTGCCAGTCATCGACAGTCGAGCGATAGGAAGGCGCCGGTTCGGCCCGCACGGGCACGTCGAATTCCACGCGGCGTGAATTCGGGTTGGTGACGAAGCGGTCGCAGATGTGACGGCGCAGTTCGGCAAGATCGTTCTTCTTCGCACCCTTGTCGGGGATGAACAGCACGTCGGCCCGATTGAGGCCGTCTATGGCCTGCACGGTCATATGGTCGGGATTGCCGGCGCCGATGCCGATGACGAGAAGCTTGCGCATGAAGCGAACTCCTGCCCGATCGCAACCCTTTAGTCCAGACTGGCGTGGCGCGGATGCGGAAGGGCTTTGAAACGCCACGTTGAAACCGCTAGGGTCATCGCGACATTCTCGCCGAGGGGCTTTCATGTTGCGATATGTTCTGACGGCGGTGCTGGCCTTGTCGGCCGCACCCGCGTTCGCCAATGATTCCGTTGCCGAGCTCGGCACAGGCGGTCTGGTCCTGTCGCGCAGCGATGCCGTGGCGATGCAGAGCGAGGACCTCTTCATCTCGCCGGAAAAGGTGACCGTGGATTACGTCTTCCACAACAACACCGACAAGGACGTCGAGGCGATCGTCGCCTTCCCAATGCCCGACATATCCGGCGATCCCGAGGAGATGCCGGCGATCCCCGAAAACCAGAGCGACAATTTCCTCGGCTTCGAGGTGACGATCGACGGCGTGGCGGCGAAGCCTGAGCTCGAGCAGAAGGTGTTCGCGCTCGGCATCGACATCGGTGCCGACCTGAAGGCGCAGAACGTGCCTTTCAACCCATTCGGTGAAGCGGCAAAGGCGGCGCTCGCGAAGCTGCCGCAAACGGTGGCCGACGATTGGGTCACCCGCGGCATCATCATCGAGGACACTGTCGATGACAGCGCTGGCGCGAAACCCAACTATGCACCGTTCTGGCAATTGCGCTCGACCTATTGGTGGCGCTCGACCTTTCCGGCCAACAAGGACGTCCACGTTTCCCACCGCTACAAACCGAGCGTCGGCGGCACCTCGTCGGTCAGCTTCTTCTACGACGGCAAGTTCCAGGGACAGTACGCCGCCTACAAGTCCCGCTACTGCATGGACGACACGTTCGAGAACGCAGTGCGCAAGGCTGCCAAGAACGATCCCGACGGCTATCCAAAGTATTACGAGAGCCGCATCGCCTACATCCTGACCACCGGCGGCAACTGGGCGGCCGGCAGCATCGGCAAGTTCAAGCTGACCGTCGACAAGGACAATCCCAAAGCCCTGGTCTCGTTCTGCGGCGACAATGTCAGGAAGGTCGGGCCGACGAGTTTCGAGATGACGGCTGAGGACTTCTATCCAGAGCGCGACATCGACATCCTTATCCTCGATCCATCCGACAATGGGGACGGCAACTGATGCACGTGGCAATCTATGTCGCCATCGCCGAGAACGGCGTTATCGGGCGGGACGGGGGGCTGCCCTGGCGGCTTTCCACCGATCTCAAGCGCTTCAAGGCAGACACGATGGGCAAACCTATCATCATGGGACGCAAGACCTATGAAGGCATCGGCCGGCCGCTGCCGGGCAGGCTGAACATCGTTGTCACCCGTGACAAGGCTTGGCGCGCCGACGGGGTGGAGGTGGCGCATACGCTCGAGAACGCGATCCAGCTGGCTGATGTGCGGGGGCGCTGCATGAGCGGGGTGGACGAGGTCTGCGTGATCGGCGGCGGCGAAATCTATGCGCAGGCGCTACCGCTCGCTGACCGGCTGCATGTCACCCATGTGCTGGCCGCTGTCGACGGCGACGCGCATTTCCCGCCGATCGATCCGAAACGCTGGCGCGAAGTCAGTTCGCAGGAGATCCCGGTCGGCGAAAAGGACAGCCACGCGACGCGCTATACGGTTTACGAGCGACGCCGCGAGAGCCATTGAAAGAAAAAAGGCGTTTAAAGACGACAAAGGGTCGCGACCGGCCCAAAACCGATGATGCCGGCAGAGCATCGCGTTGAAAGCATGCCGTGGCGTCCCTATAGAAGAACAAGACTGGATTTGCGCCGAAATTCCGGCGCTTGAGGGAATTCCAAGCGAAAGGACATTCATGCCCTGGAACGACAAAGGTGGCGGTGGCGGCGGCCCATGGGGCGGCGGCGGCAACAATCAGGGACCCTGGGGGCAGGGACCGAAGGGGCCAAGCGGCCCGCAAGGCTCGCCTCCCGACCTCGAGGACATCATCCGCCGTGGCCAGGACAGGCTGCGGCGTGCGCTGCCCGGCGGTGGCGGCGCCAGTCCGGCCATATTCGGGCTGATCGGCGCGGCGCTGGTCGTGCTATGGGCGTTCCAGGCAGTCTACACCGTGCAGCCCGATGAGGTCGCGGTCGAGCTGCGCTTCGGCAAGCCGAAGGCCGAGCTGTCGCAGCCCGGCCTGCATTTCCACTGGTGGCCGCTCGAAACCGTCGAAACGGCCAAGATTTCCGAGCAGCTCGTCGACATTGGCGGTGGCGCGTCCAGCGGCAACACGTCGGGGCTGATGCTTTCGGGCGACCAGAACATCGTCAACGTGCAGTTCTCGGTCGCCTATCAGGTCTCCGATCCCCGCGCCTATCTGTTCGACGTCTCCGACCCGGACGGCATGCTGCGGCAGGTCGCCGAGAGCGCGATGCGCGAGGCTGTCGGCCGCAGGCCGGCGCAGGACATCTTCCGTGACGACCGCCAGGGCATAGCGGCTTCGGTGCGCGAGATCATCCAGACCACGCTCGACGGCTACAAGGCCGGGCTTCAGGTCAACGCCATCTCGATCGAGGACGCCGCACCGCCACGTGAGGTCGCCGACGCCTTCGACGAGGTGCAGCGCGCCGAGCAGGACGAGGATAAGTTCGTCGAGCAGGCCAACCAGTACTCCAACCAGAAGCTCGGCCAGGCACGCGGCGAGGCCGCACAGGTCCGCGAAGACGCGGCCGCCTACAAGAACCGGGTGGTGCAGGAGGCCGAAGGTGAGGCCCAGCGCTTCATCTCCGTCTATGACGAATATGCCAAGGCGCCCGACGTGACGCGCAAGCGGCTTTACCTGGAAACGATGGAGAAGGTGCTGAAGGACTCCGGCAAGGTGATCGTCGAGCAAGGCAACGGGCAGGGGGTCGTCCCCTATCTGCCGCTGCCGGCATTGCAGCAGAAAGCGCCGGCTCCGGCCCCGCTTGGCGCGACGACGGGAGGTAACCAGTGATGGCCAACCGTCTCCCCGTCATCGTCGTCATCGCGGCGGTCATCCTGTTCCTGCTCTATTCGTCAGTCTTCGTGGTCAATGCGCGCCAGCAGGCGCTGGTGCTGAGGTTCGGCGAGATCGTCGACGTCAAGACCGAGCCCGGCATCTACTTCAAGGCGCCGTTCTCGTTCTTCGACGCCGACACCGTGCAGTTGATCGAGAATCGGGTGCTGCGCTTCGACCTCGACAACATCCGCGTCCAGGTCTCGGGCGGCAAGTTCTATGAGGTCGATGCCTTCATCGCCTACCGCATCTCGGATCCGCGTGTCTTCCGTGCCGCGGTATCCGGCCAGATCGAGCTCGCCGAAGCGCGGCTGAGGACGCGTCTCGACGCTGCCTTGCGCCGCGTCTACGGTCTGCGCGACTTCGAGGCCGCCCTTTCGGAGGAGCGCGCTGTGATGATGCGCGAAGTGCGCGATCAGCTACGGCCCGACGCCACCTCGCTCGGCCTGCAGATCGAGGATGTCCGCATCCGCCGCACCGACCTCACCGCCGAAGTCTCGCAGCAGACCTTCGATCGCATGAAGGCGGAACGTCTGGCTGAGGCCGAAAGGCTGAGGGCGCGCGGCAACGAGGCGGCGCAGCGCATCAAGGCCCGCGCCGACCGTGAGGTGGTCGAGATCATCGCGGAAGCGCAGAAGGAGTCCGAAATCCTGCGCGGCGAGGGCGAGGCGCAGCGCAGCGCCACCTTTGCCGAGGCTTATCAGCGCGATCCGGCGTTCTTCGATTTCTACCGGTCGATGAACGCCTATGGCACGGCGCTGGACAACACCGGCACGACAATGGTGCTGTCGCCGAATTCGGAGTTCTTCCGTTTCTTCCGCGACCCTGACGGAAAGGAGGCGCCGGCAAGGCCGGCGGCTCCGCAACCGGCACCTCCTGCCGCACCGGCGACCGCACCCGCAACTTCGCCCGGCACCGGCCAGTAGCGGCCGGTGCAGGATTTCTTCGGGGCAATAGGCCTGGTCCTCGTCATTGAGGGCTTGGTCTATGGCGGCTTTCCCGGTTTCGCCAGGAAACTGGCGGCTGAGGTGCTGTCGTTGCCGGAGAACGCATTGCGGATCGCCGGGCTGGTGGCGATTGCCGCCGGCGTCGGTATCGTCTGGCTGATCCGCGGCGGCTAGGGGGTGTGCAAAAACGCGGGATTTACACTCTGCCAATAGCCATAGCCGCAAACGTGCCCTATTTCTTGCCATCATGGCGCGACACGGCGTTTCCGTCGAAGCGCTTTTCTCTTTCAGAAGTGCCGGGAGGCTTCTCGATGACATCCAACACCCTTTTGCGCGCGGCTCGACGCACGTTCGTCGCTGGCGCGGCAGCGCTTCTTCTGGGCACCGTGGCCGTTCCGGCCTTCGTGACGCCGACAATGGCCGCCGACGGGCCTGCTTCGGTGGCCGACCTGGCGCAAGGCCTGCTCGGCGCGGTGGTCAACATCTCGACGTCGCAGACGGTGAAGGGCACGGAAGGTCCGGGCGCGGTGCCGATGCCGCAGCTTCCCGAAGGCTCGCCGTTCCAGGATTTCTTCGACGATTTCTTCAAGAACCGCGGCGGCGACAAGGACAATGGCTCGCAGAAAGTGCAGTCGCTCGGCTCCGGTTTCGTCATCGACGCCGAGCAGGGCATCGTCGTCACCAACAACCATGTCATCGCCGATGCCGACGATATCGAGGTCAATTTCTCCGATGGAGTCACGCTGAAGGCGACGCTGGTCGGCACCGACACCAAGACCGATGTCGCGGTGCTCAAGGTTGATCCGAAGGGCCACAAGCTGACGGCGGTGAAGTTCGGCGATTCCACCAAGATGCGCGTCGGCGACTGGGTGATGGCGATCGGCAATCCGTTCGGCCTCGGCGGCACGGTCACGGTCGGCATCGTCTCGGCGCGTAACCGCGACATCAATTCAGGCCCCTATGACGATTTCATCCAGACCGATGCCGCGATCAACCGCGGCAATTCGGGCGGGCCGCTGTTCAACAGCGCCGGCGAGGTCATCGGCATCAACACGGCGATCATTTCGCCGTCCGGCGGCTCGATCGGCATCGGCTTCTCCATCCCCTCGCAGCTCGCATCGGGCGTTGTCGAGCAACTGCGCCAATATGGCGAAACGCGGCGCGGCTGGCTTGGCGTGCGCATCCAGCCGGTGACCGACGACATTGCCGAGAGCCTCGGCATGGCGACCGCCAAGGGTGCGCTGGTCGCCGGCGTCATCAAGGGTGGACCGGTCGACAACGGCACCATCCAGGCCGGCGACGTGATCATCAAGTTCGACGGTAAGGACATCCACGAAATGCGCGACCTGCCGCGTGTGGTCGCGGAGAGCCCGGTCGGCAAGGCGGTCGACGTGCTGATCGTGCGCAAGGGTGTCGAGCAAACGGTGAAGGTAACACTTGGCCGGCTCGAGGACAGCGAGAAGCTCGCCAGCGGCGAAAACGGCAACACCGACCAGGACAAAGGCGACAAGGCGCCGGCGGTTTCGACGGCCTCGGTGCTCGGCATGACCGTCGGCGAATTGAACGACGATACGCGCAAGAAGTTCAGCATCGCCGCCGATGTTTCGGGCGTCGTCATCACCGATGTCGCCAAGGATTCGGCCGCGGCTGAACGCGGCATCCAGCCGGGCGAGGTGATCACCGAAATTGCACAGGAATCGGTTGCCACGCCCAAGGATGTGATGGACCGGATCGGCGCGCTGAAGGAGCAGGGACGCAAGAACGCACTGTTGATGCTGGCGTCCAAGACCGGTGAGCTGAGGTTTGTGACGATCCGGATGGACTGAGGATCGCTAACGATGGTCATATTGTAACATCCCATGGGATGTACTATTTTGACTTGTGAGGCGGATCGTACTGGACACAAACGTTTTGACGGCAGGCTTGCGAAGCAGGAATGGCGCGTCTTTCGCCATCCTGCAGCTGATTGCGGATCGGCAAATTCGCCCATTAGTGACGACAGCGCTGTTTCTTGAATATGAAACCGTGCTGGCCAGACCCGAGCAGGTGGCGGCTCACGGGTTGTCCGCGCCGGATCTGGGCCGTTTGCTGGCCGGCTTTGCATTGCTGGCTGAGCCGGTCGAGCTGCACTTTCTCTGGCGGCCGCAATTGAACGATCCGAAGGATGAGATGGTGCTTGAAGCAGCGATCAACGGCCGGGCCAATGCGTTGGTGACTCACAATCGCCGGGACTTCCTAGCTGCGGCAGGCCGTTTTGATGTACTGCTTGTGAGCCCGGCCGAGTTCTTGGAAGGACTTCGTACATGAGCAAAGCGACTTATCCGCTGAAACTGCCACAGTCGGTTAAGGAAGCAGCCGCGCGCCTCGCGAAGGCCGATGGCGTGTCGCTCAATCAATGGATTGCGTCGGCTGTGGCGCAAAAGGTCGGGGCAATGGAAGCGGCAGCTGACTTCCTGCGTCGTCGTGCCGGCGACGCGTCACCGGGCGATTTCGCGAAAATGCTGGGGCGGGTCGCAGACAGATCGCCACAGTCCGGCGACGAATTTCCACCTGACAGGCATTGATCAGCGACGATTCTTCCGCCAATCCGCGCTCGTCAGCCTGTAGAACACATGCCTTTTCAGCTCCGGGTGGCTGTCGGGAATGCCGGGGTGGTCGAAGTTGGCCGAGGGATCGGCGGTCATGCCGAGGCGCTTCATGACGGCAGTGGAGCGGCGGTTGTTCTCGACCGCGAAGGAGACGATCTCGCCAAGGCCGAGTTTTTCGAAGCCGTAGGCCAGCCATGCCTCGGCAGCTTCCGTGACATAACCCTTGCCCCAGAATTCGGGCGCCAGCCGCCAGCCGACCTCAACGGTGCCGGCGGGAAGGAACGGCAGATGGTCGGTCCCGGTGATACCGACAAAGCCGATGCATTGACCTGATGCAGCGACCTCGGCGGCGGCAAAGCCATAGCCGTCCCGATCGATGATGGCCCGCAGTTCGTCCATCTTGGCGTCTGCTGCGGCGCGGCCGCGACGGAAGGGGAAGAACTCCATCACGCGTTCATCGGAATTGATGCGGCGGAACAGCTCCCGGTCGCGATCCTCCCGGTTGCGCAGGATTAGGCGCTCGGTGCGCATTGGTTTCATTGGACGAACTCTTCCTGCCCGTAGCCTTGCAGATAGAGCAATGCGGTCAGGTCGCCATGGTCGATGCGAACCTTTGCCTGTGCAGCCACCATCGGTTTGGCATGCAGCGCAACACCGGTGCCGGCAAGGCGGATCATGTCGAGATCGTTGGCCCCGTCGCCGACAGCAATGGCATCGGCCGGGGTGAGGCCGAGACGCGCCGTGATCTCGATCAGCGCCTCGGCCTTGGCGGCGCGGCCGAGGATCGGCTCGCCGACCAACCCGGCAAAGAGGCCATCCTGTTCGAGCAGGCGGTTGGCGCGGTTTTCATGGAAGCCGAGCATGGCGGCGATGCGTGAGGTGAAGACCTCGAAGCCGCCCGAGACTAGCGCGGTCCAGGCGCCGTTGGCCCGCATCGTCTGCACCAGCGCGCGACCGCCGGAGGCCAATGTCAACCGGTTGGCAACGATCAGATCGACCACGGCCGCATCGAGCCCCTTGAGCAACGCCACGCGCTCGCGCAGGGCGGGCTCGAAGGCGATCTCGCCATTCATCGATCGTGCCGTGATCGCCGCGACGTGCTCCTTGACGCCGATCTCGTCGGCCAGCTCATCGATGCATTCCTGGTCGATCATGGTCGAATCCATGTCGGCGATGAGGATCTTCTTGCGGCGCGTTGCCGACTGCTGGACGATCACGTCGATCGGCTCGGCGGCCAGCGCCGCGCGCAGATTGGCGGCCGCCTCGTCGGCTTGTGCATTCGCTGGCAGTGCGAGATCGCAGGCAATGTCTTCGGCCATCCAGCGAACAGTGCTTGCGCCCACCGACCGTGAGGCCATATTCGCAAGCGATGGCGACAAGGCACGATCGGCGGGATGGGAAACAAGCGTGGCGATAAGCGGCATCGATAATTCCGGTGCGGATGCGGGCGAAGGCCGCGTGAAGAATGCGATCCTGATAGCCGGGCCGACCGCCAGCGGCAAGTCGGCGCTGGCGCTCGACCTGGCCGAACGTATAGGCGGCGTGATCGTCAACACCGATTCCATGCAAGCCTATTCGGTTCTCGACGTGTTGACTGCCCGGCCGGAGGCGGCGGACCTCGCTCGGGCACCGCATTATCTCTATGGGCATGTCCATCCCGGCACCGCCTACTCGACCGGGGCGTGGCTGCGCGACGTGACGAGGCTGATCGAAGACGGCGCGCTCTCGCGGCGACCGATCTTCGTCGGCGGCACCGGCCTTTACTTTCGCGCCTTGGCCGAGGGCATTTCGGAAATGCCCGACATTCCGCGGCAGGTACGCGACCGTTGGCGCTACGAGTTGAAGGAGCAAGGCGCCGTCAAACTGCATGGCATCCTGATGCGCGAGGATTCCAGAGCAGCCATGCAGTTGAAGCCCACGGACAGCCAGCGCATCGTGCGGGCGCTCGAAGTGCTCGACGCATCCGGCCGCTCGATCCTGGACTGGCAGGCCGCGCGGGGCCGGCCGCTCATCGACAGACAGACGGCCCGCTTCTTCGTCATCGAGCCGGACCGGGCCGCGCTGGTCGGACGCATCGAAAGGCGTTTCGACCAGATGCTGGCCAAGGGCGCACTGGACGAAGTCAGGCAACTCGCATCGCTTCGTCTCGATCCGCAATTGCCGGCGATGAAGGCGATCGGCGTTCGCGAACTGCAAGCGGCGATGGCCGGACAATCGGGTTTTCCCGAGGCGATTGAGCGCGCCAAGATCGCAACCAGGCAATATGCCAAGCGGCAGACGACCTGGTTTCGGCACCAGCTAGGACCGGAATGGCAAAGATTGCATCCTGGTGACGATATCGAAACCACGATCCAAACGCTTGTTGCTAATGCAACCTAGAAAGCCTTTCCTTCACGGAAAGGTTCTCGTTGTGGTTGTCCAAATTAACCCTCCGTAAGGCCCGCCATGCCATAAGGTCGATGGGCATTTTTCCATCGGGGAGCAGATGCGTTTCCACAAGGCGGAATCGGCGTTTTTCGTCTTTATCTTCGTGATCCTGGCCGCCGGCCTGGTGACGCTGCATGCCTATGGACTGCTGCAATCCTTTGCCACCGAACTTCACACGGCCTCCGGCCTGGACAAGGTCATCTACCTCAACAAGCTGCTTTTCGCGACGGGCGTGCTGCTCGCGACCGCGCTGTTCTTCGGCATCTTCTTCATCTACCCGCTGATCCGCAGGCAGGCGACGGAGGAAGGCAAGCTGCGGGCCATGACCGTGTCACTGAGCGCCCGCTCCGAGACGTTCGAACATGCGGCGCTGACAGATAGCCTGACCGGCATGCAGAACCGGCGCTATTTCGACGACGCGCTGAAGGAATATCTCGAGGAGTTCAAGCGCATCGAGAAACCCGTCGGGCTGATGATCCTCGACCTTGATCATTTCAAGCAGGTCAACGATACACATGGCCACGACGTTGGCGACGAGGTACTCAAGGCCGTCGCCAGCTGTCTCAAGGACATGACGCGCTACCATGACGTGGTGGCGCGATTGGGTGGCGAGGAATTCGCCGTGGTCACGCCCAACATGGAGGCGGAATTGTTGTCGAAATTCGCCGAGCGTATCCGCAAGGCGATCGCCAACATGTCGGTTCTTTCGGGCAATGTCCGGCTCAAGATCACCACCAGCGTCGGCCTTGCCGTCTGGGACCGCAAGGAGACGGCGGAAGAATTCTATCGCCGCGCCGACCGCCAGCTCTACGAGGCCAAGAGGCAAGGCCGCAACCGCGTCTGCGCCTGAAATCCCGAAGAAGAATTCACGAGGCCGGTTGCCTGACGCGGCTTTTTCGACTTCCGGTGCTCACGGACTGAATGTCCGCTCCGCTCCGGCTTCTCGAAACCACGCCATTCAATCCGGCCTGATGAATTCCCTTTCGGGATTTGACCAAGCTGGTTCGATGATGTGAAGCCCTTGGAAGCTTGTGTGCGGCTTCCCGGCCGGTCGTCAGAGAGCTTGCAGGCTCAATCGTTTTGGGGGCGCATGCCGAAGGTGGCGGGCTTGAGGCCATAGCGCATGTCGAAATCATCGTCCGATTGCACGCGTGCGGCCGGCGGCTTGCGGTAGTCGGGATCGCCGGCCTGGCGGCCAGAATCGACCACTTCGGCAAAGGCCATCGCCTGCTGCTGCGGCTTTGGAACGTTGCGAAGCCGTTCCACGATCGTCACCAGATCGACATCGTCGCCGGTTTTCGACGACATGGCTTGTTCGCGCTTGGCCGTGCCGGGGATCAGTTCAGCCGGCAGTCTCTCGAACTTCAGCCGCATCGTCGTGGCCACGCCTTCGCCGAAGGCGATGGCTTCGCGCTGGCCCATGGACGATAGGAAAGCAAGCGTGGAGGCGGACGAGTCGGCGATGGCCGAGCGGATGATCGCCTGGTCCTGTTCATTGGCGAGCCGCATGGCGAAGAAGGTCGAGCACTGCGACAGGATGGTCGGGTCGAGTTCGCCCGGGCGCTGGGTGACGACGCCGAGATAGCAGCCATATTTGCGGCCTTCCTTGGCAATGCGCGACAGCGCGTGCCTTGTCGGCGCGAAGCCGAGGCGCGCATCGGCCGGCATGTAGCGATGCGCTTCTTCGCAGAGCAATAGGAGCTGCAGCTTGCCCTCGCTCCACAGCGCAAGGTCGAATGCCAGGCGCGCCAGCACCGAACAGACGGAATTGACCACTTCGGACGGCATGCCGGCCATTTCGAAACAGGTCACCGGGCGGCCGTTATGCGGCACGCGGAAGATGTTGCCGATGGTCTCGTGGATGGTGTCCTCGATCAGGCGCGAGTTGAACATGAAACGGTAGCGCGGATCGGCTGCCGCCGATTCGATGCGAGTCTTCAGCGATTTGAGCGTCGGGCGCTCGTTCTTGCTTTCGAGCATGCCCATGCGCTCGTCAATCTGCTTGAGCAGATCGGCAATGCGGTAGGGCACTGGCGTATCGGCGGTCAGCGCATCGCTGCCGCGCCTGAGATAGGCACCGGAATTGGGGTTGCGATAGAGGTTTTTGGCGAGCGGAATGAGGTCGCGCAGCGCATCGATCTCGTCGGGCACGGTCTCGCGGCCGCGAAATAGAACCTCGGCGAATTCCTCGAGCCGGAACATCCAGAACGGAAGGTCGAGCGTCTTGGAATCGACCTTGACGCAATATTCGGGCAGCGACGCGGCGAATTCATTGTGCGGATCGAGGATCAGGATGCGCAGATCCGGCCGCGCCGCGATCGATTTGCGCAGCAGCAGCGAGACGGCGGTGGACTTGCCGACACCGGTGGTGCCGACAATGGCAAAGTGGCGCGCCAGCGTGTCGTCGATGGCGATGTTGGCGGCGATCGCCTCGTCCTGCGACAGCGAGCCGATGGTGATCGAATGACGCCCGGCCAGATCGTAGACGGCCTGCAGGTCACGGCTGCGGATGCGGTGCGCGATGGCGCCGATATGGGGATAGGTGGTGATGCCGCGGTCGAAGATCGGCTTGGAGCCGGGCTCGGCGCCGTCGCGCACTTCGCCGATCAGCTCGATGCTGACCTCGATGGCGTTCTGGCCCTCGCTGTTCCAGGCGCGATCCGACTTGCCGATCGCATAGACCAGGCCGACGGTGCGCGTGCTGCCGAGATTGACCGAGATCATCTTGCCGACCGTCCACAGGCCGGTCACCGCGCCGTCGACGTCGTCCGCAAAGGCGCTGATAGTGGCGCGCGCACCGTCGCATTGCACGACATTGCCCAGGATGCGCCTGTCGTTCTGTTCGGCGTTGCGGCGCTCCTGCGATGTCGGTTCTCCGACCGAGGCTTCGCGTTCGACATACATGGACAGGCCAATCCCCATTTTCCCTCACGTCGAGCCTACAGGAACTGGGTTAAGGTCGAGTGTGGCCGGATGGTGTAGGGAGGATTAAGAAGCTGGTGAAAATTGTCGCGACAAGGCTCTTTTCCAGCTGTCGGATTTTCGCTATAATAAACGAATGAATGATATAGCGAACGATATCTCCTCCACAATCGGCAGACGGATACACGCCGAGAGGACGATACGGGAATGGTCCCTGGCCGAACTCGCCGAGCGCTCCGGCGTCTCCAAAGCCATGCTGAGCACGATCGAGCGCGGCATGACCAGCCCGACGGCAGCGCTCCTGGTGCGGATCGCCGCCGCCTTCGGCATGACGCTGTCGACCCTTATCGCACGCGCGGAATTGCAGGGCGGCGGCTTGCTGCGGGCGAGCGACCAGCCCGTCTGGCGCGATCCCGATACCGGCTATGTCAGGCGGCATCTTTCGCCGGCCGGCGACATGCCGCTCGAACTGATCAGGGTTCATCTGCCGGCGGGCGCCAAGGTCAGTTTGCCCGCGGCGTCCTACGCCTTCATCAAACAGCAGATATGGCTGATCTCCGGACGGCTGGAATTCATCGAGGGCGATCTGGTGCACAGGCTCGAGCCCGGCGACTGTCTGGCGCTCGGCGCGCCGTCGGACTGCACCTTCCATGCGCTCGAGGCGGGCGCCGACTATCTCGTCGCGCTGGTCAGGGCCTGACATCATGCCGAGACGTCCAAAGCGCTCCCACAATGGGGGACCGCCGCTCGACGACTACAAGGGGCCGCCATGGGGCAAGGGCGATCCTTATATTTTCCTGGCCTGGCAGGCCGCGCATGCCAAGGCGTTGAAAGCACCGAGCCGCGACGTCATGCTGATGCGCGTGGACAAGGCGGAACGGCTGGGACTTACCTATGAGGAATACACGCTCGAACTCCTCGAACGCGGACGCCACCTTCAGGAAGAGGACACCGAACGCATCGCCGCGATCAAGGCGGCGCGCAAGGGAAAGCGATTCAGCGCTTTCGATTGACGCCAGTTCGACCGTATCGATCCTTCCATCTCAGCCAGGCAGAACGAGCATGCATTCCATCGAGATCAGAATGTTGACGCAGGACGCGCGGACACAGGCGTTGCTTGGCGATCTTCTGGTCGAAACGGTTGCCGCGGGCGGGTCGGTGAGCTTCATGCATCCGCTGGCGCCGGAAACCGCCCGCAGGTTCTGGGACACGTCGCTGACGGCGGCCGCAAGAGGTGAGCGGTGGTGCTTGGCGCGTGGGAGGCAGACACGCTGGTCGGCACGGTCACGCTGCTGCTCGACTGTCCGCCCAACCAGCCGCACCGGGCCGAGATCGCCAAGCTGATGACGCGCCTCGATCGTCGAGGCAAAGGCGTGGCGACCCGCCTGATGCAAGCGGCCGAGGCCCTTGCGGTGGAGAGGGGCCGCACGCTTCTGGTTCTGGATACGGCGACCGAAGAGGGGGCGTCCGGGCTCTATGAGAGGCTGGGCTTCACGCTGACCGGGGAAATACCGGACTATGCATTGAAGCCCCATGGCGGGCTGACCGGCACGCTCATCTACTGGAAGCGCATCGGCCGGTGAACGTCATGTCGGAGATGGCTCGCCGAGGCGCGACAGCAGCCATTGGCGGAAATCCTGCTCGGCACCGGTCAGTCGCGCGATCGGTGCCTTGGTCAGAAAATGCCCCGATGTGCTCGGGAGCTCGAAATCGGAAAGCCTGGCCAGGGCCTTGCTTTCGAGTGCCGCGTCAATCAGCGGCCGCGAGCCCAGAAGCACGCCCGCGCCGGCTCGCGCAGCCTCCATCGCAGCCACGAAGCTGTCGAAGCGATGCGAGCGCCTGGGGTGACCGGCCAATCCCGCCGCGGCGAACCATTCCGCCCACATCTCGCGCGCACCGGCCACCAGGAGCAGCGGCAGGGATGTCCAGTCGGCATCACTGGCCAAGGCCGGGGCGGCCACCGGCACAAGCCGCTCGGCGGTCAGCCTGTCGGCCAGGCGTCCGGGAAAGGATCCGTTGCCGAAACGGATGTCCAGCGCTGAGCCCGGCAGGTCATAGTCGGTCGGGCGATGGATCGTCACCAGGTCGACATGGATGCGCGGCAGCGCCTTGGCAAGGTCGGGCAGCTTCGGAACGAGCACCAGCAAAGCGAAAGAGATCGGCGCCCGCAAGGTGACGGTCTCGACGGCGCGGGGCTCGAACAGTTCCGCCGTGCTGCTGCCGATGGTGGCGAAGGCTGATTGGATGTGGGGCAAGTAGGCGGCGCCCTCCGGCAACAGTGCGACGCCCCGCGCCAGCCGTGAGAACAGACGCGTCTTCAGCCGATCCTCGAGGAGCCGGACATGCTGACTGACGGCCGCCTGGGTCAGGCCGAGTTCGGCGGCCGCCGCCGTAAAATTCGAAAGCCGCGCCGCTGCCTCGAAGCTGCGCAGCCAGTCGAGTGGGGGCAAGGTGGGGATGGTTCTCGCAGGCATTACGATTTTGCAGCCATTGACCGAAAAATGATAATTTCAATTATACCTTTCGCTCGATCAACATGCAATCGAGGCCCCGCTGAGCGGACTGCGGGGCGCAATGGACAGGAACATCTCCATGTTGACCGATGCGCTGATAGGCGACGCAGGAAGAATGATCGAACTGGGCTGGAAGGACGGGACGCGCTGCCGGTTCCATGCCATGTGGCTTCGCGACAACGCACTCGACGACAAGACACGCAGCGCCGGCAACGGCCAGCGACTGATCACCATCCTCGATATTCCAGCCGAGACGCGGATCGGTGCCGCTTCGATCAAGGGCAATGCCGTGGAGATCAGATTCGTGCCCGAGAAGAAGACGGTCAGCTTTCCCGAGGCGTGGCTTCGAGCCAATGCCTATGATCGCGCCGAGGCCCGTCAGTCCGGATGGACCGCCGACGCGGTGCAGCGCTGGACAAGGGCGACGATGCAGAATTCGGTGCCGCGCGCCGGCTATCCGGCGGCAGGCCGCAGCCGCGGTGTACTGCGGGAATGGCTCTCGGCAGTGAGGACATATGGTTTTGCAGTGATGGACGGACTGCCGGCCGAACCAGGCGCTCTGTGCAAGGTCTCCGACCTGTTCGGCTACATCAGGGAGACCAATTACGGGCGCTGGTTCGAAGTGCGCGCCGAGGTCAATCCGAACAATCTGGCCTACACCAATCTCGGCCTCCAGGCGCATACCGACAACCCCTATCGGGATCCGGTGCCGACGCTGCAGATCCTGTCCTGTATCGAGAACACGGTGGAGGGTGGCGAGTCGAGCGTCGTCGACGGGTTCGCCGTGGCGGCCGCCTTGCAGGCCGAGAACCCCGAAGGCTTCCGACTCCTGAGTTCGCATCCGGCGCGTTTCGGATATGCCGGCTCGTCCGGCGTGCGGCTGCAGGCGAAGCGGCCTATGATCGAACTCGGGCCGGACGGCGAACTGATCTGCATCCGCTTCAACAACCGCTCGCTGGCGCCGACCGTCGACGTGCCTTTCGCCGAGATGGAGGCCTACTACGCCGCCTATCGCCGCTTTGCGGAGTTGATCGAGGATCCGGCCTTCGAAGTGACGTTCAAGCTCGAGCCGGGACAGGCCTTCATCGTCGACAACACCCGCGTCATGCATGCGCGCAAGGCGTTTTCGGGAACCGGGAAACGCTGGCTGCAGGGCTGTTATGCCGACAAGGACGGCCTGCTGTCGACGTTGGCGGCGATCGAGCACGGTTTCAAGGAGGCGGCGGAATGAACGCACATGATCTGAACGCCGGCAACATCGTCGAATTCATCGCCGATATCTTCGAGCGCCGGGGAGCCGAATCCTATCTCGGCGAGCCGGTGACGATGTCCGAGCATATGCTGCAGGGCGCCTGGCTCGCAGACCAGGATGGTGCGCCGGAAGAACTGGTGGCAGCAGCCCTGCTGCACGATATCGGCCACTACACCAGCGAGTTCGGTACCTATTCGCCCGATGACGTCGAGGACAAGCACCATGACGAGGCCGGCGGCGAGGTGCTGGCGCCGTTCTTCCCGCCGGTCATCGTCGAATGCGTCAGGCTGCATGTCTCGGCCAAGCGCTATCTCTGCGCCACCGACCCGACCTATTTCGACAAGCTGTCGCCGGCTTCGGTTCATACGCTGTCGTTGCAGGGCGGGCCGATGAGCCCGGACGAGGTGGCCGGGTTCCGCAAGAACCCGTTTCACGAAGAGGCGGTGCGCGTCCGCATCTGGGACGAGGGCGGCAAGGTCGCCGACATGAGGACGCGCACGTTTCGCGACTATGTGCCGTTGCTAGAACGCGTGGTGGCGCGGTTCGCGGCCGACCAGGCGGCGTAGCCGATCGCACCGATCAGGAAAGGGAGGCGCGGTCCAAAACCGCGCCTCCCTCGGTTTTTCGCCACGATCTGGCTTATCCCTTGTGGTGAACCTGCTGCAGCCCATAGACGGGCGTCGCAATGCCTTCCTGCCTGGCCTTCAACTGCAGCGACAGGAACTGCGAATAATGGCGCGACTGGTGCAGGTTACCGCCATGGAACCAGAGCGCCTCCTGCTGCGTCGGCTTCCACATGTTGCGCTGCTCACCTTCCCATGGGCCGGGATCCTTGGTGGTGTTCGAGCCGAGTCCCCAGCATTTGCCGACCTTGTCTGCAACCTCCTTTGAGATCAGCTCCGCCGCCCAGCCATTCATCGAGCCGTATCCGGTGGCATAGACGATGACGTCCGCCGGCAGTTCGGTGCCATCGCTGAGCAGGACGGAATGTTCTTTGATCTCGGCCACATCGACGCCGCTCTTGAGTTTGATGGCGCCATCGATGATCAGCTGCGAAGCGCCGATATCGATGTAGTAGCCGGAGCCACGCCTGAGATATTTCATGAACAGGCCGGAGCCGTCGTCGCCCCAGTCGAGCATGAAGCCGGCCTTTTCCAGGCCCTTGTAGAACGCCGCGTCGCGCTCCTTCATCTTCTCATAAAGCGGAATCTGGAACTCGTGCAGGATCTTGTAGGGCAGGGAGGCGAAGATGAGGTCGGCCTTGGCGGTGGTCATACCGTTCTGCACCGCCTGCTCCGAGTAGAGCGCGCCAAGCCCGATATCCATCAGCGTGTCGGATCTGACGATGTGGGTGGTCGATCGCTGCACCATGGTGACGTCGACGCCGGCTTCCCACAGTGCCGCGCAAATGTCGTGCGCGGAATTGTTGGAGCCGATGACGACAACCTTCTTGCCGGCATATTGGTCAGGGCCGGGGTGCTTGGAGGAGTGGTGCTGATCGCCCTTGAAATTCTCCATGCCCTTGAACTTCGGCAGATTGGGACGGCCGGACATGCCGGTGGCCAGCACCAGCTGCTTCGGCTTCAGCGTGATGTCCTTGCCGTCGCGGTGGACGACAACCGTCCATTCCTTCTTCTCCTCGTCGTAGGAAGCGCTCTTGGCCTCGGTTGAGGACCAGTAATTCAGCTCCATCACCTTGGTGTACATTTCCAGCCAGTCGCCGATCTTGTCCTTGGGCGAGAAAACCGGCCAGTTCCGGGGAAAATCGATGTAGGGCAAATGGTCATACCAGACCGGATCGTGCAGGCAGAGCGACTTGTAGC
The DNA here is from genome assembly GCF_006443035.1 of Mesorhizobium sp. B1-1-6. Classification (NCBI taxonomy): domain Bacteria; kingdom Pseudomonadati; phylum Pseudomonadota; class Alphaproteobacteria; order Hyphomicrobiales; family Phyllobacteriaceae; genus Mesorhizobium; species Mesorhizobium sp. B1-1-6. The sequence goes on along the minus strand of NZ_VFWR01000001.1, from coordinate 484,667 downwards.
GCTTGCGCCAGCTGTCGCCGGCACGTTCATTCTTCTCGATGATGATCGCCGGCACGCCGAGCTGGCGGAGCCGCGCGCCAAGCGCGATGCCGCCCTGGCCGCCGCCGATGATGACCGTATAGGGCTGCGTCTTGAAGCCAAGCTCGGCCGCTTCCTTCTCGCGCTCTTCCTTCCAGGTCGGGCGGTTCCTGCCGGAGCCGTGCTTGGCGCCCATGGGCCGGGCGAAGCCGGCCGGCTCTTCATAGCCTTTCAGCTCGACCATCGTGGTCAGCAGCGTCCAGATCTTGCCGTCCTTCAACCTGATATGGCCGAAGCCGCGCGCCACATCCGTCTCGAAGCTGATCCAGCCGTCGATCACCCCGTTCGCCTCGGTCGCGTCCTCGCCCCTGGCGATGGCGAAATGTGATGGCTTCGTCTTCGACAGCTGGCTTTCCAGCATGTCACGCACCTGATCGCGGCCTTCCATGGTCTTGATATTCCAGGTGAAGGTGACGAGGTCGCGCCAATAACAATCTTCCTGGAAGCATTCGACCGCCTTGTCGACGTCGCCGGCGGCAAGGGCCGCGCCAAATCGTTCGAGAAGGTCGGAAAGCTTCCTGTTCGGGGCCTTGTCGAGCATCAGTTTCCTCCGCGTTTTTGTTGATCGGCCTCGTTGCGAGCTGCCTTTGCCGAGCTTGGGGTCCGGCCTCGGGCAGTATCGCGGCAAACCATGGGCCGCGTCACGTCGCCAAATAGTTCGCTTTGTTTTCAAGGGTTTGACCAGCGACCCGACGTCGAGCCGGGTCTAAATGACGGCGTGCGCGTGCTTCGTGCCATGCACCGGGCAAGCCGGCATGAAAGCGGAATCGACCCCATTGACGAACGGCTGCTTTCACCCTTATGGTTCGCCACCATGAAAAAGGCACTCATTCTCGTAGGAAGGCGCGTGGGCAAGGCGGTGTAACCGCCGGGCGAAAACCTCCCATGCGCAACACACAGGCTCCCTCGGGGGCCTTTTTTATTGCCTGAAACACGACTAAACGACCAGCAAATCGCCAGATGGCGGACAGTACGGGACCAAACCGATGAGCAACGGACAGAGCGAGCGGCGCGAAATGACTGGCGCCGAAATGGTGGTGCAGGCGCTGAAGGACAATGGCGTCAAGCATGTCTTCGGTTATCCGGGCGGCGCGGTTCTCCCGATCTATGACGAGATCTTCCAGCAGGACGACGTCGAGCACATCCTGGTGAGGCACGAGCAGGGCGCCGGCCACGCGGCCGAGGGCTATGCGCGCTCGACCGGCAGGGCAGGCGTCATGCTGGTGACATCGGGTCCGGGCGCGACCAACGCGGTGACGCCTTTGCAGGACGCGCTGATGGATTCGATCCCGCTGGTGTGCCTGACCGGGCAGGTGCCGACCTCGCTGATCGGTTCGGACGCTTTCCAGGAGTGCGACACGGTCGGCATCACGCGCCCCTGCACCAAGCACAATTGGCTGGTGAAGGACGTCAACGAGCTTGCCGCAACCATTCATGAGGCCTTCCATGTCGCCACCACCGGCCGTCCCGGTCCTGTCGTGGTCGACATCCCGAAGGACGTGCAGTTCGCCAAGGGTTTTTATGTTTCTCCTCAAACCGCGCCGCGCACCAGCTATCAGCCGAAGGTGCAGGGCGACCTGGAGAAGGTCAAGGCGGCGGTCGAACTGCTGGCCGGTGCCAGGAAGCCGATCATCTACAGCGGCGGCGGCGTCATCAACTCCGGTCCGGAAGCGAGCCATCTGCTGCGCGAACTGGTCGACCTCACCGGTTTCCCGATCACCTCGACGCTGATGGGGCTCGGCGCCTATCCGGCATCGGGCAAGAACTGGCTCGGCATGCTCGGCATGCACGGCACCTACGAAGCCAACATGGCCATGCATGACTGCGACGTGATGATCTGCATCGGTGCGCGCTTCGACGACCGCATCACCGGCCGGCTCAACGCGTTCTCGCCGAACTCGAAGAAGATCCATATCGACATCGATCCGTCCTCGATCAACAAGAACGTCCACACCGACGTGCCCATTATCGGCGATGTCGGCCGGGTTCTGGAGGATCTCGTGCGGCTGTGGCGTGCAACCGCCAAGGCCGACAAGAAGGCGCTCTATCCCTGGTGGGAGCAGATCGCCAAATGGCGTGCGCGCGATTCGCTCGCCTACAAGATGAACAACGACGTGATCATGCCGCAATATGCCATCCAGCGGCTCTATGCCCTGACAAAGGACATGGACACCTACATCACGACGGAGGTCGGCCAGCACCAGATGTGGGCGGCGCAGCATTACCATTTCGAGAAGCCGAACCGCTGGATGACGTCCGGGGGGCTCGGCACGATGGGTTACGGCCTGCCGGCGGCACTCGGCGTGCAGATCGCGCATCCGAACGCGCTGGTCGTCGATATCGCCGGCGACGCTTCGGTGCAGATGACGATGCAAGAGATGAGTGCCGCGGTGCAGTTCGACGCGCCGATCAAAATCTTCATTCTCAACAACCAGTATATGGGCATGGTGCGGCAGTGGCAGCAGCTGCTGCACGGCAACCGGCTGTCGCATTCCTACACCGAAGCCATGCCTGATTTCGTCAAGCTGGCCGAAGCCTATGGCGGCCACGGTATCCGCTGCGACAAGCCGGACGAGCTGGACGATGCCATCAAGGAGATGATCTCGGTCAGGAAGCCGGTGCTGTTCGACTGCCGCGTGGCGACGCTCGCCAACTGCTTCCCGATGATCCCGTCGGGCAAGGCGCACAATGAGATGCTCTTGCCGGACGAGGCGACGGACGAGGCGGTGGCCAACGCCATCGACGCCAAGGGCAGGGAACTGGTTTAGCAGCGGACAGAGGCAGGGCTGTCGCGAGAAGCCGTGCGTAAACAGAGATTAGATCCAAGAGTTTGAAGTCGAGATTCACATCATGAACGCACAGCTACAACCGACCGGCTCCGCCTATTTCATCGCCAAGGAAACGGAAAAGCCCGAGAACCACACGCTTTCAGTGCTGGTCGACAACGAGCCGGGCGTGCTTGCCCGGGTCATCGGCCTATTTTCCGGGCGCGGCTACAACATCGAGAGCCTGACAGTCTCGGAAACCGAGCATGAGAAACATCTGTCGCGCATCACCATCGTGACGCGCGGCACGCCGCATGTGCTGGAGCAGATCAAGCACCAGCTCGAGCGCATCGTGCCGGTCCACCGCGTCGTCGACCTCACCGTGCGCTCGCAGGAGTTCGGCCAGGAGCGGCCGCTGGAGCGGGAACTGGCGCTGGTCAAGGTCGCCGGCACCGGCGAGGCCCGCGTCGAGGCGCTGCGCCTGGCGGATGCCTTCCGCGCCAGCGTCATCGACGCCAACACCGAGCATTTCATCTTCGAGATCACCGGCAAGGGCTCCAAGCTCGACCAGTTCATCGCCATCATGAAGCCGCTCGGCCTGGTAGAGATCTGCCGCACCGGCGTGGCGGCGATGAACCGTGGCCCGCAGGGGATGTAGCACCGGTAAGTTTCTCCACAGCGTGACGACGGGATCGGCCACCGGCCGAGGGTGGCATTTGTGCGGTCGTTGGAAGAGACAATAATACTGGCTTATCTGGGAGGATATCATGTCGCTCGACGCATTCCTCGCCTTGCTTGTCTACGCCTTCGTGACCTCGATCACGCCCGGGCCTAACAATCTGATGCTGCTCGCCTCAGGTGTGAATTTCGGCCTGGTGAGGAGCGTGCCGCATATGTTCGGCATCAGCATCGGGTTTCTTGTCTTGCTGCTGGCGGTCGGCCTTGGTCTTGGCGCCGTGCTGACGGCGTTCCCGGCGCTGCACACCGCGCTCAAGATCGCCGGCGCCGCCTATCTGCTCTACCTTGCCTGGAAAATCGCCATGTCACGCTCGCTCAGCGGCAAAGGCGAGACGAAGGCGCGGCCGATGCGTTTCATCGAGGCGGCGGCGTTCCAGTGGGTCAATGCCAAGGCCTGGGTGATGGCGATCACCGCCATGGCCGTCTACTCCAATCCGGAGCATCCGTTCCTGTCGGTGGCGCTGATCTCGGTGGCCTTCACCATCGTCAACCTGCCGAGCGTTTCAGTGTGGGCGGGATTCGGCACGGCGCTGCGCGGTTTCCTGTCCGATCCAGTGCGGCTGAAATGGTTCAACATCGCCATGGGCGTGTTGCTGGCCGCGACGCTTTGGCCGATGCTGCGGTGAGTTGTCCAGGGTCGCGATCCGCCTTTTGCACGCGATCATGGTGGCCAGCCCATCCATTGTGCAGTGCACATTAAATCTTCGTAATGCCGTGTTTTGGCCCTTTTCCGCCAAAGCCCTGTCCTATCTATTCAGCGAAATCGCGGCAGGGCGTCGTGATTTGAGCTAGAATACGACCACCTGGCTATGGCGTGTCGGACGGAGAGGGTCTTTTGTCGATGCGTGGAAAAGTCATTCTTTCATTGCTTGCGGTCGCCTGCGCAGGCGCGGCCTGGCTCTATCTGTCTCCCGACACGCTGAGCAGGGCCCGGCAGATCATCGGTGCAAAGCAGGTCGCGTCGGACAAGCCGACGCCGGATAGGCAGGATCCGCAGGCAGGGGCCAAGCAGGCGGCCGGCGGCACTGGCGCCCGTTCGGCCTCGATCATCTCGGCCACGGCAACGACGGCCGATTTCCCGGTCCGGCGCTACGCCATCGGCTTCGTCTCCTCTCCCGCCGTGGTCAGCATCAACGCGCGCGTGTCCAGCCAGATCGTGTCGATCGACGTCAAGGACGGGCAGATGGTGAAAACCGGCGATCTCCTGTTTTCGCTGGATGACCGTGCCTTGAAGGCGCAGCTCGCCAAGGATCAGGCGACGCTCGCCAAGGATCAGGCGCTGCTTGCCAGTTCGAATTCCGATCTTCAGCGCGCCAAGGATCTTGTCGCCAAGCAGGCCGGTACGCAGCAGACCTACGACCAGGCCGTTGCCGCGCAGAAGGCGGCGGCAGCGACTGTCGATGCCGACAAGGCGACAATCGATGCAGACAATGTCCAGCTTGGCTTTGCCAGGATCACCGCGCCGATTTCCGGCAGGCTTGGCGCGGTCAACGTTGCCGTGGGCGATCTCGTGACCACGAGCAATGGCAGCAGCAGCACCTCGACCCCGCTCGTCACCATCACCCAGATGGATCCGCTGCAGGTGAACTTCAACCTGCCCGAAAGCAATCTTGCGCTGCTGCACAAGGCACTGGCAAAGCCACAGCAAGGGGCAGTGACCCTGACCCAGGACGGCGACCCGACACCCATTGGCAAGGGCACGCTCGATTTCGTCGATTCCAGCGTCGATACCGCTTCCGGCACCATCGCAACGCGAGCCAGCATACCCAACACCGATCTGTCGCTGTGGCCGGGCCAATATGTGAATGTCGTGCTCGACGCCGGCATCATGCCGCAGATGACGTCCGTCCCCACGGTCGCGGTGCAGCCCAGCCAGAAGGGGCCGTTCGTCTATGTGGTCAAGCCTGACAACACAGTCGAAATGCGGCCGGTGCAAGTGGCGCTGACCGTGGGTCAGAGCGCCGCCATCAGCGATGGCCTGAAAAGCGGCGAGAAGGTTGTTATCGAAGGCCAGACGCGACTGAAGAACGGGGCTGCCGTGCACGAAGGCAAGGCATCCGCCGGATCCGGCGACCAGGCAGCACCCAAGATCGCGCAAGCGGACAAGGCCGGCGAGGCGGCCCAATGATCTCCGAGTTCTGCATTCGCAGGCCTGTCGCCACCCTCCTGATGTCGTTCGCCCTCGTTCTGGGCGGGCTGTTCGCCTACAAGTTCCTCCCGGTGGCGGCGCTGCCCAGTGCCGAATTCCCTGTCGTCAACGTCTCGGCTCAGCTACCCGGAGCCTCGCCGGAAACGATGGCAACGTCGGTGGCGACGCCGCTGATCAAGCAATTCGCCACCATTGCCGGAATCGATTCGATCTCGACCACCAACTCGCTCGGCCAGACCTCGATCGCCATCCAGTTCGTGCTCAACCGCGACATCGATGCCGCGGCCGCGGACGTGCAGGCAGCGATCGCGCGCACGCAAAGATCGCTGCCGCCGCAGATGACCTCGCCGCCGAGCTACCGCAAGGTCAATCCGGCCGACGCGCCGATCCTTTTGATGTCGCTGGTCAGCGATACGGTTCCGCTGACCGATCTCGATGCTTTCGCCGAAAACGTCATCTCGCCGTCGCTGTCGACCATCGACGGCGTGGCGCAGGTCTCCATCTTCGGCCAGCAGAAATATGCGGTGCGCATCCAGATCGACCCGACCGCGCTTGCCGCGCGCGGCATTTCGATCGACCAGCTGCAGGCGGCGATCGCATCCGCCAACTCCAACACCCCGCTGGGCGTTCTGAAGAACAACAAACAGCAGTTGACGATCACGGCCAATACGCAGCTGACCGACGCCGCCGGATTCTCCAACCTCATCATCGCCACCAAGAACGGTCATCCGGTGCGGCTGGGCGAGGTGACGCGCGTCGTTGATTCGGTGCAGACCACGACGACTGCGAGCTGGTATGACGGCACGCGCGCGATCATCATGGCGGTGCAGCGCCAGCCCGACGCCAACACTGTCGACGTCGTCGACAAGGTCAAGGCGATGCTGCCGTCCTTCCAGGACCAGATGCCGGCCGCCGCCCAGATCAAGCTGCTCAACGATCGTTCGACCTCGATCCGCCAGGCCGTGGACGACGTGCAGTTCACGCTGCTGTTGACCATCGCACTGGTGGTCATGGTGATCTTCGTGTTCCTGCGCCGCGTTACGGCGACCATCATTCCGGCCGTGGCGGTGCCGATCTCGTTGATCGCCACGCTCGGCGCGATGTTCCTGTTCGGCTTTTCCATCGACAACATTTCGCTGATGGGCCTGACGCTCGCGGTCGGCCTCGTCGTCGACGACGCTATCGTGATGCTGGAAAACATCTTCCGTCACATGGAGGAGGACGGATTGTCGGCTTTCGATGCGTCGCTGAAGGGCGCGCGCGAAATCGGCTTCACCATCATCTCGATTTCGATCTCGCTGGTGGCCGTGTTCATCCCGGTGCTTCTGATGGGCGGCGTCATCGGGCGCATCTTCAACGAGTTCGCCGTCGTGGTGACGGTCGCCATCCTGGCGTCGATGTTCGTGTCGCTGACGCTGACGCCGATGCTGTGCTCGCGGCTGCTGTCGGTGACCAAGGCCGACCGCGAGGCGCATGGCGATGGCCACAGGCGCGATTTCATCACCCGCGGCTACGACCGGATCCTGAGCTTCTGTCTGCGGCACACTTTCCTGGTGTTCCTGGTCTTCATAGGCACCGCGGCGGCGTCGGTGTGGCTGATCGAGGTCTCGCCGAAGGGCTTTTTCCCGCAGGAGGATATCGGCCAGATATCGGTGACGACCATCGCGCGCCAGGACATCTCGTTCGACGCCATGGCAAAGCTGCAGGGGCAGGTGGCCAGCGTCTTCTCGCATTCGCCCTATGTCGACCATGTTGCGTGGTCGGCGGGCAGCGGCAACAATGCGCTCAACCAGGGGCAGCTTTTCGTCCAGCTCAAGGGCAAGGACCAGCGGCCCAATATCGAGAAGGTGCTTGCCGATCTGCGCAAGCAATTGGCCGGCGTCGCAGGCATCGAGACCTACATGCAGCCTGTGCAGAATCTGAGGCTGGGTTCGCGCTCGTCTGCCAGCGCCTACCAGCTCGTGGTTCAGGGCCTCGACACCGGCCAGACAGACATCTGGGCGCAGAAACTGAATGACGCGATGACGGCCGATCATGCGACCTTCACCGACGTCACCAGCGATTTGCAGAACAATGCGCTGCAGGCGACGCTGGTGGTGGATCGCGACAAGGCGGCCCAGCTCGGCATCGACACCGACACGCTGCGCTCGGCGCTTTATGGCGGGTTCGGCACCGACCAGGTTTCGACGATCTTCGGCTCCGCCGACAGCTACGAAGTCATCACCGAGCTCGATCCCAAGATCGAGTGGTCGCCGGAGCGGATGCTGGCCATCCAGATGAGGACGGCGAGCGGCTCCCTGGTTCCGCTTGGCGCCTTCGCCCGGGTCGATCGCACGGCCGGCGCCTTGACGGTCAACCAGCTCGGCCAGCTTCCGGCCGTGACGATCTCCTATAATCTGCCGCAAGGCGTGGCGCTCGGCGACAGCGTGAGCCGCATCGACGCGCTCAAGGAGCAGATCGGCATGCCGGAGACGATCTCGACCAGCTTTGCCGGCACAGCCAAGACCTTCCAGGATTCGCTCGCCAACCAGGGCCTGCTGATCGGCGGCGCGATCCTGACCATCTATATCGTGCTTGGCATTCTCTATGAGAGCTTCATCCATCCGCTCACGATCCTCACAGGCTTGCCATCGGCTGTGCTGGGAGCGGTTGTCGCCTTGCGCTTCGCCGGCATGGACCTGTCCGTCATCGCGGTGATCGGCATCCTGATGCTGATCGGCATCGTCAAGAAGAACGGCATCATGATGGTCGACGTCGCGCTCGAATTGCGACGAGAAGGAATGTCGGCCACCGAGTCCATCCACAAGGCCTGCCTGATGCGGTTCCGGCCGATCATGATGACGACGCTGGCCGCCTTGATGGGCACGTTCCCGATCGCGCTCGGCACGGGCGCCAGCGCGGAGCTGCGCCAGCCGCTGGGCGTCGCCGTTGTCGGCGGTCTGCTCGCCTCGCAGGCGCTGACGCTGTTCGTCACACCGGTAATCTATGTCTACATGGAAAATTTCTCGGGCTGGCTGGTCGGGCTGATGCCGAAGCGCAAGCCCGAATTGCATCTGGTCGAAGCGGGGGATCAGCCTTCGCTGTTCGACGATGATGACGAAATCCGAGGCGAGCCGCAAAAGACGGCCGCGGAGTAGTGTATCCGCGTCGCGCCCACTGGCCCAAGTCGTCATGCTTGCGGCCGGCGGATCCCAGCCGTAGTTTATGACCATGTCCCACGATCATGACCACGACAACGAACTCGATCCGTTTGCCGCCCGCGTGCGCGCGCTGGAAACCATTCTCACCCGCAAGGGATTGATCGATCCGGCCGCGATCGATGTCATCGTCGATACCTACGAGACTAAGATCGGTCCCCGCAACGGCGCGAGGGTGGTGGCCAAGGCCTGGAGCGATCCCGCTTTTGCCGACTGGCTGAAGCGCGATGCTACGGCGGCGATCGGATCGCTGGGCTATACCGGCCGGCAAGGCGAGCACATGCAGGCGGTGTTCAACACCGAAGAGACTCACAATCTCGTCGTCTGCACGCTGTGCTCCTGCTATCCGTGGTCGGTGCTCGGCCTGCCGCCGGTCTGGTACAAGGCGCCGCCCTATCGCTCGCGCGCGGTCATCGATCCGCGCGGCGTGCTTGAGGAATTCGGGCTGACGCTGCCGGCCTCGACAAAGATACGCGTCTGGGATTCGACCGCGGAGTTACGCTATCTCGTCGTCCCGATGCGGCCTCAAGGAACCGAAGGCTGGAGTGAGGAGCGCTTGTCCGAATTGGTAAGCCGCGATGCGATGATCGGCACTGTGCTAGCCCAAAAACCGGAAAAAACGGGGGATCCGGCATGAACGGCCCGCAGGATGTCGGCGGACAGATGGGATTCGGGCCGGTGGCGCCGGAACGGGACGAGCCGTATTTCCATGCCGACTGGGAGCGGCGGGCGCTCGGCGTGACGCTCACCGCCGGCGCCATGGGCGCCTGGAATATCGATGAGAGCCGGCATGCGCGGGAATCGCTGCATCCGGCCGACTATTATGCCTCCAGCTACTACCAGATCTGGATCAAGGCGCTGGAAACCCTGCTCAAGCGCCATGGTTTCGTCAGCGAGCGTGATCTCAAGGCAGGCGAGGCGATCGATGCGGCGGCGACGCCCAAAAGAGTGCTGAAGGCCGATGACGTTCCGGCCGTGCTGGCCAAGGGCGCTCCGTGCAACCGGCCGGTCGAAACGGCGCCGCGGTTCAGGGCCGGCGACCGCGTGCGGACCAGGAATTTCAATCCGACCGGCCACACCAGGCTGCCGCGCTACGCGCGTGGCAAGCATGGGAGGATCGAAGCGGTGCGCGACGGCTTTGTATTCCCGGACACCAACGCGCATGGGCAGGGCGAGAACCCGCAATGGGTCTATACGGTGGTTTTCGACGGAGCCGAGATCTGGGGCGACGGGGCCGATCCGACGCTGACCGTGTCCATCGATGCCTGGGAGAACTATCTTGAACCGGCCTGAGGCGAACGGGCCTGCCGGTCTGCCCGCCGGCCTCGATGCGCCCGTCTTCGCCGAGCCCTGGCAGGCCGAAGCCTTCGCGATGACGGTGGCGCTGCACGACAAGGGCCTGTTTTCGTGGAGCGAGTGGGCGCAGGCACTGTCGGCCGAAGTGAAGAAACCCGGCGCGGGGGCTGACGGCCATGACTATTACGAACATTGGTTGGCGGCGCTGGAAGCGCTGCTGGCGTCGAAAGGATTGGCCGCCAAGCCCGATGTCGATGCAATGGCACGGGCCTGGGAGCGCGCCGCGCATGCCACGCCGCACGGCAAGCCGATCCTGCTGGAGAACGATCCGCACGCCGTCGGGTGATCGTGCGGACACGCCGCCCGTTCCCTTTACGTTCCCGTCCTCGCCTGATAACCTTGTTTGCCGCCGGCTGCCTCGATGGCGGTGGCCGCCATCTTGTCTTTCCCTTGCGAATCCGGTCACACGATCAGATGGAATTTTCACCCCAACAGGACGAGGCGCTGCAGGCGGTCGCGCGCTGGCTCAAGGCCGGCAAGCCGCAATTGTTCCGGCTGTTCGGCTATGCCGGCACCGGCAAGACGACGCTGGCGCGCTATTTCGCCGAACATGTCGACGGCCAGGTGCAGTTCGCCGCCTTCACCGGCAAGGCGGCGCAGGTGCTGCGCTCCAAGGGCGCGGTCAATGCCCGCACCATCCATTCGCTGATCTACAGGCCCAAGGGGGAGGAATCGGTCGAAGACGAGGTGACTGGCAAGACGTCGATGTCGCCGACTTTTTCGCTCAACCGGCAGAGCCCGATCTCGCGTGCGAAACTGGTCATCATCGACGAATGCTCGATGGTCGACGAGCAGCTTGGCCGTGACCTCTTGAGCTTTGGCACGCCGATCCTGGTGCTGGGCGATCCCGGCCAGTTGCCGCCGATCTCGGGCGGTGGCTTCTTCACCGACCACGAGCCGGATTTCCTGCTCACCGAAATCCACCGGCAGGCGCGCGACAATCCGATCCTGCGGCTGGCGCTCGACGTGCGCGAGGGGCGCGAATTCATGCGCGGCGACTACGGCACGGCGCAGGTGATCGGCAAGGAAGACGTCAACCAGGACCTAGTGCTGAGGGCGGACCAGGTGCTGGTCGGCACCAACCGCACGCGCCGCCGCTACAACCAGCGCCTGCGCGAGCTCAAGGGGTTCAATGCCGACTATCCGCAGGCCGGCGACAAGCTGGTGTGCCTGCGCAACGACCCGGCCAAGGGCCTGCTCAACGGTTCGCTGTGGAAGGTGATGACCTCGTCGCGCGAGACGGTGAAACCTGGCATCAACCTCCTGGTGTCGCCCGAAGAGGATGATCCGGACCGCGGTGTCGCCAAGATCAAGCTGCTCAAGGCGGCGTTCGAGGATCCCGACGCCGATATCCCGTGGCAGCAGAAGAAGCGGTTCGATGATTTCGACTATGGCTATGCGCTGACCGTGCACAAGGCGCAGGGGTCGCAGTGGAACGAGATCGTGCTGTTCGACGAAAGCTGGGCGTTCAAGGAAACGCGCCAGCGCTGGCTTTACACCGCGATCACCCGGGCGGCCGAACGGTTGACGATCGTCAGGTAGCGGAGCCCAGTTGCCTGGCGCCGAGCCATTGCCAGGCATCGGCCTCGTCTTTGAAATGCCTGAGTTCGACCGGCGGCGGGGTAGGGAGGAAGTCTCGCGCCTGCGCCGTCCAGTCCGGCTCGCCGATCGCGGCACAACGGCCGATATGCTCTGCGGCCTGGACCGCGCCCTGTCGCAGCGTCTCGTCCGATATGTCGCTCCAGTCGACGCCGTCATGATCGATCACGCGCACCAGCACATCGATTCGCGGGTGAAGCGCGTAAGCCGCTTCGAGCAGGCCGAACAGGTTTTCCGCGTCGGCCGCCGAGACATGGCCGACGATATCGATGGCGAAGAGATCCTCACGGTCCGTATCGATGCGCCGGATTGCCGGCACGGCTTCGAGGAAATTCAAGGGATCGTATCCTTTCACAAACGTCATGCGATCTTCTGGAACACCGGAAACCCCCTATCTGTTCCAGTCAAAGGCGGTATAGATGCGCCGAAATCGAGCAGGATCCGAAGCCATGCCCGCAAAGCTTTCCGTCAATCTCAACGCCATCGCCATGCTGCGCAACCGGCGCGACCTGCCGTGGCCCGATGTGATCAGGCTTGGCCGCATCGCGCTTGCGGCGGGAGCGCATGGGCTGACGGTGCATCCTCGCCCGGACGAGCGCCATACCCGCCGTTCAGACCTGCCTGAGATCAGGGCCTTGATCGACGATGAGTTCCCGCGGGCCGAATTCAACATCGAGGGCCATCCGACCGAGGATTTCCTGGCTCTCGTGGAAAAGCATCAACCGGAACAGGTGACCCTGGTGCCTGACGATCCCTCCCAGGCAACCTCGGACCATGGCTGGAACTTCATCGCCGATGCAGCGTTCCTGACACCGATCGTGAGACGCCTGAAGAAGGGCGGTTTCCGGGTCTCGTTGTTCTCCGATGCGGATCCTGCCGGCATAAACGCCGCGCGCGATACCGGCGCCGACCGTATCGAGCTTTACACGGGACCTTATGGCAGTTGCCATGCCGATTCCGCCAAGGCGGCCAAGGAGCTGGAAAGACTGGGAAAAACCGCCGATGCGGCCTTTGTCGCGGGCCTTGAGGTCAATGCCGGGCACGATCTGACGGTGAGCAACCTGCCGGCCCTGGCGCGACGCGTTCCGGCATTGGCCGAAGTGTCGATCGGACATGGGTTGACAGCCGACGCGTTGGAGTATGGCATGGCCGGCACGGTGGGCCGATTTCTCAGGGCTTGCGGGTGGTAATGGTGGCAGCCTCGCGTGCAAAGCATGGCAGCCATAACGCGACGGTACTTGATATTGCATCGCAGCAAGCGTAGAGCACCGCCCGCTTATCGGAGTGTCGTTCATGGCCCTTGCCAACACTGGTAGTGAGGCAGAAACCGTCGAACAATCGAGCCATCCTGAGATCGAGCAGCACAGCACCAAGGTGTTGATGCTCGGCGCGCTCGGCGTTGTTTACGGCGATATCGGCACCAGCCCGATCTACGCGTTCCGCGAGGCGCTGGTGGCGTCGTCGGGCGGCGAAGTGGCCGACCGTGGCGACATTCTTGGCGTTCTCTCGCTGATCATCTGGTCACTGACGATCATCGTCACCATCAAATACATCATGTTCGTGCTGCGCGCCAACAACCGCGGCGAAGGCGGCGTGCTGTCGTTGATGGCATTGGCGCGCGGCAGTTTCCCGAAGCGCTCGGCGATCATCCTGGGCATCGGTATCGTCGGCGCCTCGCTGTTCTTCGGCGACGCCGTCATAACCCCGGCAATTTCGGTGCTCTCGGCGGTCGAGGGCATGAATGTCGTCACGCCGACCTTCCAGCCTTATGTCGTGCCGCTGACACTGGTCATCCTGGCGGTTCTGTTTTCGGTGCAGCGCTTCGGCACCGGCGGCGTGGCGCTGATCTTCGGCCCGATCACCGCGGTCTGGTTCCTGGCTATCGGCCTGTCCGGCCTCAACCATATCATCGCCGATCCGGAAATCCTGTGGGCGATCAGCCCGCACTATATCGTCGCCTTCCTGATCAATTCGCCCGATGTCGCCTTCGTCACCATCGGCGCCATCTTCCTTGCGGTCACCGGCGCCGAAGCGCTTTATGCCGATCTCGGCCATTTCGGCCGCAAGCCGATCGTGCTCGCCTGGCTGGCGATCGTGTTCCCTTGCCTGCTGCTCAACTATGCCGGCCAGGGCGCCTTCGTGCTGGCCAAGAACGGCGTGGTCGGACATCCCTTCTTCGAAATGAACGAAGGCTGGACGCTGATCCCGATGGTGGTGCTGGCGACCGCCGCGACGGTCATCGCCAGCCAGGCGGTGATTTCAGGCGCATTCTCGCTGACCAGGCAGGCGGTGCAGCTCAACATGCTGCCACGGCTGGAAATCCTGCACACGTCGGAAAAACAGTCCGGCCAGATCTACATGCCGCGCGTCAACCTGTTGCTGGCGCTGGTGGTGATGATGCTGGTGGTGGGCTTCGGCGAATCCAGCAGGCTGGCTTCGGCATACGGCATCTCGGTGACCGGCAACATGCTGGTGACCACCGTGCTGCTGTTTGTCGTCATGACCCGCATCTGGAAATGGCGGCTGTGGGTGGCTGTCGCGATGACAGCCTTGTTCGGTTTCATCGATGTCGGGTTCTTTGCTTCCAACATCGTCAAGGTGTTCGAAGGCGGCTGGGCCTCGCTGGCGGTGGCCTTCACCATCGTTCTGGCGATGTGGACCTGGGTGCGCGGCAGCCGTTATCTCTTCGACAAGACCCGCCGCAACGAGATCCCGCTCGATTTCCTGGCCGGCAATCTGTTGAAGAAAAAGCCGCAACTGGTATCCGGCACCGCGGTGTTCCTGACCAGCGATCCGCTCAGCGCGCCGACCGCGCTGATGCACAGCCTGAAGCACTACAAGGTGCTGCACGAGCAGAATGTGATCCTCTCGGTGGTGACCGCGCCGCAGCCGGTGGTGCCCGACAGCGACCGGGTCAAGATGGAGACGGTCAACGAGCTGTTCATGCGGGTGACGCTGACCTTCGGCTATATGGAGCAGCCCAACATCCCGCGCGCGCTGGCGATCTGCCGCAAGCAAGGCTGGAAGTTCGACATCATGACGACCTCCTTCTTCCTGTCCCGGCGCTCGCTGAAAGCCTCGCCCAATTCCGGCATGCCGGTGTGGCAAGACCGGCTGTTCATCGGGCTGGCGCGCACGGCGGCCGACGCCACTGAATATTTCCAGATACCGACCGGCCGTGTGGTAGAGATCGGCACGCAGGTGGCGATCTGACGGTCTCGATCGCCTTGGGCTGACGCTTCGGGGGACGGGCATGAGCGGCGAATTGGTGCTTGTCACCGGCGGATCTGGCTTTCTCGGCGCTCACTGTATCCTTGAATTGCTGAAGGCTGGCTACCGCGTGCGCACGACTGTGCGCTCGGCCAGGCGGCAAGCCGATGTCCTGGCCATGCTCAAGGCAGGTGGCGTCGAGCCGGATGACAGGCTCTCCTTTACAATCGCCGATCTCATGAGCGATGCCGGCTGGCCGCTAGCCGCTGCGGGCTGCGACTATGTCCTGCATGTCGCCTCGCCGTTCCCGCCCGGCGTGCCCAAGCATGATGACGAGCTGATCATTCCGGCCCGTGAAGGCGCGTTGCGGGTGCTGCGGGCGGCACGAGATGCCGGTGTCAGACGCGTCGTGCTGACGTCCTCCTTCGCGGCTGTCGGCTACGGCAAGATGCCGCCCGACGGCCGTCCGTTCACCGAGGAGAGCTGGACCGATCCGATGGGAAGGGTCAGCGCCTATGTGAAGTCGAAGACGCTCGCCGAGCGCGCGGCCTGGGATTTTATCGCCGCCGAGGCGGGCGGGTTGGAGCTTGCTGCCGTCAACCCCGTCGGCATCTTCGGGCCTGTGCTTGGCCCGGACCATTCGACCTCCACCGAATTTGTCCAACGCATGATGAATGGCGCCATGCCGGGGCT
Organism: Mesorhizobium sp. B1-1-6; assembly: GCF_006443035.1. NCBI lineage: Bacteria > Pseudomonadati > Pseudomonadota > Alphaproteobacteria > Hyphomicrobiales > Phyllobacteriaceae > Mesorhizobium > Mesorhizobium sp. B1-1-6. Next base: position 468,882 of record NZ_VFWR01000001.1, on the reverse strand, counting down.
GCCGCGCCTGTCCTTCGGCGTCGTCGATGCACGCGACGTGGCGGACCTGCATATCCGCGCCATGACCGATCCAGCTGCCAACGGCGAGCGCTTCTTGGCGGTGGCCGGCGATTTCATGACCGTGCGGGAAATCGCGCAAACCTTGAGAAAGCGGCTCGGTAACGCGGCGAAGCGCGTTTCGACCAGAGAGCTTCCCGATTGGCTGGTGCGCATGGTGGGACTGTTCAATCCGGAAGTCGCGCAGCTCGTGCCTGAGCTGGGCAAGGTCAAGAATGCCACCAATGCCAAGGCGGTTCGCATGCTCGGCTGGAAGTCGCGTTCGCGCGAAGACGCGCTGGCTGCGACCGGAGAGAGCCTTATTCGGCACGGCCTGATCAAAACATCGAAGTAGGGGCGGAAAGTCGAGAACAGACTTCCCGCCGCGTGGATTTCAACCTGCCAGGGCAGCCTTGTTCGCCTCGAGGAATTGTCTCAACGTCCTTGGCGTCCTGCCGGAAAGCATCTCGATCGCGTCCGTCACCATGGCGATGCGGCCGGCACGCGTGTTGACGTCGAAGGAAACGATGACGCCGGCAAAATCCTCGGGAACGCCTGATGCCTTTACCCCTTCGGTCAGGACATCATCCGAAACCTGCACGACATCGAGCGGCTTGCCGGTGACTTCGCTGACAAGGGCGGCGATCTCTGCCGTCGTGTACGCTTGCGGGCCAGTCAGCGTGTAGGTTTTGTTGTCGGTCGAGCCGGAAGCGAGACCGGCGGCGATCGCCGCTGCCATGTCGTCGCGCGCGCCATGGGCGATGCGGCCTTCGCCGGCGGACGTGTACCAGTGCCCCGAGGCGATCGCGTGCGGCAGCGCCATGAACAGGTTCTCCTGGTACCAGCCGTTGCGGAAGATCGTGTAGGGGATGCCGCTCGCCTTGATTGCCTGCTCGGTGCTGTAGTGGTCACCGGCAAACAGGACCGGCGACACCGGTTCCGGGTTGGGCATCGAGGTATAGAGCAGGTGCGAGACGCCGGCGTTTTTGGCCGCCGCGACGGCATTCTCGTGCTGCTTCAGGCGCTTGCCGCTTTTGAGATCGAGATCGCCGGTCGAAATGATCAGCGCCTTGTCGGCGCCCTTGAATGCGGTTTCCAGCGAAATGGCGTCGTTGAAGTCTGCGGCCCTGACAACGACGCCGCGCACCGCCAAATCTGCCAGGCTTTCGGGATTGCGCGTGATAGCGATGATCTTTGCAGGCGGAGTTTTATGCGCGTCCAGGAGATAGCGGATGACGCCGCGGCCAAGCTGGCCGGAGGCGCCGGTGACGAGAAGGGTTTCGGTCATCGGAGATCCTGATTTGTGCCGAAGCGGCGGGTGCTCTAGTGGTCTCAGAAAGAGACCAGCACTAAAATAGGAATTGACCTGTCGCCGTAAAGAAGGCAGTTTTTCGGGAGGTAGGCACACCCAGGGAACCAGCGATGGACGGCAAGGTCACCAATCTGAAATCGAAGCTGGAGACCTACAAAGCGATGAGCGGGGGCGGTAATTTTGCCGATTGTCCGGTTCGCAATGTCATCCAGGGCGTCAGCGGCAAATGGAGATCGCTGCTGGTGATGGCGCTGGCTGAAAGGCCGTATCGTTTCGGCGAGTTGCGGCGGCTGGTGCCTGACATTTCGCAGCGCATGCTGACCCAGACACTGCACGATTTGCAACGCGACGGTTATGTGCATCGTGAAGTGTTCCCGACCAAACCACCGAGCGTTGAATACAGCCTGACCGATCTCGGGCGCTCGATGTTCGGCGCCTTTCATCAACTGATCCTATGGGCCGAACTCAACCATGATGCGGTGCGCGAAGCGCGTGCGGATTTTGATGCCGCCCAGGCATAAGCCGCGTGGTGGCGCCGCGACGCCGCGCATTCGCCGCAGTTCCTGGCCTCGATGGTGGCCGGCACGGTGGTCGATCCGTTCAGCCGAACTGGGCTGGCGGAAGCGCGCTGGCCGGATCGTTCTTGCGAATGACCGTCGAAAGATACGATCCCTTCGCCCGCAGGAAGGCATGCAGGCGCAGTGGATAGTCCTGCGCCACGGCATGCTTGACGGACGGGCGTCCACTCAATGCCTGGCGCCAGGCCTGGACGAGCGGTTTGCCGTCCAGAATGCCGAAATCGCCGATCCGGTCGAAGGTATCGATGTAGCGGAAGACAGGGCCGTAGACTGCGTCGACGAGCGAAAAGCGCCCGCCTTCGAACCATGGTCCAGTCCGGCCGGCTTCGCCCGCCAATTCGGTCTCCACACGATCGAACATTTCCGACAGCGTCCGAGACTCGGCAAGGAATCCTGCCTCGGTCGACGCCGAATAGAACCGGCCGACGGCGTTGAGGATGGCTGAGCCATACTCGATCCAGGCACGATGCCGGGCACGGGCATAGGGGTCGGCCGGGTGGAGAGGATTGGCCTCAGTTTCTTCGAGGAATTCGAGGATGACAGCGGATTCGAAGATCACCGTCTCATCGTTCCCCCGCTGCACGCGCAGCAGCGGCACCTTGCCGAGCGGCGAGACCGCCTTGAACCAGTCAGGCTTGTTGGCGAGGTCGATGTCGACGCGCTCGAACGGCACGCCTTTCTCGGTCAGCGAGATCGCCGCACGCTGGACATAGGGGCAAAGGGGATGGCTGACGAGAATGAGGGTGTTGGCATGCTTCATCGGATTTGCCTCTCAATATCGATGCATTCGCATCTATCTAGATGCAAATGCATTGGTCGTCAAGCTTGATGCAATTGCATCTATCTCTTATGATGCCGTCATGATCGAGACAGCCATGCCATCGCCGGAGGCCATCAAGACCTGGGCACGCCTGATGCGGGTATCACGCCAGCTGGTGGAACGTGCCGAAGACGCGCTGAAGGAAGGCGGCCTGCCGCCGCTTGCCTGGTATGACGTGCTGCACGAACTCGCTGAGGCGGGCGAGGGCGGCTTGCGGCCGTTCCAGCTGATCGAACGAACCCTGTTCGCGCAGTATAATATTTCGCGGCTGCTGGCCCGACTTGAAGCCGATGGGTTTGTCGAGAAGCTGCCGGTGGCTGATGACGGCCGCGGCCAAACCGTCCGCATCACGGCCAAGGGACGAGAGACGCGCCGCCGTATGTGGGCCGTCTATGGCAGGTCGATCGCGGAGCTGGTTGGCGACAAGCTTTCGCCGCAAGAACTGAACACGGTATCGGCCTTGCTCGGGCGGTTGCGCGATCCGCCAGCCGGCGACTGAACATACGCGTTGCGCGGCTGCGGGGACACGGGAAAGACATTTCGTCATTTTGGCCTTGCGCCGATCTTCGGATTGCGCAATATGCCGAACCGTAACGTACGGTACTGAGCTCGGGCGATCTACGGCTCTACCATCAAACGGGAACAGAGCGTGTTGCAGGCAAATGCCGATATCGACAACGGCGAAGCGCTGACGGAGCGTCAGAAGGCGGTCCTGGATGCAGCGCTCCGCCTGCTGGTCGAAGAGGGCGACAATCTGACCATGACCGCAGTGGCGCGGCGGGCGAGCTGCTCCAAGGAAACGCTCTACAAATGGTTCGGCGACCGCGACGGACTGCTGACGGCGACGGTGCAATGGCAGGCCTCGAAGGTGCGGGTGACGGCGGTCGACGGCAGGGGGCTCGACCTTGCGTCGTTGGCCGCGAGCCTGGAGCGATTTGCTTCCGACTGGCTGAAGGTCATTTCCAGCGACACTTCGATCGCACTCAACCGGGTGGCGGTCGGCCATGCCGGTTCGGGCAAGGATGATCTTGGCGCGGTGGTGCTGGAGAACGGGCGCTTTGCCCTCGCCAAGCGCCTGAAGCCGGTGCTGGAGGCCGGCCGCCAGGCCGGGCTGCTCGATTTCTCGGACGCCGAGACGGCGTTCCGTACGTTTTTCGGGCTGGTCGCCCGCGACGTGCAGATCCGTCTCTTGCTTGGCGACCGGCTGGAATTGACTGAGGCGGCGATCGGCGGTGATGCCGTCCGCGCGACGCAGCAGTTTCTCGCTCTTTTCGGAGCAAAAACCGGGCCGCAAGGCCTCTGATCTTCAAACGGGAAGGAAGACAAAAATGCGCGTCTATTACGATCGTGATGCCGATCTCAACCTGATCAAGGGCAAGAAGGTCGCCATCATCGGCTATGGCAGCCAGGGCCGGGCGCATGCGCTCAACCTCAAGGATTCCGGCGCCAAGGAGATCGCCATCGGCCTCAAGGCCGGATCGGCGACCGCCAAGAAGGTCGAGGCCGACGGGCTCAAGGTGATGAGCGTGGCCGACGCCGCCAAATGGGCCGACCTGATGATGATGGCGACGCCCGACGAATTGCAGGCCGACATCTACAAAAACGAGATCGCGCCGAACATCCGCGACGGCGCGGCAATCGCCTTCGCGCATGGCCTCAACGTGCATTTCGGCCTGATCGAGCCGAAGTCGACGGTCGACGTCGTCATGATCGCGCCGAAGGGGCCCGGCCATACGGTGCGCGGCGAATACCAGAAGGGCGGCGGCGTGCCGTGCCTGGTCGCCGTCAACCAGGATGCTTCGGGCAACGCACTCGACCTCGCGCTCTCCTACGCCTGCGGCGTCGGCGGCGGCCGTTCGGGTATCATCGAGACCAATTTCCGCGAGGAATGCGAGACCGATCTGTTCGGCGAGCAGGTCGTGCTGTGCGGCGGCCTGGTGGAGTTGATCCGCGCCGGGTTCGAGACGCTGGTGGAAGCCGGCTATGCGCCCGAAATGGCCTATTTCGAGTGCCTGCACGAGGTCAAGCTGATCGTCGACCTGATCTATGAAGGCGGCATCGCCAACATGAATTACTCGATCTCGAACACCGCCGAATGGGGCGAATATGTCTCGGGGCCGCGCATCATCACCGCAGAGACAAAGGCCGAGATGAAGCGGGTGCTGAAGGATATCCAGACCGGCAAGTTCACCTCGGAGTGGATGCAGGAATACCGTGCCGGCCTGTCGCGTTTCAAGGGCATCCGCCGCAACAACGACAGCCATCAGATCGAGGAAGTCGGCGCCAAGCTGCGCGCGATGATGCCGTGGATCTCCAAGAACAAGCTGGTCGACAAGGCGAAGAACTGAGCGATCCACGCTCCAAAAGAAACGGCGCCGCGCGGCGCCGTTTTTTATTGCAGGATTGTGCGGCCTGGCTCAGCGATAGGGCGAGTAGCACTGCTGGCGTGGGCCGTTATAGGGCTGGAAGGTGTTGTCGTAAGCGCGATACGAGCGGTATCTGTTGTAGCACCACCGGACATGGGCGCTCGACAGCCGGCCGGCGCGATAGTAGCGGCGCGGCGGTGCATCGTAGTAATTGTAGTTGTTGTACATGCTGCCGAGGCCGAGCCCCAAGCCAAGCCCCAGGATCGCGGCGCCGGCGCTGTCATCATAGTAGCGGCCGCGATAATGGTGGCGGCGCCAACGCCAATCATCGCCGCCGTTCCAGTGACGACCGCTCCAGTGACGGCCGCCCCAATCGCCGCGATTCCAATTGCCGTGGTTCCACCCGCCCGACCGGCGCCATCTCCAGTCGTTGTTGAAGCTCCGGTTGTTGCCGCCGGCCCAGCTGTCACGCACAGGCGTGACCGTCGGCGCCGCGGTGCTGGCTGGGATCGACAGCTCCGGCTGAAGGATTGGTCCGGCAGCGGATGGTGCCGTGATGCCGGAGAAGATACCGAGCGCTATCAGCCCGGATTTGACTGTGGAAGAAAAGAGCGCGTTCATTGCACTTCTCCAAGAGAACAGGCCCCACGCCGACCCTGGGATGGGCCCACTGTGGGTCTTTGCGTCTGAACGGCGGATGAACGGAAAGGTTCCCTCAACCATGGCGCGAGGCGCGCCAGGATCAATCGATTCCAGCTGGTGGTTGCCCGGCCTTGTTTTCTGCCGCGCTTGCGGGCAAAGGTCATGATATGTCGCTGCGTCTTGCAACCTTCAATGTCGAGAACCTGATGAACAGGTTCGATTTCTCCGGATACCGCAACCAGCTCAACGAGGACCGGACGCTGGCTCTCTTCGATATCCAGAGCGAGGCCGAGTACAAGATGCTGGAGCAGGCCCGCGCCATCGCGCAGTCGGACGACATGCGGCAGCTGACGGCGCTGGCCATAGCGGCCACGCGCGCGGATATCATCTGCATGCAGGAGGTCGACAATATCGAAGCCCTCAAGGCGTTCGAATATGGCTATCTTTTCAAGATGGTGGGGCAGGGCTACCGCCAGAAGTACACCGCTGCCGGCAATGATTCGCGCGGCATCGACGTCGCCGTGATGATGCGCAGCGAGACCGCGCAGGGCCAGCCCATCGAATTCGTGCGCATGACCAGCCACGCCTATGTGACCTATGAACAGTTCGGGCTGCACACGCCGGAGCTGGCGGCGCTCGGCAACCAGCCCAATGAACGTATCTTCCGGCGCGACTGCCTGGAAGTGGACATTACCGTTGGCGGTTCGCCGCTGACACTCTATCTCGTGCACTTCAAGTCGATGGGCTCGCCCCGCAACGGGCTCGACGGGCGTGAAGCGACGATGCCGGTCCGCATCGCGGAGGCGCAGGCGGTGCGCCGGATCATCGAGGAGCGCTTCGGGGCGGATCATGCAGCCAACAAGCGCTGGGCGATCTGCGGCGACATGAACGATTACCGCCAGCGCGTGAAGATCGCCGGCGACGAATTCGACGGCTATCGTTTCGAGGTGGTCGACGAGAACCTGTCCTGCATCAACGTGCTGACGGCTGGCGGTTTTTGCGAAAACGTGGTCGAGAGGCGGCCGGAAATGAACCGCTGGACCTTCTACCACACGCGTGGGCCGCAAGAGCGGCATTTGTGCCAGCTCGATTATATCCTGCTGTCCAAGGGACTGGCGGCTAAGAACGCCACCGCCGTCCCGGACATCATCCGCAACGGCCAGCCCTGGCGCACGATCTTCCCCGCCGGCCAGGAAGTGGAGCGCTTTCCGCGCGCCGGCTGGGACCGGCCCAAGGCATCGGACCATTGTCCGGTGGCGATCACGCTGGACATGGCCTGAGCCGTGAGCTTCGACCTGCCGCGCAACGTTATTTTGCCGGTCGACGCCGTCGATGTCCGGCTCGACCCTGGCCCGCATCCTTTTTCGCTGGATAATGCCGAGGCGATCGCCGCGAACTGGCAGCATGAGATCGCGGCCAACCCCGCGCTCTTCGACGGCCCCGTGGTGCTGCTCTCGCGACTGGCCTGGCGCGACAATCGCCTCGTCGGCCGGTGCCACGCGGTCAACTACTCCACGTTCATGCTTTGGCGTAAACGGCGCGAGAATTCCGGCGCCGAGCACGCCTATGCCCATGCCATGCTTGTGGCCGGCGACAATGCGCTGGTGGCGATTCGCATGGCCGCCCACACCGTCACTGCCGGCCGCGTCTATTTCGCCGCCGGTTCATTTGAACCGGCGGATTTTCGCGATGGCCTCGTCGATGTCGATTTCAACATGATCCGCGAGGTGCGGGAAGAAACCGGCCTCGACATTTCAGGCGCCGCACGCGGCCTGCATTACCATGCCCTGTCGACGGAAAGCGGCACGGTGATCTTCCGCCGCTACCGGGTTCCCGAGCCCGCCGAGGAGATCGCGCGGCGCATCTCGGCCTTCGTCGCAACCGAGGCCGAACCGGAGATCGTGGGTCCGGTCATCATCCGCCACGCCGCCGACCTGCCGCACGGGCTGATGCCGCACATGAAGCCGCTGATCGAGTGGCATTTTGCGAACGCGGACTAAACCTTACCTTCCGTGCTGATCGCCAATGCCGGCATACGAAGGTCTGAGTGGCTGCCTGCAACCCCAAACATCGGGTGCGTGCGCGGACAATCGTCTCGATCAGGATGTGTTGCCACTGTTTGCAGGCCGCATTCTGCCTTTCGACCTCGACGCGTCGCGCGCCTATGCCGACCTCATGGTAAAGGCGAGAGCCTCAGGCAAGGCGATCGGCAATGCGGATGCCTACATCGCGGCCACGGCCGCAGCAAACGGTCTTACGGTCGCCACCCGCGACACCGGCCCATTCGCGGCCGCCGGATTGAATACGATCAATCCCTGGGAAACAGCGTCGTAGCCGCGCCTTTGCTTTCCAATCGCCTTATTCATGCCGCAGCGCGTCGATCGGGTCGAGCCTGGCGCCGCGCAGCGCCGGGAAGAAGCCGAAGACCATGCCGATCAGCGCGGAAAAGCCGACGGCGAGCAGGATGACTGCCGGGCTCGGCGCAAAGGGAATGGCCAGCGTCGCCGAGGCGAGACCGGCCAGCGAGAGCCCGATCAGGATGCCGATGATGCCGCCGAGCAGCGACAGCACCGTCGCCTCGACCAGGAACTGGATGAGGATGTGCTTTTCATGCGCGCCGATGGCGAGCCTGATGCCGATCTCGCGGGTGCGCTCGGTGACCGACACCAGCATGATGTTCATGATGCCGATGCCGCCGACCAGCAGGCTGACGCCGGCGACCGCGCCCAGCATGCCGGTCATGGTGGTGGTGGCGCTGGCCATGGCATCGGCGATCTGGGTCATGTCGCGGATCGCGAAATCGCTTTCGCGGTCGGGCGTGAGGCGTCTGGCGTCGCGCAGAATATCCTCGACGCGCGGCTGCAGCTCGCTGGTCGGGGTGCGGTCGTCGGCGGCGACGTAGATGTTGTCGATGTTGCGGTTGCCCGCAATGCGCCGCTGATAGGCATGCAGCGGCATCAACACGACATTGTCCTGGTCCTGGCCGAAGCCGGTATAGCCCTTCGGCTCGAGCAGGCCGATGATCTTGCAGGAGGTGCGGTTGACGCGGATGATTTCGCCCTCCGGGTCGCCGGCACCGAAGAACTGCTGGCGCACCGTCTCACCGATCAGGCATACGCCGGTGCCCGAGCGGGTCTCGGACTCGCTGAACGAACGGCCTGAGACCAGTTTCCAGTCGCGGGCATCGAGATAGGCGCTGTCGGTGCCGGTAACGCCGGAGGTCAGGCTCTCGGTACCGAAGATGACGCGGACCTGCTTCTGCGAGGCCGGCGAAATGGCGCGTGCGCCTGTCAGATGGGCAATGAGCGCGGCAAGATCCTTTTCGGTGAGCGGACGGACGACCTGGTCGAGCCCGCCCGGGCCGCCGGGGCCGGCCGGGCGGCCGGAGCGCACAACCAGAAGATTGCTGCCGAGCTTGGCGATGTCGTCCTTGACCTTGGCGGTGGTGCCGGCGCCGATGGTGAGCATGGCGATGACCGCGGCGACGCCGATGACGATGCCGAGCAAGGTCAGGAACGAGCGCAGCATGTTGCGGCGGATCGAGCGCAAGGAGAGGCGGACGGTTTCCCAGAGCATGTCAGGCCACCTCGACGGTCATGGTGTCGGAGGCGACATGGCCGTCGAGGAAGCGCACCGTGCGCTCGGCATATTCGGCGACGTCGGCCTCGTGGGTGACCATGGTGATGGTCAGGCCAAGCTCCTTGTTCAGTTGCGTCAGCAACTCCATGATCTCGTGCGTGCGGGCAGTGTCGAGATTGCCGGTCGGTTCGTCGGCGACGAGCAGCGTCGGCCTCGTGACGATGGCGCGCGCGATCGCCACGCGCTGTTGCTGGCCGCCGGAAAGCTCGGCCGGCGTGTGATGCTCGCGACCGACAAGGCCGACTTGCGCCAGCGCCTGCATGGCAAGATCGCGGCGCTCGCGGCCGGCCACGCCGCGATAGATCAGCGGCAGTTCGACATTTTCCGCCGCCGTGGTGCGCGCCAGCAGATTATAGCCCTGGAAGACGAAGCCGACATAGAGGTTGCGCAGCATGGCGCGGCGGTTGCGGTCGAGCCGGCCAGCATCGACGCCCATGAAGGAATAGGTGCCGGCGGTCGGCGTGTCGAGGCAGCCGATGATGTTCATCGCCGTCGATTTGCCGGAGCCGGACGGGCCCATGATGGCGACGAATTCGCCGCGCCGGATCGCCAGGTCGACGCCGGCCAGCGCGTGCACCTTGGCTTCGCCATGGCCGTAGCTCTTCCAGACCTTGTCGAAGGTGATGAGGGGGGCGCCCATCGCCACGGCGTCAGCTCCGCTGCTGCGAGGCCGTGATGACCTGCGCCCCCTCTGACAGGCCCGAGGTGATCTCGGTCAGCTCGCCGTCGGTCGAGCCGATCCTGACGTTGACCGGATGCGGACGGCCTTTCTCCAGCACGTAGAGCATGCGTGAGCCGTCGGTCGGCGGCGCTGCCGCCTGGCGCTGGCGATTGCCGCCGGGACGTCCCATGCGGCCGGTGAACAGGTCGCTCAGGCTCCAGCCGCGGGCGGCCTGCTGCGCAGGACGATAGCGGAAGGCGGAGGAGGGGACGGTCAGCACGTCCTTGGCCTGCCGGGTGACGACCGAAACAGTGGCGGTCATGCCGGGGCGCAGCAACAGCTCGTTGTTGTCGACCTCGAGCCGCGCATTGTAGGTGACGACGCCGTCGGTGGTGACCGAGGCGTAGGAGATGTCGCGGATCTCGGCGTCGAACGGCCGCTCCGGGAAGGCATCTACGGTGAAGCGGGCATGCTGGCCCGGCTTCACCGCGCCGATATCGGCTTCGTCGACCGCCGCCACCAGTTCCATGTTCCTGAGATCGGCGGCGATGATGAACAGCACCGGCGCCTGCAAGGAGGAGGCGACCGTCTGGCCGGGGTCGACGGAGCGCGTCAGCACGATGCCGTCGATCGGCGCATAGATGGTGCTGTTGGCAAGATCGGTCTGCTGTGATTTCAGGTCGGCGTTGGCGATGGCGAGATTGGCCTCGGCGCTGTCGAGCGCCGCCTTCGAACGGTCGCGGGTCGCGGTCGCGGCTTCGAGCGACTGGTCGGTGGCCATGCCGCGCTTGGTGAGGGCGGCGGCGCGCACGAGCGCGCTTTCATTCTCGGCCAGCGTCACGGTGGCGTCCGCGACATTGGCGGCGGCCGCCTTGGCGGATGCCTCGGCGCGTTCGATCTGCACCTGCAGCTTGGCGGTGTCGAGCGCGGCCAGCACATCGCCCTTCTTGACCTGCTGGTTCTCGTTGACCGAGACTGAACGAATGATGCCCGAGAGCTGGCTGGAAATGTCGACCTGGGTGAGGGGCTGCAAGGTGCCGGTCGCCGAAACCTCGACAGTGAGGTCGGCCTTGGCGGCGGGCGCCGTCGTATAGTCGATCTTGACCGGCGAGCCGGCATACCACTGGTAGCCGGCAAAAGCCGCGACAAGGACGATCAGCGCCAGCAGCGCATAGAGCCAGCCGCGGCGGCGATTCTTGCGCCGCCCCGTCTGGTCGAGCCCGAGCGCGGTCTCGATGGCGGAATCCGATTCCGTCTTTGGCAGATTGACAATCTGGTCCACGCCGGACCCCCTGAAGCGCAATAAGTCCCTATGAGTGCACAGATCAGTGCTAATGGTTCGAATATCAAATTAAATTTCGCTCATGTTGGGATTGAGGCAGAAATTCGGATCAAAGCGGAAGGTTTCCTCCATGAGACGCGATTACTTGCTTTACGATGTGTTTACGACCGATCGGCTGGCCGGCAACCCGCTGGCGGTGGTGTTGGACAGCGGCGGACTGGACACGGCTGCGATGCAGGCCATCGCGCGAGAGTTCAACCTGTCGGAATCGGTGTTCGTGCTGCCGCCGGACAATCCCAAGCACCGCGCCCGCATCCGCATCTTCACGCCCGACTATGAAATGCCTTTCGCCGGCCACCCGACCGTGGGTTCGTCGATCGCGCTGGCCGAACTGGCCGATATCGCGCTCGCTGAAATGGCCGACAATGACGGCGCTGCGAGCATTTTCGTGCTGGAGGAAAACATCGGCCCTGTGCGCTGCGCCGTCAGCAAGCATGATGGCGCGACATTCGCCGAATTCGACCTGGCGAAGTTGCCGGAGCCGCTGAAGCTCGAAGCCGACCCGGTGGCGATCGGCGCCGCCCTTGGCCTGGCGCCGCACGAGATCGGTTTCGAGAATCACCGCGTCGCGTTCTGGTCAGCCGGCGTGCCCTACGTGACCATTCCCGTGGCCAATCTTGAAGCGGCCGGCCGGATCCGGCTCGACAACCAGGCCTGGTCGGAGCTGGCGCCGCGCAAGAGCGAATGGGCGTTTGCCAGCCCCTATGTGTATTGCCGAGAGACGGTGAACCACGAGAGCGCCTTCCATGTGCGCATGATCGTGCCTGGCACTCCGTCCTACGAGGACCCGGCGACCGGTTCGGCGGCGGCGGCCTTCGCCGGCGCCGTCATGCATTTCGACGCTCCGACGGATGGCGTTTCGCATCTCTGGATCGAACAGGGACTGGAGATGGGGCGGCCCTCGCGCATCCGCCTGGAACTAAGTGTACAGGGCGGAAAACTGGTCTCGGCGCGCATCGGTGGCAACGCGGTCAAGGTGGCGGAAGGCAAGCTGTTCGTCTGACCATCTGCGTCACTTCGGCGATTTGTCGGGAAATGATTCCGGCAGGGCTGGACAGGACCGGCATCGGCGGCTATATGCCCGCCAACGCCGGTTTTTGCCGGCCGAGTGGGTGCGTAGCTCAGTTGGTAGAGCAGCTGACTCTTAATCAGCGGGTCACAGGTTCAATCCCTGTCGCACCCACCACTAAGTCCTTGAAAAACCGCTGTATTTCCAATCACCTAAAATAAATCAGCAGGCACTGTGTTTCAAAGTGTGTCGGCCTCCATCTGGTCGATCGCCCGCTTCAGAGACTTCAGGCTGTTGTGGGAATAGCGACGGGTCATTGAGTCCGTCTTATGCCCCATCAGGTCCTGGGTCGTCTTGTCTGCCACGCCGGACTGAAGCAGCCAGCTGGCAAACGTATGGCGTAGATCATGAATGTGAAGCTTCGGCATGCCCGCCCGCTTGCGGATGCCCAACCACCTCTTCGCAAAGCTGTACTGTGGTTTACCCTCCTCTTCTCCAATGAACACGTATCCCTTCCGCTGGTCCTTCGGTGTGTGTGCGAGTGTGTCGCGCACCTCCTGACGGAGCGGTATTCGCCTGGGGCTGCTGTTTTTCACCCGCTCGCCGTCCAGTTGTATGGCAGTCAGCTTGGGGTTTATCTCGCTCCACTCAAGCTTCATGATTTCCTGGTGCCTCATACCGGTCCAGACGGCCAGTGTGATGAACAGGCGCTGTTCGTGGTTGTTGCAGGCCGCCAGCAGCTTGTCGTAATGGTGACGCTGCAGATAGACCTCCCGCCTCGTGGCGTCGGGAATGTCGCCCTTGTCAACCTCCTTGACGGCGTTGTAGGTGACACCGCAGTCCAGTCTCCTTTTCGCAAACGTGAGCAGCAGGCTCAGGAAGGCGAGGTCGCGCCGAAGCTGGACCGTCTTGCCAGTCTTCAGCTTCTCCTTGATATAGGTCTTCACCTTCGCTTCATCTAGTACGCGCAGAGCGACATCGCCCAGCACCTCGACGACGTTGGTCAAACTTGTCGTGTAGTGGCGCTTGGTGTTCTTCGAATACGGCCGGCGCCGGGGGTGCGCAAAGAGCAGCTCCGTCGCCTTGATGATGCGGATGTCGGTGTCGAGAAGAAGAGCGTCGTTCAGCTCTTGTTCAAGACGGTCTGCCTCCGACTGAGCAGCCTTTGGACATTTAAGCCCAGTTGATTTTCGGACGGTGTCGCCCCCGACGCGGAGGCGCGCTTGGTAGATTGCTGATCCTTCTCTAAGGTAAATGTCGGCCATTCCTGGACCTTCCTCTGTTTGTGAGAAACATCCATGTTGTTCAGCCAATGGTCGACTTCTGTCAAGCGGAAGCGGAACTGTCTGCCGATCCTCGCCGCCCCTGGTATCATGCCGCGAGCGGCCCAGTAGCGAATGGTCCTATCAGACACGGCTAGCCTATCCGCCAGCCGCTTTGTTGAAACCCAAAGCACGATACCGCCGCCCAACCCTGAATGTTTATAGATGGTGGCTTCTGTACCGTATTGGGACAGCATTTCAAGAGAAAATTCACGAACGGTAACAAAAATTAACAAATTATTGATGCGACCTATTAAACCTCGCTAATATGCGAACCACGTCGGGGTGGACGGGCTCCCCCAGCTTCTCTAATAACTTGACGCCGTCCTTTATGACTTTAAAGGACGGCGTCAAAGCAAACATATCTTCATCATCATAATGAAGATCGAGCTCGGTAGCGAGCTCAAGTAGGAGATTAGAAATCGTCTCCTTATCCGCGTTTGTCAGGTTCTCGTTCTCCGGCATGTCCAGCAATTTCGTCCACCCGTTTCTTTTTCGTGCCGTGGGCGGGGAAGCCTACTATCACTCCCTTTCTGTCTCCATCAGCACATACGCCACACTGTGTACAACTTACATCCGTATAAGTCGCAGGGCAGACAGCGATTTTCCTACCTTTTGGAGTGTAGTTCGCTAGTCGTTTGACCCTGCGTCTGTAATCACTCAGACTTTCGTCCTTTTTCCTTCCGTATTCCGAATGCAACACGACCGCTACTGGGAGTTCCAGATCGGCTAGCTCGTCGGCCTTGTCTATACTGTCGGCCGACATGTTGATGTTTAAGCCTTCTGCCGCCGCTTCCCTGATAATTGCGAGATTTTCAAGGCTCGGTGGCTTGTGTGTAAAGATTATGGCGCGCTTCCCCTTGCTTGCTTTAGCTATCTTTAAAATACCTTCACGGTCAATATTGTCGCGCTCCCCTGGCAAGTCCCCAGCCTGACCATATCGCCAGATTGCGCCGCGATTAAGCTTGCGGATCGGCTTCAGAGCCTCGTCCAAATCGGAGCCTCGCGCGCCGGAGGTAACCTGGTCCCAGTGCAGCTTCAACGGCCCGGTCATGGCATAGCAGCCGCCCTGCTTTAACGGGCAACTGTCTGGACAGGTTTCACGCGAACTGGTCATCACCGGCATCGGCCCGGTCTTCACGTTCCGAGAGATCGGGGTCGTGTGGTAGTGCATCTTTTCCTCGCAAAAGAAAAAGGGCGCCCCGAGGGACGCCCTTTTGTTCACGCTGGTTGGTGGTTGGTGTTGGCTAGTTCAGCAGCCGCTTAGTCCAGGCCTTCAGGCGGCCGAAGATGCCAGGGCTGCTGGGTTCGATGTTGCTCCAATCGGGCAGACCGTCGTCGTCCTCCTCGTCATCGTAGAAGGTCGAGTAGACCGGCTCCGGGAAAGCATGCTTGGCTTTCTCTTCTGGCACCTCATCGACGATGGTGTAGCGACAGGCTCTGCCCTTGGCCTGGTCGTCGGGCGGGAAGGCCACAACGTCGGCGGGGCTGATCTTGAGGATCAGCACATGTCCTGCGTGCCCCGCATAGAGGGGTAGGTAGTCCCAGGAGCAGAAATGCAGGCCCGCCGAGCAGGTGCGGAACCGATCGAGATCGCACTGGTTCCTGGGAAGGAAGATTGTCGATCCAACGGTGTTCAAGGTCCTCCCGTCGTGGAACGACAGATAGTCCTTGTTCACTTTCTTGTAGGCCAGGAAGAAGCCGTCCGGGGTGATCGGCATGTTGCCATGCTCGAGCCATTCGAACAGGTGTTCGCGGATCTCGTGGTCCGGGTTGAGCTGCAGCCGCTTCAGGAAGTTGATCCACGGCGTGGCCGGCTGTTGCCTCTTCAGGAGATCGATGATCCGCATGGTGAGGTGGTTATGGAGCGCCTTGCCGTCGTAGGTCAGGCCGTCGTAGCCGACCCGAACCAGGGCGTCCTCATAGAGAAGGTACTTGCGGAGCGCCGCGGCCATATCGAAGTCCTCTTCGCCGACTTCGCCACCCTCCACGAGCCGCTGTTTGATCAGCTCGAAGTTTGGGTGGCTGCTGTCGATGCACTTGAGATCTCCGCCGACGAAGGCGGAGATCGTATTCCCGGAAACGACGTGCGGGACCATGGTGGATTACCTCGCGATGAGTTTGAGATAGTGGGTCAGGTGCTCGTCATTGTTGGCGAGCACGTTGAGCAGCGGGTAGCCGGCCACCAGCTTGGCGAACCTCGCGTGGAAGTCTGTCGTGACGCTCGGCAGGCTCTTGCCGGTCACCTCGACCCACAACTGGGAGAGCAACAGGTCCTCATAGGTGTTCGAGGACATGTTGATGGCCTTCTGGAGAAGGTCTCGCAGTCGCTTCGGCAGCTGATCCAGCTTGCGGCCCAGAATGTTGACCAGGCGGTCGTTTCGGAAGCTGGTCACGTCGCTCTTGACGGCGTGAGCCTTGGCGTTGAAGCCGGCGACGGTGTCCTTGAGGAGCTGGTCGAGGTGGATCCAGCCAGGGCGGTCCTTCGGCAGGTTGCGCTGGTTCTTCATCAGGACGATGACAGACTGGTCATGCTTGATGGCGTCGATGTTCCGGAGCCTCCTGATGTAGCGGTCCTGCACCTGTTCCATATCGAGGATCTGGCCGAAGACCTCATAATTGGCGCCCTCGGAGTAGACATAGACGGCCTTCTCCGGCTCCTGGATGATGCTCCGGTAGCGATCGAAGGTGCGGATGTCCTGCTTGCTCAGACCGACCCGGGGGCGGCTGGTGCGGACGAGCTTGAGGCGCTCGATGGTGCGGAGGTCGACGACCGCCTCGACACCGTAATACTCGGTGACCTTGGCCAACGTGTCGGCCTTCACCCACAGGATGTCGGCTTCCTCGTTCTGGTCGCGGAACATCCGCATCCGGTCCTTGGAGAAGCGGCAGTCCGGCGCCTCCCAAACGACCGTGTATCCCTTCAGTTCTTGCGGGGTGAGCGACGGCGCCGTCTGGTAGTAGCGAGAACGACCAGTAGGCTGACGTGGCGGCGAGAACCGGAGGTCGTCCCAATTGAGCAGCACGGCAGCTCGCCCAGCGCCGAGATAGGAGAAGCTGGTGCGGAGTTCGGCCTTGCCACGCCACTTCGGCTGCTTGAGCATGGTCTTGCCGAGACGAGTGGCCAGCTCGCCGTAGACGATGCAGGCGTCCAGGAAAGTGTCCGGCGCGTCGAGGGTGGCCTGGAGCTCGTTGCGGATGTCCTGGCGCACCTGCTGCCAGATGAGGCGCAGGTTGTCCTTGGTGGGCTCGTCGTAGCCGAGTTGCTCTCGCGAGGTCGACACACTGGCCGTGCCGATCGGCACGTCGATGATGATCGGGATCCGGAGCTCGTTGTCGTCGTCGACATGGACCAACTGGGTTATGTCGAGGGGGTAGAGCACACACCCCTGACGGATGCGGGGGCTCGATACATGGTTGGACTTGACGATGCGATAGTTGCTGCCCTCCATCAGCGTGGTGACGCCGGACGGCGTCCACTGATCATTGAGCACAGTCGGCATCGGGTCGAAGCCGATCATCACCTTCTCTATCGCGGTGCGGAACCGCTCGATGTCGAGCTGCTGCACCGGGAACTTGATCATGACGCCGGTGCGCTCCTGGCTCTCATCCTCGGCCGCCAGGCTCACGGTCGGCATGCCGCTGCCGTCCAGGAAGCAGACATACTCGCGCTTCGTCGTGCCGTCGAAGCAGGTGATGGTGTACTGCTTGGTGTAGGCGAAGGCCGACTTCATGCCGAGGCCGAGCATTCCGACCTGGGTGTTGCTGTCGCGCTTGTCCGAGCCAAACAGCGTGGTGGCGCGCTGCGTCACCTCTTCGTGGGTCATGCCCGGGCCGAAGTCACGGACCATGAAGTACGGGCTGAGGGTCGAGGGCGCCATGAGGAGGAACGGCTGGTCAGCCTTTCCCGCGGCGATGTGGGCGTCGTAGGCGTTGGTCGCATATTCGCGCACCGGCGCCAGGATCTTGTCCGAATAGATGCCGTCGATCACGGCGTGGAAGGCGATCGCGTTCATCTCGAAGCCAAAGGTGCGGGCTTCGGTGACGCCGGCGGCGTGGAAGTCTTCGGCGCGGGCGGTGTTGAGCAGTTTCATGGTCTTGTCCTTGTGCATGGCTTCGCCGTGGCGCTCAGGGCGCGGGTGGAAGCGATTGAGAAGGGAGGGGTGGTTTAGGCTGCGAGGGGCTGGATACGGGCCTGGAGCTCGGCGGCGTCATAGGAATTGTGGCGCCCGAGGATGCGCCCGGATGGGCTCGTCACCCACCATTGATCCCAGCCGTGTTCGAAGGGGAGCTTCATGTTGGCGACGTCCGCTCGGGTGAGTACGTCGCCGGTCAGAGGCTCATAGACCTGTATCTGCAAGGAGTTTCTCCATTTTCTGGCGTTGCCCAGGCAACATCTCGGCGACGGGCTGGCCCTTGACGAGCAGCAGGTACCGAAAATTGGCCTGGAAAATTTCGATTGGTTTGCTGTTGGCTTCGAGCGCGGCCACCCCATCGGTCGTGATGGTTTCGCGGCCGATGAACCATTCCTCGGTCGTCCAGCCCCGGCGCTTCATCGCCTTTATTGCAGCGTACTCACCCCCGGCGGGGTAGAGCCTGTTGGTGAGCAGTCCCCGGACGAGGAGCTCTTTCTGCTTGGGTGTCATAGGATCCAGACCTCGTTGTCCTTCATGAACGCGATGTCGGCATGCCAGACGGCGCCACCTCCCGGGCCCTGAAAGTATGGGGCCCTGAACGGGTTGTATCGCACTCGTTGTGCTCCTGTTGGAATGGTCAAAGTCTCCAGTACTAGAGGAAGACCAGAGATTGTTGCGTGAACCTCCTTCTTTCCGGTGCGGATTACCCGCTGGCGAGTGACCTCGTTGACCTTGAAGCGGGGCGCCGCCAAAACGAAGGGGCCGCGATTGTAGAACACGCGACCCCTGGGGGATTGGTCGAAGCCTTCAAGCTCACAGGCGAATTTCGGCCGGATGCTGAAACAGCGCTTGTGGCTGTTCCAGTAGACCTCACTGAGGTGTGACATTCTCTACCTCCCGGTGACTGACCACGAGGCCGTAGTTCTCCAGCTCCTCGAATTTCTCGGCCTGGACAAACGCCTCACCGGCCGCTTCATTCGGATCTTCGTCGGACTCGACGTCGATGGTGAAGGTGTGTATGACCGTCTCGACAATCGTGACGTCGTATTTCTTAGACATGGAGGTTCCTATGCCAAAACAGTATCCAGTGGACCTGACGGACAAAAGCATGGACGAGCTCGAAGCCATCCACGAGGCCGTGATGCAGGCCAAGCAGGCTAAGGCGATCGAGCATCAGAATGATCTGATCCGCCAATATCAGGAGCTGAAGGGTAAGATGGTGAGGGCCGGCGTGGTCAAAGAAGACCAGCTGCCGAACTTCAAGATCCGGGGTTGGTCTCGGTCGAAGCCGAACTGATCCACCGGATCTCCTTGCCTTGTTGCTTCGCATGCTCCTTAGCCAGGAACATGGGCACGAAGTCAGGCACCTCGATATAGTTTCGTTCGACCACCTCGGGTTCCACGACATGTGGCTCCAAGATAGCACCGGCGGGCGGGGTTTCTTCCGGCGCGTCGGGCGCCGGCTCCTTCTTTAGGCCCATGAGGGCGTTCAAGAACGCGGCCAGCTCCTCTCGGGAGTCGATCCTGATGGTGGCGAGCGCGGCCGGTTTGAGGCCGAGCTGACGCCGGTGGGCGTCAGCGTCGTTCTTCATCGGGAACCAGGCGCGGTCGACGTTGTAGACAATCATCGCACCAGCTCCAGGGCGTTGCCGACCTCCATCAGGTCAATTACCGCTCGGTCGATCCGACTGCTGGCCGTTTCGGCGTCCTCGACGTCCTCCAATTCGCGGAGGATGAAGAGGAAGAGTGTGTCGCCCACCTTATCCGCCTGGGTTAGGTCTTGGACGTGGCTATGTTCTCCATTGGAGAAAGTCGCAGCCGCGGCCTTTTGGAATTTGTTCATTTCACCAGCTCCTTTGCTGCGCGGACCATTGTCATGAAGGCGCCGTATTCGTCGCAGAGCCGGTCGTCGCTGAAGTCCGAGACCATCTCGTCGGCGTCCTCGTAGGTGACGCCGTCCCAGTTCTCACCGGCGGCCTTCTTCTCCTCGAACTCCTTCTCCGGCGTCGTGAGGCGGGCCATCTGCTGGACGAATTCCTCGAACCGCTCGTAGCGGTTCAGCGGCTTCTCGCCGCGGTCGTCGCTGTCGACGAGGATGCCGGTCTTCGTGATCCTCACGTTGACCGGCTCGTCATGGTCGGGATCGTAGGCATGGACGACCAGTTGGCCGTCGTTGATCTCGACCCAGAGCTTGCGTTTGGTGCCGTCTGGGCATTTCGCCTCGACGTCGATCCGGGATGTCTCCGACTTGATGTTGACGACCCATTTGCGGGGGTCTGCGTCTTCACCTTCGGCGACCTTCCAGTCTTGCATGTTCAGCCGGGTGTGCATGTTCCTGCCTCAATGAGGGTGGTGTTGTCGTCCAAGGTGATGGCATCGATCGTGACCTTGTCTATCAGGTCGACCATCTTGCTTTGCACGACCAGCTCGTAGACGTGCTCAGCGATCATCGCTGAAGTTATCGGGCCGGCGTAGACGCCGACCGTGATGAAGCAGCTCATGTCCACCTTGAGGCGGACATTGATGTCGTCGGCGGTCATCTGATCTTCTCCAGATCGTACTTCTCGGCGTAGCGCCTGATCTGCTCGGCCGGGTCGGTATTGATGTCGAACCATACCTGGAGAAATTCGTCCTTCTCCACGCCAGCGTCTTCGATCGTGATGCCGTAGAAGGCCTTCAGGTGCCAATCGCAGCTCCGGAAGTATTCCTCTTTGGCGCTCTGACTGATCAGGAGCTCCCTTCGGGCCATGACCGGGTCGCGGAAAGCTTCACCCGGCGTGAGACAGCTGACGATCGCGGGGACGATCTCCCAGTCATAGGCGCCAGAAGCCCTGTACCATTCGGGCAGCAGGTCGTAGACCTGGAGCACCCACTTGCCGATGTCGATGCTGTGGTGCCGAAGCTCGAGCGAGCCGACGTCTTCCCGGTATTTCATCCATTCAGGACTGGCCGGCTGGTCTCCAACGACGGTGATCTCGCATAGGTGCTCCCAGACGCAGAGCGCAGCCTCCACTTCAAGATGGCTGTAGGCGAGGGGGACCTCGACCGACATGTCCTGGCGGTAAACGTGGGCGCCGGCCTTGAGCAGTTCCTCGGCCTCCTTCTTGGCGTCGGCCTCGGTGGCGACAAGGGCTCGGGCAATTCCCGGCACGGTGTCGTGCTCGCCCTCGATATAGAAGAGGTCGATCTTCATTTGGTTTTCCTTTGCCAGTGCATTTCGCCGGCCATGATGCAGCCGTAGGGATCGACGAAGTCGACCACCTTCGCCAAGCCGTGCTTGTTGATCTGCTGCTGAACCTGTTCGGCGTTCTTGTATGCCTCGGGCAGTTCGGACAGGTCGGGGATGCCGAGATAGAAACGGGCATCGACCTTCCGGCGAAGCATCGTCATGATAGCGGCACCGTCTCGGTCTCCAATCACGTCGCGGAGGTAGGCAGTCCGGCTCATGTTCCGGCCGGCGCCATGTGGTGAGAAGCCAAGCGCCTCGACTTTGTCGGCGTGCCGCGTGACCAAAATCGGCTCCGCCATGTTGAGAGGAATGAGGGTCCGGCCGTCGTCGTCAGCCGAGAAGCCGGCGAATGACGGGGTGGCACCCTTGGCGTGGTAGTAGAGGCCGTCGTCGCGCCGGAACACGAAATTATGCTCGTTCCAGAACCGATCGACCACGGAGTTGCCAATGCGTTGCTGGATGCGGTCGTGGAGGACGAAGTGGTTCAGCTTTGTCCACTCGCGCACCAGCTGGAGCGCCTTCCAGTAATCCTGGCCGGCCTCGCTGTCGGCGTCGATCCAAGCGGCCTGTGGGTCGGTCCTGGGCGACACGATCGCGGTGTGCTTCTTGGCCGCGGCCAAGCCTCGCTTGTAGACGAGCGCACCGAGTCCGCGGGAGCCGTGATGGGTCACGATGGCGGGCTGACCGGTCGAGCGCAGCGCGCCGACGAACAGAAAGTGGTTCCCGTCGCCCTGGGTGCCGAGATTGGTCTCGGCGATGTCGCCGTGTTTTGACTGGCGGTCTTGCGTGAAGCGGTTACCATCCATGCGGTCGATAAGATCGACCAGACCAATGGAAGCACCCATGGACGTGTGAAGCGCCCTACGGCCACCCGGGCCAAAATGAGTGACCTCCTGGGCAACGTCCAGGATCTTCTTCAGATCCTCCATGCGCTTGAAGACGGTGATCGCCATCGAGCAGCAGACGTCGGCCGAGTGGAAACCGGGATGGATGGCATTCATGGTGGCCACCACGCCGCCGACCGGGATGATGCCGGCAGGGCAGGCGTCGGGCATGACGACGGCCTTCTCGACGGTCGGCACTCGCATCAGCTTGTCCATGGCCTCGACGACCAGGTTGAGGTTGGTGTGCTCGATCTCGTCCTCCGGCTCGAGGAAAACGTTGAACGGCAGTGAGTTGGTGCGGAGTGGGATCTCGGGGGGTAGTTGGGGTTCGCTCTTGCGGATCTCGGCGAGGATCTCCATCCCCGACCGGCCGAGGCTATGGAGGATGTTGGCGTTGCGGATCGCTTCGCCGAACCACTTGCCTCTACCTTTGGGGTCGATGCCCCAGTCGATCAGCGTCTTGCCAGTGATCATGATGTGCAGTTTCTCCGGTGTTGGATGTGGCGCTCGGCGCCGTTAGGGACGATCTTCAGGCGCATCAGGCACATCCTCCTCGGCAAGATCAGGCGTGGTATCGGGGCTCCACAAGCTGTCGATCGTCATCGCCGGCGATAGGCTGACTTCGGGGAGGTCCTCGTCGTCAAAACGGCGGCCGGTGATGGGGATACCAGCGCACAGGTCTTCACTCAGCTCGATGCCGTTGCCGACCATGTCCATGGCCGCGGCCAGGGCCTGCTCCTCGTCCACGGCCTTGATGTAGGCCGTGGCGGCGATCTTCAGCTCGATCGAATACAGGTTCATTTCTCGGGTTCCGATCTGGTGAGCAACAGAGTGACTGCGCGGGTCAGGTACTCGCATTCGGCCACCTTGAGCTTCTTGCCGGTGGTGCGCTCCATCAGGGACTCGATCGTGTTGACGATCTCGATCCGGCGGAGCTCACGGTCGTGGAACCACGGCTTGATGTTCTTCCGCGGCCTGGCGCTATCGGGGATCAGTTGGCTTTCCAGCCACTCCTTGCCATCTTCGTCAATGAAGACAGTCTGGTCGGCTCGGGTGACGGTTTCCTGGCCGTCGTAATTGTGCTCCGTCCCACTGCCATCGAAATCCCAGGTGCCGTCGTTTTCAAAGACGACACCACACGTGCCGGGTGTGTTTTCCAGGGTGGCGACGATGGCTGTTCCGTCAGGCGCTTTCATGGGATCACCTCGTTCTGTTTACTGGTTGAAGCTATAAGCGATATCGGTTATATGTCAATAAACGCTATCGAATAGGAGAGCGAATTGACTCAAATACCGATATCGGATAGTCGCAGGCGAATGGGACGCCCGCCATTGAATGTGAAGCCAATACTTGTCCGACTGCCCAAGGGCATGGCGGAGAAGATTGATCAAATTGCAGGCGGAAAAAATCGGCGGGCGGCGTTTATCCGTGAGGCCGTGGAGCGCGAGATCGAGCGACGTGAACGCCAGTCGGACAAGGACTAGCTCACTTTTATGGTGTCTGCCTCCGCGAAGATGGCAGCGTATTCCTCGGCTTCCTTGGCCTGCAGCTCGAACTGCTCTGCCAAGCGACGGGCGCCTTCACCGTGAGGGATCATGTCGATCGTCGTGCCGGTGTTGGCCTTCGGCTTGTAATCGATCAGCTTGCAGAACTCCTTCGCGTGGTTTTTGAAGCGTTCCGCCGCAACGGCGCAGATGTTGGCCAGGGTGTTGGGGTTGATGTTCACAGCGCGATCGACCAATCGGCTTCTCCCGTTTTCGCGAGGTGGCGCAGAACCTTGGCGGCCTGCCGGGGCGTGATCTTGTCCCAGTCGACGTCAGCATTGACGTGAGGGCCTACGTTCATTGGCTCGAACAGTTGTTTGCTGGTGCGGTAGTCGAGGTCGAGAAGATCGGCGGCGAAATCCTCGTAACGACTGGGGACGTCTTTGGTGCTGCGAGCGGTTTTCCGGATCTGACCCTTCTCGCCCACCACAAGGCATGCCCAACCGGCGATACATGCCGTGCTGTTGCACTGGAAGCCAACGTTGGTGCTCTCGTCGGGGTCGGTGGGACCGGTATAACTGCCCATGTTGAAGCCGCGATTGTGCTTGCTCGGGATGTTTTCGAGGAAGCCGGCCAGATTGTTGATGGCGTCGACGTTCATGGTAGCCACTTCTCCAGTTTCGTTTTCAGATTGTCGCGGAGGATCCGCCAGAGCGGGATGTCGAGCACCACCTCGTCGGCCGAGTAGGTGTCCAGATCGCCGCTGAATTTCGGGATGTAGTCCCAGGGGTCTTCCAGGAACTGCTCGT
Organism: Mesorhizobium sp. B1-1-6; assembly: GCF_006443035.1. NCBI lineage: Bacteria > Pseudomonadati > Pseudomonadota > Alphaproteobacteria > Hyphomicrobiales > Phyllobacteriaceae > Mesorhizobium > Mesorhizobium sp. B1-1-6. Next base: position 444,613 of record NZ_VFWR01000001.1, on the reverse strand, counting down.
AGGTGAGGAGGTCGCTGTTGCAGGCGATCACATCATCGTAGAGGTAGCGATAGAGCTCGTCCTCGGTGGCGAAGGCCATGGACTGGGTGCCGTTGCGATCGTCGATCGCCAGGGTCTGAACAACGATTTTCATGCGGCGAGACCCTGCACCAACAGCCCCATGGCTATGTTGTCGGTGTGGTCTGAGATCACGTCTTCGTCGTTGCCGTGGATGAGCTGCAGCCAGCCGATCCTCTGGCCGATACCACCGCGGAAGATGATCTGGGTCTCGTCGGTGGCAGCGATCTCGGTGGTGATCGCCTCGTAGTCACTGGACTGCTGGAGAGCCCACTCCTCGCCGTCGTAGACCGACACTGTCCAGCCCAGGCCCAGGGCCTTCTTGATCAGATTGCCGACGATCGTGGCCTCGATCGGCCTCATGTGGTTAGGGAACGCCATCTCAATCTCCAAATGGATGCCCACCAGCGGCGCCGGCGGGGTTTTCTGAACTCAAGTTTGTGGGTTTCCATCAGCTGCTGGATCTTGGCGTCGGCCGTGCGGACCTCGTTCTCGGTGAAGCCACGCGCGGTGGTCACGTCGGACAGCTTCAGGATCTTCAGCATCGCCTTGTGGCGCTGGTTCACGCCGGGGGCCACATCCGGTCGAGGAAGCGGTCCCAGGCCTCCTTGGTGTAGGCCATTTGGCTCGCCTCGAAGTGGGCGCCGGTCTCGACCGACACGAAGGTGCCGCGTTCGGTCGGATGCACCGTGACGATGTGGAAGTTGTCCTGGCCACCTTGGTCGGCCACCATCTGCCACCGCTTGGCGCGCTCGGCGTTGTTCTTGGTGTAGGGGTCAAGGTGGACCGGGCAGCATTTCTTGAAGCCGTAGACGGCGAGGCAGAAGTAGCGCGCGGTGGTCATAGTCCGTAGACCTCCTTCATGAGGGTGAGGTAGCGTTGAGGGTGGTGGTGAATGTTGAAGCGCTCGGCGATCGCCGGCCCATCGCAGTCGTAGAGACGGGCTACGACGCTCGTCTCGCCCTTCTCACAGGGTTGGTCATGGCAAAGCACCCAGTGCTGGTAGCGCTGGCTCCAAATGGCGCGGAGCTTCATGGCTCCTCCGTGATGTCGGGGTTAGGAGTCGTATTCTAAAGGTTCATGGTCTGGCTCTTCGTGCCAGAACACCTGCCGCAGATCGCGCATATCGACCTTCTGCCCGCAGATTTTGCAGGTGTAGAAGTTGTCCTCTTCACGCACCGGGTCGCCACCATGCCGATGGCCTGGTTTTGGTTTGCCGAGGTCGGAGAGCTTCGTCATTATCTTTTAAATTCAAAGCGGCTAAATTGTTCCGGAACAGAATTGGACCTCGTGACTTATCGCGGGGTGGGTGGGGTATGCGTCTGAAGTTCATCAAGCCATTGGAACCAGAGTTGGTGCTCGAGCCGCCGGTCAGCGACGACTGGATCCACGAGATCAAATATGACGGGTTTCGCACCCAGCTGATCCTTGACTGGGCAGGCGCCCGGGCCTTCACCAAGAACGGGCACGACTGGTCGAAGCGCTATTGGCCGATCGTCGCCGCGGCCGAGAAGTTGCCGGCCAAGGCCTTCATCCTAGACGGCGAGATGATCGCGCCGGAGCCTGATGGGCGGCCGAACTTCCGCCAGATGCACTCACGTATGGCCTGGAATGCCGAGCTGCTCGCCTTCGTGGCCTTTGACATCCTGCACCTGAACGGTGAGGACCTTCGCAAGCGGCCAGTGATTGAGCGCAAGGCGATCCTGTGGGATCTGGTCAAGCCGGCCGAGGGCATCATTCAGTACAGCCAGCACGTCGAGGGCGGCGGCGCTGAGTTTTACGCCGCAGCCGAGAAGATGGACCTTGAGGGCATCGTCTCGAAGCGCCGGAACAGCCCTTATCGCAGCGGCCCGTCCGACATCTGGGTCAAGACGAAGTGCTGGGAGGTCGGCGAATTCGAGCTGCTCGGCCTCAAGCGGGAACCCGGCAAGCAGACGGTCGGGATCATGGCACGCGAGGGCAAATATGTCGGTCGCGCCACCATCGCGGTCACAAAGCAGATGCGCGAGCGCCTCATGGAACGAGTTCGTAGCGGGAGACCGCCAGTGGGGGTGCCAAAGGCGGCGGTCGAGCCCGAGGTCGAGTGGCTTGCGTCCAGGGTAAAGGCAAAGGTGCGAACGTTGCGAGGCGAGCCGAAGCTGCGCCACGCGACGGTTCAGGCCGTGTTGGACGACCAGCCCGGGCCGTAGCAGGTCCTGCATTCGAGCACGGTGAAATCGTGCCCGTGGTCCGCTGCATAGGCCAGCATCTTGATCTGGCCTCGGGCCGCATTGATGACCCGCAGTAGGGGCGTCATCTTCGGCTTGCTGTCGAGCTGGTCGATCTGGGTGAGTAGCTTGCAGCGCTGGCAGGGAACCCATGTCATTTCGCGGCCCTCTTCGCAGCCCGGGCCAGCTCCTTGGCGCCGCCGCCGGCTGAGTAGTCCTTCTTCCCGCGCTTGAGCAGGTTCTTGCCGATGTTCTTGTCGGTCACCGGCTTGCAGCGCTGGTATTGGTGACGGATGCTCATGGTTTGTACTCCGGGTGATAGAGGTAGAGGATGCCGGTGGTCTCGAAGCCTCGGGCGGAGACACGGTTCCAGTTGGAAAGCAGGCGCAGGAAGCCGAGCTCGCCGGGGGTGCCGATCTGGCGCCAGACATCGGCATCCTCGATCTGGCAGGCTTCGGTGTGGGCGAGCCGAGAGGCCTTGAAGGTCCAGCGGGTGTAGTGATGGACGGTCATGACCTGTCCCTCCCGACGCAAAGGCCATGATCGAGGCATGGCCAACCGTAATTGGTCATAATGCCCTGCACACCGATCATCCCGCCTTTGGGGCCGGTGAACTCGACGCAATAGTAGCGCTCCGATGGGCGGAGATTGCCGTCCATCGTGTAGACCTCGCAGTCCCAGGATGAGATTTCGAAGCCGCTCTCCACCAGCTCGCGCAGGGCGTAGCGATAGAGCCTGGTCACGAGGCCGGGGCTGATCTGCTCGTCGGTGTCGTGCAGGCTGTAAGGCAGCTTTTGACCAACCATGTCGAAACGAGCTTCGCCGCGGACCATGACATTGGTGCGGAGTTCGGTCACAGCCTCATCTCCCTCACCAGCTCCTGGTTCTTGCGGTGGCACCAGACGGCGAACTTCTTACCGGAGTCGACCGCCGCCCTGGGCCAGTCGTTGGCGCGAGCGGCGACCAACTGCTCGATGTCGGCGTCGGGCGTGCCGACATGCTGCCGGCCGATCAGCCAGCGGATCTGTTGGAGCGGGATCTTGGGGTGGATTTTGTGCCGCTTGCCGTCGAGAGTGAAGGATTTCACCTTGTTCTCCATCCGTTCAGGGTGTAGGAATAAATTCATGGCACGGCGCATCGATCCACCCACAATCGAAGAGTTCGCATTCCACGTTGAGCTGTGGAGCGGCGACGATCTGCGGGTGGATGAGACGTTGGCGGTGGCGAAGAATATTCGCGTGGCGCGGGCGGCCTACGAGGAGGCCGTGCGCGGGCAGGAGGGCCGCGTCGTGAAGCTACGACACGGCGCTAGGGTCATTCTGCCTGGCGACGGCTGAACTCCCAGATCGACTTCATGTCGCCCTCGTGGAGAGTGACCTTGCCTTCGGAGGCGTCGATCGTGACTGAAGCGTCGGCGGGGTAGATCTTGAGAGCGTCGGGAACGCGGACGATGATCGCGTCCTTTTCCCGGGCAACGGTGATCAGGTGTGCCATTTCACCACCACGCTCCACGATCACGCCCTTGGCCTGGAGAGCGAGGTCCAGATATTTGGCCGATGCGCTCTTCAGCACGACGATCGCATCGTCCGGTAGGGAGTCGCCCACCTTCGGATGGACCACCGTGCCCCAGGCCGAGCCCTTGCCGCTGAGCACCGCACATTCGAAGCCCATCTTCTCCTGCTGGACCTCGCCGCGGAGCTTGAAGACAGCGTCGTTGAACATGCGGTCCCGCATCATGGCATCCGGCTCGAGGCCGGCGCCAATCAGGAAGTCGGTGTGGTATGGATCATCACCCATCATCTTGACGCCTTGGGGCGACACGATCTGCCAGGGCGGGGCCAGGTGGGCGCCGTCCGTGCGCCATAGGCACCAGTTCTCGAACGGCGCTCTCGGAAAGCGGATCGTCTTTCCATTAAACTCCATTTCGATCCAGCTGAGTCCGGCCTGCTCGATGATCGCCTCCCGCCAGTCGGGAATGCTTCGATCAAGCGTCTTCTGGAGCTTCATGACGTTATCGAGTGCATCGAGCCGCTGCTGGAAGGGACTGTCCCTGTTCAGCATGATGCTCTGGTAGTGCTCGTATTCCTCCAGCTCCATGCCGCGCTGCTTGGCGTCGATCACTTTGTTGCGGAACCGGCCGATCGTGTTGAAGTCGGTCTGGCTGTTCTCGTTGATCGTCATGTGGGTCTGGGCGTCGGGCGCCGGGTCGGTGACCTTCTCGCATTCGTACCGCACCTTGAAATATTCACGCGGATACAGGTCGCAGTAGCCGCGCCGCTCCAGATTGCGGTCGGCGTTGATGAAGGCATCCAGCGCCTTCTGCGGGTCGTGGTGTGCCGACATGAGAGTCATCGGGAACCCTCTGATCTCCTTAAAGAGGATCGACACCGTGCCGTCCTTTGCGGTCGCGATGTCCGGGTCATTCGATTTGAACCGCAGGCTCTTCACCACGTCGCGGTCGGGGTCGTCGGCGTAATACAGGTTGCGCCCGGACATTTCCTGGCCGATCGGCTGCATCAGACTGGATGTCTTCACGCTGTCGCTGTCGGGGGTGATCCGAGCGGCGTGCTTCATGTCGTCAGGTCCCCACGACGTGACAATGGCGTAGGGGCGCAGATGCCGGCCGGCCGACGTGACCCAGACACCGGCGAAGTGGTATTCGAGCTTGGCCTTCCACTCAGTGTCGTTGTCCTCGATCAGGTCAAGATCGTTGATGCCTTCGAGCTTGCTGTCACCTCGCAGGATTGAGAGCACCTGGTCCGCGCTGATCCCGTGCAGGCCCTCATAGAGGATGCGGTAGCCGTGATCGAAGCGGCCCTCGATCACGCGGGTTCGGGAGATTTCCGTTATGTGGTCGCCGTGGACCTGGAAGCACAAGGCGTTCATGCTGCCTCCCTGATGATCGCCGTCTCGCTCATCTTGAAATACATGACGGCGAGCTGGCGGTAGTGTTGGTTGGTGATGTCGGCGATCCGCTCCATTTCTTCGGCGGTCGCGATGAGCTGCACCGGGATCACGCGGTCCTGGTAGAGCGTGTCGGTGGCGGGATCGACCCACTGGCCCTTGCCCGGGGACAGGATCGTGAGGCCGCCGGTGATCGCCCTGATGCGCTTGTCCCACTCACGGTGGTGGCGGGTGCGGACGGGCTTGCCGTTGTTGTAGTTGCACGGCACGAGGATCTGCCAGAGGCATTTCAGAGCATCGGCCATTGGAACTCCTCGTTCAGTTCGCGCCCGTCAGGGCTGTTCTCGCTGATGATGGCCTCGAACTCCGGCGCGCTGTGTTCCTTGAGGAAGTTCAGTGCCTGTTGGTGGAGCAGCGAGCCGGTCATCGCCTTGGTGTAAACGTGGGTCCAGGCCTTCAGGTCGCAGAGGAAGCCGGTGAATATCTGGGCTTGGTCACAGGCCTGCAGCTGGAAGGGGCGGTCGCCGTTCTCATTGAGCTGGGAGCCGCTCGCTTCGAAGATGTCCCAGCCCTCTGCTTGGGCATCGGTCTGCTGACCGGGGTTCCATTCGGTGGTCACGACTACTCCTGATATTTGAGAAACGTGCTGCGCTGCCCGGTCAGCGGGCAGTCGAATTGCCGCCAGAGTTCCTGGCTCCCGTCGTAGGGCTTGCCTTTCCAGAAGGAGCAGTTGTCGACCGTTTGACAGCCGGTGAGCAGCGTCAGGGTGAGGAGCAGGGCGGTCAGCCTCATAGCCGGATGCTCCTGATCTCGGCGTCCGGGTCACGGCGCGGGGCCTCGCGGGTGTAGGTGTAGATGCCGTGGTCGTAGGCAAGCATCACCGCGAGGGCGAGATCCTGGGGCGTGTTGTTGTGGCGCTGGTAGGGGAACTCTCCCGACACCATGCGTGAGAAGTCGTTGAAGCGCACGACGCCGGCGTTGGCATCGAAGACGGCGCGGATGACCTGGCCGTCCTTGGTGTAGAGGCGGCCGGTGTTGAAGGTGAGGTCGTTGACGTTCACGATGGTCTCCAATGATGGCGTAGGTGCCAACCATCCACGCCCCGATCCAGGTGCCAGATCGAGCCAACATGCGTTGCCGTTAAGTGGATGGTTGGTGGACCCGCAGGAGGAGAGCGATGCACCTGAAACTTGTGGGTCAGGGGAGCCGGTCGGCTATCCTGTTGAGGTGGTTCGCGAGATCACGAACCACGTTGCGGTCCACCGGCAGAACCACTCGGCCGCGGCCAATCGTGCCCTTGCTCGTCCAGTTCTCCAGGACGAGACAGGAGTTGGTGATCTCGAGCACGTTGAGCGCCGCGGCCTGAAAGAAGCCATTCCTGCCGTGGGCATAGATTGGCTCCAGGAGCTGGGGGAAGTCGATCTTGCGGTTCATGACGTCTCCAGTTTCGAGACCGTGATCTGGAACTCCTGACTGACCCCATCATCGTGACCATGGATGTCGTCGATGTATCCGTGGATCACGATAGGGATACGCAGCTTCTCGGGGCACTCGCCGAGACGCGGGCGGTTCGAGAAATGACGGGCGAGCCGGTGGCGGCCGGCCTTGACGTCGAGGATGGCGAAGTTAGAGGTGATGGTGGTCATGCTGCGTTCCTTGTGACGTCGAGCATGTAGTCGAGGTGCTCGGGCGGAAGCAGCTCGGCGTTGAGCTGCTTGAAGCGGTTGCCGTCGACTTCCTGCGACCGAAAGATCAGGAACCGGGCGAACTGGCTTGGCCGGCAGATGATCGTCTGCTCGGTGCGGACAGCGTTGTAGGCCTGGGTGCAGGTCAGGCCGAAGGCCTTCTGCGCTGCCCTGGCGTTGGCGGCGTGGTTCTTGTCGACGTCGCTGAGGGTGAAGCGAACTCGGTCATTCACTGGGTGTCTCCTTGACATAGACGGACGGCGCAGGCACCGCGAACGGGCCTGGGCCGATGACGATGGCGACCCCACCGAAGCCGATCTTGGTGAACCGGTGGCGCGGGTCGTCGTGGTGGAGGGGAGGGCCGACGTCGTGGACGGAGTTCCGCCAGTTCTTCATGACGGGATCACCAGGCCGAGGTCGAGGGCGATGTCCTCGAAAGCAGCCTTCATTTCGGCCGGGTACTCGTTGTTGTCATGGGCCTGCTGAAGGAGCTGGAACTCGTCCGACGTCATGTCCATCAGCAGATCGCGCTGGTGAAAGTTGACCAGTGTGAAGCAGCCGCTGCTGGTGTCGAATGCATCCATGTCGACGGTGTAGTCCTCGTCGGCGATGAGGTGGCCGATCGCACACTTCCGGCCGTTGGGTCGGTCGCGGTACAGGCACATGGTGTGCTCCTCGTCGTATGACCGCTCCCAGCCCTGGGCGGCCAGGCCGCGGTAGATGGTGTCGAATTGGGTCTGGGTGATCATGCGTAGAACTCCGTTTGGTAACGCGGCCGGATGCAGATTGGGTCGATGACGATGGGAGTGGCGCCGTTCCAGAGGACGTTGCCAGCGTGAATGTCCGAGATGAACCGATGGTCGATCAGCTGTTCCATCGCCTTGCGGAAGCGGCCGACCGGCTTGGTGCCGCTGATGGAGCCGGTGATGGCCTTGTGTGTGGTGCTGATCTGCTCGGCCGTTTTCTTGGCGCCCCGCACCTTCCGGTAGCGCTTCATGATGCACCAGAAGAGCTGTTTGACGGGGTCGATCACGAGCCCGTAGACCTTGGGGAAGAACTTGGAATGGATCTCGCCCTCAAGCAGTTGCTGGGCGAAGTGCGGGAAGCCATCGGTGAGACCGCAGCGCTTGCTGTAGAGCTTGCCGACCTTGATGACGACTTCGGGGGCGTCGGGATGGACGAACGCCTTGGAGAAGGCTCCGCGGCCGATCTGACGGTATCCCTTTTGGCGCAGTGCGGCTTCGCTGAAGCAGGCGTTGCGGCGGGCGTGATTGATCTGGGCTCTCATGTTAGCACCATGGGTCCGTGCAGACGATTTCGTTGGTGGAGGGCCGGACCATGAAGTTGTTCTCATGGTAGTCGGCGAGATGGTCCGTGAACTTGCGGCGGACGCGCTCCGTACGGCGCAGGAAGCATGCCAGCGAGTGGGTCGGAACGTCCTCGGGATAAGGATGCCGGCTGAGGCTTTCCTCGTAGTAGCGATCGGGTGAGAGAGGCGCGAGGCGCTCGATCTCGGCGTAGAAGAAGTTCTCGTAGAGCTCGATCGCGTGGATACGGGGCGCGTGGGGCGAGCGGGTCTTGGTGCAGGACTTGGCGTAGTCCAGCCAGCCGTCGCTGAGGTCGTGGCCGACCTTCAAGACGGAGTCGGGGCAATCGGGGTGAGCCCAGATCGACGCATATTCTCCGCAGCTGATTTTGGCCCAACCGCTGAATTCGAGCTGGCTACAGACGTCGTGGTATTTGGTGTTGGGATCAGATGCCGTGGTGATGGTGGTCCTGCTCATGGTCGCTCTCCGTGGGCAAAGAAAAAGGCCCTCGCTGGTGGCGAGGGCCTTGAGGTGCTCCATTCTCGAAGGAGCGGCTCGGTCCACGCTCATGCGGTGGACGGGTCACAAGTTTAGGTCGTTGCAGACCCGCATTCAGCGAGGGGGTATTATGGCAAGCCGTTCGTCTCATGACCCGATCGAACTAAATCGATTTTGATCCCATGAGCTCTAGTTGAGTGCCAATTGAGAGATTTGGTTGAAGTCCGATGCGCCGTAGGTGCTCGGAAGGAGCGGTGGTTGATGGGGGCGCTATATTAGTCCGGCGGAGGTGGTGCGGTTACTTCTTCATGATGGCCTCCTGTGTTGGCTGATCGTCGACCACGCATTCGGGAACAACTCTCGGATCAGCTATGGTAGCGCGACCGTCACACCAGCCGCGGTTGTAGAGACGGTCAGCCCATGAGCTGTCCGGCGTTGGGAACGGCGGGCCCGGTTCGCCTGCCTTTGCGGCGGCGTAGCCTCATGCGAGCTCCAACGCGATGTGCGCCACCAGAGCGGTGGCCGGCGTGTCGCCCAGATCCGTGAACCCGCACCAGTAGTGGGCGCCGACCTTTAGATAGGTCGCGGCGATGTCGCCGGTCAGGCGCTCGCTGAGGCGGAAGCCACCGGCGCAGTAGCGAGGTGGCAGTAGGGCCTCGAAGAAGTGGTAGGCCTTCTCGTCGATCTGCCAGTAGCAGCCGAGCATGGACTCGGCGGGCTTTCCCAGGCGCTGGTAAAGATTGAGGTTCCGGTAATGCTGGTCGCTATCGCCCTGGGCGCTAGTCAGTTGCTGCATTTGGCTTGTCCCATGTGAGGTCGAAGACAGAGACGAAGTACTCAGACCCGATGCCACCATCAGCCCACTTCACGTAGACCCGATTGCGGCCGGTCTTGTCCCAGCCGGTGATGGTGGCTTTCTCGTCGCGGAATGAGGTGACCTCGTCGCCTATTTGGACGTGGCGGCCATCGGGGTGGAAAAGGTGGCGGTTCATGCGGCTTTGTCCTTCAGCCAGTGGTCGAACGTGGATTGGGCGGCCTCGTCGGTCATGCCCTCAACGCGGATGCCGGCCATGAGTGGCGCGATGCACCAATCGCAGTCTTCCTCGAGCACGAAGAACTCGAACTCCTGCATGTTGGCGAGTTGGGTCTGGGTGACCTTGAACGAGCGGCGGCGGTAGGGGTGTTGGATCGCCTTGCCGTAGTCCTGGGCCTGCTCGGGGGTGATGTGCTTGATGAAGCGAGCATACTCGTCATGGGCAAGGCAGCGGGCGTCGATCACGAAGCCGCCGTGGCCCGAACAGGAGAAGTAGAAGGCACCGGGCCTGTTGGTGCGGGCGGAATGGGTGCCGCCTGTGCCCCAGAGGGCTTCCGCGATCGAGCGGGCTTGGGAATGGGTCAGCATCATCGGTACTCCACGATGTCGAACTGCATGCCCGACAGGTTGGTGACGTAGTTCTTGCCCTGGTATCGGCCGACGACACGCCAGCCTTTGGTCAGGGAGCTGCGAGGGCCGGTGAAGTCGAGTGTGGTGCCTGGTCTGTGCGTCTTGCATCGTCTGGTCGCGACGATGCGATAGAGGGGCTGGGACATGTCACTTCACCAAGGACGGGTGAGTTGCGGTTTCGCGCTTCGAAAGGAAGCGGGTTGACTGGTTCCGTCGTCTCTTGCGACGGAAAGGGTTGGCCGCTTGCGCCATGACGTGCTTCTCCGTGGCGCTCAGGGCGCGTTGCTGTTGCTGTTGCTTTTGGTGGTTCTTAGGTGGAGGTGGCGCTGGCGCGGCGCAGGATCTCGGCCACGACTTCGGGCCGATACCACTTCGCAAGCTCTTCCTCGTCGACGTTTCCGTCCTCGACGATCATCTGGATTTCCTCGACCTCTTGGTCGGTGAAATCGGCCGTCGAGGTGTCGCGGGGATCGCGCCATGTCACCGGTGGGAGGTCGAGGTATTTGAAGTCGCGCTCTTTCACCACGCGCCAGTGGGTGGGCTCGATGCATCGCGGCTCAAGGCAGGTGGGACGGATTGAAATCCGTGGGAAATCCACCAAATTGAGCAGCACACGGGCCGGGTTTCCGTAGTGGCGCATGACAGGGCGACGACCACGCATTGGACCGTTCCAGATCAGGTGGTTGCCCTCAATGTGGGATTGCCGGAGTACTCGGTCTTTCAGAGGGGTTTTCGGTCTGGCCATGGGTGCTCACATAGTATCGCGGAATAAGGAGAACAGTGTGAGGGGCCAATTCCTAAGACCATTATTTTATATGTACTATAGTCAAATTTTCTTAGCCCCTTTGTGATTTTAGGTATCGTTCTGTACTCCTTATTATTTTCCCCGCGTTGGGGAATTGGGAGAGAAATAAAAGATCTTATAATAGGGAAAAAGCCACGCAATTAGAATAGCTTATTCCGGTTTCTTAAACTAATGTTTGATTTCGAGTGCCTCGAGCACCCTACCGGCCGGTCGGCGAAGCCTGGCCTCATCGAGATAGCGAATGGCCTCCAGCCGGTTCTTCTCGATCGCTTCGAGCCGCTGTTCGACCTTAGCCGGGGTCCAGTAAGGGTGTTGCATCATCTGATTTCTCCGCGAAACTGGTTGCAAAAGACAACTGGAAAACTCATGTGGACGCGTGACAGAAAAACTTGGTGGAGCGCTGATTTGGCCCCCGCCACCGCCTGCGCCACGTCCAGAGCCCGAACCGAGGCTGAATTCCACAACAATAAGTTGCAGACACAGCCCCAACCGCTCGGTTAGGATGTGGCGCAGGCGCTCTCTCTCGGGATGTGGTCGTCGTCCCTCCGTCCGCGTTGACCCGTCTCCCGCACCCGAAGTGCAGCCAAGCGCTCTCCCGAGCTTCCGGCGCGTCCCGCTCCCCCACACGACCGTGGAGCGGCCTAGAAATGTCACCTGATCTGGTAGCAGATGATCTCGCGCCACCCGGCTGGGATGGCGCCGTCCGCCGCGCGCCACGCGGCCACGCAGCTCGGGCCGGCCGAGATCTGCTTGCCGTCCACCTCCAGCGTGTAGAGGTGCTGCTGGCCGTCCTGTAGCTGTGGTGACATCCAGCCGACGAGCGCGGCCAGCCCGCTGGCGGCGAGTGTGATGCGGATCATGAGAGTTCTCCCTCGAAAATGACTTTGAGATCGGAGAGCTCGAACCCCTGCGATCGGGCGAGCTTCTCGGCTTCAACTTCAGCGTGAAGGGCACCGCCCTTCACCCGCGCCAGCACCTGGCCCTCTTGGCGATCCATGATCACGAAGACGGTCTCGACCCCACGCTGATCCTGCGGCGAGTACAGCCGGCGGGCATTGCGTCGGACGGGGGCCTGGTGCTGGCGCGACGGCCGAGCGGAGACACGCTCAAGCGCCTCACGCTCGGGTGCGGTGCAGGCGACCTTGGGAAGGCTGAAGCCATTCCAGACGCGATGCACCATGTCGGCAAGGGAATGAGACTGCGAAAAGCCGTCCTCGCGCACCAGCACGGTATGCGCCAGACGCTGGCCGCGACGGGGTTTTTGCGACAGGTCCGGAAGGACACGCATTCTCACTCTCCTTGCGATTTTTGGGCTGTAGCGGGTGCGCTAAATGAGCGTCCACGCGCACCCTATGCGCGGACGCAGGAGGGGGTGGGCCGCCCGTGGGGGCGGCCCGGGGAGGGCGGCTTAGGCCGCCTTCCTCTCTTCCGTGGGCTGCATCGCCCGCTGGATGTGCTCGTTCAGCCATCCGGCGAATTCGATCGCCTGTTCCAGCGTCAACTCGCTGGCGGCATGTCGCAGACCGATCAGCGGGTCGACCGGGTTGAGTTCGGCCTCACGTTTGGCCTTCGCCTCCGCTTCGGCCTGTTCCTCCGCCTCCGCTTTGGCCTTCGCCTCCGCTTCAGGGTCCGGTTCGGCCTCCGCCTTGGGCGGCATGGTCTCGACAGAGGCGTATTTGCATACGTCCTCGTAATCCTTCATGTTCGTGACCTTGAGCGCGGTCTTGTGCGCCTCCAGCGCCTTGACTGCGAAGTCAATCGCCTCATCCAGCGCCAGCTCCACAACCGCCTTGCGGTGCGCCGCCGGGAAGCCTTCCGAAAAGGCCTTTTCGGCAATCCGCCATGCATTGCGGAACGTGCTGGTTTCCTTCGCGCCCTTGTCGACGCCGAACACCTTGTCGGCGAGGCGCTTTTTCGCACCCTTGCCGCTATCGCGGCACATCGCCAGCCAGCAAACGCCCACGTAGTAAGCGCCATTTGTCTTGTTCTCGAGATCGCGGATGCGTCCAGCGACGCCCGCCAGCGTGTAACCCGTAGCCATTTTCACTCTCCGTTTTGCTCAATTGAGCAGGTTGTGGATCAGGCGCACCTTCCCCGTCCTCGCCCCCTTCGGGGCTTGGCGCTGCTCGATTGAGCAACTTCCGGTTCAGACATGGCTCCGCCCTTGCCTCCCGAGGGAGACCTCGCGGGGGAGCCCCGCCACCAGCAACAACTCATTGCCGATAACTAAGAATAACCCACCAGTTCGCAGGAACAAGAGAAGGAGTACACCATTTTCCTAGGCTTTTCCTGCCTCGACGCCGGGAATGGACCCACACATACTCTACAAAAATTTTTGGAAAACCAAGTAATAGCACTCTAATACTTAGCAAGAACGAAAAAGGGCGCCCCGAAGAGCGCCCTTTCTTCCGCGTCTCTTGACCAAATCCCTAATCCCAAACCGGGAGATGGTCAAACGCGATACTATAGGAAGAGTGATTTTTAGTGTTTTGCGTCCGGATCTCCGGCGATCCTGGGGATCCGAGCCATCATGTCAGCGCAGGAGGTCCGCACCACCCCCAGCGCCTCCTCCACCGACATCTTGTCGAGCAGGAACAGAGCGACCGCCTGCTCCAGGCAACTGACGATCTCCGGCACTGAGCAACCAGCCTGGAACGCGATGTCCAGGTGGTCGGACACGGCGTCGAGCAGCAGGTCGAGGTCTTCATTCTGGCTCATAACTGATCCACTTCTCGTATTCCCACCACTCATCAGCATCGACGGTGATTACTTCATCGTCCCCGCAAAGGTGACGTAGTTGTAGACGATGTCGGTGCCCCCATTCCGGATCTCTCTCAGCTGCTCGAACCTGAAGGCGGGCGCCAGCTCCTCCATCAATCCGTGAAATCTCTGACGTGGCACACGCTGGACACCCCCCGCCTGAGCGCAGAAAACCCAGTATTCGTCGAAAAGGAGATCCCCCATAGTGCGGGTCTTGGAAGAATTCATGCCCTCGTGCTCGCGCTTCCCCACTCTGAGACGAGGGCTCTGTGACAAAAAATATCGCACCGAATTGTTCTGGTTAGCCATGTCGTCGATCACCACCCTATGGCTTGAGGGGATGGTGTAGTCCTTGTTCTGCTTCAGTCGCGAGAGCCCCTGGAGCGCCCAGGCGACGATCTGCTCGCGCTCGGCCGCCAGGATGATCTGGTCGATGTCGATGATCTTCTTCTCGTCCGGGATACGCCGCGGAAACTTGATGAAGAGCCAGCGACGGTTGAAGCCGTCCGACGTGTCCTTGGTCTTGGGCGTGTGGTTCGAGGCGAACCACTGGGCGGCCCGCGCGTTGAAGCCGAACGGCGACTGGTTCTTGTGCTGAGCCGTGATGTTTTCGCCGCACACGATCTGCTTGAAGATTTCGCCGTCGATGTCACGCTTCTCGGAGATCTCACCGGCGAAGTTGACCAGCTTGTCGGCCATCTGGGCCGGCAGGAACTTGTCATGCCAATCGGTCGGCGGGATAGCGGAGAAGCTGCCCTGCGGGATCAGGCCCCGGAGGATCTCCAGGATACGTGACTTGCCGCTGTGTGCTTGGCCGATCAGACAGAACGCTCGCTGATATTGCGGTGCAATACCCATGAGCGTTACCGCAAGTGCCTCCTGCAGCGCCATCACCTTGTCGCCGTAGTCAGGATCTTCTCCCCAGCAATCGTCCAGCATCTGAAGAAAAAGCGGGCAGCGGCTGTCCTGCTGGTACCGATAGGGCAGCACGTAGGTGCAGCCGAACTCTGGTGAGTGCTTGCGCAGATCCAGCTCCTCGGTCAGGAAGCCGTTGGCGAAGTTCACGCCGGTCAGCTGGACCGACTTGAGCTCGGCCGTCAGCTTGCTGCCCATCAGCTTCACGATCTGCGCCAGGTCGGAGTACCGCTTGCAGACCGGCAGCTTGCCGTATTCCTGGGACAGGTGTTTGATGAACTCGTTCTGGTCGACCGTCTCCCAGGACGCGCCCTTCCACTGCCAGAACTGGCCCTGGTGGAACTTCAGCTTGCCGAACTCCTCCATGTCCTTGATCGCCGCCAGGGCGACCTCGGTGTGGTCGGTGCCGGAGATCTCGCCCATGCGCAGCTTCTTGAGCTCGCCGCGCAGTGTGGTGAGCGAGAAGGCACCTCTCGACGCCGAGACGATGAACTTCAGAATGCGCTCTTCATCGAGCGAGCTGATGTCGGGATTGCGCGCCATGCGATCGAGCACGACTTCCACGGCGCGCGTCCAGCCGGCTGTGTCCGGCGTGACATGACGCTCGAACTCGGAGACCAGGTGGGCCGTGATCCTTTCAGCGTCCCAGCGCTCATTCTCGTCGGTGATAGAGAGGCCGAGCTTGGTCTTATCATCCTCGGTCAGGCCGTCGTCCCAGCCGAGGGGGAGGGCCTTGCGCTTCTCGCCGGTGACGTCGCGCATGAGGAAGTCGACGACCTTGGTCTGCGCCTTGCCGATGTCGACCTCATCGCCGGCCACCTTCTCGGTGTAGCCCTCGACCCAGGCCTTCATCTCGCCCATGGCTTCAACCAGTGTGCGTTCACCCCTCGTAACTGCTCGAGCGAGCAGGCCGGCATTGTAGACCAGAGCGTTGTCACGCGCACCAGCCGGCACGAAAGAAGTGATTTTGGTGTTACCCGAGCTCGAAAGCTCGAAGCCCTCGACCTTCAGAGCCTCGCGCAGCATGCCCTCGACACCCTTCGGGAGGGCCGGGAGGGCACCGATGACCTCGGTCAGCTCGCAGTTGGCCGCGTAGGCCTTGCCCGTGTCCGGGTGGATTGACGGCGGGAGCACGATCTGGGTGCCTTTGGACAGGCATTCCAGCAGCATTTCACCTTTCGAGTCCTTGATGCGGAAAGTGCGCTCGCCCTCGAACCGGTAAGCGTAGACGGCACCCTTGCGACCGACACGGCGCCAGGGCGACTTCGGGAGGAGCTGTTCGATGATGCGCTGGACGCGCGGATCATCGCTGTCGACGTCGATCGCGACGATGCCAGAGGCGGCGCCCATCGGCATGCCGATGTTGCCGTTGCCCTTTTGCTGCAACCAGATGTGCTGCTCGCGTTCGGTGGGCATGCGATCGGCGAAAACCTGCCACGCATCGATCCACGGGTTCTTGAAACCGATCCGCAGCGGGATCGCGGGCTTGCCGAGAGCCCAGTATTTCGGCGCTTCGGAGGCAAAAATACCCATCATTCGGCCCCTTTCACGCGCTCTTTCAGCGCCTGGATCTGATCCGGCGTGCAGATTTCGTCGAGAAAACCGACGATCTTGGCCTGGAAATCGGCCATTTCCTTCATGGTCCAGACCTTCTCGCGGGCCGCGACCAGCTTCTCGATGAGGCCGGCGCGGGCCTTGGCCACCTGCAGCTTCTCGGAATGGTCGGCGTTCCCGAGGCTGGCGACGAGCGTCTTGAGATCGGCCAGGACGGTGGTGATCTCCTGCTCGACGTAATCAAGCCGGTCTGCTTCGCCGTCGAAGGTGACAGCTTCGGCCGCACCACCGCGGCCATTGAGCTCCTTCAGGAAGTCACGAATTTCGGTCGAATAGGGCGACTGATCCAGATAGTCGGGCTTTTCGCGCAACTGGTTCAGCGCCACCCTGAACTGGAGGACAGTCGCCTCCGGCAGGGTCGGGTAGAAGTTGGACATGAGGTACTCCGGTTTGGGGTATCTCATGTGGGGTCGATTTTTTGAACATCGACCGCACTACTCTAGGACAAGAATGAAGATTTCCGCAAACAACAGCCCGATATAAGGCGCATGAGCCTTTACGCGGATTTTCTAACCCGCCTTCAACAAAAATTCCCCGAAGACGGGGCAGAAATGTCCATGTCGGAGTTCATCTGCGCGAACACGAGCCTCCGAAAGAAGCCATTTTCGTTCAAGGGATACGAGTTCCAGCGCCAGATCGTGGACGATATGCACCTCAATCTGTCGGTGATCAAGTGCTCGCAGGTGGGCCTGACAGAGGTCCAGATCCGCAAATTTCTGTCGTTTCTCAAGCGAACGAACGGCATCAACGGCATCTTCAGCCTGCCGAACGACGAAATGTACAAGCGCGTGTCAAAAACACGCATCAAGCCTCTGGTCGACGACGAGCTGGTCTTTAATCAGCAAGACTCTTCGAAGAAACCAGCGCGCTCGATGGACCTGTACCAGATCGATGACAGCTTCGGCTTCATCACGGGCGGCAAGGAAGGTGACGCGACCTCCATCAACGCCGACATCATGTTCAACGACGAGGTCGACCTGACAGACCAGGAGATCCTGGCGCTCTACGGCTCGCGCCTACAGGGCTCCGACATCAAGATGCGTCAGGGTTTCTCGACCCCAACGTTCGAGGGCTACGGCATCGACTCCTCCTACAAGGCGTCCGACCAGCATGAGTTCCTCTGCCGGTGCGGCTGCGGCCACTGGAACCTGCCGGTCTTCAGCCCACGTTTCGTCCACATCCCCGGCCTGTCGTCGGATCTCAACGATCTCTCCGAAATCGACAATGACATGGCGGCCAAGTTCGATTTCTCGAACGCCTTCATGATGTGCGAGCACTGCGGCCGGCGCCTGGAACTGGGCGACCCCGATAAGCGTGAGTGGGTGCCCCGCCACCCCGGCCGGCTCGGCCGCGGATACTGGGTCCGACCCTTCGCTACGCCCCGTCTGTCCGTCCAATACATCGTCGAGCAGCTGCTCGACTACAAGCGGAAGAACTCGATCCGGCGTTGGTACAACACCGTGCTCGGGGAACCCTACAACGACGCGAATGCCCGCCTCTCCATCCCGGAGATCGAGGCCGTCATGAAAGGCGAAGGAGCCATAGATGTACCCTTGGGATCTCCAGTGGCTGTGGGTGTGGACGTTGGTCAGACCTGTCATGTTGTCGTGGCTCATCTGGGACTATCGGTACCGGTTGTTTTTAAATGGCTGCAGGTTCCCTCAGACGACCTGAAGGAGACACTGGCCGACATCCGTCAGCAATATCGCGTCGTCGCCGGGGGCATGGACCTTAACCCCTACGCACCGCTCGCCCGCGAGATCAGGGATGAGTCCAAGGGCATCATCATACCCATCGAATACTCGACGAGCCTCAAGGCCGCCCCGGTGACCTTGATCAAGGACGAGATGGACAACATCACCCACGTCTCGTCCAACCGCACCGGGATCATCGACAAGACGGTCGGTATGATCCGCGGCCAGAAGATCGTCTTCGCCGGCTACGGCAACAAGAAGCTGATCATCCAGACACACCTTCAGGACATGGTGCGCGTCGAGTTGCCGGAACAACCGGCCAAATGGGTCAAGCTCACCGGCGATGACCACTTCTTCCACGCGCTTGGCTATCTTCTGCATTCGCTGCGGGTCCATGACTACATCGCCAGCCAGGACGAGCAGGAAGAGCGCCAAATGTCGATGATCCTGGGCCTCGTTCAAGCGGTGCAGCAGAGTGATGCAGGACTGAATTACAGAAGTCGCCTCAAGACCCCATCTGTCCTTGGACTTTCATAAGGACATACTGTGGCGGCTTTCGATTTTCTCAGCGCAATCATCCCTGCGAAGAAGAAAGCCAAGGTTGGCGGCACCGCCTCCACGCCTACCTACAATCCACAGCAGGTGGATCGCGTCCTCACGGTTCCGCAATACCGGGACCACCTCACGGATCTTTTCACAACGCGGCAATCGGACGACAGCCGAACCCTTCTCCAATCCCTGTTCAAGTTCGATCCCGACGTCTCGGCGGCGCTCAACGCATACCTGACGATGGCGAACACCGACTGGATCGTGCTTGCGCGCGACCTGGAGCAGAACATCGACCGGGACGCCACCAAGAGCCTGATGCTGGCCATCGAGAAGATCGGCCGACCGACCGATTACACGCTGGGCTTCCAGCTGAAGAAATCCATGCGCTCGATCGCCGAGGAGCTGCGCTACATGTGCCTGCTCCGCGGTGGCATCGCCGCCGAGCTGATCGTCGATAAGCAGCTGCTTCCCGATCGCATCCGCAACGTCGACCTGTCGACGGTCCAGTGGTACGAAAAGAAGCCTGGCGAGTACAAGCCGATCCAGAAGATCTCGGGTTCCAACGACGAGATCAATCTCGACATCCCAACCTTCTTCGTGTCGCACTACCGCAAGGATCCGACCTCGATCTATGGGCATTCGACCTTCGTGTCGTCCATCAACACGATCGCCGCCCGCCAGCAGGTAATCAACGACCTTTACCGCATCATGCGCCTGACGGGCTTCCCGCGCATGCAGGTCGAGGTGGTCGAGGAGGTTCTGACCAAGAACGCGCCCGAAAACATCAAGTCCGATGACGTCAAGCTCCGGGAGTGGAAGGCGAACCGCCTGGGCGAGATCCGAGCCGTGATCGAAGGTCTGCGCTCCGACCAACCGCTGATCCACTTCGACAGCGTGCAGCCATCCATCATGAATGACGCCAAGCCTGGCGCCGGTGTTGACATCACGGCTGTGATCGAGACGCTCAATGCCCAGAACCAGGCTGCGCTGAAGACCATGGCGACCGTGATCGGCCGCGGCGCCTCCGGCGTCAACACAGGTTCGGTCGAAGCGCGCATCGCCGCCATGAACGCCGACGAGCTCAACGAACCCGTCGCCGAGCTCCTGCAGAATGCCTTCTCCTTCATCCTGCACCAGCAGGGTTTCCAGGGCTTCGTCGAAGTCCTGTTCCGCAAGGCCGAGCTGCGCCCAGATACCGAACTCGAGCCGCAGTTGACCCTCAAGGCCAGCCGGCTCCGTCAGGACCTGTCGGACGGCCTCATCACCGACGATGAATATCACCTGTGGATGTATGGCCGGCTCCGCCCCGACAGCGCGCCGGAGATGGCTGGCACCGGCTTCATGACACCCGTCAAGACCAAGGCCGAAGAGGTCAGCCCGAACTCCGACCCGCTCGGCCGGTCGCTCTCACCCGAGGGCAGCAAAGCGGCGCGAAGCAACTAGTCAATGTGCAGCAATGTGCTGCACTCGAAGTTTGCGACCTGACTAACAAATCACGACATGCCACCCAGCAACGCAGGGTATGTCGTGAAACAAATTGCGAAAACACCGGAGATCATCGCGCGCCTCAAAGAGGCCGGCGCGGAGGTTGATGAAGTCGCGATTTTTGAGGCGATTGCTCTGAATAACCGCCCTTTGCGCAAGCGCAGCCCGATCTACAACGGCGCAGTCGCGCAGCGATCAATTCTCCTGGAAATGGCCCTGGCGCTCGAGACCGAGAGCCGGCCTGTCCAGATCATGCACGAAGGGTCAGACCTTCCGATTGGCCGCGTCTTCCGCGGCCAGGTATTCGACGGCCAGGACACCGAGCTGCGCGTCCTTTTGTGGATCGACAAAACCCATCAGGATAAAATCAAACAAGTCGACAACGGCACCGTGGACCAGGTCTCAGTCGGCATCCTGCCCAAGCAGATGATCTGCTCGGCAGACGGCTTCGATTTCTTCGGCCCCGATGCCAGCTTCGAAAACATCTTCACCGGCACCACGCCTGACGGGCACACGGTCGGTGAGAACGGCGTCTACTGCAAGATGGTTGGGCTCGAAGCGTTCTTCGAGATCTCGCTCGTCGGACAAGGCGGCGCCCAAAACGCGCGCATCGTGAACAGCGATCAAAGCCGGTTCTCGCCTCACATGAAGGCGCTGGCCGCGAAGACCTCTCTCGATCGTCTCGCACTCACCGCAACTGCAACCATCAGGGAAAAGCCCATCATGGACGTCAAGGAACTCCTCGCCGAACTGCGCTCCACCGAGAAGGAGAGCATGAAGGTAGCCATCGAAAACGAACAGCTGAAGGCCACGAACACGGCACTCACCTCGGAGCGCGACACGCTCAAGGCTGCTCTCGACACCGCCAAGCAGGGAGCGCCTGCGATCCAGACGGAGCTCGACGAGCTGAAGACCAAGCACACGGCCACCGAGGCAAGCCTGACGGCGGCCGACGCGGCTCTCCGCGAGATCTGCAAAAAGGTCCTGACGGCGGCTGGCCAGGTCGACGCCGAGGTCCCGGCGAAGATCGAAGACGTCGTCGCCAAGATCAACGAGACCAAGATCAATCTGACCGCCGGTGGTCGCGCCAAGGGCGCCGAGGGTGACCTCGGAGCCTCGGGATCCCCTGTGGTCACGTCGTTCCGCACCCGCCGCTAATCGCAACCGCAAGCCAACAGGAAAACGAACCAATGGCCACTTATTCTCATCAGAACGTCACGCTGCGCGGGTTTCACTGGGAAGTCTCGTCGCTCACCTTCAACCTCGCCACCGGCATTGTCGACGCTGACGTCGGCAAGGCTGTGTCCCTCGACGCCTCGGGCGCGAACAAGGTCAAGCTGGCCGGTGACGGCGACACCATTATCGGCCGCCTCTCGACCATCGAAAACCGCTCCGTCGAAGGCTCGCTGATCGGTGCCGTCGAGCTTCAGTTTGCCAACCTGCTTCCGATCAAGGCGGGCGAGGTCGTCGCCGTTGCCGACACCGTCGTCGGCGCCGGCAACGGCGAAGTCAAGGCGCTGAAGAACGCCGGCGCGTCCGCTCCGAACCACAGCATCAACTTCGTCGCTGAGGTCATCGGCAGCTACGCCGTGGTGGTCAAGGTCTAATCAAACCCCGAACGAAACGAGGAAACACTGCAATGCAATTCAAGCCTCTCTCTCAGGTCAAGCGTCGGGGTGTGGAAGCTCTCGCCTCGCTGAAGCACGAAGACGCCCAGGCGTCGAAGGGCGCCGGCCAGAAAATCCTGTCGGAAGCCAAGTCCTTTGGCCTCGGCATGCGCGACTACCTCAACCTCGCGATCGACGTGCGCGGTTCCGAGGAAGCCGACAAGCGCTACCGCGACGACCGCGGCTATCTCTCGGGCTACGAGGCCTCGCTGGCCTACCTGAACCTGCCGATCCAGAACGACTTCGAGCGCGGCATCGTGCTGGAAGCTGCGTCGGACACGTTCCAGACGTTCCCCGGCGTCCGCGCCATCTTCCCGGAAGTCGTCGACGACGTCGTCCGTTGGAAGTTCCGCCAGGACACGCTGGAGACGACCGCTGCTATCGTGGGTTCGAGCCGCACGATGTCCGGCGTCGAGCTGATCTCGACCGTCGTCGACGACAAGGCCGACGATTACCAGGTCGTGTCGGCTGTCGCCGAACTCGGCCGCTTCCCGGTCAAGACGATCCGTCTGTCCGAACAGAGCGTCAAGTTCTACAAGCACGGCGGCGGCTACCGCTTCTCGTACGAGTTCGATCGTCGCGCCAGCATCGAGACGCTGGTGCCCTATGTCAACCGTATGGACCGTGAGAAGGAGCTGTCGAAGGTTCGTTCGGCGACCCACATCCTGATCAATGGCGACGGCGTCAACCCGGCCGCTCCTGTCGTTAAGCAGAAGGACTTCGTGTCCACCGCTGCCGACAAGAAGCTGAACTACGAGGCGCTGCTCCGCTGGCTCGTGGCTCGCGCTCAGGCTGGCATCCCGGTCGACACCGTCATCGGCAACTGGGACACCTACATCGACTGGCTGCTGCTGTTCGCCATCCCGACGTCGAATGCGAACCGCACCGACGCAGAGAACCTGGCGGCCTCGGGCTTCCAGATCGGTGGCGTGCCGATCCTGCGTGGCACGGTCAACTTCGCCCTGTCGTCCTCGGCTCCGGCCAAGCAGCTCCTGGGCATGTCGCGCGGCGACACGCTGGAAGAGCTGAACGAGGGCGGCTCGCAGATCGAGGAGACCGAACGCGCGATCACCAACCAGTCGATCACGTTCACCAAGTCCGAGAACACCGGCTACAAGCTGGCCTTCTCCGACACCCGGTCGATCTTCGACTACGACAGCACCGACGACTAAGAACCCAGGCCCGCCGCCCTAGAGGCGGCGGGCTCTTTTCGGTGTGAGGAAAATCATGATCAAATTGCTTGCTGAAACCAAGGGCTCTTTCCAGCTCCACGACCTGGCCCACAAGGGCCAGCGCATTCATGCCCGCCGGCCCAGCGTCGTCGAGAACTCCCATTTCATCCAGGACCGTATTGGCCGCGGCCAGGTTCGGATCATTGCCGAGCTCAAGCCCGAGGCGACCGACGAAGACTTCGTCGCCTACGTGAAGGAGGCCGAAGGCGACATGCAGTTCGCGATCGACGCCTTCATGGCCGAGTTCGGCACCGAGGCGGTCGACCAGCCGGTCAAGAAGAAGCGCGGAGGTCGGAAGGCCAAGGAAGACGAAATCCCCAGCCCGGAAGACGAAGCCTGATGCGTACCTTTGAGGCCGGCGGGGATGTAACCCTTCCTGTCAACCTGACCTACAACGGCCAGCCTGCCGTCCCGGATACCGGGACGGCAGTGCTGTCGGTGACAGGTCCGGATGGGGCTGTCCTCTTCACGCAGGATCTCACCACCGGCCCGACCGACGCCGTGCTGGTCGTGACGGTTCCCGCCGAGCACAACGAGATCTCCACGTCGTTCTCCCGGCGCGTTGTGCGCGTGAGTGCCCAGCGGGGCGGCATCCCATTTGACTCCGTGACGACGTATCGGCTGGTGCCGAAAATCCTTTACTCCGTCCAGCCAAAGGACGTGCGCTCATTTTTGGGCGTGAACGAAAGCGAGCTGCCGGACGAAGACGTCGATCTCTCGGCCGCGCTCCTGAACCTTGAATTTCAGGTCACCCGCACAACCTTGGCTGCTGCCCTGACCTCCGGCGAAGAGGCCGAGGTGCGCGCGAACGAGGCGGTCCTGTACCGGGCCGTGCTGGACATCATTCCTTCGCTCTCCAACCGCGTGGCCCAGGAAGAGACGGACGGGGCGCTCAGCTTCAAGCGGAATGCCCGCAAGGACTTCTCCGAACTGAAGAAGGCCGCCGAGGGCCGTCTATCGGCCGCCCTGGCGATCATCAACCCGGTGATCGACCCGGGTTACGCCATCCTGATCACCACGACCGACGCCGATCCGATCACGGGGTGAGATATGGCCAGCCTCCACACAGCCGCTCGCCGTTTCCAGACGCTGATCTACAAGGAAAACGGTCAGCCCTTCAATGGCACCATCATGCCGGTCGACGAGGGCAAGGTCCCGACCTACGACTTCTCATCGCCACGGCTGATGCTCCGCACGATCACCGCGGGCGTCGTCAAGCCGCGCGACATCATCCTGGATGAGCAGAACCGGCGCTTCATCGTCGCCAACAACGGCTACTCGCCATACGGCGAACAATTCACCTTCAGGCTATTCCAGGTGCTGGCCGACCTGGTCTGGAAGCGACACGCGAGCCAGACGGACACTCTCACGGGCCTGAAGCGCGGCCAGGCGGCCGAGGATCTCGGCTTGATCGCATGCACGGTTGAGATGACGGGCAGGGAATATCCCGAGCCGGCGACCAACCTCTCGGAGGAAACGCGCCGGATCGTCACCGGTGCTCATATCCAGCTCGGGGACCAGGTCGACGACGCCATTGTCCGAAGACTCGATACGGCCCTCGGGGTGACTTATGCCGAGATCCGCTAAGGCCAAAATCACCGCCACCATCACCAAGCACGGCTCCGGGGTACCGGGTGGTTTAGCTTCAGCCTCGATCGGTCGGTCGGTGAACCAGTTTTCTACCTCGGATATGGGGCAGATCCCGAGCTTCATCGCCAACGAGCTGGCCAGGACGATAGAGAGGTCAAACAGGGCCAACTTCTTCAGCACCAAAGCTGAGACTTTGGCGAAGCGGATCTCTGATGGCATCGACCAGGAGCTGCGCAAGATCGGGCAGTTCATTGGCACGGAGCTGATCGGTCAACGCTCTGAGAGTGAGTATGGGGGCAAGACAACCCTTGAAATTGATGAATTCGACGAGGCCGGCATTCTGCTGGACTGGCGCAACCTGGCCAACATCACCCGGCGGAAGAAGACAGCCAACAAGGACAAGTTCTTCCTACACACTTCCGCGCTGCGTTCCGAGATCCGAGCCAAGGCAGGCCCCGGCGTGGTGGGATTGAACAAGGGCTTCAAGGCTGCGGGCGGCACCGGAACGGTCAGTTATGGGTGCGTCACGATCCGCCCCTATTACTATGAGAGCGACACCGGCAAGCGCGTCTACAAGATTGCCGACATCAGCATCAACCTGTTGGCGGGGGCGCCCGTCAACGTCGCGCACGCCGTCCTCAACCAGAAGACATTCAACCAGGATATCAGCACCTCCGGCAACATGCCGGTGCTGGCCCGCCTGATGGGCCTCAGTGAGAGCGCAATCAAGAAGCTAGAGGGCGGCGTCATCGATCGTCACCGCATCCTCAAGAGGAACAAGAGCGGCTTCAAGATCGGCTCGGTCCACAACCCAAGCACCAGCCAGAGCATGAATTTCTACAGGCCGATGCTCGAGCCGTCCTTGGCGTACTTCTTCCAGAAGAGGGTACCGGCCGCGGTTGCGAAGGCTTTGAACCGATACTCGATCGGCAAGAGCCGCAAATACGGAGATTGAGAATGGCCTACATGAATGTTTGGACGTCGGTCGCGGCCTACGTCAACCAGCAGATCCAGATGATAGCCGCCAACGACATCACGCCGCTCGAAAGCATGCAGATGTTCGACTGGGAGGCGCACGCCAACATCGAAGAAGCGCCGGCTCTCCACCTGATCGGTCCAGCCTCGTTGGCGATCGACGAGTTGTCCAATGGGATCTACAGCGCAACGTTTGTGATCGGCGTCGGTTCGTTCAAGGACGATGGATTGTTTGTCCACCGCGCGATGGTGGACTTCCTCTTCAAGTCTCTGAAGAGCGGAACGCGGCTGTCGGTCTTCGACAGCAAAACGGAGCAGCCATACAGCTGGCTCAAGATCGTTGATGGAACATCAGTCGCCCCGATGACCAAGGCCAATACAAGAGCGCTGCAGTTCATTCAGGCCGAGGCGCTGGTCGATCCGATGGCATAGTGAGCCTGGAGGATGGCCCGATTGGTCTCGTCTTCCTGAGCGAGAGCCGTCTCAACAAGCGTGACGATCTCAGCAGACAAGGAACGCCGAAGAAAGGTAGCACGGCGCTCCAGGATCTCCTTCAACTCGTCGTCGACATTCACGGTAATGCGCTTCATTTTACACCATTATGCTGCACAGGTTGATTGCTCATGTAGGTGCGGGTGCCCACCTAACAAGCGCGATTGAAAGATCATTCTGCGCCGATTTCCAAAAGGAGCACCCCATGGCCGGTAACGCCAAAACGAACAAGTTTATGCTGTCCACGGCGACCGTCATGCTCGGTCCCCTCGCTGACCTTCACCAGCTCAATCCGATGGAACATTCGATCGGCCTCGTGAAGAACTTCCAGCTGACCGGCGAAGCCCAATACACCGAACTCACGCAGGGCATCCGAAACGCCGTTGTGATGTCCGTCCGCACGGGCGAAGGCCTCAAGACTTCGTGCGAAGTCTACGAGTTCACCGCGAAGAACATCGCGTACGCCGCCGGCCTCGACGCCTCGGGCACGAGCTTCGACGTCGTGGACGAACTGTCGGCCCTGAGCGCCGAGGTGACCGCCGCTGCCTCCGACATCGTGCTGGCGGTCTCGCCGACCAAACCAATCGTGGCCGGTGACTACCTCTTCATCCAGAAGGGCCAGGACGACTACGTCCACGTCGTGAAGGTCGATGAATGGACCGAGGCGACCAAAACGGCCACGCTGGCCGCGGGCTTCGAGATCCCGACTGGAATGACCTTCCCGGTGGGCTCGCGCGTCGGCCGCCTGAAGCGTGTCGATGTCGGCGTGAACGTGACCCAGCCCGACCTGGCCTGCAAGGTCACCGGCATCCTGCCGAAGGACAACTCGCCGTTCACCATCCTTCTGCCGAAGGTGAAGGTGACGCGCGGTCTGGGCATCTCCTTCGCGTCGGACAACTTCTCGAACATGCCGTTCGAGATGCAGCCCTACCAGATGGTCACGACCGATCCCTTCTATGGGGAGTACGGCGACGGCCAGGCGATCCTCCTGGCTCGCTAATTTCCAAAACTCCGTAGAACAAAGCCTCGCCCGTGACTACATCACGGGCGAGGTTTTTCACATTTTAGGAGCACTTTATGTCCGATCTAAAGGACCGGTTCGAGCTTAATCAGAACGGTGAACCGCGTGAGATTTTCATGTCCTTCGGATTGCTCAACGAGATCACCGCCCTGATGGGCGAGCCGGCCACCGCGGCCAGCGTCTATTTCGCCCCCAAGCTTCGTGAACAAGTGCTGCTGACGGCGCTCCATGACCGCGCACCGAGCGGCAAGATCAAGGAGCGACTGGCTTCTCTTGACGATGTCGAGATCTCGGCTTCGGACATGGAAGGCCTCCTGGCATGGGAGGTGGATCATGCCATCGGTTTTTTCACACGATCTATGGATCGGGTGGTGAAGCTCAAGGGAGCTCTCGACGGTCTGCATCAGGGCGCGTCTTCACTGACTGGGTCACAGGGCTCTCCTTCGAAGAAGCAATCGTCTGGACGCTGAAGATCAAACCCAGCGATCTCCGCGAGGTCTATTGGAGCCATACCTACAAAGACCTCGTCACGATCGTCCGGCTGAACACTGAAGGAAAGGTAGCGGAACTGGGGCAGCACTTCGACAACCTGGCAACGGTCGTCTCGAAGGCTCTCGGCGGTTCCGATGATGAAACTGACGACGAGGAAGTCCAGGTGATTGAAAGCTGGGACCAACTCGCGGCGGCGTTCCAAACGCTAGGGGGTCAAGTTGGCGCTTGAGCAGAATGACATCCTGTATGACGTCGATATCGACCTGCAGGACAGTCTTCGAGAAATCGATCAGCTCCGCAACAAACTGAAAACGTTCAGTGACGACCTCGCCGTCAACTCCACGCAGGTTCAACAGAACATGCGCAAGGCGGCACAGGAATACGTCTCGTACATCAAGAAGCTTGAGAGCGAGATGGCCTCGCTGCGCAAGCAGGGCCAGGACACAGCCGCCCACGAGGCCCGCCTTTCCCAGATCCGCAATCGGCAGCGTTCGGCGCCGGCCGCCGTGGCTCGAGACTACGCCCTGGGCACCGAGCAGTCCCAGGCCAACCGTGCAGCCTTCCAGCGCGAAATTTCCGAGATGAAGTCGACCACCAACCAGCTGGTGGGCAAGTATCTCGACGAAGTCAACTCCACCTACCTCAAGGCGGTCAAGCGGTCGCTCACCAATCTGGAGAGCGAAGAGACACTGCTCCGGAACCGGATGACCGACCGCAACAACCGCGCGCGGCTGGGTGACGCTGCGTATGGTTTCCAGAAGCAGAGCGAGCGCCGGAACCTGAATGGCGGCGCCAACCAGTTTCTGTCCCAGGCTGGCATCCTCAACAATTACGCCATGGTGGGTGGCGCTTACAGCGCGGCCTTCAGCCTCGGAAACTTCATCGTCAACCTCGACGAGCAGTTCAAGCAGTTCCAGGCCATCACTGCCTCCACCAACGCCGAGATGGGGCTGATGGAGGATCGGCTCCTTTCGGTGTCGGAGAAGACCAAGTTCACTGCCAATGAGATCTCCGAAGCTGCGACCCTGATGGGCCAAGCAGGCATGTCGGCTGGGCAGGTCTCTGAGGCCATCGAACCGGTGGCCAAGCTGGCGACCGCTGCCGGCACTGAGTTGAAGGACGCCGTCGATCTCGTCACCAGCTCTCTGAACATCTTCGGTCTTCAGGCGGGCGAGGCGGGCCACCTGGCCGACGTCTTCACCGCTGCTCTGAACGAGAGCAAGCTGACGCTCGACCAGTTGTCGGCCGCCCTTCAGTACGCTGGCAACACCGCGGCAACCGTGGGTGTCAGCTACAACGAACTGACTGCTGCCGTTGGCGCGATGGCCAACGCCGGCATCAGATCCGGCTCGACCATCGGCACCGGCATGCGCCAGCTCCTGGTGGACCTGATCACACCTTCCAAGAACCTCAAGGCCGAGCTCTCCCGTCTCGGCCTGTCGCTGGAGGACATCGATCTCAAATCACACGGCCTCTCGGGCGTCCTGGAGAACCTCAAGAACGCCGGCTTCGATACGTCGAGCGCGTTCAACGGTCTCGAGGTGCGTGCCGCCGCCGCCTACACGGCACTCGCAAACAACCTGGACACGATGTCGGAGCTCCGGCAGTCCTTCCTTCTGACCAACGCTGCGGCCGAGGCGAACCAGACCCAGATGGAGTCGCTCGCCAACACGGCGAAGAACTTCGGGTCGAACCTCGGCGCCCTGGTCTACACCGCATTCCAGCCGTTCATCCGCACTCTGCAGAACACCGTTTCAACTGGGTCAAGCGTGATCGCCTGGCTCCGGGAACTTCAGCCCCTCGTGCAGATTGTCGGCACTGCGATCGCAACGCTGGTCTCGGCCGCTCTCCTGGTCAAGCTCGGCAGGCTGGTAGCGGGCCTCATTGGTCTCGGCACGGCGGCGACCGGCGCGGCAGGTGCCTTCACGGTCTTGCGCGCTGCCACTCTCGGCAACCCGATCTTCCTGGGCGCCACGATCGTGCTCGGCGTGGTGCAGGCCCTTTCGGCCTATGGCGACACGGCTGGCCGGGTGGCGAGCACGCTCGACCGGCTGAAAACCGAACAGAACGAGTATCAGGCGTCCATCGACAACACCACCGACCGGCTCACCAGCCTCACCACGACGCTGGACGACCTCTCGCAGAAGCAGAAGAGCCTGGACGCGGGCAGCGACATGCTGCGCAAGACGAAGGTCATGGAGGTGCTGTCCACCTTCCAGGAACTGACCGGAGAGATCGACGCCTCTTCGTCCTCTGTCGCTGACCTCATCAAGGCCATGCAGAACCTCAAAGCCGAGATGGTCAAGGGTCTGCCCGAACAGTT
Organism: Mesorhizobium sp. B1-1-6; assembly: GCF_006443035.1. Taxonomy (NCBI): domain Bacteria; kingdom Pseudomonadati; phylum Pseudomonadota; class Alphaproteobacteria; order Hyphomicrobiales; family Phyllobacteriaceae; genus Mesorhizobium; species Mesorhizobium sp. B1-1-6. The sequence continues at coordinate 414,897 of NZ_VFWR01000001.1, read as the reverse complement.
CGGCCTACTGGTCGACAAGATCGATGAGAAGACTGGACTGTTGCGTGAAGCCGCCAGTGATCAGGCGAGTGGCAATAGCTACTGGACCGCCTCCTTGGGTGCTTCTCGGCGCTTCGGCGTCGGTGGCGCAGTCGAGACCCGGGACATTCCTTCCTACAACGACAAGGTTGCCCAGGAGTTTGGCAAGGACATCGCCGACGCCTTCAAGATATCCACCAACCAGGTAACGGACCTGGACAAAGTCGACGGGCAGCGGGCCCAGGCTTTGGGGGTCATGTTGGAGCGCCTGATCCTGTCCACCGAGCGAAAGATCAAGCCGCTCGATGCCCGCAATGGCTTCATGGGTATCGGCGGCGACCTCTCCGAAGGTGAAAGCACCCAGCTCGCCACCCTGAAGAAGAACCTCGACTTCCTGAAGTCATTGCGGGAAGGCTTTGATCCAATCTCCAAATATCTGGTGCAGATCCAGGCGGAGAAAGCCGACCGCACCGTCCAGGTCTCGAAGCAGTCCGCTGCAACGCTCCAGAGCACTCCCGGCTACCAGACGGCCGACAGGCTCAAGACCGAGACCACCGGCTGGCTGTCGAGCAGGCTGGGCGAGATCATCAAATCGGATCTGCCGATCGAGCAGACGAAGGCCGCCTACGACGAGCTTCAGGCCGAGCTCGACAAGCGTATCGAGAAGATCAACGAGGGTCTCAAGGCCGCGGCCGATGAGATGCGCAAGTCCGGCGACTTCTCGGACAAGGAGATCAAGGACGCCGTCGATGGGAGCGAGCTAAAGACCAACATCGCTGGTCTCCAGGGCGAGTTCAAGAAAGGCGCCGAGGGCTCCGTCAAGGCCTTCAAGAAGTTCCAGGCCTACATGGCCGAGCAGGAGCAGAAGAACGTCGAGCGCCAGGTTGCTGCGGTCAAGAAGCAGTTGGGCGATGCTCAGAACGAACGTCAGGTCGATCTGCTTGAGAACCAGCTCTACGCCCTCGACGGCAAACTGGCCAAGCTGGAGCAGGATGCCTTTGACGCCGACCCCGACAAGAATGTCGGCGGCAACGATGCCGATCTGGAGTTGGCCAAGCGCCAGATCCGTGACGCGGCTAAGACGCGCCGTGATGATCTCGTCCAGTCGGTGATCGAGAAGCGGGCCGAGCTCGCCAAAGTCGCCAACGAGACGTTCGACGACAACCTCAACGACCAGCTGAAGCGCGTTCAGGACGAGATGAAAAATCTCGCCCAGTCGATCGATAACAACTCCACCGCGGATTACATCAAGACCGTCAAGGAGAAGCTGGACGAGCTGAACAAGAAGGCTCAGGAGCTCGCCGGCCAGATCGCCGGGATCAGCGTCTCGCAGGACTATGGCTCGTTCGCCGTGGGCGGCCTGCCTTCGGCCAGCGCCAACGACATTCAGCGCAAGATCATTGAGGCCGCGAACAAGGCCGGGATCCCGCCGCAAATCGCGCTCGCCATTGCCTCATTCGAGAGTGGCTTCAAACCAAACGCCAAGAACCCAGGCTCGACCGCCGCAGGCATCTATCAGAACACGGATGCGAACTGGGCGAGCCATGGCCTGGCGCCCGGTGACCGCAGCAGCGTCGACATGCAGATCTACGCCGGCATCCAGGACATGCTGCGTACCCAAAAGGAAATGGGCTCCACCCAGCTCTCCTTCCAGGACTATTACGGCTCGCACCTGCTCGGCCAATCTGGCTACCAGAAAGCCGTCCAGAACCCGAACGGCAACGCAGTGGCCGTCTTGGGTTCCGATGTCGTCGCGGGCAACGGCGGCAACATCACGCAGACCGCCCAGCAGTTCCTCGACATGATCATGGCCAAGGCCAGCCAGCACCTGGCCAAGGTCAAGGACATGGTGGAGAAGCCGGTCGACGCGGCCGACGATGCCCTGGATACGCAGACCAAAAACCTGACCGAAGGTGCGAGCGATGCGATGCGCTCGGCTACCGACAAGATCCAGAAGAACCAAGTCAAGGCGGCGACCAAGCTTCTCGACAGCCAGGCCAAGGCGATCGAGGCTCAGATCAACACATTGATGGTCCAGTCGTCCAAGGCGCAGGACCCGCAGGCCCTTCAGTCGATCATCGATCAGGTCAAGACCAAGTGGGCCGACATGGCGACGAAGGAGATCGACTCCTTCACCAAAGCCAATGAGGGCACCGATGGTTTCGATGAACGTCTGGCCGCCCTGAAGGAGCAACTGGAGAGCGGCCTGGGCGGCAAGATCGTCACGCTGCTCGATCGCTACCAGCAATCCATTGAGAACATGGAGTTCAAACCGCTCGAAGAGGCGCAGGCCAAGCTCTCGGCAATGCAGAACCCGCTCTATGCGAGCAAGTACACTGACTCTCAGGTCCAGGATGCGCAGCACGATGTGCAGCTCCAGCAGCAGGCCGCTCAGCAGGAGCGTCTGAACCAGCTTGAGCAGCTCCACGCCTACATCCTCCAGCAGGTAGCCGCGGCCGAGCAGCAGTATGGCGCCAACAGCCAGATCGTCCAAGCGTTGAAGGAGCGTCAGTATTCGGTCGAGCAGAGCCTGACGGGCGTACGCCGGCAGTCCACCGCCGACACCCAGGCCGCTGCCCAGGGCGAGATGACACTGAAGGATGCGATCGAGGCAGCGAACCGCGCCTGGATGCAGCGCAACGGCATCATGGATGCGAACGGCAACATGATCTCGTCGGCTCAAAAGGCCGGTGCGGCTTGGGGCCAGGCGCTCGACGGCATCGCCAACTCGATGGGCACCTTGTTCACTGACCTTGCATCAGGCTCCATGTCGGCCGGCGAGGCCTTCAAGAAGTTCGGCCTGTCCGTCGTCCAGATGCTCATGCAGATGATTGCCAAGGCGCTGGTCTTTAACATGCTGCAAGGTCTGATGGGCGGCAGCGGTGCGAGCTCCGGCATCGGCAGCTTCTTCAGCATGCTCGTTGGCGGCGCCGCCACCGGCCAGTACATCGCGGGCGTCAAGCGGTCGGCCAACGGTGAGATGATCCCCGGCGGCACCACGCCGTTTCGCGACAGCCAGCTCCGCAAAGTGATGCCTGGAGAAATGATCCTGCGTGCCTCGGCGGTCAATCAGATCGGCCGTGACTCCTTGGAGAAAGTGAACGCGCTGGGTAACCGCCGGATCTCCGCCGGGATGCCGACCCTTCCGGCCCCACAGCCGGCTGATCAGCGGCCGGTGAACGTGTGGGCGGTCCTGCCGGAAGAGAAGCCGCAGCTCGGGCCCGACGACGTCGTGGCGTACATCAGCGACGACATCCGCCGCCGTGGCGTGACCCGCTCGCTGATCAAGGCGATCAACTCTGGGAAGATATGATGCAGACCTTCGACTTTCCCTTTCACACCGTGGCGGATGAATATCCGCAGAGTTCGACCGTGATCCAGTTTGGCGGCGGCTACCAGTTCGCCACCAAGCCCAACGGGCCGGACCAGATCACCTTCAAGCTGGCCTTCAAAGCGATGTGGTTCTTCGAGAGCAGTCCTGGTGTTGTGGACGCCGTCCGCGAGCCCCAACGCAACATGCAATGCTTGCAAGACTTCTACGAGGCCCATCGGCTCTACGAGCCATTCAACTACCCACACCCGCGCCGTGGTTTGGTCAAAGTTCGTTTCTCCAAGCCGCTCCAGGTGCCCAAAGGCGTCGAGAAGGGCAACGGCCAAACCGAGCAGGTCAACGTCGAGTTCATCCTCCAGCCATGAGCGACATCAACAAACCAATCGAGCATATGACCGAGTCGCAGAAGCTGACTGCGGACGGATACGTGAACCTCTACGAGATCCAGCTCCGGACAGAGCCGGTTATTCTGCGTCTGAGCGACAGCACCACCCGCACCTGGCAGGGACAATCTTGGGAGATGTTCGGCATCCAGATCTCGGGGGAGAAACGATCGGCCGATGGTGAGGAAACCCGACCGAGGCTGCAGCTGATCAACCCGGACGGTGTGTTCAGCACGCTCGTGCGCCAGCGTCTGCTCGATCGTGCCACAGTCATTCGCTATCGGCTCCTGCGTGACCACTACGAAGGCGACGTGCAGATCTATCAGCGCCGCATGTGGTACATTTCCCGGATCGCTGATGTAACCGCCGGCCAATCAATCACCGCAGAGCTGCGGGTTATGACCGAGGGGCCAAACAGCAAGGTTCCGGCCCGCCAATTCATCCCTCCGGAGTTCCCCATGGTGAGGCTCGCCTGATGAACTATCAGCACCTTCTTGGCCGTCAATTCGTATGGGCGTCGTGTGACTGTTTCGGCTTGGTGCGCGACTTCTATCGTGACATTTTCGGCATCGAATTGCCCAATATAGCCCGTCCAGAAGACTTCTATCAGAGAGGTCTAAACCTGTTCGGCGACAACTACAAGAGCATGGGCTTTCGGGAAGTTCAGGTCCATCCGACCGAGATCAAATTCGGGGATGTTGCGGTCGCCGCAGTCGGCTCCACTTTTGGAAATCACTGCGGTGTTTTCGTTGAAAACGGACGCATTCTCCACCACCTGTACGGTGGCCTTTCAAAGGTCGACCCGTTCCGGGGAATTATGAGGAACAACTGCATCGCGATCTATCGCCATCAGGATGTTCCAAGTGTCGTCGTCACCGAGACGGAGACACGAGATCTTCGGGACTTCCTTTCGCCGAGCAAGCAGAAGCTGTTGGATGAACTTCGAGCCGCCCATTCAGGAACTCAACCAGAAGCTGACGGACGGCCCTGAGCGCGTCGGCTTCGTCCTGACGACCGGCGAGATCGTCGAGGTTGAAAACATCTGTATCCATTCGGACAACGGCTTCGAAGTGTCGGGTCAGGACCTACTCAAGTACCACGACAAGATCGCCGCAACGTGGCACACCCACCCCGGCCAGAACTCGAACCTCTCGACCAACGACTGGTACGGCTTCCGCAACTATCGCGACTGGCTTCACCTCATCATCGGTACGGACGGAGTGACTTCGTATCGCGTCGATAAGGGCCGCGTCCTGACCGATCAGAAATGGGAAAATGAAGGTTAAGGTATTCCTCCACGGATACTTCGCCAAATTCCATGAGGGCCCGATCGAGGTCGAAGCCGCCACTGTCGCCGAAGCTGTCGCCCTCGTTACTCCCCAACTCCCTGGCTTCCGTCCAAACGCCGTCCACGGCCGCCACCGTATCTCGGTGGTGGGTTGTGACAAGGTCGAAGACTTGTACCGGCCGGCCAAGGACGGGGAGATCCATCTCATTCCCCAGTTCGTAGGCGGCAAGAAGGGCGGGTTTCTCCAGATCCTGCTCGGTGTCGCACTCGTGGCGGTGGGTTGGTTTGCGGGCGTCGGCTGGCTGGTTCAAGCGGGCGCGCTCGCCTTCCTCGGTGGCGTTGCGCAGATGCTGATGCCGACCCCCAGCAGCGAAGACGACCAGAAAAAATCTCACTACCTCGGAGCCTCCGAGAACACGGTCACGATCGGGACGCGCATCCCGTTTCTGTACGGCGAGGACCTGTGCGGCGGCCATTACCTCTCCTTCGACACCGACGCAATTGTAACGGGATAACAGCACATGAAACCAACTCCCGAGAAGATGATCGAGGCGTTCAGCAAGGCAGGAGGCTTCCGACCGGCTGAGCGGATGCTTCGCAGCATGGGCTTCGACATCTCCGAGCGGACGCTCCGGCGCGCGCTGGCAAACATGCCCACAGCGGCCGATGAGCCGTTCACGGTGGATGATGGTCCGGCTGTCGACATCGAAGAGCTGCTCGAGCGCCGGATCCGGGTTTTCGAAAAGAAAAACAAGCAGCGCGAGCACGACAAGCTGATCCCGGTCAGGATCAACATCGACGGCCCGGTCGGTCTCGGCTTCATGGGTGACCCCCACGTCGACAGCGACGGCTGCAACATCAAGCTCCTGCTTCGACACACCGAAATCTTCGACGGTCGCAACGAGGGCATGTTCGGTGCTTGCCTCGGCGACATGTGGAACAACTGGTCCGGCCGTCTCGCACGTCTCTGGTCCGAGCAGACCACTGATGGGGCCGAGGCCCGCGCACTGGTCGAATATTTCCTGAACCGCGTCCACTGGATGTTCGTGATCTACGGCAACCACGACCTGTGGTCTGGCCACTCCAAGATCCTCGACCAGATGCTGGCCGGCAATGCGGGCGCCGCCCGCGACTGGCGTGCCCGTGTCGGCCTGCGCTTCCCAAACGGTCGCAAGCTGGGCATCTACGCCGCGCACGGCTTCCCCGGCAATTCCATGTACCTGAAGAATTTCGGCGCCGTGAAGAAGGCGCTGTTCGACGGTCAGCACGACATCTACGTCTCTGGTCACATTCACTCGGCCGGCTACACGCTGGGAGCTCATCCCGGCGCCGAGCGCGCTTTCCACGCGGTCCAGGTCGGCACCTACAAGGAAATCGACAGCTTCGGCGATGCGATCGGCGCGGAGAACCTCAATCTCTACACCTGCCCGGTGGCGCTGATCGACCCGTACGCGACTTCACCCTTGAACTTTATCCGTTGGGAGTTCGACCCCGAGCAAGCGGTCGATCGTCTCGCGTGGATGCGTAAGCGGTGGGCCAATGCGTAAGTTTGCAGGCAGCGGCTTTGGTGGCGGTGGGGCGAGCAATAGTCCCGACAGCTATTTCACCGACGATATCGTCGAAGTGGTTCTGGCCGTCTCCGAAGGCAAGATCAAGGGTCTGAAGGACAACAGCGCCAAGAACTTCTACATTGGCGAAACCCCGCTGCTCAACGCAAACGGAAGCCCCAATTTTCAGGATTTTGAGCTCGACGTGAATGTGGGGTCACCGCAGGGCGAGCTCATCGTCTTGTCGCTGGGTGGCCAGGCCACCAGCACGACCGTCAGTAGCAGTCTCGCGCAGAATGTTGGCGTCACCAGACAGGGCTCGCAAGTCGACATCGACTGGCTGGAGCTCCGTCTCGTCATCAATCAACTCCTGCGTTCAAATGAGGACGGGACGAGCGCCCGAGATCTCGATGTGAGGATCGAGATCAAGCCGTCCGACGAAGCAACTTGGCAGCTTCCAGTCCTGTATGCCGAGATCGGAACGACGACCCAGCAGTATGAGAACAGTCTGAAGGTCGTCCACCGCGGTGACATCGTATCGGCCATGACCGCCGGCCGTACTCAGGTGATCTACAACCAACCTGCCGAGCCGGACCCGACCTCCGAAGAGCGTGCCCTGGCGCCCGCCTATGGCAACCGCGTGTGGTGGATCAATTCGGCCGCGGGTGAGTTCCACCCGAAGTTCTATTCGAATGAGGAGTTCTATGTTCCTGACGGTCTCACCGTTGACGCCACGGTCGGTCGGGAGAGCGCCACCTTCGAGGATGCGAACTACATCGCCCTGATCGACCCAACCCGGTCGGACATCAAGCGCACCATCTATTTCTGGACGTCTGGCACGCCCGCCAGCCCCCGGGTCGGTGACCTTTGGTACAATCCGGCCTCCGCCCGCTTATTGTGGTTCAATGGCGCTGCCTGGGTCACGTCGCTTCCGGCAAAGGGCACTTATGACCCCACCGCCGGCAACAAGATCATTTCCCAGAATGGCGTTCTTCATGTCAACGAGAAGATCACCTCGAACGCCGTCAAGGAAGTGCGGATCAAGGTCGACCGTATCGGCGTCCCGTACGACATCCGCGTCACCAAGCTGACGACGGACAGCGACGATCTCGAAGACGATCGCACCGACGTCTCCTGGGAGAGCTTCCAGGAGGTGAAGGCAGAGCCGCTGCTGTTCCCGAACCTGGCAACCATCCGTCTGAAGGGCAGGGCCAGCGATCAGTTCTCCAGCCTGCCGACGTTTCAGGGCGTCTACGAAGGACGGATCGTCAAGGTGCCCTCGAACTACGACCCAGTGGCTCGCACCTACGCAGGCATCTGGGACGGCACCTGGAAGCAGGCCTACAGCAATAACCCTGCCTTCGTCGGCTACGACATGGTCGAGAACGACGTCTATGGCATGAGCTCCACCTATCCGATCACGCTCGATCCTTTCGACGTCTATGAGGCGGGCCAGTGGTGCGATATCCGGCTCCCCAACGGCAAGCCCCAATTCACCTTCAACCAGCTGATCAAAGACCCCCAATCGCCGCGCGAGCTGGCCACCTACATTTTCGGTGTGTTCGGTGGTCGCTTCTTTGACGACGGCAACGGCTACGGCCGGCTGCGCCTGGACAACGGCCAAGCGCCGGCAGTCCATCTGTTCGCCAAGGAGAACGTCAAAAACGGCATCTTCAAGTATTCCTATACGGAAATCGAAAGCCGCATCAACGACTACACGGTTGCCTTCAAAAACCCGGCGCTCTTCTACGCCCAAGACCAGCGGCGTGTCAGGTCCCAGCCGGCGATCGACGCGTACGGGCGTGCTCCCGACGATTTCATCGCGGTAGGTTGTAACAACGCCGACGAGGCCATCTTCCGGGCAACGGTCAAGCTGCTGACTGATCAGACCGAAGTGGAAACGGTCACGTTCGAGACGGCGCGCGAGGGTCTCTATCTCGAGCCTTACGAGATCATCCTTGTCTCCGACGACACCATGGATGACGTCATCACCGGCCGCATCACAGGCACTGATGGCAGTCAGCTTATTTTCTTGCGGGACAACGTCTTCTTGGAAGACGGCTTCGACCACGAGATCGTCATCAACCTGAACCAGTTTGAGCTCGCAACCTTGCCGATCGACGTGGCGTCGGTTGGCCACGCGACAAAGGTGCTCAAGGTCACCGAGCAGCTGCCAAGCGGCATTCCTACCCAGGCAGTCTTTTCTATCGGCCTGAACGCAAAGCCTTACCGGGTTCTCACGATCGGTGAGGGTGGTGAGGGGGAAGGGGACAGCGAGAGCGTTACCATCAGCGCGATCGAGGTGAACCGGACGAAGTATCCCACCGCCGCCGAGTCACCAGGCTCAGTCGTCGTCGATATTCCCGAGTTCCCGACCGATCTCTCGGCCGTCACCAACGCGCGTGTGACACCCTTCTCGGAGGTCCGCAACGGTCGCCCTGTCCAAAATCTGCGTGTCGAATGGGATCCACACCCCAACAAATTCGTGCGGACCTATTCGATCAGCTCGCGTTTCAACGACGACCAGTGGCAGTTCAACGGCGAGGTGAAGACACCCCGGTTTGAGCTCTACGACGTCAAGCAGGGCCGCTACCTCTTCTCGATCCAAGCGCTGGCATTGACCGGTCAAAAATCCGTCATCGGCTATGCGGACATCGACCTCAGTGGCGAGGTCCGTGCGGTCGCCCCGATCAAGAACCTGACGCTCACCAACCAGTCTGGGGTCGACGGCGCGCTGCATCTGTTCGACGATGTCCATGCTGATCTGCAGTGGGAGCCTGGGGAGAGTGACCCCGCGCTCGCCTCTTACCGTGTGCAGATCTTCAACGACAGCGAAGTGCTCCTGCGAACGGTGTTCGTCAGCGCTCCGGCCTTCTCGTACACGACCGCGATGATCCGCGCCGACGCGGCCACGCGCCAGTTGCGCGTGGCGGTCACCGCCTACGATCTCTTCGGCAACAACTCGGCCCCAGTCTCTTTCCTGATCAAGAACCCCGCTCCGGCAGCACCCCTGGTGGCGGCCGACCGTGGTTTCGGATCGGTTTCCTTCTCCTGGCCGATCGACGGCCTGGTCGACTATGTGGGCGCCCTGATCTGGCTCTCAAACACGCCGGGGATAGATCCGACCTCTCATGCTCCCAGCATGGACATCAACAGCAACACTCTGTCGGTGGCGGTCCCGAGCATGAGTGTCTGCTACGCCGTGGTCGCTCTCTACGACACGATGGGCAAGACCGAACTGAATTACAGTCAGGAGGTCTTAGCTCAATCCTATCAGACGGTGGACATCGAACCCCCGGCTGACCCGACTGGCCTTGCGCTGTCCTCTCGCCTGGAGACGGTCGAGGGCGTCGTGCAGCGCATGATCCTGACAGCTGGCCTGAACGCGGCGGCCGACCAGGACTTCGCCTACTTCGATTTCGAGATCAAGCAGAACGCCGGCAACTGGGTGAGCTTCACCTCCAGTACGCCCACGTTCGAGTGGACCGTGCTTCCGCTCCAGACCTACAAGGTTCGTGCGTCTGCGGTCGACCAGTTCGGCAACCGCTCCGGCACCACCGCGGAAGAGACTTTGGTCACGCCCGAGTGCCCTGAACTCGCGGATCTGATCAACGGTGGCTCAGTCTCGATCGAAGGCGGCAAGGTCCGCGTCCAGGGCGACACCATGTTGTCGGACTGGCGCAACCCTGGCGATCTGACGACGATCGACGGCAACAAGCTGGGGACCGGAACCGTCACAGCTGACAAGGGCATCTTCGGCCAGCGTGGTCTTCAGGTCGAGGACATCATCTTCGACTACAACAGCCCGAGCACCAACATGGTGTCGTGGACCTCTGGCGTCGTGCGCTACACCGGCGACGACGGCAACACAGCCACGCGCAATATCGCGGCCGGCAACGCCACCTGGGCGACGAGCACCCTCTTCATTTGCTTCATGAAGGGCGCCACGACGCTTACGGCCACCACAGACCCTCTGACGGCCTTCGATCACGACGCGATCGTGGTTGCGACCTACAAAGGGGGAAAGTCCCTGGATGGCACCTACGGGCGCACGATCATCGACGGTGGTCAGCTGAAGACCGGCACGGTCATCGCCGACCAGGCGCGGGTCAACGCGATCGACTCCGATGCCATCCAAACCGACGCCATCAAGTCCCGGCACATCCAGGCAGGCTCAGTCACAGCCCGCGAGATGTTGATCACCAATTTCGACAATCTGAATTCTGATCCGTATTTTGCCAGTCAAAATGCCTGGGCAATACTACACCCCAGCGCCAGCTTTAGATTGAATGTTGGCAACATTGGCTACAATAGCAGTGGAACTGATTTGTTGATGCCGGCGCAAACGTCGGGAAATATTGCGATTAGCCAGTGGATATCTGTTGACCCAGGAGAAAATTACGAAATATCCGGCGTTATGCGTATGGGCACCGCCGGCACTATTGGCAATCTGCGTATGTATTGTCAGTGGGTTAAAGCAGATAAAACGACTATAATCACCAATACCATTCTTCCAGTATGGAGTATCGCAGACACTGGTCACACGTTGAGGTCGGTGTCTGCGAATGCTCCTGTAGGTGCATCGTTTGCTCGTCTTGTTTTTGACACCAACGGTGGCGCCGCACCAGACACCGCTTACGTGTGTGAGTACGGGTCTCTTAGAAAACGATATGGCGGAAGCTTGATCGTTGATGGCGGGATCCAGGCACAGCATCTTCAGGTAGGCACGGGCGGAAACTGGCTTGACAATGCTGATCTCAGTGCCGGATTGACCAATTGGGCACTAAGCCGCACCTCGGCGACTGTCGGTGCTGCCATACGAACTGACGGTTATGCACCTCCGGGTGGAGCGCTTCAGATATACACGGCTGTTGGGTCAGCAGCGGCTGACTATGGTTATTTTGTAGCGACCGATGCAGTTGGAGCGACTAAATATTTCCCGGTCATTCCAGGAAAGAAGTATCAACTTTCAGCATACTTCTATACGATCCGAACAAAGAACTTTGGCATTTTACGTTTTTACAATGCTGACGGAGTAGCTATTCTAGATAGCAATATCTCTAGCGGTGGTCCAGACAATGGACTGGCAAACTACAACCTTGGTCTATATCGTCGTGAATTTGTTATTGCTACGGCTCCAGCCGGCGCCGTAAAAGCTCTTGTAATTCTTGGCTCCTTGCCAAAAGTTGCCGGCACGGACTGTTATTGTTGGCTCGCTCGCCCCTTCTTTGGTGAGGCGACCGACAACCAGACCCAGCCGTCGCCATGGAGCGTTGGTGGTGCCACGTTGATTGGTCCCGGCAGCATTGAGACCAACTCGTTGTCCGCGATCAGCGCCAACGTCGGCCTTGTGACGGTCGGTGAGATCCGCTCGTCAGACGGCAAGCAAAGCTGGAGCCTGACCAATGGGCGCCTTCTCATGTCGGATAACACCTGATGTCGAACAGAGTTCTTCTCGGCAAGATCGGCGCCAACTACAAGCTGCTGATCGCGAAACCCAGTTATGATGTGACCACTGCTGTCAAGAACGAGCAGCTGGCTTTCAGCAGTGATTGGAACGAGGCGGGCAACATTCTGCAAGTCGGTCAAATCAATCTGACAGCCTCCAATTATGTCCGCCTCCCTCTTCCGTTCTACAACACAAGCCTGTCTTGTCTAGCCATGGCTAAGAAGGGAGGTCTATTTTATCCACTGAATGTTCTCCGGTGCATCATGCTTACGGACGAAACAAACCACAGTGTCGTGTTGCAGAGCTCCTACGGGTCGGTGACATTCTCCCTTGGGAATAGTGGCGCTTCTGACATCGTTTATTACGCGATCATGGGAAACCAATTTTGAGCAACAGACTTTGCCTGGGAAACAGAGGCTCGGACATTGGACTATTCATCTCGAAGCCGGGGGTCAACGTCATGACCGCAGCCGACTCCGACTTGCTGTTCTCGACGAATTTTCAGGCGTTCCAGTTTGTTCAGACGGGTCGCTTGACAATCCCGTCAGGCAAGGAGGTAACCATCACGACGCCGAACCTCGGCTTTTTTCCAATGATTATGATTTTTCCAAAGGTTACGGGGTTCAATGCTCAGTATACGTCTATTATATGGGCTCAATATTTGAGCTTCACCTCGATCAAGCTCCACTGCGACGTCTCTATCTCGAACGACGGAACGATGACCTATGCGGTATTAAGGATCCCAGTTGGCTAACAGGGTTCTTCTCACAGCAAGCGGCCTGAAGGTATCGAAACCCGGTTTCAACGTGATGACCGTGACCGGCAAGGATCTGCTGTTCGACAGCGATTTCGGTCAGGGTCCGGTTCATTCAAAGGGGTCGGTTGTATTCCAATCAAATATCAATCAGATAAATTACGGAAAAACGTTCGTGAACATGCCGATGATTATGTTCTCGTGCGTGGAGACGACAGGGCCGAATGATTATATCGGCCTCTACATCAACGATTTTGTTCTTTCTGCCTCTCCAACCAATGCTTCAGCATGGGTTCGGGTGAACGCCAGCAATTTCCAATACTCCGGCCCACTTAAACAGGGAATGGTCATGAAATATATCATCTGGGATCTGGATCTATGATTGTTGAATACGACGAAAAGGGTCAAATCACCCACATCATTTCCGACCCGGTTCATGAAACCGTTCTGGAGATGATGCTTGCCAAGGAGAGTGGCGTGCTGAACCTGCCGCCCCTTCCAACGCCTCTGGAGCATGAAAAGGACTGGGACACCGGTGAGCTTCGTTATAACGAAGACGGCTCGCCGAAGATGGTGTCGAACGGAAAGATCAGCCAGAACTGTGACATCCTGACGGACTATGTCGCGAACCCCGGCGATGACCATGTCACTCCCCGGCCGGTTCTGGATCTGCCGGATGAGATCTCGATCATCGCCGATGGCGTCGACATCAAGACGCTTTCCATTCCGGATCCCTGTGACGTCCGTCTCGACGGCGAGCCGATGACGCTCACCGGCGGCACGCTCGAACTCTCCTCCGACATGCCGGCCGAATACACGCTGGAGCTCCTCCAGTGGCCCTACATTGCCAAAACCATCAAGGTGACTGCCCATGCTCCTGAGTAAGAACCTGACGCCTCTGCGCGCCGCCGCCGTGGAGAAGATCGACAACTCAGCCGGCGAGGTGCGCAAACTGTTCATCACATCGGTACCGGGCCAGGAGATGGTCTATCAGCAGAAGCGCGTCGAGGCCGAGCTGCTGATGGCGCAACTCGACATCTCCCCATCCGAGATCCCACACATAACCGCCGAGGCGGCCCTGAACGGCATCACGCCTTATGACCAGGCGGTGATCGTGCTGACCATGTCCGAGCAGTGGACGGCGATTTCGGCGCAGATCGAGACCATGCGGTTGGCAGCAAAGGCCGCAGTCGCACAGGCCACCAATCCTGCTGCGATCGAACAGGCGTCGAACGTTGATTGGTCGGCGTTTTATGCCTAAACGCAACAAAGGGATCATTGCCTACGGCACCGACGAGGACCGTGCGAAGCTCGCGGTGCTCTCCAGCCTGACTGGCAAGACCGCGTCCGACTGGATCATCCAGGAGGTCCGGAGACAGTACGCCGCGGCCTTCGCCGACACGCCTCCTGAACGCATCATTGCGCAGCAGTAGCGACAAACAATCCCTTGCCTTCAGCCCTATATTGCCGGGAGCGTTTAAGGGAACACCATGTCCACAGAAGAGCTCAAAGGGGTCGTCATCAACGGCAAGGTCATCTCGGCCATTGTCGGATGTGTCTCCATTATCGGCGTGCTCTTCAGCGCTGTCGGCTACGTGACCTATCAGGGCTTCGTGCTGACCCAGGCCAAGGAAGACATCGCCAAGCTGGACGCGAAGGTGGACACCCAGGTGGCCAAGCTCCAGGCTCAGCTCGAAGCTTCCAACCAGCAGACTCGCCAGGACTACAAAATGATCCTCGACAAGGTTGAGGCCATGACCGGCGAGATGACCAAGCTGACGATCGCAGTTGGTAACGTCCAGTACAAGCAGGACAACACGCCCTCGAAACCGTGATGCACAGCGCAGCACAACAGGCCGAACAATGACGGCCTTCGGTCCCATATAGGGGCCATGAAGAAGTGGCTACACCCTGACTGGAAGAAGAAGCTGCGACACGCGTGGAGCAACCGCTTCCTTGCGGTTGCCGGCATCCTCGCTGGCATGCAGGCCATGCTCCCGTATCTGCCGGCCTTCCTGACGCTCTCACCGCAGGTGATGGGCATTCTCACGGGTCTGGTCGTGGCCGGGGCCTTCATCAGCAGTGTTTTTGTCAGCCAGAAGGTTTTTCGCAATGCCGATCAATAAAATCGTGGCGACCAAGCGTGGAAAAGCCGCCGTCCTCGCTGCCCTCATTTTCGCAGGCGCCTCCGGCTGGCAGGCCGTCGATCAGCCTACGCCGGCGTACACGCCGCCTGCCGTTGTCCAGATGGTCCGTCCGGCCGTCGTGGCGCCTGCACTCACGCCCGAGAAGCTGATCCACCAACAGGTCGCGGCCGGCAAAGTCCCTCCGGCCGTCAAGCTGGCGGTCGAGGAGATGATCATGCCCTGGGAAGGGCTGCGCCTGACCGCGTATCTGGACACCCTCCCGAAGAAGCCTGTGTGGACCGTCTGCCATGGCGAGACCCTCAACATCAAGAAGGGGATGAAGTTCACGCGCGAGCAGTGCGTGGCCATGCTGATCAAGCGCGTCACCCACGACTACTATCTGCCGCTGGTCGACGGCGTGAAGGACTACGCGGTCGCTCCGGTGTCGGTACAGGCCTCACTGCTCTCAGGCGCCTACAACTACGGCGTCAAGGCCGCGAAGAACTCGACCGGCGCGGACTGGATCAGCAAACACAACTACCTCCGGGCCTGTTCCGCTCTGACCGCCTTCAACAAGGCCGGGGGTGTGCGTCTCGACGGTCTCGTCAACCGGCGTGAGAACGGGGACAAGAACCGCAAGGGCGAGGCCGAAATCTGCGTGAGTGGTCTCTGATGCCTGCCTGGTTGCAACTGCTCCTGCTCCGCGCCGGCATCTGTGTCGGCGTGTTCCTGGCCGGCTTTGGCTCCGGCTGGATGAAGTTCGAGAAGGCGGCCGAGATCGCCGCCCTCAAGAGCAAGGTCACGCAGCTGCAAACCAACGTCGCGATCCTCGAAGCCGACTCCAGCCAGGCTGTCGTCGATGCCGGGAAGCTCGCCCAATACGACAAGAACGCAAAGGAGCAGCGTGATGCGATCACGCCTAAGAAGCGCACTACCTGTTTTGACGGTGATGATGCTGACCGGGTGCGCAACCTCTGGAAAGGTTGAACTCCCCCCGATCCCAGAGGATCTCCGGACCTGCTTCGACACAATGGTCGGTCCGTTTCCAGAGGGGAAGCCGATCGACGACCTCATGGTCTTCGACAAGATCGACCAGTTCATCCGGTCGGACAGGACCAAGTCCAGCTGCGGGAAGCGACTTATCGCCATCATTGACGCGGCCGGTGACCCCAAAGCTCTGGCTAAACTGTTGCGTGAGAGCAGGGCGCGCACTAAATAGGTCTTCCTATAGTATTCGGGGGACCTATGAAAAAGCTCATCGCCGGTGCAGTCGTCATTCTCGCCGCGGGCACAGGCTTGGCGTACGCCCTGATGCCCTCGGGGCCAACCCACCAACAAGTTGAAGACGCCATCGCCGGCACCGGGAACGTCCAGGAGGTGGTCTCATCCTCGTGGGATCACGACAAGCTGATGGTTCTCGTCTCCTGGAAGGACCTCACGAAGGGCCAGTCGGCGGCCGAACAGCTCTGTCTGTTTTTCCCGCAGGTCAGCAGCATCCATTGGGACAATAAGGCGGGCGAACAGCATCGATATCAGTGCAAATGAAAAGGGCCGCTGACGCGGCCCTTTCGTTGATCACTTGTCGAAGTCGACCGGGCATGCGCCGCCGGCGCAGTCGATGTGGACCTTGTCCACGTCCTCGGCCATCTGCTCGTTGATGGCTGCGACGACCGCTTCATAGCGCGCCTTGGTGAGCGGCTCTTCCGGCTGGTACTCGTAGGATAGGGTCTCGACCTGGGGAAGGACCGCCACGGCGCGCACCAGGTTGATGTTGGCGTCCATGACCTTCGAGTATTCCTTGTAGCTCACCTTCTTGGGGTCGTACTTCAGGGTGTAGGAGACCTGGTTGCCGCCCTCACGGCCGATCCAGAACGTCTCCAGGAGGCGCAGCCAGCGGAACTGCTCCTCCATCGTGGCCTCGCCAGCGGTGGTGACCTCGCCACCCATGTTGCAGATGACCGGAGCCGTGGGGAAGCCCACGATCGTCGTGCCCTTGTAGCTCTGCAGCTCTTTCGTCGGGTAGCCCTTGGCGGCATACTCGGCCACCAGCGGGTCGTCAGAGCGGAACTGCACCCAGCGGAGATACTCCCGCATGGCCGGCAGGTGAGCGCCCTCGGTGAGGCCGAACAGCTTGCTGGTCGTGCCAGCAGGCTTGATTGTCCTGCGGGTGTGCGGGAACACGACGCCGAGATCCTGGCTATAGGTGCCAGCCTCTTCGTCGACGATATTGGCGAGCTCCCTCATGCGCAGCCAGAAGGGCATCGAGCGGACGCTGGGCGCCAGCATCAGATTGTGGTTGGCGTCCTGGATCTGGACGCCGTCACCATCCACCGCGATCAGATCCTTGAAGCTGAGCCCATACCGGCGCATCGCCCATTCCAGGATGCCCGTCAGGGACACGCCGATGCGGTTCGTGCGCTTGACCTCCCGGTCGTAGATCGAAGACATGAGGTTGGTGCGGATCAGGGCGCGCGTGATGTGGCGCACAGCCTGCTCCTCCTCCCAGCTGTCGTTGGCATGGAAGAGCGCCAGGTCGCCGATCACGCAGAAGGCGCCCAGGATGAAGAGCACGATCTCGCCGCACGGGTTGACGATGAACTGGTAGTGGTGGTCCATCACCAGCTCGGCCAGAGCGATCTGCATCTCCCTGAAGTCCTCGCCGCCGAACTTGGCGAACGGGTAGACCAGATAGTCGTCGGTGCCCTTGAGGTTGACGCTCAGCTTCGACACGTTGAGGAAGCCGGTCTCGCCGGTCAGGTCGTGGTACTGGCGGCGCTGCATCTCCTCGTTGAGCATGTAGGCCCAGCGCTGCTGATGGTTGAGCGCAATCCCATTCCGGATGAGGTTGCGCGCCTGGCGCAAGCATTCATAGAACTCGTCGTCGACCGCGACCGAGTTGTTCGAGGACCAGAGGAACGAGCCGTATTGCGGGAGGCCGGCCATGGCGTCGACCTCGTCCCAGCTCCGGCCGAGGAACTCGATCGGGCGCTTGAGGTCGATGAAATCGAATATGCCTGGGTCTTTCCAATACTTGGTCGCAATGCGCGCAGCGCGGCGGGCGCCACCGACCAGGACGCACTCGGCGAGATAGTGGTCGGCGATGATGGCGGCCTTCCAGCGGGGCATGTTGAGGTCGCGGAGGCGGGCGACGTTGGCGATCGCGCCCATGAGCGGGCCCGGGCCGGAGGCCGGCCGGTTCTGCATGCCCTTGATCGGCTCGCCGAACCCGCGGACCTCGGTATAGTCGAGGATCAGAACGTGATCGTGCTGCCCCTTGTAGGTGGCGACCTCGATCTGCTCGACGCCCTCGGCCCAGCCTTCACGGCTGTCACCGACCATGTGATAGATCGTCTTCTCGCCGGCGTAGAGGTGCAGAGCCTCACGGGGCGTCATGTAGCCTGTGATCAGGCCGGAGAGCACGTCAGGGTGGGTGTTGTCGATGACGCAGACCACGCGGGGCTGCTTGGTCCAGTCGACGAGCATCAGGGCGTCGTCGTAGCTCGAGCCCACGCCAGAGCCAGAGAGCAGCAGCTGGAAGGTCATGGCGCGGAACATCGCCGTGGAGCAGTTGGTGAAGACCTCCATCGGGCGGTCTTTCTGGCGGATGTCACCATGCTGCAGGTGGCGGCCGGAGAGGAGGATGGTGCCCTCCGCGATATGGTAGTTGAGCGGCTCCAGGTCGTGGCAGTACGGGTCGAGCGAGGTGTTGCCCTCGGCCACGCGTAGGGCAACGTCGGCCCATCGCTCGCGCCGGGTGTCCGGCTGGCGGCCCATGAACGGTGCGTTGTCGTCGTCGGTGATCTTGATCAGGGGGAAGGTGAGGCTCAACGCGGACCACCAGGACTTGTAGTCAGGGTCTTTGGGGTTGAGCTTGGCGAAGCGTTTACCAGCCCAGTCGGCCTTGGCTTCGTCGGTGAGGATGAGGCGGGAAACGGTACGCTCGGCAACGCCTTGGCCCATCCCCGGAAAGAAATCTCGGGACATAAAAAACCTCTCAGTTCGGTAGGAACTGAGAGGTAGGAAATCAGCATCTTGTATGTGAGTGATGCATTCTGCTCACCCTATAGTATCACCACTTTTTGCCGCCAACTCCCTTGCGGTGTTCGGCGGTGTGATCTTTCCTGACCTTGTTGAAGGCCGTCTTTTCGTGGTAGGCGCCACTCAGGTCGTAGCCCCAGTGCTGGGCATATTGCTTGATCAGGTCGAGGGCCCTGCGGATCTGCTCGCCGATCATATCCGGTGCGCAGTTGTTGTTGCAGAGATCGTGGACTTTGGTGATCGCCTTGCTGATCTTCAGAAGGGCTGCGCCCTTGTTGTTCGGCAGCGAGTAGAAGGGGATGGTTGTGTCTTCCGGCAGCGGGTAGCTGAACGCTCCGGCGAAATCCCCAAGCCGGATGATGGCATCAACCAACTCCACCTCCGGCATCGGGCG
This sequence comes from Mesorhizobium sp. B1-1-6, assembly GCF_006443035.1. Classification (NCBI taxonomy): domain Bacteria; kingdom Pseudomonadati; phylum Pseudomonadota; class Alphaproteobacteria; order Hyphomicrobiales; family Phyllobacteriaceae; genus Mesorhizobium; species Mesorhizobium sp. B1-1-6. Next base: position 395,569 of record NZ_VFWR01000001.1, on the reverse strand, counting down.
GTGTGGCAGCTTGTCGTCCATCAGGCCTTTGCGTTCGCCTTCCATCGCCTCGGCGATCTCCGAGAGCACGAGCATGATAAGCTCGCCCTTGTCACGGTCGAGACGTGCGCCCGTCTCCAGGTCGTGCCACCACTTCGCGTTGTTGGCGTGGCACTCGGCGGCGAGTTGATTTAGGGTCATTCCAGTGATCATTTGAAAACTCGTCTTTGAAGTGGGGGAGGGGTGGCCCCTGACGCGTGGCCAGGGGCAGGGGCTCACAGCGGGCGGCTGTATGGCCAGGGCGGGAACACGCTGGCGTCGAGGAAGCCGTCGACGAGGAAGCCGTCGACGACGGGGACAGGCGTGCCTTCAGCGGCGGTGTTTACTGGCGCGGGTTCATCCAGGGGGTAGCCATCGTCATCGAGACGGGTGATGACCGGCGGTGCCTTCGCGGTCGCCGCCTGCTGTCGCTGACGAACACGCTCAGCCTGGACGGCCTTCAGGCGCTCGACCCACTCCTCGCCTTGATGGAGAAGATCCGCTTCCACCTGAGACTTCCGGCGGTTGTCGATCAGAGTGCCGTGGGCCATGGCGTCGATCAGGATCGTGCAACACGCCTTGACCGCGCCGAGGTTCTTGACGAGCGTGTCGCGCGTCAGCTCCTCACCGACCTTCCAGAGTTGGAGGTGTCGCATCGCGGCCTCCACGTAGGTCATTGCCTCGACCTTGGTGTCACGCCAGTTGTGAGGCTCATACTTCAGGAGCCCGTCGTACAGGGCCTCCAGCTCCGCCAGCTGGGCGGAGAGCGGGATGTAGGCGAGCGGTGGCTTTTTGTCGCCAAAGGCGGCCTTCGGGTTGGTGGGCTTAGCCATTGAGCAGGCCCTCCTTGATGAAGAGCTTGCGCAGCTCAGTCTCGCACCGGCGCTCGCCCCAGAATTCGATTTTGACGTTGCCGAGCGGCTCCCAGAACTTGGCGCACCAGGGGTAGGCGAAGACCTGGAGCATCTCGTCGGCGCAGATGCGACGGTCGTATTGCTCGAGCTCCTCCATGTGCTCCCACGGCTCGTTGACCGCAGCGAAGATCACGCGGAGCATGGCCTTCTCCAGGGCGCTGTAGCCGTCGATCGCACGCTTGACCGGGTGCGCCAGGTCCAGCAGGCCGAAGCCTTCCGACTGGTCGTGCAGCAGCGCAGCTTTGCGCAGGTGCTTGGGCACCCTGCGGTAGAGCTTCACTAGATGCTCGGCCACGCGGTAGGTCTTGGTCGTGTGTCCCGAGTAGCGGGGCAGACGGCTCACGGCCTTGATGGATACGTTGAAATCAACGTCGCTGATCTGGAAGTCCAGCGGGTTGACCAGTTTCATGTTGCTGAGGAGGATGTCGGAGTCAGCCATGGAAGAACCTCCGCGGTGCGGTCGGTTTCCGGCGGGGGATCAGGTACTGGACGACCCAGCCCTGGTCGATCGACTGGGCCATCTCGTGAGTGCCCTGATCGAACTTGTGACGGGCGTCCTTCAACACCGCGTCGAACTCCGCTGTCCATTCGGTACCGCAACGCTTGATTGCGATCACGTGCTGGCGAACATGTGGCCGGCCGAGTTCCTTGATGTCGTCGGGCCGGGGGCATGCGGGGGGAAGTGTGGAGACTGCTGTTGGGCCGAAGCGGGCCACCAGCGAGTGGTATGGGATGGAAAGACGACGGGCGACCATCGAGAGATTGCCGCCCGTCTTCCGGATTTCTTCTTCAACTAGTTCGTCAATCAGTGTTCTTTTCATTTGCCTCAAGCTCAATGTAGTAATCGGCTTGAGGGTATTTGTGACTGACCAACAGGATCTGCGAGATACGACTTGCGAGATACTCTAGGGTAAGAGCAGTATTGTGCGCGCGATCGGCGTCCATTGAAGCGTCGATCTCGTCGCCCAGGAAGACCGAGAACACATTGTTGGTCAGGACCTGACCGAGACCGAGACGCAGCGAGAGGTTTGCCACGGCTTTGCCAGAGCCCGACAATGTGTTCAGCGGCTGGCCGTCGACAACGATCTCGAAGTTCTCGTCGACCTCGATCACATTGCGCTGCCCGCCGGTCATCCTTGAAATGTAGTGGCTTGCCACCTTGTTCAGGGATGGGATCAGGTGCTGTTTGACGAGCTTGCGCAGGATCGTCAGCGCCTCGCGACCCTTCCGGTAGCCCTGTTCCTTCTCGCGTCTCGCCTTGATCTCCTTCTGGCGCTCGGCGTAGGCCTTCTGCTCGCGCTTGTAGGTGGCGAGCCGGTCCTCGTAGATCTTGGCCGTGTCGTAGGCCTTCTCCAGCTTGGTGAGTTCGTGAGGTACCGAAGCCAGTTGAGCGGCACGTTCCTCATCGATCACGCGGTTGACCTCCAGCTCCTCCCAAGCCCTTCGACGATCATGGTAGGAGGAAAGCTCATGCTCGTAGGCCAGGCGGTCACGCCAGAGAGCGTTGAGCTCCTTGGACGTCGCCGAGGCCGGCTCTACGGCTTCGAGCTCTGCACGGCGTCCCTGAGCTTGGAGAGCGGCCTTGAACTCCGCCACCTGCTGGCGCGTATGCACCGGCTGGACAGCGTCCTTTACGCGTTCCCAATCGTCCCTGACCTTGTCGAACGCCTGCAGCTGGCGACGGGCCACGTCGACGTTGACCATGTCGGGCTTGCTCGGCCGCTCCAGGCCTTCCAACAGTTCCTCCGCCACGGACAGCTTTTCGGCTACCTCGTTGACACGCGCGGCCTCGATCGGCCACTCGAACGAGCAAGACGGGCAATTGTGCATTCCGACAGCACGGAGGTCGTCGTATTGCTTCCGAAGGTGGTCGCGCCTCTCGAACTGACGGATTAGTTCCACATCAGCATCGGCCTTCGCAATCTGCTCTGCCGTCATCGTGGTCGGGTAGTTCCGCCGGATCTTCTCGCGCAGTTCCCAATCGTCGATGCCCTCCTCGGAGAACTCCGGGGGAGGTGGCGGCAGGCGCTTGAGCTCGGCCTGGGCCTGCTCGTAGGCGCGGGCCATATCCAGCTCCTGCTCGATCTCACCCGCAGACTGATTGCAATTCGCAACCGGTTCCACGGGCTGCGCCTGCCGGGGTTGTGCAAGGCGGCCCTTGATCTGGTTCAGCTCGTCATTCAGGGCGCGGAGCTGCGCCACATTGCCGGCGATCTCCGAGCTCTCGACGTACCCTTCCGGCTGGTCCGGCTTGGTGGGCTTCACCAGACCGTCCTCCATGCCAGAGATCAGAGAGGCCAGGCTGTTGGCCTCCTGGCCGCACCACTTGGCCAAGTCGTCGATCGCCGACAGGCCGATGACGCTGTCGACCATGGCCTTGCGCTCGGTTGGCTGCATGGCGCCGAGCTTCTCGATGTCGCCCTGGTTGGCGACACAAGCGGTATCGAACACCTTCAGGCCGAAGCCGAGGATCTCGGTCACCTTGGCATTGACACCCTTCTGGCCGGTGGCGGCCGGGTTGCCGCCGCGGAACAGCTTGGCGGAGGTGATCGTCCGATCGACGGTCCAGGCCTCACCCTTTGTGGTGAAGGTCAGGGCGGCTTTCAGGTTCTTGTAGTCTTCGGCCTTGCCCCGCAACGCGGAGGTGCCGAAGAGACAGTACCGGATCATTTCCAGGATGACGGACTTGCCAGCTTCATTCGGACCGGTGATGGCGCCGAAACCCTTCTGGAATGAGAAATCCCCCGACAGGGTGCGGCCTGTCGAGGGAAAGGTGACGCTGTATGTGAGGTGGTTAAGCACTAGGCCACTCCTTGCATTTTCCTTGGGATCGCGCCTTGTTCACGGCGCTGATGACGATGTCGGGCATGGTCTCGGCGAAGGTCCTCGCCGCGAGCAGGAGAGGGGCATGTCCGAACGCGCCGGCGCGCTTCATCTCCTCGATCATGCCCACCTCGGCAGGATGGAGGCCCTCCGTGGAGAGCCACTCGTCCATCGCCCTGGTGATCTGGAGGCTATTCGGCAACTCGGCTCTCCTCGTATCGGGTCAGGATTTGCGAGCGGACTTCGTCCGGCACGCCGGCCTCCTCGAACGCCTGGCTGAACAGCCCCATCAGGTTGAAGTCGCCCATGACGACCTCCTCGGCTTCTTCGGCGTTGGTGCCGGCGCGCTGAAAGGTGAGCTGCAGGCAGTCCACCTCCACGTCGAGTCTCTCGCCGGGGGCGAGCAGGACGCGAACGCACTTGTCGCGGAGGTCTTTGCCGCCCAGCTCGTCGAGGGGGAGGGTGACGTAGATCTCGCCGTTGTCCTCGCCGTGGGCGTAGGGCTGCATCGAGCCGATCTGGACGACCTTGACGCCGTCTCGCTCGAACTCGTCCGGCAGGTGGACGTGGCCGGTGTAGGCGGTCTTGCAGCCGACCTCGGCCAGCCTCTTTGTCGGGATCATGTTGTCCTCGCCGAACAGCGTGTCCCAGTGGCCGAAAGCGACGTCGATCTTGTCGGTGACGAGCTCGCTCGCTGGGAGGGTAGGGTGGAAAGGAAAGAACCCGACCCGGTCGCCGCCGATCTTGGTGACGTAGCCATCACCGGTGTGGCGAATGACGTGGACATTCGGCAGGTGGCCGACGATCAGCTCGAACAGATCCAGCGCGCCCTTCTTCTCCAGGTCTCTGGAGATGTCGTGGTTGCCGGCGATGACGAAGTATTCCGTGTTCGGGTTCGTCCTGGCGGCGGCCAGATAGGCCCATGCAGCCTGGAACACGACGCTGTAGGGCACGGCCCACTTGTCGAAGAGGTCGCCCATGCAGATGAAGACGTCGTACTTGCCCGACCCCTTCAGGCGCTGCCGGAAATCCTCCATGACCATCTTCTCGCGGAGACCACGCTTTTCAAGCGAAACACCCCGGACGAAGGCTCGTCCGAGGTGCGGGTCTCCGAGAATGCCGACGCTGGCGGCGCCGATTTCAATCTCGGTTATGCGGTTCATTTTAGGCGGCTTCCTTTCTCAGTTCCTCGCGGGCGACGAAGATCGTCTTGATCTGGTGGAGGACGTCGTGCAGCGCGTTGTGGACGTCGCCGTTGAACGGCACGTTGATCTCCGGGTGATCGGGGTTCCCGCGCAGGCCGGCGATGTAGCTGTTCATGTCGCGGGCGTAGCGGTAGTGGAACGGCAGGTGGAGGTTGAACTGCCGGAAGTAGGACTGGATGAACGAGTAGTCGAAGCTCGTCGGCTTGCCCCAAAAGCGCAGCGGCGCATCCGATGGCGCACGGCCCTTGTTGGCCCACTCCTGGAAGGCCTTGAGCACGAGGAAGGGATCCTCCATGCGGGCGCAGATCTGCTGATAGACCTTGAGGTTCTTGCCCTGCCAGAAGGCGCGGGTCGACTCCTCCCAGAAGCGGCCGGGGGCGACGATCAGCGCGCGATCGAACATGTCAGAAGCGTCGACCGTCATGGTCACGGCGTTGAAGCGCACCGCGGCGATCTGAATGATCGCGTTGTGCTCGGGATGTGTGCCGGTCGTTTCGATGTCGACCATCACGTCAAGATTGCGAGTTTCCATTTGTGCCTTTCGAGTTCTTTCCAGGTCAGGGAGCGTGCCGAATGGTCCCGGATCATCGAGTAGGGGATGCAGAACCATTCGTCGGTGGGGATCCTGTGGATGTAGACGAGGTAATCGCCGTGAGCCGCCAGGATCATGGTGGCCATCGCAGAGGGGATTTTCCGGAGCAGAGAGAAGCGAAACGCGGTGTCGTCCTGGGTGGACTTCACCTCGGCGAAATGGACGCCGTTGTGGGCGACAACATAGTCGCTCGGGGCCGATCGGGTGAACCCGATCACGCCGGTTCGACCGCGGACTTCAGCCGCGTCGACCACTCTCCAGACCCAGGCTCGTTTGCCGAGCTTGTTCCAGATACGCTCAAATTCTTGTTCGGAGGATTTTCCAGTGTTCTTAGCCATCAGGGGCGCATATGGGCGCCCCTGATGTTGTCGAGAATGCTAGATCTTGTTGGTACTATAGGGGAAGATTAGTTTCCCCGCGCAGCAGTGGCTGCTGTCATCAAACGGCCTTTGGATCGACCTTCTCCACGATGTCCAAAAGTTTAATCCGAAAATTGCGTGTTTGCGCTTTGCCCTCGGCAAACCAAAGACATGTTGCCACACCCCCGCTATCCACTGCCAGGGTTGGCAATTCCTCGATCACCATGTCCGGTCCTCGGACCCCGCGGACGCGAACAATGGTGCCGACCTTAAATTCTGCCATGCCCAGACTCCTTGCTAAATCGCTATTGGCGCGGCGATGCTAGCGTCGGCCACGTAGTTGTCCAGCCGGAAATCCTCGAACCGAAAGGCGAAGATATCCTGGACGTCCGGGTTGATCCACATCGTCGGCAACGGCTTCGGCGTGCGCCGGAGCTGTTCATGAACCTGCGGGAAGTGGTTCAGGTAGATGTGGGCATCACCCAACGTGTGGATGAACTCCCCAGGCTGCAAACCGGTCACCTGGGCGACCATCATCGTCAGCAGGGCGTAGGACGCGATGTTGAACGGCACGCCCAGGAAGATGTCGGCCGAGCGCTGGTAGAGCTGGCAGGACAGCCGGCCTTCAGAGACATAGAACTGGAACAGGCAGTGACACGGTGGCAAGGCCATGTCGTCGACCTCGGCTGGGTTCCAGGCAGTCACAATATGCCGGCGCCCGTTGGGGTTCCCGATGAGATCAGTGACGACGTTCCGGATCTGGTCGATCTGGCCGCCGGCCGGGTCTGGCCATGAGCGCCATTGCTTGCCGTAGACCGGGCCGAGTTCACCATTTTTGTCGGCCCACTCGTTCCAGATCGTGACGCCATGGTCGTTGAGATATTTGACGTTGGTGTCGCCGGCCAGGAACCAGAGCAGCTCGTGGATGATCGACTTGAGGTGAAGCTTCTTCGTCGTCAGGACGGGGAAGCCGGCGGCGAGGTCGAAGCGCATTTGATAGCCGAACACCGAACGCGTGCCGGTGCCAGTGCGGTCGCCGCGGTCGACGCCGTTGGTGAGGACGTTGCGGAGAAGGTGGTGGTATTGTTGCATGTCTTTCCTTATCGATAGACGGCGTAGAGGGCGGGGGCGAGCTTCTGAGGCTTCTCGCCGAGGGTGACGAGCTCGAAGCCCTGGCTCCCGTCTCGCCAGTCGCCATGTGTGTCGCGTTTGATGATCCGGACCTGGGCGGCCTCGCCGGCAAACCTGGTCTTCTCGAACCCGACGACGGTACCGATCCATTGAAAATTGTGGTCGGTTCCCATGCACCCGTCGCACCGGAAGCAGATGATCAGCGAGTTCCTGAGCTTGCGTTTCAGGATGAGGTTGTCGAACATCAGGCGATCACCTCCAGCGGCTGGCTCGGGAAGGTGCCGCCATAGTCGAGCAGCATCATCCTGAGCGTCTCCGATGAACCGACGAGCGTCGGATAGAAATCTCGACCCGTCCCCACAGCGACAAAGATCTTGCCGCCATTGTGGTTGATTACGGCCACCTCTTCGGGCGTCAGCTGCCAAGCACTTACAACGAAGCGCCCGTTCGTGAAGAAGTGGCCGGGGAGGATATCGTCCCGGCCTGGAGGGGCGGCGATCGGCTTGGAGCCGACGAAAGGTGCTGGGAAGCCCATCAGCGTTTCCTCATCATCTTCTTGAGCTCGGCCTGCATCCGGCGGCGCTGCGCGCGGTTTCCTTGGCCGCTCGTGGCGGCCTTGGAGAACTGCTGGATCTCCTGTCGTTCGAGGCGACCGGCCAAGTGAACTTGCTCCAGCTCGAATGAGCGGCGGTTTTCCTCGCGGAAGGCCTGACGCATGGCCTCCCGCTGCTCTACGCTAATCGTATCCATTAGAGACGAGCTCCTTCATGGAATTTGATGGCGACCGGGAACCGCGGGATGCCATCGCCGGTCGGGGTGAAGAACTTGATCGTCGCCTGGCGGCCAACCCAGACATCAGCCTCCTCCAGCAGCTGGCGGCAGAAGTTCTGCGTGCCGGCGATGCCGGCGCCGAAGGTGCGTCCGTCCGGCAGCTCGACCGTGAGGCGCTTAGCGTAGCCCGACCAGTTGCCCTGGCCTTCGACGACCTCGACGATCTTGAACTCGGCGTCCTGGAACTCCTTACGCTTCAGGAGGTGGGCCGAGCGCTTGCCGATCTCGTATTCACCGTCCACGCGCCCCATCTGGCCTTCCCAGCCCTCGCCGAGGAACTCCTCGTAGTCCTTGTCGAACATCGCCTGGTTGAAGGCGATGCGGGTCTCGACCGGGAACAGGTGGGTGCAGCCCTGCAGCATGGCGTTGTAGACCGGCGCGCGCTGGAAGAATGTGCCGTCGAACGAGGGGATGTCATAGACGTGATACTGGACCACACCAGCGGTCGCCGGGTTCGGCTCCTGCTTGCGGACCAGCGAGACGATCTGCTCGAAGTCGGCCTTCAGGTCGTGGTTGTAGAGCTCGCCGTCCAGTATCAGGTCGGGGTCGGCGGCGAAGAACGGCGCCAGCTCCTCCTCGATATGCGGGCAGGAGACGATCGGCTTGCCCTGGCGGGAGAACAAGCCCTCGGCCCGGGCGATGCAACGGATGCCGTCCAGCTTCGGCTGACTGGCGATCGGGAACTTGGTCTTTCCGGCCTTGTAGCCCTTGGCGAGCATCGGCTCGAAGAAATTCGGCGTGGCGCAGGCCTCCGGCGTCCGGTGATATTGGCGCTCCAGCTTCTTGCGTTCCTCGGCCTCGGCCTCGAACCGAGCCTGGCCCTCGTTGGTCTCCTGGCTCTTTGCGTAACAGACAGTCCAGTCGGTGGGCGTCTGGGCGCCGTCCACGAGGCCGGAGATCGAGCGCCAGCTGTTGCGGTCGACTTCGTATCGCCAGCTGCGGAGGCGGCCCTGGGTGTCGAGCTTGTAAATGGGGTTGGATGAGATCACTGAGCAGTCCTTCGGTTGCGGTAGACGTCGTTAAGGGTTTCGGAGACGCGGCCGATCGACACGTTGTGGTGTGTGGCGATCTCGTGGAACGTCGCGTCGGGGTTCTCGTGGGCGTAGCGCTTGATCCGCCGGCGCAATCCCTCTGTTAGGGCCGACGAGGTGCGACGGGCTTTCCGGATGGGCGAGGCCCGAAACATCTCGTTCTCGATGATTTCGATGATCTCGACGCCAAGCTCGATTGGGGCGCGGTCGGCAATCGCCAAGAGTTTAGCCCTGGCGGTGATGATGCTCACTGGTAAGCCTCCTTCGTTGGTGTAATGGCGAAGCGCCAGTTGGAGCCTTCGGACTTGTTCTCCTCGATCTCCAGTTTCATACGTTCGAGCAGGGCGACGACGTCGTCGTCCAACTCGAGAATGTTGTCTTGGTCGTCACGGATGTGACGGGCGATCAGCTGCAGTTTCATGTCAGTGCTTTCTCCAGTTTCGTTCTTGCTCGACTGACCCGGCTCTTGATGGTCCCTTCGGGCAGGTCGAGCATCTCTGCGGCCTCGCCGTATTCGTGACCCAGCAGCCCCACCAGGTAGAGGGCTTGTTGCATCTTCAGTGGGAGGGTGATGAAGGCGTCCAAGAAGTCCCGAAAGTCCTCCCGGGGTTCCTGTGGAGCGTCCATGGCCATTGCCATGGTGTGATGGTCGTCCGGGTCGTCCAGGATGCGTCCATCACGGCGCTTACTGCTGATGAACTGGTTTCGCAGGATGGTGAATGTCCACGCCGCGAGGTTTGTCCCTGGCCGGAACTGGGTCCGGTTGGTGAGAGCTCTCACCATGGTATCCTGCAGAAGATCCTCGGCCCCATCGATCGTGCGGGCGAGTTTCATTGCCTGCCGGAAGAGGTGGGGCCGCAGCCCCACCAGTTCCTCCTCAAATGTCATGCTGCTTCCTTGATGAGCTTGCGTTTCTGGAACATCAGGTAGTCGACGACCGACAGGACGTGGTCGTCGCCGAGGCGCTGGCCCGCGGTGTCCTCGGGCAGAACGCCGGGGAGCTTGGGCGCCTCGTAGAGCTCGATCTGGCCAGCCGGCGCCTTCTTCGGGTCGTAGGGCTCGAAGGTGACCCCCAGTGCCGGCGAGCTGTCGAGCTTGCAGGCCTTGAAGATGTCCGGGTGGTTGTTCATGCACTCGCCGAGCATCTGGATGCCGTCGAGCACATGCTTGTGGTGGATCGAGAACACGAGTTCGTCGTGGATCGGGACCATGAGCCGCATGATGCGGAAGTCCCAGCCCATCTCCTTCATCCGAGCCATGACTCTGATCGCCGTACGTTTGGCGATCGTGGCGCATGTGCCCTGGACGACCGAGTTGACACCCTGGTTGAACGCCCGTTTCTGGATCTTCTTGGCGATCCAGTGGACGAGCGCGTTGTAGGTCGCCATCTCGGCGCCGTTGCCCATGTCGAACTTCTGCTTGAACGAGATGAGCCACTGGTTGGTGGCCTCGTAACGGACGCGACGGTGACCGTCAGGCAGGTAGACAACACCCTCACGGGCGATCTCTTCGATCAGGCCAGTGCGCCACTGCTCGGCGACCGAGAAGCGATCCCGATACATTTCGGTCGCCATCTTGGTCTTTTCCTGCGACCAGCCCATCCGCTCGCCGATGGTCGCCAGCCAGCCCGAGAACCAGTAGTTGAAGTTCGAGTTCTTGCCAGCCTCGGTACGCCAGTATTTGTAGGCCTTGTCCGGCTGGAGCGGCTCGCCCTTCAGGTTGGTGAAGAGCCGATCGTGGTTGTTAAACTTGGCGCCAAACTCCTCCAGGAAGGTTTCGACGTTGTCGTATTTGGAAAGCGCCTTGAAGGTCGTCTCCGTCAGGCCTTCGCAGTCGGCCGCCAGCACCGCCGTCGCCGAGCCGGTGTGCAGATCCTTGTGCGGGATCTGGCAATAAGCGTCGATGAACGTCGGATCCTCGCTGAGCTCGCCGATGATGACCAGCTCGATAGCCGACCAGTCGCGCGAGAGAACAAGGTGCTCGTCGTCGTCGCCTTCGAAGAAGCCACGGACGTAGGTGCTCTCACCACGCTTGGCGAGCTGCATGGCGTTCGGATCTTCACAGGCCATGCGCCGAGACGCCAGCATGGAGGTGACGGTCGGGTACATCCGGCCGGTCTCCGGGTCGGTGAGCTGGCTGTAGGGCGTCAGGTACAGCTTCATGCGCTGTTCGATGCTGGCGAGCTCGCCCATCGACACGAGGAGGTTCTTGGCCGTCTCGTGGCCGTCCTCCTTGAACCGGTCGATCAGCTTGCCGCGCGCCTCAGCGTCCGACTGGGTCTTGTTCTGGTTGACGATGACCTTCGTGCCCGTCAGGTCATAGAAGATCGTCCGCATGGGCATGTAATGCGAGAGGTTGACGCCCTTGGGCTCGGGGTCGCCGTTCTCGTTGGCCCAAGCGTTCGACACCGCACCACGAACCTGGATGCACTGCTTGTAGGCATCCGGCCAATCAGGCAGCTTGCACCAGTCCTCGATCTGCTTGCGGTATTTGTCGGCGCTCTTCTGATACCAGCTGTCGCGTTTCTCGAGACCGGGGTGTTTCTCCTCGGGGAACGGCAGGAGCTCCTTGACGCTGGACTTGGTCTTGCGGAGCACCTCGGCGGTGTTCTCGCGCTCCTCGGCGCGGCGGGCCAGGATGTTGTCAAAGTTGACCTTCATGCCCACCTCGCGCATCTGCGCAAAGAGGTGGATCATCGGGTTCTCCTGCTCGAAGAACGTCTGCGTGACGCCACGGTTGGTGTCGACCATGTACTGGAGCAGGCGGCGGAAGAGACGCAGAGCCCAGTAGGCGTCGTCGGCGCCATAGGCGGCGACCTCATCACCCGTCAACTGGCCCATGTGGGCCTTGTCGCCGAGGACTTCGTCGAACGTGGTCATGTTGTAGCCGAACCACGACTTGACCGCCTTTTTCAGGCCGTAGCCGTAGGCAAGGTCGTTGACGTAGCCGTTGTAGCTATGCGCCGCCTTCGATTGCTTGCCGATGATCGAATAGACGATCTCGGCCAGCCGGCTGTCGGTGAACTCTCCCTTCTCGGGGTCGAAGCCGCCCTGCGAGCAGAGCTGCATCATCTGAGTGATCAGCGGGGCGAACGCACCGCGGCCGGCATAGCGGAAATTGTTGGGATCGTATTCGTCGGGGCCATAAGCCGACACCGCCATCTGCAAGGTGCAGATGATCTCCGGCAGGTCGTAGCCGAAGCAGGACTTGAACGCGCTGAGCTCGTAGGGCGCGTTGTGAGCGATCCAGTAAGCATCGCCGGCCTTGGCGTCGAGCACGGCCTTGGCGGCGTCCCACGGGACGCGGTTCTCGACGTCGGCGTGCGCCAGGTTGAGATAGTAGGCAGTGTCCGAATTCTCCGGGTAGACCGAGAAGCCGGTCATCACCGTCCGGCGCATGTCGAAGACCAGCTTCTTCGCCTTGGACTTCTTCCGGCTGACCGGGTCGACGCTCATGAACTGGTTCAGGCCGTCGTGGCGCGCATCGTCCTGGGTTTCGCAGTCCAGACCGTTGAAGGGGGTGGCCTTCACCTGGCTGACGATGTGCGGGATCAACTGGTCGACGTTGCGAGCGTCGACCAGCACGGTCTTGATCGTCATTGCATGAACTCCTTGAGGGCTTGGTCGGCCTTGTAGAAATCGGGCTGACCGATGATGGTGTGCTCAGTGACGAGGTCTTCCGGCACGTCGAGGAACCCGATGATGTCCCAGTAGGCCTTGAACTGGTCGGGGTTCTCTTCGAGCCAGCTGACCATCTTCGGCTGGAGCTTGATCTGTTTCTGCCAGCCATCCTGGCCGGCGAAGATCATGTCGGTGGCGCGCTGGAGGCGCCGTGGGCCGTTCTCCTCCCACAAGCTCTCGCCGAAACGGGGTACGCCAGGGATCTTGTCCGAGCTGTCCCCGACCCAGGTTTTGTAGAGGCGGGTGTCCTTGGGTTCGACGCCCTTCAGCGGGTTGGCACCACAGACGACGTTCTTGGGGAACTCGCCGACGAGCTGCCACATGTCCTTGTCGTTTGAGTAGATCGCGACCAGGGCACCCCGGGCCGCGTAGCGGCGTGCAAGTAGCGCGATCACGTCGTCGGCCTCGTAGCCGGGGACCTTGATCTGTACCGCCTTCGAGTGCTCCAGTGTCTTTTGAGTGAGGTGGAAGCCGTTGTAGATGCCGGTGTCCGGTGCCTTACGGCCGACCTTGTAGCCGGGGAAAATCTCGCGGCGTTTCTGGCTTCCCTTGGGTCCGTCCCAAACACAGATGACTGGATCGGGACAGGCGAACACGTCCTGCATGAAGTTGCGTGGTGCCAAGCCGGAGACATCCGTTTCCAGCTCGACACGCAGGTACGAGTTCATGTCGTAAACGCGGATCACCCGAAAATCTCCAGGTAACGCGCGTTGAGATTGAGCTCCCCGCCGGGGTATCGGAGCGTCCCGGCGGTGATCGTGCCTAGCTGCAGATCAAGCCCTGATAGCTGCTTGACGGCGACCTCGTCGGCGGTGACCAGAACCGGCGGCTTGGCCGCCGGTTTGATCGCAGACGAAGCGGGCAGGACAGCAGCCAGCCCGAGCGCCTTGAGAAAGGAGCGGCGCTGCATCAGTCGGCCGCCGCCATCCCGAGCGCTTCCTCGTACAGATCCAGGATCGAGTCCTGTTCCTGGCGCTCGTCGGCGTCCAGCTTGCGACGGGCGATGATTTTGCGAATGGCCTTTTTGTCAAAGCCGGTGGAACCCGCCTCGGCGTAGACCTCCTTGATGTCGTCGGTGATCGTGGTCTTTTCCTCTTCGAGGCGCTCGATGCGCTCGATGAAAGCTCGCAGCTGTCCAGCGGCCACGGTCTGGCTGTCTTCGGTGGTATCCATGTTTGTTCTCCGGGAGTTGAAACAAAAAGGGCGGGACTTGCGTCCCGCCCAGGCTGGCCGGGTGAAAGGATGAGAAGCCCCGGCTAAACTCGGTTAGCCAACGACCGTGTAGTCGCGGAAGTCGAGGATGCCCCAGGTGTTGCCGTTGGAGGCCTGCTCCAGGTAGCCCACCGTGACGTCGATCGTGTCGCCGGCCGGGTCGTTGCCGTCCTTCTGCATCTGCTTCACCAGCTTGGCGAAGCTCTTGAAGCCGGTCGTCGAGAACGAGTGGCCGAGGATCGTGCCGGCGGTGACCGTCTCGTCCTTCAGCTTGATGTCATCGAGCAGTTCCAGCTGGATGTCGGCCGACCGGTACGGGCGGGCCTTCGGGTCCACCGCGCGGGCCTCCGACAGGGCCTGAGCCCAGGTCGAACCGTCCGTGGTCATCACGCGGTCGTAGGTCTTGCGGTAGGTCGCCGGGTTGCCGTACTTGACCGACTCGCTGTAGGCGACGTCGCTCAGGTCGATCCGGACTTTCATTTCCTCCAGAAGCGGCTTCTTCGCGCCGATCTGCAGGCCATGCTCGTTGACCTTGAGCCACTCGTCGACAACGACGGCACCCGCCATCGCGTCGTCCAGGCCCATCGGGCGACCAGCCTGCGCGACCGCACCCTGGCTCGGCGAAGCAGTGGTAACGGCGTTGGCGCCGTTGTGCTGAGCGTTGTCCTGGGGGATGGCAGCGGCGGCTTGGGTAGCCTGAGCGATGGCATTGTCGATATTGTTCATGAACAGTTCCTTCGTGTTTGCGTTTTCAACACCGCTTCGTGCGGTGAACTTGAAATAAGAAAGGCCCGTCGAATTACGACGGGCCTTTTCTTCTTGTCCTAGAGTACCGGTGTGATTGTTTTCTATGCGGCCTCTTTTAGTTCCTCTCCTCCTTCGATGTTGTGCTCGTAAAGCTTGAGCACCTCGTGCGTCGGATCCACCTTGTGAGCGTCCAAGCTCTTCTGGTAGATGATGAACGTGATCCGGTTATCCAGGCTGTCCTCGTACAGCAGGACCGTGATGCGCAACGGCGAGCCACGCTTGCCGCGGATTGCACGCCGGTAGGCCTGCAACACCGTGGTGTCGAGGAAGTCCAGCGAGGCGAAGATCATGTGATCGACCTCCTGATCCCCACAGAACTGCCAGTTGAAGCCGACGTCGGCGACGGCCGGCGAGGCGATGATGCAGTTCAGGCGCCCCTCACGGAACGCCAGGTCGATCTCACCGCGCTGCTTAGGCGTAACGTCGCCATTCAGGATGTCTGCCTTCAGTCCGTAGGAGCGGGCCAGCTCCAGGATCCGATATTGCTGGGGCTTGAGGGCGGCGTAGACGATCACTGGCTTGCCGGTGCGGGCGTGGTCCTCGAAGTGGAGATCGAGGCGTTCCTCCTTCCCGCAGCGGGCACCCTTCATGATGTCGATCGTCTTCCCGCTCTCAGGGTCGGAGAGATCCGGGAACGCGTTCGGGTGCTCCATGATCTGGCGGGCGCGGATGAAGCCGACACCCGGCTGGGTGCCGTCGAGATAGAACTTGTCGAGTTCGACAAATGCGTCGTCCTTGAACTTGTCGTAGATCTCGCGTTGCTTCTCGGACATCTGGACGTATTCGGGGATGATGACCTTGGCTTCCTTGCCGTAGACCATCTCGAACGTCCGGCGGATGCCGTGCTTGCCGAAGATCGCCGACAGCTTTTCGTGGTTGCGCCAGGCCTTGAGCTTCCCGGTGATCGGGTCCTCGATCGAGTGGTAGTAGTAGAAGCCCTTGTAGGAGGGATAGTAGCGCGGCTCGATGATGCGGATCGCCGGATAGGCGCTGTCCAGGCGGCCGGAGACGAGCGTGCCGGTCATGCCGCCGAAATACTCCATCGGCCCGCGGAAGAAGCTGTCGTAGAAGCCCTGCGTGCGCTGCGAGGCATCTCCTTTGTATCCCTTGTGGATCTCGTCGACCTGAACCGCCTTGACGAAGTCAGGCAGCGCCTCCCAGTGGGTCGAGAAGGCATCGAAGCCCATCAGGAACACCTTGGTGTTGCCAGGGTTGGCGAGCTCATAGGGCAGCTTGGTGCGGGCCTGGAGCATTCGGCGGTCGATGGTCATGTCCGCACGGGCCACGCCGGTCTCGCGGAGGGCCTTGAAGCTGGCATTCTGAGAGCCGATCAGCTTGTACTTGCTGCGGCTGTGATCCCATTCCATCAGGGTCTCGGCCAGCTTCTTCTGGGCGGGGGACAGAGGCCGCAGCCCCGTGACGATCGTCACCTCATCGGGCTTGAAGTTCGTGAAGCGGAGGATCTCGTCCCTGTTCTTCTTGAGCAGGGAAAGGGGCATGACGAACGCAGAACCTACGCCATGCTCCTTCCACAGCCACCACTGATACACGCAGACCGAGGGGGTCTTCCCCGTGCCCGGGTCGGACAGGTTCAGCCACTTCGGATTGCGGATATAGTAGGCGAGGTCGGCGATCTGGTAATCGCGGAGCGATACACCATCATCCATTCATCAAATCCTTGCAGTTCCTGCGGACCTCGTCCGCTTCCTGATTGTCGCCGTAGTCGCAGTCGCCACACTTCGAGCAGACGTTGACCGGGACGGAGCACCAGCAGTCCGGGGTGCATCCTGCGTTGGACCCACCATAGGACTGCCACTGGTGGCCGTGCTCACGGCACGGCCCCTGGGCGATCTCGCGCTCTATGCGGGCGACCTCGGCGCGGGCGGCTTCTAGTTGGTCAGCGAGCTCGGACATGTCGAAGCTCGTCAAGGATGATCGGAGGGACCGTGTTCTCTGCCGATTTGCAGGCTTCGAGGTTCTCGACCGAAGCACCACAGAGGGTGCATGGGTTCGGCTCCTCGTTGTGGCAAGGGCAGCGCTTCTCAGCCCAATCCAGCGTCATCTTGACGACCGCCGCCAACTCCTTGATCCGCTCGTAGGGATCACCCTGCTGCCAGCCGGTGTTCATGCAATCCGAGCAGCCGTACGGCTCCGGAGGCTGGATCACACAACTCATGCAGACGCCGGCCCGCTTGCAGGCCAGCTTGTACGCGTCACGCTCGCCAAGCGCGCGATCGCGCTCCCGGATCACCTCCCAGAGGAGTTCCTTGTCAGATTTACCCTTGTGGTGCATTGAAGAATTTCTCCGCTGCTGCGAGCACGATCTCGGCGTGCGCAAGGTAATGTTTCAGGTGCTGGACCTGGCGGCGCTTGCGGATCAGGAATGACTCGCGCGCCTGTTCGATGGTGGGGTAAGCCCAGCGCTTACCGGCGCCGTTCAGGACGAAGCGCCCCTGACCGTAGTCGTCGAGCCAGACGCCCTTCGGCGTCTCGCGCAGGACGCGATAGCGGGAGAGGTGGATGCTGGTGCGGTTGGAAGCGCTGTCCTCGTATCGATACCAGCCGTCGTCGGCTCGGCTCTCATAGAGATCGACGTCGGCGGCCGAGGCTTTCTGCTCCTCGGGAAACAGGAGGTCAGCCATACTTCTGATCCAGCGCTTTGAGTTCGGCCTCAGCGCTTTCCCTGACGGTCTGGATCACAGCGCTCATCTTCATCGAAACGTGTTCGTCGAGCAGCTTGATCACGTCCTTGTACCCGATGCAGGACGACGCGTAGTGGCCGCGGAACTCGGGGAAGATGTCGATGTCCCGGCCAGTGTCCTCGAGCCAGTGCAGGGCTCGTTTGATCAGGGCGTAGCGATCAGCATCACGTGTCGTCTCCTCCGCCTTGGCGCGAAGGAGCTGTTCGATTTCCAATCCCATGTCAGTATCCTCGTGCTGGACTGTCGCAGTAACCACCGCGGTCGTAGTGCTTGTTGAAGCGGAACCAGCCGTGGCGGGTGGCGTCCTCGACCCGCCGGAGCTGGCCGTCGAACAACTCCAGCTTCCCGAAGATCTCGATCCCCTGGTCGCGGAGATAGTTCCAGCCCTTCTCGGTGGGTTCCGGCCACATACCCCTGGTCACGTAGCCGGAGCCCTGGAGGTAGCCGAGCGAGGCGCCGACAGCGGCGCCCCACCCGTCAATCGCGTCGTCGTCACCTGCGACGGATCGCAGGACTTTCAAGTCGTGGTCGATCATGCCGCGAGGGCCTCGAGTTCCTCGACCAGCTTCTTCGAGATGGGATCGATCTCGGCCATCTTCTTGAAGAACTGGAGCTTCGAGTACTCCTTGGTGCGCCGTTCGAGCGCGGCCTCGATTTCGGCCACTCGCTTCTCGCGCTCGGCCTGGGCCTTGTAGTCGCTGTCATCGACGACTTGGATGACGCGCTTGGTCGCCTTTATCGAGCCATTCGGAAGGATGTCGACCACCTTGACGCAGGTGTAGCCGCCGATCGGGCTGTCAACGATGACGTGGTCGTCCACCGCGACCGGGTAAGGGCAGAAATAATGGTACCGCTTTGAGCGGCCATATTCCGAGTTGTGGAAGACGGCGGCGATGACATTGGATTGACGTTCGATAGACATTTCAGTTTCCTTTGCTGAGCATGTGCTGTTTGAGCAAATGGGCGCCGTACGCCTCCCAGGGGAGGGCGATCAGGTCGGCCAAATTCACTTGCCCTAGAGTACTGGTTGATCGTCTCGCCTCGGGACGGAGGACGAGGGTTGGTTCACCCTGAAGGACGAGCCGGCGGGGCAGGTACGGAGCCGCCTCCAGGACCTGGTCAACGAAACGCTTGTCCTTGGCCCGCACGCCGGTCAGGACGAGGGGCTGGACGTTGGTGTATCCGAGGGATCTGATGATCTTGTCAGGTCTGACGCTCCAGAAAGGAGCGATCGGGAGTCGGGTAGGGCTGCTCATCCTGGACAGGATCGCAAGGATGAGGTGGAGTTCTGGTTGTGGGATGAACACCGCTTGGTTCCCCATCTCCTGGGGCACCGGCGACATGGCGTCTACCAGCGGGTCGGCGGGAAAGCGTGAAGGGTCGACTTCAGCTCGGAGATCGATGCGATGATCGCAAGGGTTCTTGCTCGGTTCGAACGGACATGGGATCTCAAAATTGAAGGCGCTTGTTGTCTTCTCGCCTTGCAGCAGAAAGGCGATGTCGCCTTCCCAGTGTATGCCGTTCACGCTGCTTTCTTGACCTCCTCTGCGAGCTGGACTTCGACCTTGGCTTTCGAGGCCCTTGTATAAGTGGTCTCGGTCTTCAGAATTCCAAGCTCGAACAGCTTGGCTTTGAATTTTCGGTCGGCCGCCTCGAGTTTGGCGTGGTCGATCACGATCTCCGAGCCCTTGGCCCTGCGCTCGACTGGGGCCGAGACGATCACCTTGCCGACGCCTGGGACGTCGTAGGTGTCGGCGCCGGCGGGGCGGATGAGTTCCTTGAGAACCTCGTAGCGCGCCTCCAGCGGTTCGAGCTTCGCCTTGACGGCGAGCAGCTCGTCCACCGTTGGCCTAATATTTTCGTTCATTCTGGACTCCATAAAAAAAGCCGGCGCTAGGCCGGCTGTTTGATTTCCGTGTCGTGGATGCTCATGAGCAGGGCTCGGAGCCTTGGGTCCTTCTCCAGCGTGATCGCAAGCTGGAAGGGGCCCTTGAGCCAGTCGGCTCGGCTCTTGGCCGTCCGCAGTCCGCGGACGGCCCCCCAGTAGTTCTTCATGCGGTCGTCAATCATTGCGCGAATGGTCTCATCAACTCCTCTATCGACGTGCTCATCACGGTCGCCAAGGTCTGCAGCTCCCTGATGGTGAAGTCGTGGAGACCCATCTCCATTTTCCTCACCGTGAGTCGGTTAACCGAGATCTGATCAGCCATCTGCTGGTATGTGAAGGCATGATCGATTTCCCGGTATTTGTTCAAGCGGATCCCGATCGAGTGATGGCCATAGCTCAAAGGCTTCTGACCGGCCAAAGCCAGCCTTCCGCCTCGGCGTCTGGCCGACGTGACCTCGATCCGCTTCGTCCCCATTTCCTTAGCTCGACGGACGAGTTTGACGACCGTGCTATACGACCGTCCGTACTTGTCTGCGAGCCACCCGTAACTGGCCCCTTGCTGCCAGTCTTCGATGGTGCCTTCAGGCCAGGGCTTTTTCGACCCGGCACCTATTGGTTGTATGGACATCTTTCCTCGTTGACCGAGGGTGTGTTCGGCACCGTGCTGCCGAACACACCCGCTATTTCCGACTTTGTCGCTCTTTGGCGATCGGAAAGACGAGGATTTTCAAGGAGATGATAGCGATTTCAGGTACTTAGACCAGAAAGTCCCCGCTATCTCTTAATCAGCGGGTCCACAGTTCAATCCTGTGCGCACCCACCAAATTCTTCAAAGACTTGGTGGAAAGACCCTGAATAGGCCGGTTCAATTGCCGCGCTCGTTCATCAGTGTTTGGCTGCCTTCGCAACCCGGCCGCCGTTGGCCAGGTGAGACGCGGGACTTTGCAGCTTGGTCAAAGACTACGATTGGCCGCGCCGAAAAACGCGGCTCAGAAACCTGCCGAACCGAAAAGCCATGCCGTTGTCCGCGCTCCGACCGTCGTCGGCATCAATGGCGGCCTTTCCGCCTGAGAAATCGCTGATGAGCCACCAGAAGAAAACCAGAAAAACAACGAGAATTGCGGTGTCGATCGGGCCGTAAGTTGAATATCCACTGTGCCGAAGCACACCAGCAAGCAGCACGGCGATAGTCATAGCAGCGGCAGCCGGGTGAAGCTTTTTCATCCACCAGATCTATTCGAGAATCGCTACAACCGGAAGATTTTACTTCTCCGACACGCCGGCCTCGGCAAAGCTTGCCATCCTCGCATGGCACTCCAGCGCCGAGCGGACGATGTTGACGGCGAGGCAAGCGCCGGAGCCTTCGCCGAGCCGCATGCCGAGGTCGAGCAGCGGCGGCAGATTGAGCGCTTCCAGCAGGCCGCGATGACCTGACTCGGCAGAGACGTGGGCGGCGATCGTATGAGCAAGACCTGTGGAGTGCAGCTTTGCCAAAGGTGCTGCGGCTGCGGTGCAGACGAAGCCGTCAAGCAGCACCGGTATGCCCATGTGACGGGCGGCAAGCGCGGCGCCGAAGATGGCGGCGAGTTCGCGGCCGCCGAGCGCCGCGGCAATCCCCAGCGGATCGGCAAGAATGGCGGCGTGGCGTTTCAGGCCGGATTCGATGGCAACCACCTTGCGCTTGAGGCCGGCATCGTCGACGCCGGTGCCGCGTCCGGTCCATTTTTCCGCACCGCCGCCGAACAGCGCCGCCGAGATCGCGGCAGCCGGCGTGGTGTTGCCGATGCCCATCTCGCCGAAGCAGACGAGATCGAGATCATCAGTCACCGCATCGTAGCCGGCCGAGACCGCGGCAAGAAACGTCTTGTCGTCCATCGCCGGCGTTTGCGTGAAATCGCCGGTCGGATGGTCAAGATCGAGCGGAATGACATCGAGTTCGGCGCCTGCGATGCGGGCGAGCTGGTTGATGGCCGCACCGCCGCCGGCGAAATTCGCCACCATCTGCACCGTGACTTCCGAAGGATAAGCCGACACGCCTTGCGCGGTAACGCCGTGGTTGCCGGCGAAGACGAAAACTTTCACCCGCTCGAGCCTAGGCATGTCGCGGCCCTGCCAGCGCGCCAGCCACGCGGCGATCGTCTCCAGCCGGCCGAGGCTTCCTTGCGGCTTGGTCAACGTGTCCTGGCGCCGGGCGACCGCGCTCGCGGCGGCGTCATCGCCATCAGGCAGGTCGAGGCAAGCAGCGCGCAATTCATCTAAGGATTTGAAAGGCATGGAAGGAAATTCTCCGAAACAGAGTCAGGAAAGGGCTACGGAAGCGACGAGCAGCACCGCGATTTCGCTCACCTGTTGCATAGCGCCGATCGTGTCGCCGGTCTGGCCACCGATCTGGTTGAGGCAAAGCGCGTGGAAGGCGGCAAACAGCAGTCCGAGCAGGATAAGCGCCGCGATGGCGCCGCCAAGCCCGAGCAGGAGGAGCGGGATGGCGCCGAGCACGGCGCCGGCGAGGGCAATTTCCCGCGAGACGGTGCCGGCGCCGGCCGAGAGGCCATCGTCGCGCGCCGGGGGCAAGAGATGCATGAAGGCGCCGAATACGCCGCGCGAGGCCGCATGGGCGGCCAGGAGCGCGAAGAGAGCTTGTGTGGGATCGACGAATTCCGACAGCGCGCTCCAGCGGATGAGCAGCGACAGCGCCAGCGCCATGGCGCCGTAGGCGCCGATTCGGCTGTCGCGCATGATCTCCAGCTTTCGACCGCGCGTGTTGCCGCCGCCAAAACCGTCGGCGACATCGGACAGCCCGTCCTCGTGCAGGCAGCCGGTGGTGACCGCGGTTGCAACCAGGGCAAGGGCTGCCGCCGACCCGATGGCAAGGCCAAACCGTTCCGCCGTGGCAAAGACGATGGCGCCGACCAGGCCGACGACGAGGCCGGCGACCGGGGCGGCCCAGATCGCGGCGGCAAGGCTGCGGCCGCGAAAGTCGATGACGGGCAAGGGCAGCCTGGTGAAGAAGACCAGGCAGAGGGCAACATCGCTGGGGATTTGCCGGGGCGAAAGGGTGACCTTCGGGAACTTCATGCCTCAGCCCCTTGCGATGGCATGGAAGAAGGTGCCGCTGACCTGGCCACGCCGGTAGCCCGAGGCGCCGATCGGATTGCCTTGCCCGTCTGCGAGGTCGGCCAGGGGCTCGTCATCGCCGGTCGCTGTCATCTGCGCATAGTGGAATTCGTGCCCACGGATCAACGCGCCCCGCGGGCCGAGCGGACAGTCGGCGCGCAGCCGTGCTTCGCGATAACCGAGGTTCATCTTGCGCCTGGCGAAGCTGGTTGAATGGCCGAGCAGGCCGAGCATTTTGTGTGTTTCGCCAGATGCATCTTCCAGAGCTTCGCCAAGCACCATGAAGCCACCGCACTCACCATGGATGGGCTTCGTCCCGGCAAACCTTGCCATTCCTCTCCGAAAATTCGCAGCAGCGGCGAGACGGCCGGCGTGAAGCTCGGGATAACCGCCGGGCAGCCAGCAGACGTCGCAGCTGTTGTCGGGCGCCTCGTCCGCGAGCGGCGAGAACGGAACCATCTCCGCGCCGGCCTTGCGCCAGTAGGCCGCGACGTGCGGATAGAGGAAGGTGAAGGCGGTATCCTCGGCAAGTGCGATGCGCTGGCCGGGCGGCTGCAACGCATCGTCGAAGCTGCCGGGCTCCGGGGTGAGAGGTGTTGCCAGCGCCATGACGGCGTCGAGGTCGAGCGACTTTTCCGCCATGTCGGCCAACCGGTCGAGATGCGCCATCAGGTCATCATATTCACCGGCCTGGACGAGGCCGAGATGGCGCTCGGGCAGGTTCAAGGTGGGATCGCGCAGGATGGCGCCGACGACCGGCAGGCCGATCGCCTCGATGGCGTCGCCGGACAGCCGGCGGTGGCGCTCGCTGCCCAGCCGGTTGAGCACGACGCCCGCCATGCGAACCTCCGGATCATAGGTAGCGAACCCCTTGGCGACGGCCGCCGCCGTGGTCGACTGACCGGAAACGTCCAGCACCAGCAGCACCGGCAGGCCGTAGAGCCGTGCCAGATCGGCCGCCGAACCGCTGCGGCCCGGCGCGGCCGGAATGCCGTCGAACAGGCCCATGGCGCTTTCGAGGATGACAAAATCGGCGTCGTCGGCGGCATTCACGGCCAGTGCGTTGAGCAGCGACGGCGACATCGCCCAGCTGTCGAGATTGACGCCGGACAGGCCGGTGGCGGCGGTGTGGAAGCCGGGATCGATGTAATCGGGGCCGGACTTGGCGCCGCGCACTTTCAGGCCGCGCCGGGTGAGTGCGCGTAAAATACCGATGGTGACGCTGGTCTTGCCCGAGCCGGAGCGCGGCGCGCCGATGATGATCGCGCGGGCGCTCACGATGCACCCGCCAGCGCCGCGCGCATGGCGACGATGCCGCCGACGACGATCAGCGCCGGTGCGGACAGGCCGGCGGCGGCGGCTTCCTCGGCGATGGTGGCCAGCGTGGCGACGACGATGCGCTCCTGCGGCGTCGTCGCGGCGACGATCACCGCCGCCGGCGTCGATGGCGCCAGCCCGCCGTCGAGCAATGCGGCCGATATCACAGGCAGATTGGCCATGCCCATGTAGACCACAACAGGCTGGCCGGTGCGCGCGATCGCGGCCCAGTCGAGATCGTCATCGGTGCCGGCGGCATGGCCGGTCGCCAGGATTACCGCCTTGTTGATGCCGCGCATGGTCGCGGGGATGCCGGTGGCGGCCAGCGCGCTGAGGCCCGAGGTGAGGCCGGGCAGGACGCGGAACGGGATGTTTTCCCGCGCCAGCGCCAGCGCCTCTTCGCCGCCACGGCCGAAAATATAGGGGTCGCCGCCCTTCAGCCTGACGACGCGGCGGCCCTGGCGCGCCAGCCGGACCAGCAGGGCGGTTATGTCGTCCTGTTTCATCGAGGGTTTTCCGCCGCGCTTGCCGGCAAAGAAAAGCTCGGCGTTTTCGGCAACCGCGACGACGTCCGGGGAGACCAGCGCATCGTAGACCAGCGCATCCGCCTCACTCAGCGCCGCCAGCACTTCCAGCGTCAGGCAGCCGGGATCGCCGGGGCCGGCGCCGGCGAGCCAGACATGGCCGGGCTCAAGCGTCCGCGGCTTGAAGTTCAGCCGGGCAAGCGCCTGTTGGAGCGCGGCGTTCTCGCCCTTATTTTTGGTGCTGTCGCTCACAATCCGTCCCGTCCGCGAAAACGCCGCTGGTAATGCGCGTCGTACAATGAACTCTCGCCAAAGCCTTCCGCCGCCAGCGAGCGGCCGACGAAGATGATGGCCGTACGCTCCATCGGGTCGGCGGCCAGTTGTGCCTCGATGGTTTCCAGCGTGCCGGTCAGCACGCGCTCGTCCGGCCAGGAGGCACGGAAGACGACCGCCACCGGGCAATCGCGGCCATAGAGCGGCGTCAGCTCGGCGACGATGCGATCGATGGCGTGGATGGCAAGATGAATGGCAAGCGTGGCGCCGGTGCGGCCGAAGCCGGCCAGCGTTTCGCCAGGCGGCATTTTTGAAGCGCGGCCGGAGACGCGGGTCAGCACCAGGCTCTGGGCGACTTCGGGAATGGTCAGCTCGCGCCGCAGAGCAGCCGCCGCGGCAGCGAAAGAGGGAACGCCCGGCGTCAGCGTGTAGGGAATGCCGTGCCTTTCCAGCCGGCGGATCTGTTCGGCAACCGCGCTCCATACCGACAGGTCACCGGAATGCAGCCGCGCGACATCATGGCCGGCCTTGTGGGCGGCCAGATATTCGGCCTCGATCTCGTCGAGCGACATCGGCGCGGTGTCGATCAGCTTCGTTCCCGGGGCGCAATGCTGCAGCAATTCGGGCGCCACGATCGAGCCGGCATGGAGGCAGACCGGGCAGCTTGCCAGCAGCCGCGCGCCGCGCAGGGTAATGAGGTCGGCGGCGCCCGGACCGGCGCCGATGAAATGCACGGTCATGCCGCGTCTCCGCTGATGGCGATGGCGCAGGTGACCGGGCCGAGCACGATGCGTGGTCCCAGCAGCCTGGCGCCTTCGCCGGCGACGGCCAGCGCCGATGCTTCGGACACCGATGCTGTGCCGGCCAGATCCTGCGAGAGGCTGGAGTTGCTGAGCGCCTTCGTCGACGCTGCTTTAAGCGCTGCCTCATCGACGACAATGACGGGAAGGTTGAGTGTGCGACCTGCGGCAGCGATCGCCTGTTCATCTTTCTTGAGCGTGGCGGTGGCGAGCGACGAGAGCGCCGTCATCGCCAGCCCATGCGCTTCGAGCGTGGTTTCTATCGCGGCAAGCACGTCCTCGACGCTTACACCCTTTCGGCTGCCGATGCCCGCGACCATCATGGCTTGATCCAACTCCATTGGGTAACCGGCATCGCCGGCCGCCAGGCCTGCATCGAACCGACAGGCGCGGCGCGGGATATGGCGATGCGGGTCAGATCGCCCCCGAGCTCGGTATGACGGGCAAGAAGCAGCGTCTCCATTTCCAGCGTCACCGCATTGGCAACGAGGCGGCCGCCGGTGCGCAGCGCCTTGATGGCGGCGGTCAGCACGCCGGCATCGCTGCCGCCGCCGCCGATGAAAATCGCATCTGGCGTCTCGAGCCTTGCAAGCGCCTTGGGAGCGCTGCCTTCGACCACGATGAGGCCGGGAACGCCACACGCGGCAGCATTGTGGGCGATGCGGGCGGCGCGGATCGGGTCGGCTTCGATGGCAACAGCGCGCATCGAGGAATGGGCGAGCATCCATTCGATGCCGATGGAACCGGAGCCGGCGCCAACATCCCACAGCAGTTCGCCGCGCCTCGGCGCCAGCGCCGACAGCGTGATGGCGCGGATGTCATGTTTGGTGATCTGGCCGTCATGGTCGAACAGATGATCGGCGAGGCCTGATGTCAAAGGCAGGATACGCGCATCCGGACCAGATTGAATTTCGAGCGCCAGTACATTGAGCGGATTGATGTTTTCGAGGTTGAACGCATCGGCGCGGGCCGAGCGCAGGTTCTCCTTTGGCCCGCCAAGCGCCTCCAGAACCGTCAGCCGCGAGGCGCCGAAATCAAGCTCGGTGAGCAGGCGGGCGATCGCCGCCGGTGCATCGGCATCGGATGTCAGGGCCAGGATGCGTGCGTTGGGTTGCAGCAATGGCCGGATCAGGTCGATGGGGCGGCCATGCAGCGAGACGGTTTCGATGTCCTGCAGCGCCCAGCCAAGGCGAGCGGCCGCCAGCGAAATGGCCGACGGCGCGGGAATGACATGCATCTCCCGCGGCATGACCTTGCGGGCGAGGGTGACGCCGACGCCGTGGAAAAAGGGATCGCCGGAGGCAAGAACGCAAACGCGCTTGCCGGCGAGCGACAGCACGTCGTGCATCTTGGCATCGAAGGGAACCGGCCATGGGCGCAAATCGCCCTTGGCGAATGATGAGACGAGCGCCAGATGCCGCTTGCCGCCAAAGATGATTTCAGCGTCGGCGATCCGCTGCTTGGCCTCGTCGCCGAGACCGGCTACACCGTCCTCGCCTATGCCGACGATGGTGAGCCATTTTTGGTTGGCGCCGCGTAGACTCTTAGCAGGCATGATGACCCACCGCATTCTGATCCTCGGCGGAACCACCGAAGCCCGGCAACTGGCTGGAAAACTGGCAGCCGGTCACTCGGTGATGCTGTCGCTGGCGGGCCGCACCGAAAGCCCGGTGACGCAGGGCGTGCCGGTACGCAGTGGAGGGTTTGGCGGCGCCGATGGTCTGGCCGCCTATCTCAAGGAGACAAGCATCGAGCTGCTGATCGACGCCACGCATCCCTACGCGGCGCGAATTTCCGCCAATGCGGCGCAGGCCGCGCGCATGGCCGGGGTGCCGATCGTCGCTCTGCGCCGTCCCGGCTGGGAGCCTGTCGAGGGCGATCGCTGGACGCAGGTCTATACGACAGGCGATGCCGTGCAGGCGCTTGGACCGGCGCCGCGCCGTGTATTCCTGGCTCTCGGCCGGCAGGAGGTCGCGGCTTTCGAAGCCGCGCCCCAGCACCATTATCTCATCCGCAGCGTCGATCCGGTCGAGCCGAAGCTGGCAGTGCCCGATGCCACCTATCTCCTGGCGCGCGGGCCGTTTCGCGAGGCGGAGGAACACACGCTGCTCCAGCGGCACGGCATCGACATCGTCGTATCCAAGAACAGCGGCGGCGCGGCGACTTATGGCAAGATCGCCGCGGCGCGGGCGCTTGGCCTCGACGTCGTCATGGTGCGCAGGCCTGCGCTGCCGGAGATTCCTTCGGCTGCGACCGTTGATCAGCTTGCCGACATGGTCGATCATCTTGTCGAGCCTGCCGCGGAGCGCGGCGTGTAAACCAGCGCCGGCCTGTTACCGCGCCTGATGATCCGGGTTTCCGGCGAACCGATGATGATGCAGGTTGCCATGTCCGCCTTGTCGGCATCGGCATCCGCCAGCAGGAACACCTCGATGCGCTCATCGGGCCGGCCTGCGGCACGGCCGAATATAACGGGCGTGGTGCCCGGCAGAATGGCCTTCAGACATTCGAAGGCGCGGCCAAGCTGCCAGGGGCGCGCCTTGCTGATGGGATTGTAAAGCGCGATGACGAAGCCGGCGCCGGCGGCCGCCAGCAGGCGCAGTTCGACCAAGTCCCATGGCTTCAGATTGTCGGACAGCGAGATGGCGCAGAAATCATGGCCGAGCGGTGCCCCGATGCGGGCAGCGACAGCGAGCATGGCGGTGACGCCAGGCACGATTGCGAGATCGATCGCGCGCCATTCGGAGGGGCCGGCTTCGATCGCCTCGCAGACGGCCGCCGCCATGGCGAAGACGCCTGGATCGCCCCCGGAGACGACGGCGACATTGTGACCTTCGGCCGCCTTCGCCAGCGCCTCGTTGGAGCGGGCAAGCTCTTCGCGATTGTCGGAGGCGATGCGGGTCTGGTCCGGGCGCAATTCCAGCCGGTCGAGATAGGGCTTGTAGCCGTAGAAGAAGCTTGCCTCGGCGACGGCGTGGCTCGCCTGCGGCGTCACCTGATCGGCGTTGCCAGGTCCGAGCCCGATGACAGTGAGGCGGCCGCTCATGCGCCACCCGCCGACGCGACAGGGCGTCCGGACCAGCCGGCAACGAGCACAATGGCGAAATAGGGCGCCTTGTCGTCCGGCTTGTCGGTGAGCCGCATCGAGACGCTGCCCGGCATGGTGCCGCGCTCGACATAGACGGCGCGTGTCAGCTTGCCGGTGGCCTCCAGCGCCCGCCGGATTTTGGGCAGGTTGCGGCCGACCTTCATGATAACGGCGGCATCGGTGTCGGCGAGGCGCCGGGTCAGTTCGAACTCGCTCATCGTGCCCGGCAGCACGGTCAGCACATCGTCGCCCTGAACGATCGGCAGGCCGGTCGCCGACCAGCAGCCCGACATGGCGGTAACGCCGGGAATGACCTCGGTCGGAAAACGATGGGCGAGGCGCACATGCAGATGCATGTAGGAGCCATAAAAGAGCGGATCGCCTTCCGACAGCACGGCGACCATCCTACCGGCATCCAGATGACCGGCAACGGTCTCGGCGGACTCCTCGTAGAAGGCCGATATCTGCGCGCGGTAATCGTCGTGATCCTTGTCGATCTCCGTGGTCACGGGATAGAGCAACGGCAGCTCCAGCATGTCGGGTCGGAAGCGCGTCTCGACGATGGCGCGCGCATTGCTGTTGTTGCCGCGCTTGGCGAAATACGCCACCACATCGGCCTCGGCCAGCGCACGCGCGGCCTTCAGCGTCAACAGTTCCGGGTCGCCGGGACCGGTACCGACGCCGACCAGGCGGCCCCTCGAGCCGGTTTTGGGGAGCGCGTTCACAGGCCGGGCCTCGCGAGAGAATTGAGGGCTGCCGCGGTCATGGCGCTGCCGCCAAGCCTGCCGCTCACGATTGCATAGGGTACGCCGTAGGAATTCTGCGCCAGCGCGTCCTTCGATTCGGCGGCACCGACGAAGCCCACCGGCATGCCGATGATGGCGGCCGGTTTCGGCGCACCGTCGCGCAGCTTCTCCAGAAGATAAAAGAGTGCGGTCGGCGCATTGCCGATGGCCACCACCGAACCGGCGATGCGCTCGCCCCACAGGTCGATCGCGGCGGCAGAACGTGTGTTGCCGATCGTCCTGGCGATTTCACGCGTGCGCGGGTCGCGCAAGGTGCAGATCACCTCGTTGCCGGCAGGCAGGCGGGCGCGGGTGACGCCGTGCGAGACCATTTCGGCGTCGCAGAAGATCGGCGCGCCGGCGGCAAGCGCGGCCCGTGCGGCGGAAACGAAGTCGCTGGAGAAGACAAAATTCTTGGCGGCTTCCACTTGGCCGCAGGCATGGATCATGCGGACCGCGACATCGGCCTCTGCTTCGGAAAAGCGCGCGAGATCAGCCTCGGCGCGGATGATGGCAAAGGAGCGTTCGTAGATCGCCGTGCCGTCGTGGATGTAGTCGTAGGCGACCATTGTCATTCCTGTCGATAAGCCTCTGCGATGCCGGCCGGCCCCAGCCTTGTCAGGCAGGCGGCGGCGGTCTCGCCCTGATAGCGTGCGCTGCGGATTGCCGCCGCGACGCGGCCGATGCCGCGCGCGGCGTCATAGCCCGGCCTGTAACCGGCAGGAAGGGCCTTTGCCGTCGCGTTCACGACAAGTCCGGCTCCATTTTCGCCGCCGACCACAGTCAGCGCCGCTGGGCCGGGATGCGCGCAGCCCTTGGCGCAGCCCGAAACATGCAAGGTGAAGTCGAGACTATCGGCGTTTTCGGTGGCAATCGCCTCGGCGATGTCGCGCGTGGCGATGCGACCCGAGGCGCAAGCCGGCGCGCCGGGACAAGCAGCGATGCGCGTGCGCGGGTCGGTGGGGGAGGTGACGAAGCCGAGGGTGGCGGCGGTGAGTTGGAGGGAAGGATTGGCGGCTGGTGGCTGGCCGAGGAAGAGCAGGGCGCGGCCCGGGGCGAGGCGGATTTCCGACGTCCCGAGGGTGAGAGCGCTTTGAGCGAGGGCGATGAGCCTTTCGGCGGGCATGCTGCCGTAGGGGAGACCGATGCCGAGAGTGGGGACGTCGCCGGCTAAGGGGAAAGGGCCGATAGGTTTGCGCGAGGCGCCCCCCTCTGTCCTGCCGGACATCTCCCCCTCGAGGGGGGAGATCGGCGGCTTCGACGTCGGCTTTTCTTTAGCAGCACCGGAAATTGGCGAAACCGTCGGTGACCACGTAATCTCCCCCCTTGAGGGGGAGATGTCCGGCAGGACAGAGGGGGGCGCCTCGCGCAAACTTGTCAGGCATAGCCAACCCGCCAGAGACACCAACTGCCGCTCCGACAAATCCCTTGCGTGAGCGTCGCGGCCTTTCTCGGCAACCATTCTCAGCGCAGCTACGACAATGTCGCGCGCGGCGTCTGCATCGACCGTTACGAGCAGCCTTGCATTCCGCCCGTCACCGGCAACCGACACCCGCCAGCGGATTCCCGCCTCGGTGCTCGCCGCCTTCAGCCGCACGTCGGCCGTCACAGCATCCATCGTGAGTTGCCCGCCACCGTCGACAACGACCGAAACCTTCGGCCCGAGCCGCTGCGTCAGCCCGGCGTCCTCGACCGCTTCCCTGATCCGATCAGCCAGCGGCCTGGGGTCGGCGATCTCCTGCGGATCGATGCCGGCCAGTGGTCCGGTCTCCACTGGTACGCCAGTGCGGACCACAATGCCCAGCGCATCGACTTCCTTCGCCAGCAGGGTTGCACTTTGCGTGGTCAATCCGCGTATTTGCAAGCTGCCGCGCGCTGTCACTTCCATGATGCCGTTGCCGTGCCGCAGGGCGGATTCTGCCAGCCCGATCAGAAGCTTCGGCGACAATCCGCCAGAAGATGGGCCTCCGGCGACCGGGTTGAGCCGCACCAGCAGGCCGTCGCCGGTCTGCATCGGCGCCGAAAGGGCCGGGCAGGCGCCGCGTCGGGAGTAGGCGTTCATGCCGCCAACTCCCGTGCCTCGGCAATCAGTGCCGCGAGGTCGTCGTCGATCGAATTGCGCAAGGGATGCCAGAGGCCCCGCCGTCGCGCCGACAGGAGGCGTTCGGCAATGGCTTTCGCGGCGGCCGGGTTTTCGCGCAGGATGAAGGCGCGGACGCCCGCATCGCCGAGATAGGCATCGTGCACGGCGTCTATCAGCGCGCCCGGTATGGCCTGCGTGGTTTCGGCGAAGCCAACCAGCCGGTCGACGGTTTCGGCGAATTCCGAGGCGCCGCGCGGGCCGTGGCGCATCTGGCCCGCTATGAAGCGGGCGTTGACAGCGCGGGCGCGCACGACGCGCGTCACAGCCTCACTAAGTGAACGCGGCTTCGGCCTCTGCGGGTCCGTCGTGTCCAGCACGATAACGTCGGCATTCCTGCCAAGCGCTGCAAGGGCGGCCGAAAAGCCGCCGATAAAGGCGACATCGGCGGAGCCTTCGAGGATGTCGCGGCCGGGATCGTCGCCGGTGTGGACGAGAAGATCGGCCTCGGCGATGCGGTTCTCGAAAGCGCCGGGCGCGGCGATCCCTTCACCGCCGGCGCCGCCATAGGCATGCGATGTGGCATCGAGATAGGCGCGGCCGATTTCCTCGCGCGCCGCCCAGTCGCCGCTCGACAGGATTTCCTCGACGCCAGCGCCGTAAGTGCCAGGCGAGGTGCCAAAGATGCGCGGGCTGATCTTGCCCTCGGCGCGGGTCCTTGCGGCGAGCGGATTTTCCGAATCGTCCTCGTCGCGCGCGGCAACGGCGTTGGCAGCGGCATCGATCAGCGCGATCTGGGTCGGGAACATGTCGCGGAACAGGCCCGATATGCGCCAGGTGACGTCGACGCGCGGGTGGCCAAGCGCTGCCGGCGCCAACACCTCGATGCCGGTGACGCGGCCTGTGGCGGCATCCCATTGCGGGCGGCAGCCCATCAGCGAAAGCCCCTGCGCGATCTCCTCGCCGCCGGTGCGCAAAGACGCCGAACCCCAGAGGTCGATGATCAGCGAGCGCGGCCAGTCGCCATGCGATTGCATATAGGCGCGCACCACTTCCTCGGCGGCAGCCTTGCCGATGTCGTAAGCCGTCGGCGTCGGCATGGCGCGCGGGTCCGACGTGAACAGGTTGCGGCCGGTGGGCAGAACGTCGGAACGCCCGCGCGCGGGCGCGCCGGCCGGGCCCGCGGTGACATGACGACCGTCGAGCGCGGCAAGAAGGGCGGCCTTTTCGGCCTCGGCGCTTTGCCGGCGCATAAGGTCGGGCTCTTCGTCGGGCGCGCGGCCGTAGACATGCAGCCCATCCTTGATAGCGAAATCCTTCAGGTCGCAGAGCCAGGCATCGATGCGGCGCAGGGCCTCGTCCGGCGCGTCGGTGCGGGCAACGCCGGCCTCCGCGGCGAGGCCCGTCGTCTGCGCGGTTTCGACGATCAGACTGGCCAGACGGTCGCGGCGGCGGCGGTCGAGACCGTCAGCCTGGGCGTATTCGTCGACCAGCCGTTCGAGCCTGTGCTGGTTCTTGTCCAATCCGGCGCCGGTGAGCGGCGGCGGCAGATGGCCGAGCGTGACGGCGGCGATCCGCCGCTTCGCCTGCGCCGCCTCGCCGGGATTGGAGACGATAAAGGGATAGATGACGGGCAGGGGACCGGTGACGATCTCGGGGAAGCAGCTTTGCGAAAGCGCAACCGTCTTGCCCGGCAGCCATTCCAGCGTGCCATGCGCGCCAACATGGATGAGCGCATGGACGCCGAGCAATTTGCGCAGCCACAGGCCGAAGGCGAGCAATGCATGGCGCGGCGGCAGCGTCGGGTCGTGATAGTCGGCGCGGCGGTCGGCCGAGCGGCCGCGATCGGGGGCGAGGGCCACGGTGATGTTGCCGAAGGTCGCGGCGCGGAAGGGGAATTTGGCGGCGGGCAGCGCTTGAACACCCCCCTCTGTCCTGCCGGACATCTCCCCCGCAAGGGGGGAGATTGGCAGTTTAGACGCTGGAGCTACTCTTGCAACGTTGGAGATTGGCGAAGACAGAGATGACGGCGTAATCTCCCCCCTTGCGGGGGAGATGTCCGGCAGGACAGAGGGGGGTGCCTCGCGCAAACCTGTCTCGCCTTCGGCTTTGCCCCAAGCTGCTTCTACGGCAGCAATTGCTGCGCCCGGCAATTCCGTTGAGAAGGCAAGGTACTCATCCAACTCCAACCCAGCCTTGCTGCGCTCCAGCGCATCCAGCAACGCACGCGACGTTTGGGGAATTCCCTCAACTACATAGCCCTGTTCCTGGAGGTCGTGCAGCATCGCCAGCACGCTGGATGGCACATCCAACCCGACCGCATAGCCGGTGCGGCCGGGAGCGCTCGGGTAATCGGGGATCAGAATGGCGACCTTGCGCTCGGCGCGCGGCGTTTCCCGAAGCCTGATGAAGGCCGCGACCCGGTCCGCCACCTGTTCGACGCGATCGGGCTCCGGCCGGTTGGCAAAGGCGCGGTGGCCGAGCGCCGGGTCGGTCTCGCTTTCGCCCTTGAACGAAACGGCGCCGGCGAGGATGCGGCCGTCCAGTTCGGGCAGAACGACATGCATGGCGAGGTCGGCGGGGGCCAGCCCGCGCTGGTTCTTCTCCCATACGTCGCGGCGGGTGGTGGCGACGATGACCTGGAAGACGGGAACGCCGGCGCGGTCGAACAGGGTTTCGACGCCGGGTTCGGCGCCGGACGCGAAAGCGGTCGCGGTGATGATGGCGGCGGGCTTGGGCTGGGCAATCGCGGTTTCAACAAAAGCCAGAGATTCCGGGTCTTTCAGGCTGGAGACAAAGATCGGCACCGGCAGCATGCCGCGCTGCCGTAGCGCCTCGAAAAGCGCGTCGATGGGCGCGACATCGGCGGCGAGCAGCATCGAGCGGTAGAAGAGGATGGGAATCACGGGTGGGTTGACGTTGCCGGCGTCGAGTTCCGTCACACCCCCCTCTGTCCTACCGGACATCTCCCCCGCAAGGGGGGAGATTGCTCTTTCATCGACGATTTCGCCTATCGCGGATGGTCGAGATAAATCCCTGTCCAAGGGGACAGAAGAGGAGCCGGCCTTGATGACAGCCGATCTCCCCCCTTGCGGAGGAGATGTCCTGCCGGACAGAGGGGGGTGTGAAGGATCGTCAACATTCGATAAGTCCGGCTTCTCCACGACTCCGCGCCCCGGCTCATAAAACCCGGCTTTCGGCACGCTTACCGGCTCGGCAATCTCGCCATCAGACCCCGCCAACCGCGCCAGCCTGCGCACCAGCGCGCTCATATTGGCCGGGCCGCCCTGGCGGAAATAATTGAGCAGCCCGTCCAGTTCCTCGCGCGGCAGCGTCGAGGCTTCGATCAGCCTGATATCCTCGTCGTGGCTTTCACCGGGAAGTAGTGCCAGCTTTATGCCACGCTCACGGGCAACCACGGCCAACTGGTCGCAGCCGTAGCGCCACCACTCGTAACCGCCGAGAATACGCACCAGAATGACTTTGGCGTGACGGGCGACGCTGTCGATCCAGAGGTCGACGGACATGGGGTGGCGCAGGTCGCGCAGCGCGGCCAGCCGCATCGTGGGCAGCCGATCGGCGTCGCCTTTCCAGGCCGCTGCCAGTCCGGCCAGGTCGCTGTCCGTGAAGGACAGCGCCACCATTTCCGCCGGCGTCTGCCGCAGATCGACCGGCTCGGCGAGATCGTCGAGCGAGGCGGATGTGGTGGTGAGGATGTGCATCGCGGTCGGTGTTGCCTCAGCCGGCGAGGATATGCTCGATCGCCGGGCGGTTCAGCCCCTTGAGGCCGATGACGACCAGGCGCGAGCGGCGGTCGTCGTCAGCCGTCCAGGCGCGGTCATAATAATGATTGACGCGCGGACCGACCGCCTGCAGCAACAGCCGCATCGGCTTGCCGCCGACCTCGACGAAGCCTTTCACCCGCAGCACGTTCTCCTGTTCGGCGGCGGTCGCGACGCGCTTTGCCAGGTCGTCCGGGTTGGCGATCGAGGGGATGTCGACGATGAACGTATCGAAGTCGTCGTGCTCGTGGTCGAAGGCGCCGTCATGATGGGACTTGCGGTTCTCGATGTCGTCCTCGACGGCGAGGCCTAGCCCGAGCAGCACGGACGGATCGACCTTGCCATGAGCCGTCGGCACGACCTTCACGGCGCGGGCGGAGTGTTCGCCAATGATGGCGTTGGCGCGAGCCGAACCTGCGGCATCCATCAGGTCGCTCTTCGACAGGATGATGAGGTCGGCGCAGGCGATCTGGTCCTCGAACACCTCCTCGACGGGGTCGTCGTGGTCCAGTGTCTGGTCCTGCGCGCGTTGCGCCTGCAGGGCGTCCATGTCGTTGGCGACGCGCCCCTCGGCCAATGCCGGACCGTCGACCACGGCGATTACGCCGTCGACTGTCACCCGGCTCTTCACTGTCGGCCACTGGAAGGCCTGGACCAGCGGCTTGGGCAGAGCCAAGCCTGAGGTCTCGATCAGGATGTGGTCGACCTTCGGCGTCAGCGACAGGATCTGGTCGAGCGCCGGGACGAAATCGTCGGCGACGGTGCAGCAGATGCAGCCATTGGCCAGTTCGACGATGTTTTCCTCCGGGCAGGTGTCGATGCCGCAGCCCTTGAGGATCTCGCCGTCGATTCCGATGTCGCCGAATTCGTTGACGATGATGGCGATCCGCTTGCCGCCCGCGTTCTCCAGGAGATGGCGGACCAGCGTGGTCTTGCCGGCACCCAGGAAGCCGGTGACCACGGTACAGGGGACGCGGGAGAGAGTGGCGGCGGAAACTGCGGCGGTCATGATCAGTCCTTCAGCATGTCGAGGGGAGGAATGCGGGCGACGAGGCCGCGCTTGAGGGAATCCGGGCGACCACGCCACGGAATGAGGCCGTTGGTCGAAGCGGCGAAGAGTTTCGCGCCGGTGACGAGATCGGCGCCGCTGGCGATGTTCAGGTCGCCGAAGACATAACTCCAGCAGCCGTCGCGAAGAATCGCGGCACTGAGACGGCGCTTGCAGTTGCCGAGGCATTCGACGGTGCGGACACGGACATTGTCGGCCGTTGCGGCTTGGCGCGTATCTTGAGCCAAAACTTCGCCGGCGCGGGGATGGGCATCGGAACCGGTCTCGTCGCGGCAGGAAGCGCAGATGATGACAGTGACGCCGGCCAAGGCGTCGCTATCGCCAGACAAGTCGCTATCGCCAGACAAAATGTCCGCTGTTTCAGCCGGGAAACTGCTGTCGCGTTCCAAATTGGGCTCCTTGCCCGGAAAACCCGCCGGGCGATCGGATTCTTATGTCTCAGACGGCAGGTCTCCTGGCTCGCGGGTCATCGCCTTCGTGCCGCCTTCCCGGGACCGTCCCAGTGGTTTTCGGCCTTGGCTCGTCGCTTACAGTTGCGGGGACAGCCGCGGATTTGAAATCGAGATTTCGCACCGCATTCCCTCTTGGCTCCTCCCTTTGCCGAGAGGAGACCGTCTGGAATGGATTTAGGCTCTTGCAGGCGGCGGTGTCAACGCGCGTCTACGACACGGCAATGTCGGCGAGCGGCTGCCCAAGGTCGCCGGCGGGCGTAACCTCGATCCGTTCGAGGCCGAGCCAGCCCTGCATCTGCGTCAATTCCTGGAAGAGTTGCGCGGCGGTTTCAGGCGGCGCGCCGGGCTCGGCATAGGCCGCGTGGACGCGTAGCACGCTGGCCGGCCGGTCGGCCTTGAGGTCGACGCGCGCCACGATCCTGTCGCCGAGCAGGAACGGCAGGACGTAATAGCCGTATTGCCGTTTTTCGGCAGGGGTGTAGATTTCTATGCGGTAGTGGAAATCGAACAGCCGCTCCGTGCGCGAGCGCTCGAAAACGACCGGATCGAACGGCGCCAGCAAGGCGCGGGCCTCGATTTTTCGTGGAATACGAGCCTCCTTATGGAGGTAAGCCGGTTTGTTCCAGCCCTCGACACGCACCGGCACCAGCTCGCCTGTTTCAACCAGCTCCTCCAGCCGGCCCTTCATGTCGGCCGGCGACAGGCGGAAATAGTCGCGCAGGTCGCTTGCTGTCGCGACGCCATGAGCGCGGGCGGATATCCGCAGCAATTCCCGATGCGCGTCCTCGGCTGACGGCACCGGCAGATCGAGGATCGCCTGCGGCAGCACGCGCTCGGGCAGATCGTAGAAGCGTTCGAAGCCACGGCGGTGCGCGGTGGTGATGCGTCCTGCCCAGAACAGCCATTCGAAGGCATGCTTGGCGTGGCTCCAGCCCCACCAGCCGCCGGACCCTTTCTGGCCTTCGAGCGCGGAGGCGGCGATCGGGCCGCGCTCCGCGACCTCGCGGTAGATCTCTTCGATATAGGCGGCGTGCTCGCGGCCCCATTTGGCGAGACCCAGATACATTTCATCGCCACGCTCGGCGCGCTGCATGCGCCAACGCATCAGGGGATAGGTCTCGACCGGCAGGAAGGAAGCCTCGTGCGCCCAGTATTCGAAAACCGTGCGCTTGCGCGTGACGGCGGCGTTGTCGAGCAAGGCGAACGGGTAGGGGCCAAGGCGCGAGTAGAGCGGCATGTAGTGAGCGCGCACCACCGCGCTGACGGAATCGATCTGCAGCAGGCCGGTGCGCGAGAGCACGCGGGCGAAGTGGCGTCGGTCGGGCGTGCCGGCGGGGCGGGGATCAGTGAACCCTTGGGCGGCGAGCGCGATGCGCCGGGCCGTGGCAAGCGAGATCTTTTCCTTCATTCGGATGCGACTCTGATGGCTTGTTGAGCGTCGTTCGGACAGTTGATTCCGGCCATGCTAGCAGGGTTTTGGCGGCAACTCTGTCAGGAGAGAAAAGTGGAGTAAAAAGCGAAGGAAATCAGACAGGAGCGGATCGGACCAGTTTCTTCCCTTATGCCGTCCAGGCCAGTGTTTTGAACAAGGTTTGACTTGCTTCGCCGGAAGCGCTGCGCTAACCCTCGCCGCGTTGCAGCAAAGGCCCCTTAAAACGGTTCAGCGGTTAAACTGTCACGCTTCCGAAATGGGGTCTGGTGCTGTAATCAAAATGGATTGGCGCCAACGGAAAGCCGCAGCATGAACGCACTTCTCAGTTCGTACCTGCCCATCGTCCTGTTTATCGCAGTGGCGGCGGCTGTCGGCGTCGCGCTTATCGTGGCGCCGTTCCTGGTGGCCTACCGCAATCCCGACCCGGAAAAGCTTTCCGCCTACGAATGCGGGTTCAACTCGTTCGATGACGCCCGTATGAAGTTCGACATCCGCTTCTACCTGGTGTCGATCCTGTTCATCATCTTCGACCTGGAAGTGGCCTTCCTGTTTCCGTGGGCGGTGTCGTTCTCGAAAATCGGCATGCTCGGTTTCTGGTCGATGATGGTGTTTTTGGCGGTGCTGACCATCGGCTTTGCCTATGAATGGAAAAAAGGAGCGCTCGAATGGGATTGAGCGACAGTTCCGGCACGCTCGTCGCGCCGAAGCCCAAGGGTCTGATCGATCCCAATACCGGCAGGCCGGTTGGGTCCGATGATCCGTTCTTCCTCGAAATCAACAACGAACTCGCCGACAAGGGCTTTCTCGTCACCTCGACCGAGGCGCTGATCACCTGGGCGCGCAGCGGCTCGCTGATGTTCATGACCTTCGGCCTCGCCTGCTGCGCCGTCGAGATGATCCACACCTCGATGCCGCGTTACGATTCGGAGCGGTTCGGTGTTGCTCCTCGCGCGTCTCCGCGCCAGTCCGACATCATGATCGTTGCCGGCACGCTGACCAACAAGATGGCCCCGGCGCTGCGCAAGGTGTACGACCAGATGCCGGAGCCGCGCTACGTCATCTCGATGGGCTCCTGCGCCAATGGCGGCGGCTATTACCACTATTCCTATTCGGTGGTGCGCGGCTGCGACCGCATCGTGCCGGTCGACATCTATGTGCCCGGCTGTCCGCCGAGCGCCGAAGCGCTGCTCTATGGCATTCTTCTGCTGCAGAAGAAGATCCGCCGCACCGGCACGATCGAACGGTAAATCCATGGCCGCATCCCTGAGCGAACTGTCGACCTATCTCGGCGAAAAATTGATTGGCCGCGTCAATGAAGCAGTGTTCGCCTATGGCGAACTCACCATCCATGTCGAACCGCGCGATCTGATCGAAGTGGTGACTTTCCTGCGTGACGATCCGCGCTGCCAATTCATCTCGGTCATCGATGTCTGCGGCGCCGATTATCCGTCGCGGGCCAAGCGCTTCGACGTCGTCTATCACCTGTTGTCGCCGAAGCAGAACGTGCGTATCCGCATCAAGGTGCAGGCCGACGAGGAGACGATGGTGCCGTCGATCACCGGCGTCTATCCCGGCGCCGACTGGTTCGAGCGCGAGACCTACGATCTCTATGGCGTGCTGTTTTCGGGTCACCCCGATCTGCGGCGCATTCTCACCGATTACGGTTTCGACGGTCACCCGCTGCGCAAGGATTTCCCGCTGACCGGCTTCGTCGAGGTGCGTTACGACGACGAAGCCAAGCGCGTCATCTACGAGCCGGTGGAACTGAAGCAGGAATTCCGCAATTTCGATTTTCTGTCCCCATGGGAAGGCACCGATTACGTGCTGCCAGGGGATGAGAAGGCAAAGCAGTAATGGCTGAAACCTCCGTCCGCAATTTTAACATCAACTTCGGACCGCAACACCCTGCCGCGCATGGTGTTTTGAGATTGGTTCTGGAGTTGGACGGCGAAGTGGTCGATCGTGTCGATCCGCATATCGGGCTCTTGCATCGCGGCACCGAAAAGCTGATCGAGCACAAAACCTACCTGCAGGCAGTGCCTTATCTCGACCGGCTCGACTATTGCGCGCCGATGAACCAGGAGCATGCCTTCGCACTGGCCGCCGAGCGCCTGCTCGGCATCGAGGTGCCGAAGCGCGGTCAGCTGATCCGCGTGCTCTACTGCGAGATCGGCCGCATCATGTCGCACATCCTCAATGTGACGACGCAGGCGCTGGACGTCGGCGCGCTGACGCCGCCTCTGTGGGGCTTCGTCGAGCGCGAAAAGCTGATGGTGTTCTATGAGCGCGCCTCGGGTTCGCGCATGCATGCCGCCTATTTCCGTCCGGGCGGCGTTCACCAGGACCTGCCGCAGAAGCTGCTCGAGGACATCGGCAAGTGGATCGATCCGTTCCTGAAGTCGATCGACGACCTCGATCAGTTGCTGACCGGCAATCGCATCTTCAAGCAGCGCAATGTCGATATCGGCACGGTTTCGCTGGCCGACGCCTGGGCCTGGGGCTTTTCCGGCGTCATGGTGCGTGGCTCGGGCGCTGCCTGGGACCTGCGCAGATCGCAGCCCTATGAATGCTATTCGGAGCTCGATTTCGATATTCCGATCGGCAAGAACGGCGACTGTTTCGACCGTTACCTCGTGCGCATGGAAGAGATGCGCCAGTCGGCGAAGATCATGCGCCAGTGCATCGATCTCCTGCTCGGCAAGGAAAGCGCCGGGCCGGTGTCGAACCTCGACGGCAAGGTCGTGCCGCCAAAGCGCCAGGCGATGAAGCGCTCGATGGAAGCGCTGATCCACCACTTCAAGCTCTACACCGAGGGCTACCGCGTGCCGGCCGGCGAGGTCTATGCGGCGGTCGAGGCGCCCAAGGGCGAGTTCGGCGTCTATCTGGTCTCCGACGGCACCAACAAGCCTTATCGCTGCAAGCTGCGCGCGCCCGGTTTCGCGCATCTCCAGGCCATGGATTTCCTGTGCCGCGGTCACATGCTGGCCGACGTCACCGCCGTCCTCGGCTCCCTCGACATCGTGTTTGGTGAGGTCGATCGCTAAATGTCAGTCCGTCGTCTCGCAGAAGCCAGCGTCCAGCCAGCATCCTTCGCCTTCAACCGGGCGAACGCGGCCGCGGCCAAGCAATGGATCAAGAAGTACCCGAAGGGCCGGGAACAGTCTGCGATCATTCCACTGCTGATGCTGGCGCAGGAGCAGGAAGGCTGGGTCACCAAGGCGGCGATCGAGACGATTTCGGACATGCTCGGCATGCCGCGCATCCGCGGGCTCGAGGTCGCGACCTTCTACACGCAGTACCAGCTGAATCCTGTCGGCACGCGGGCGCACATCCAGGTTTGCGGCACCACGCCCTGCATGCTGCGCGGCTCGGAAGCGCTGATGGACGTGTGCCGCTCCAAGATCCACCATGACCAGTTCCACACCAACGACAAGGGAACGCTGTCGTGGGAAGAGGTCGAATGCCTCGGCGCCTGCGTCAACGCGCCGATGGTCATGATCTTCAAGGACACGTTCGAAGACCTGACGCCGGAACGGCTGGCCGAAATCATTGATCTCTACGATGCGGGCAAGGGGGCCTCGGTGACGCCGGGGCCGCAGAACGGCCGCACCGGCTCGGAGCCGGCCGCCGGCCTCACGACGCTGAAAAGCGAGAAGGCGATCCTCAAGTCGACCCGTGACAGGGAGGCCAGGGAAGCCGCCAAGGCCGCCAAGGCGGCACCCGACGCGATCATCGCGGCGCCGGTGCCAACGCCGGCCGCCACCCCTGTCGCGCCGTCCAATGCCAGCAAGCCGAAAACCGATGCGGCTGAAACCAGCCCGGCGCTGAAAACGCCGTCGCCGGCCAAGGTCGCGTCGGCAACGGAAAAAGCGGCGAGCGTCGCGGCTCCCCGCCACTCGGCGACAAACGCCAACAAGGCGGCGCCCGAGGTCGAGAAAGTTTTGAAGCCGCGCAGCGGCCCCCTGAACAAGGCTGAGCCGGCTTCCGCGTTCAAGTCGCCGGAAACCAAGCTTCCCGCCAAAGCGGCCAAGCCTTCGTTGGAAGACAAGAACCGGCCGGCCGGCATCGCCAGGCCGGCGCTGGTCGACGATCTCAAGCTGATCTCCGGCGTCGGCCCGAGGACCGAGAGCATCCTGCATTCGCTCGGCATCTTCACCTTCGCCCAGGTTGCGTCTTGGAAGAAGGCCGAACGGGAGTGGGTGGACAGCTATCTCTCCTTCCGCGGCCGCATCGAGCGAGACGACTGGGTCAAGCAGGCCAAGGCGCTCGCCAAGGGCGGCGTCGCCGAATATATCCGCGTCTTCGGCAAGAAGCCGGTCTGAGGGACGAACAATGCTTCAGGACAAAGACCGCATCTTCACCAACATCTACGGCCTCTTCGACAAGTCGCTGGCCGGCGCAATGGCGCGCGGCGCCTGGGACAACACGCCCGGCATCGTCGCCAAGGGGCGCGAGTGGATCGTCAACGAGATGAAGGCGTCGGGCCTGCGCGGCCGCGGCGGCGCCGGTTTCCCGACCGGCTTGAAATGGTCGTTCATGCCCAAGCAGAGTGACGGCCGGCCGAGCTATCTCGTCATCAATGCCGACGAATCCGAGCCCGGTACCTGCAAGGACCGCGACATTCTGCGCAACGATCCGCACACGCTGGTCGAGGGCGCCTTGCTCGCCGGCTTCGCCATGGGCGCGGTCGCGGCCTACATCTATGTGCGCGGCGAGTTCATCCGCGAGCGCGAGGCGCTGCAGCGTGCCATCGACGAGGCCTATGAGGCCAAGCTGATCGGCAAGGGCAACACTTCAGGCTACGATT
Source organism: Mesorhizobium sp. B1-1-6 (assembly GCF_006443035.1). Classification (NCBI taxonomy): domain Bacteria; kingdom Pseudomonadati; phylum Pseudomonadota; class Alphaproteobacteria; order Hyphomicrobiales; family Phyllobacteriaceae; genus Mesorhizobium; species Mesorhizobium sp. B1-1-6. Next base: position 352,853 of record NZ_VFWR01000001.1, on the reverse strand, counting down.
TCGACGTCTATATGCACCATGGCGCCGGGGCTTATATCTGCGGCGAGGAGACGGCGCTGCTCGAAAGCCTCGAGGGAAAGAAGGGCCAGCCCAGGCTGAAGCCACCATTTCCGGCCAATGTCGGCCTTTATGGCTGCCCGACCACCGTCAACAACGTCGAATCGATCGCTGTGGCGCCGACGATCCTGCGTCGGGGCGCGGCCTGGTTCTCATCCTTCGGCCGGCCCAACAATGTCGGCACCAAGCTGTTCTGCGTCTCCGGCCACGTCAACAATCCGTGCACCGTCGAAGAGGCGATGTCGATCCCGTTCCGCGAGCTGATCGAGACGCATTGCGGCGGCATCCGTGGCGGCTGGGACAATCTTCTGGCGGTCATTCCTGGCGGCGCCTCGGTGCCGCTGGTGCCGGCCGAGCAGATCATCGATACGCCGATGGATTTCGACGCGCTGCGCGACCTCAAATCCGGCCTCGGCACGGCGGCCGTCATCGTCATGGACAAGTCGACCGATGTCGTCAAAGCCATCGCGCGGCTGTCCTACTTCTACAAGCATGAGAGCTGCGGCCAATGCACGCCGTGCCGTGAAGGCACCGGCTGGATGTGGCGGGTGATGGAACGGCTGGTGCGCGGCGAGGCGCAGAAGCGCGAGATCGACATGCTGCTCGACGTGACCAAGCAGGTCGAAGGCCACACGATCTGCGCGCTGGGCGACGCGGCCGCTTGGCCGATCCAGGGCCTGATGCGGCACTTCCGCGGCGAGGTGGAGCGGCGCATCGACGAGTTTTCGCGCAACGCGCACCGGGCCGAGCCGGTGTTGGTGGCGGCGGAATAGAGAAGCATTGAATGGGCGATAGCCCGGAGCGAGAAGAACGGGGCGGGGCGAACGAAGAAACGACCAGGAGAATTCTATGGCGCCGTATTCGACACCCCACCCGTTGATGCCCAATTTGGACCAGATCGAGAAGATGAACCAGGACCTGACCAGGATGATGCCGAAGGAGATGGCCGGCGCCGTCAACCTTCTGGCGCACCCTGTCGCGGGCGCGGCGGCGATGTCGGCTCTGGGACTTGGGCTCGCCAACCACGCTTTCGGCGTCTGGTTGGGCGCGCTGTCGGGCGCAGCCGAGGCGTCGCAACGCCTCATGCAGCCGCTCATCGAGGATTTCGAGGCGCGCGTCGAACAATTCGAGGATGCGAGCCTTTCATCCACCAGAGCGCGGGCGACGGCCAAGACCCTGATTGCGGAGGCGCAGTCCTTCGCGCAGGAAGTCACCGACATTGCCGCCAGGGAGGCCGCCACCACGGTGCCGGCGGCACAGGCGGGGCGGTCAGCGGACGAGCTTCCGGATGTGCTGCTGCCCGAGGATTTCAGGCAGCCCAAGGCTGTGGACAGGCCGGGGAAGCCTTCGGATCTCAAGAAGATATCGGGCATCGGCCCGAAGCTGGAGACGGTGCTCAATGGGCTCGGCATCTGGACGTTCCGCCAGATCGCCGACTGGTCACCCGAAGAGATCGCCTGGGTCGACGACTACCTGTCGTTCAACGGCCGTATCGTGCGCGACGACTGGATTGCCCAGGCGGCTGTGCTGGCCGCGAAGAAGTGAGTGAAATGCCGGGCGCCGCGTCTGTCGCGCCCGGGAAATGAGATTGCGGGAAATCCGCAGAGGTTTGAGGCGAATGGCAAAGCTCAAGGTCGACGGGAAAGAAATCACTGTACCCGACCATTACACGCTGCTGCAGGCGGCAGAGGACGCGGGCGCGGAAGTGCCGCGCTTCTGCTTCCACGAGCGGTTGTCGATCGCCGGCAATTGCCGCATGTGCCTGATCGAGGTGAAGGGCGGGCCGCCCAAGCCGCAAGCGTCCTGCGCCATGGGCGTGCGCGACCTGCGTCCCGGTCCGAACGGAGAAGCGCCGGAAATCTTCACCAACACGCCGATGGTCAAGAAGGCCAGGGAAGGCGTGATGGAATTCCTGCTGATCAACCATCCGCTGGATTGCCCGATCTGCGACCAGGGCGGCGAATGCGACCTGCAGGACCAGGCGATGGCCTTCGGCGTTGATTCCTCGCGCTATCACGAGAACAAGCGCGCGGTCGAAGACAAGTATATCGGCCCGCTGGTCAAGACGGTGATGAACCGCTGCATCCACTGCACGCGCTGCGTTCGCTTCACCACCGAGGTTGCCGGCATTTCCGAACTCGGCCTGATCGGCCGCGGCGAGGATGCCGAGATCACCACCTATCTCGAGCAGGCGATGACCTCGGAGCTGCAGGGCAATGTCATCGACCTGTGCCCCGTCGGCGCGCTGACCTCCAAGCCTTTCGCCTTCCAGGCACGGCCGTGGGAACTGACCAAGACCGAATCCATCGACGTCATGGATGCCGTCGGCTCGGCGATCCGCGTCGACAGCCGCGGCCGCGAGGTGATGCGCATCCTGCCGCGCGTCAACGAGGCGGTGAACGAGGAGTGGATCTCCGACAAGACCCGCTTCATCTGGGACGGCCTGCGCACGCAGCGTCTCGACCGGCCCTATGTACGCAAGGACGGTAAGCTGGACCCGGCGAGCTGGGCCGAGGCCTTCACGGCGATCAAGGACGCCGTGTCGAAGACTACGCCCGAGAAGATCGGCGCCATAGCGGGCGATCTTGCCGCGGTCGAGGAAATCTACGCGCTGAAGCTCCTGATGGCCGCACTCGGTTCGAAGAACATGGATTGCCGCCAGGACGGCGCCGCGCTCGACCCGTCGCTTGGCCGGGCAAGCTACATTTTCAACCCCACCATCGAAGGCATCGAACAGGCGGACGCGGTGCTGATCATCGGCGCCAATCCGCGCTTCGAAGCCTCGGTGCTCAACGCCCGCATCCGCAAGCGCTGGCGGGTCGGCAATCTGCCGGTCGGCGTCATCGGCGATGTCGGGGATACACGCTATGACTACGAACTGCTGGGCGCAGGACCGGAATCGCTCAAGGATCTGGCCGACGGCGATGGCAAGTTCTTCCAGGTGCTGAAGAAGGCCACGCATCCGCTCATCATCGTCGGCCAGGGCGCGCTGGCACGCCCCGATGGCGCGGCGGTGCTCGGCCAGGCAGCGAAGCTCGCCATGGCCGTGAACGCCGCGCGCGCGGACTGGAACGGCTTTGCCGTGCTGCACAATGCGGCTGGACGCGTCGGCGGCCTCGACCTTGGCTTCGTGCCGAGCGAGGGCGGCAGGAACGTCGCCGGCATGCTGGGCGAGACGGACGTGCTGTTCCTGCTCGGCGCCGACGAGATCGACATGGCAAAGACCGGCGGCGCTTTCGTGGTCTATGTGGGCACCCATGGCGATGCCGGCGCGCACCGCGCCAACGTCATCCTGCCGGGCGCTGCCTACACCGAGAAGTCGGGCACCTATGTCAACACGGAAGGGCGCGTGCAGCAGACCAACCGCGCCGGCTTCGCGCCGGGCGACGCGCGCGAGGATTGGGCCATCGTCAGGGCATTGTCGGATGTACTGGGCAAGAAGTTGCCGTTTGATTCGCTGCCGCAGCTGCGCGCTAAACTCTACGGCGAATACCCGCATCTTGCCCGCATCGACCAGGTTGCTGCGGGCAATGCCGAGGATATCGCCAATGTGGCGAAGCTTGGCGGACGGCTGAACAAGGGCACGTTCACGTCGCCGGTCCAGGACTTCTACCTGACCAACCCGATCGCGCGGGCCTCTGCCGTGATGGCGGAGTGCTCTGCGCTGGCCAAGAGCGGCTTCAAGCAGGCGGCGGAATAAGCATGGACACCTTCTTCTCCTTCTACGTGCTGCCGGCGCTGATCATCGTGTTGAAGTCGGTCGTGCTGATCGTCGTGCTTCTCATCGCCGTCGCCTACCTGCTCTATGCCGACCGCAAGATCTGGGCGGCGGTGCAACTGCGCCGCGGCCCGAACGTCGTCGGCCCCTGGGGCACGCTGCAGGCCTTTGCCGACCTGTTGAAGTTCGTCTTCAAGGAGCCGGTGATCCCGTCCGGCGCCAACAAGGGCGTGTTCCTTTTGGCGCCGTTGGTATCGGCGGTTCTGGCGATCTCGGCCTGGGCGGTCATTCCGGTCAGCCAGGGCTGGGCCGTCGCCAACGTCAATGTGGGTATCCTCTATGTCTTCGCCATCTCCTCGCTCGAGGTCTATGGCGTGATCATGGGCGGCTGGGCGTCCAATTCGAAATATCCGTTCCTCGGGGCGCTGCGTTCGGCCGCACAAATGGTGTCCTACGAGGTCTCGATCGGCTTCGTCATCGTCACCGTGCTGCTTTGCGTCGGCTCGCTCAACCTGTCCGACATCGTGCTGTCGCAGCAGGATGGGCTCGGCACCAGGCTCGGCCTGCCCAACACCTTCCTCGACTGGCACTGGCTGTCGCTGTTGCCGATGTTCGTCATCTTCTTCATCTCGGCGCTAGCCGAGACGAATCGCCCGCCTTTCGACCTCGTCGAAGCCGAATCGGAACTGGTCGCCGGCCACATGGTCGAATATTCGTCGACGCCGTTCCTGCTGTTCTTCCTCGGCGAATATGTCGCCGTCGTGCTGATGTGCGCGCTGGCCACCATCCTGTTCCTCGGCGGCTGGCTGCCGCCGTTCGACTTCGCGCCCTTCACCTGGGTGCCGGGGGTGATCTGGTTCGTGCTCAAGATCTGCCTGATGTTCTTCATGTTCTCCATGGTGAAAGCGTTCGTGCCGCGTTACCGCTACGACCAGCTGATGCGGCTTGGCTGGAAGGTGTTCCTGCCGATCTCGCTGTTCATGGTGGTGCTGACCGCCGCCTTCCTCAAGATCACGGGGTTTGCGTGATGTCCGCTCTGTCCCAGGCCGCCAAATCGCTGCTGCTGAAGGATTTCGTCAGCGCCTTCTTCTTGTCGATGCGCCAGTTCTTCGCGCCGAAGGAGACGATCAATTATCCGCACGAGAAAGGGCCGGTGAGCCCACGCTTCCGGGGCGAGCATGCCTTGCGCCGTTATCCCAATGGCGAGGAACGCTGCATCGCCTGCAAATTGTGCGAGGCGATCTGTCCGGCGCAGGCCATCACCATCGAGGCCGGCCCGCGCCGCAACGACGGCACGCGCCGTACCGTGCGCTACGACATCGATATGGTGAAGTGCATCTATTGCGGCTTCTGCCAGGAAGCCTGCCCGGTCGACGCCATCGTCGAGGGGCCGAATTTCGAATTCGCGACCGAGACGCGCGAGGAACTCTACTACGACAAGGACAGGCTGCTGGCGAATGGCGACCGGTGGGAGCGCGAACTGGCGCGCAACATCTCGCTGGACGCACCGTACCGCTGATATCGCATGGACAGGGGCGAGGGCCCTTGTCCGGGGATGACCCGAAGCATTTCAGGCAAGGTCATCCCTCAGGACTTCAGAGTTGCCCATGTTTCTTTGCGCCGGGTCTTTCAACCCGGTTGGAACATGGGCTAGGACAACGCGGCTTCGCACCGGAGGCGGAACGAAGCCACAGACAACAAACAGGACGAACGTCCTGTTTGGACAGGAACCCGGGGGAACCCCAATGCTGAGTGGACTAGAGGCGGCCTTTTTCTACCTCTTCGCCTTTGTCGCCGTGGCGTCGGCGTTCATGGTCATTTCGTCGCGCAACCCCGTGCATTCGGTGCTGTTCCTGATCCTGACCTTCTTCAACGCCGCCGGCCTGTTCATGCTGACGGGCGCCGAGTTCCTGGCGATGATCCTGCTCGTCGTCTATGTCGGCGCTGTCATGGTGCTGTTCCTGTTCGTCGTCATGATGCTCGACGTCGACTTCGCCGAGATGAAGGAGGGCGCTCTGCAATATGCGCCGATCGGCGCGCTGGTCGGACTGATCCTGGCGGCGGAACTGATCGTGGTGCTCGGCGGCTATACCTTCGCGCCGCAGCTCGCCTCGACGGTATCGAAGCCGATTCCCGATCTCGCGGCGCGCTCGAATACGGCAGCGCTCGGCGACATCCTCTATACGGACTACCTCTACTACTTCCAGATCTCGGGCCTCGTGCTGCTGGTGGCCATGATCGGTGCCATCGTTTTGACGCTGCGCCACAAGGAAGGGGTCAAGCGGCAGTCGATCGCAGCCCAGGTCGCCCGCACGGCGGCGACGGGCATGGAAATCCGCAAGGTCAAGTCGGGCGAAGGAGTCTGAGATGGTCGTCGGCATCGCACATTATCTGACCGTATCGGCGATCCTTTTCACGCTCGGCGTGTTCGGCATCTTCCTGAACCGTAAGAACGTGATCGTCATCCTGATGTCGGTCGAGTTGATCCTGCTTGCGGTCAATATCAATTTCGTCGCCTTTTCGGCGGCTCTCGGCGACCTCGTCGGCCAGGTGTTCGCGCTGTTCGTGCTGACGGTCGCGGCGGCGGAGGCCGCCATCGGACTTGCCATTCTCGTCGTCTTCTTCCGCAACCGCGGCTCGATCGCGGTCGAAGACGTGAACATGATGAAGGGTTGACGGAACCACCATGTACCAGGCCATCGTCTTCCTTCCGCTGCTCGGCTTCCTGATCGTCGGCCTGTTCGGCACGTCGCTCGGCGCCAAGGCGTCCGAATACATCACCTCCGGCTTCCTGGTGATCGCGGCGGTGCTGTCGTGGGTTGCTTTCTTCACCGTCGGCTTCGGCCATGGCGAGGTGTTCACCGTGCCGGTGCTGCGCTGGATCCAGTCCGGCGGACTGGAGGCGTCCTGGGCGCTCAGGATCGACACTCTGACGGTGGTCATGCTGGTGGTGGTCAACACCGTGTCGGCGCTGGTCCATATCTACTCGATCGGCTACATGCACCACGATCCGAACCGGCCGCGTTTCTTTGCCTATCTGTCGCTGTTCACCTTCGCCATGCTGATGCTGGTGACGGCCGACAACCTCGTGCAGATGTTCTTCGGTTGGGAAGGGGTGGGCCTGGCGTCCTACCTGCTGATCGGCTTCTGGTACAAGAAGCCCTCGGCCAACGCCGCGGCCATCAAGGCCTTCGTCGTCAACCGCGTCGGCGATTTCGGCTTCGCGCTCGGCATCTTCGGCGTGTTCGTGCTGTTCGGCTCGGTCAATCTCGGCACCATCTTCGCCAATGCGGCGACGTTCATCCCGGCTGAAGGCGCCCCGCAAGGTGCTGCGGTGCTGACCTTCCTCGGTTATGCGCTGGATAAGCAGGCAGCGATGACGATCGTCTGCCTGCTGCTGTTCATGGGTGCCATGGGCAAGTCGGCGCAGGTGCCGCTGCACACCTGGCTGCCGGACGCCATGGAAGGCCCGACGCCGGTCTCGGCGCTCATCCATGCCGCCACCATGGTGACGGCCGGCGTGTTCATGCTGGCGCGGCTGTCGCCGCTGTTCGAGCTGTCGCATTCGGCGCTGACGGTGGTGACCTTCATCGGCGCCTTCACCGCCTTCTTCGCGGCGACCGTCGGCCTCGTCCAGAACGACATCAAGCGCGTCATCGCCTATTCGACCTGCTCGCAACTTGGCTACATGTTCGTGGCGCTCGGCGTCGGCGCCTATGGCGCGGCGATCTTCCACCTGTTCACGCATGCCTTCTTCAAGGCGCTGCTGTTCCTCGGCTCGGGCTCGGTCATCCATGCGGTTTCCGACGAGCAGGACATGCGCAAGATGGGCGGCCTGAGGACGCTGATCCCGACGACCTACTGGATGATGGTAATCGGCACCCTGGCGCTGACCGGCGTCGGCATTCCGGTCACCGTTATCGGCACCGCCGGGTTCTTCTCCAAGGATGCCATCATCGAGACGGCCTTTGCCGGGCATAATTCCGTGGCGGGCCTCGCCTTCGTGCTGCTGGTGATCGCCGCCGGCTTCACCTCCTTCTATTCCTGGCGGCTGATCTTCATGACCTTCCACGGCAGGCCGCGGGCGAGCCATGAGGTGATGCACCATGTCCATGAATCGCCGCCGGTGATGCTGGTGCCGCTGTTCGTGCTGGCGGCGGGCGCGCTGTTTGCCGGCATCATCTTCCACGGTGCCTTCATCGGCGAAGGCTATGCCGAATTCTGGAAGGCGTCGCTGTTCACGCTGCCGGACAATCACATCCTGCACGACATCCACGAACTGCCGCTATGGGTCGAGTTGTCGCCGTTCATCGCCATGCTGATCGGCCTGGCGCTGGCGTGGAAGTTCTACATCCGCTCGCCGGAAGTGCCGGTCAACCTGGCGGCCCAGCATCGCGGGCTCTATGCCTTCCTGCTCAACAAATGGTATTTCGACGAGCTCTATGACTTCCTGTTCGTGCGGCCGGCCAAACGCCTCGGTTCCTTCCTGTGGAAGACCGGCGACGGCACCGTCATCGACGGTCTCGGGCCTGACGGCATTTCGGCACGCGTCGTCGATGTCACCAACCGCGTCGTCAAGTTGCAGACCGGCTATCTCTATCACTATGCCTTCGCCATGCTGATCGGCGTTGCCGCATTCGTCACCTGGATGATGCTCTGATGACCGCCTGGCCAATTCTCTCGCTGGTCACCTTCCTGCCGCTGGTTGGTGTGCTGCTCATCCTGCTCATCAACGACGACAGCGAAAACGCACGCCGCAACATCCGCGCCATCGCGCTGCTGACGACGACGTTCACCTTCATCATCTCGCTGTTCATCTGGACCGGCTTCGACAATTCGCAAGCCGGCTTCCAGTTCGTCGAGAAGGTCGCCTGGCTCGATTCCGGCATCTCCTACCATATGGGCGTCGACGGCATTTCGATGCTGTTCGTCATCCTGACGACATTCCTGATGCCGCTCTGCATCCTGGCGTCGTGGGAAGCGATCGAAAAGCGCGTCAAGGCCTACATGATCGCCTTCCTGCTGCTCGAAACGCTGATGATCGGCGTGTTCTGCGCGCTCGACATCGTGCTGTTCTACGTCTTCTTCGAAGCCGGCCTGATCCCGATGTTCATCATCATCGGCGTCTGGGGCGGCAAGCGCCGCGTCTATGCCTCCTTCAAGTTCTTCCTCTACACGCTCGCCGGCTCGGTGCTGATGCTGCTCGCCATCATGGCGATGTTCTACCAGTCCGGCACGACCGATATCCCGACGCTGTTGACGCACAATTTCCCCGCCAACATGCAGACATGGCTGTGGCTCGCCTTCTTCGCCTCCTTCGCGGTGAAGATGCCGATGTGGCCGGTGCATACCTGGCTGCCGGATGCGCATGTCGAGGCGCCGACAGCCGGTTCGGTGATCCTGGCCGCCATTCTGTTGAAGATGGGCGGATACGGCTTCCTGCGGTTCTCCTTGCCGATGTTCCCGCTGGCCTCCGAGATGTTCGCGCCGCTGGTCTTCGCACTTTCGGTCGTCGCCATCATCTACACCTCGCTGGTGGCGCTGATGCAGGAGGACATGAAGAAGCTGATCGCCTATTCGTCGGTCGCCCATATGGGCTTCGTGACCATGGGCATCTTCGCCATGAACCAGGAAGGCGTGCAGGGCGCGATCTTCCAGATGCTCAGCCACGGCCTGGTCTCGGGCGCGCTGTTCCTGTGCGTCGGCGTCATCTATGACCGCATGCACACGCGTGAGATCGCCGCCTATGGCGGCCTAGTCAACAACATGCCAAAATACGCCACCGTGTTCCTGATCTTCACCATGGCCAATGTCGGCCTGCCGGGCACGTCAGGCTTCGTCGGCGAGTTCCTGACCATGCTCGGCGTGTTCCGGGTCAATACCTGGGTGGCGTTCTTCGCTGCCACCGGCGTCATCCTGTCGGCCGCCTACGCGCTTTGGCTCTACCGCCGGGTGATCTTCGGCGCGCTGACCAAGGACAGCCTCAAGGGCCTGCTCGACCTGTCGACACGCGAGAAGGCGATCATCTATCCGCTGGTTGTGCTGGTCATCTTCTTCGGCGTCTATCCCGCTCCCGTCTTCGACGCGACGGCCCAGTCGGTCAAGTCGCTCGTCACCAATGTCACCGCATCCATCGGCGCCGCGCAGACCGCGGCGGCGAACTGACCCAGGGGTTTTGCGAACCATGACGCCGGACCTTCTCTCCAGCCTGTCGCTCTCGACGCCCGAGCTGATCCTTGCCATCGGCGCGCTCGCGCTGCTGATGGTCGGGGCCTATTCGCGCGCCAACACCGCCAACACCGTAACCGGCCTTGCCGTCGCCGTGCTGGTGATATCGGGCGCCTGGCTGATCTTTTCCACCGGGCAGGGCAGTGCCTACGGCAATGCCTTCATCCAGGATTCCTTTGCCCGCTTCATGAAGCTGCTGGCGCTGGTGGGCTCGGCGGTGACGCTGATCATGTCGATGCGCTTCGCCAGGGCGGAGCGGTTCGACAAGTTCGAATATCCGGTGCTGATCCTTCTGTGCACGCTCGGCATGATGCTGATGATCTCCGCCAACGGCATGATCGGGCTTTATCTCGGCCTCGAGCTTCAGTCGCTGGCGATCTATGTCTTGTGCGCGATCAACCGCGAGAACCTGCGCTCGACCGAGGCGGGCCTGAAGTACTTCGTCCTCGGCGCGCTGTCGTCGGGCATGCTGCTCTATGGCATCAGCCTGGTCTATGGTTATACCGGCAACACCGGGTTCCAGGAGATCGCGACGGCGCTGGGCGGCGGAGAGCGCCAGCTTGGCCTCGTCTTCGGCCTGGTCTTCGTGCTGGCCGGCCTCGCCTTCAAGATCTCGGCGGTGCCGTTCCACATGTGGACGCCCGACGTCTATGAGGGTGCGCCGACACCGGTGACGGCTTTCCTGGCGGCGGCACCCAAAATGGCGGCTATGGCGCTGATCGTGCGCGTCACCATGGGCGCGTTCAAGCCGATCGCTTCCGACTGGCAGCAGATCATCGTCTTCATCTCCATCGCCTCGATGGCGCTCGGCTCTTTCGCGGCGATCGGCCAGACCAACATCAAGCGCCTGATGGCCTACTCCTCGATCGGCCACATGGGCTACGCGCTGGTTGGCCTTGCCGCCAACAGCCAGGCCGGCGTGCGCGGCGTCGCGATCTACATGCTGATCTATCTGGTGATGACGCTCGGCACCTTCGCCTTCATTCTCGCCATGCGGCGCAAGGAAGGCAATGTCGAGCAGATCAGCGACCTGGCAGGCCTGTCCTCGACCAACCCGATCATGGCGACGATCCTGACCATCCTGATGTTCTCGCTGGCCGGCATCCCGCCGCTCGCCGGCTTCTGGGGGAAGTGGTACGTCTTTCTCGCCGCCATCAATGCCAACCTCTACGCGCTGGCGATCATCGGCGTGCTGGCCTCGGTAGTGGGCGCCTATTATTACCTGCGCATCATCAAGATCATGTGGTTCGACGAACCGGTCGGCGGCTTCGTGCCGATGGCCAGTGAATTGCGCCTCGTACTCGGTGTCTCCGGCGCTTTCGTGCTGTTCTATGTGCTGATCGGCGGTCCGATCGGCACCTATGCCGAAGCCGCCGCCAAGACATTCTTCTGACGGGATGGCATTTCGGCTGGCTCCAACCTCGGCGTCGGAAGGATTCCGGCTGGAGGCGCATGACAGCGTCGGCTCCACCAATGCGCTGGCGCTGGATCACGCCCGGGCCGGCGACCCCGGCAGATTGTGGGTCGTTTCCAAGAAACAGGAAAGCGGGCGCGGGCGGCGCGGCCGCGTCTGGGCGACACCCGAGGGAAATCTGGCGGCGACGCTGCTCGTCCTCACCGGGGGCGAGCTTCGACTCGCCGCGACGCTCGGTTTCGTCGCCGGCCTGGCGCTGGCCGATGCGCTCGATGCCGTGGTGCCGGCGGGCCGGATCGCCATCGGCCTCGACGGCGGCAATGAAGGCAAGAACCATTTCGAGCTGAAATGGCCGAACGACGTGCTCGCCTCCGGCGCCAAGCTTGCCGGCATTCTGCTGGAATCGGCCATGCTGGACGGCGGCCGTTTCGCGGTGGCGGTCGGCATCGGCGTCAATGTTGTGGCATACCCTGAGGATTTGCCGTATCCCGCGACGTCGCTTCACGCATTGGGTGCGGCATGCGATGCCGAAACGCTGTTCCTGGCTCTGTCGGATGCCTGGAGCGAGAATGCCCGCCTGTGGGACGACGGGCGCGGACTTGCCGCCGTCAGGCGGCGCTGGCTGGCACGCGCGGCAGGGCTTGGCGGCGAGGTTGCTGTCAGAATTGACGGTAATGTGGTGCGCGGGGTGTTCGAGACCATTGACGAGGACTGCCGTTTCGTGATCCGCGACGATGAGGGCTCGGTTTTGACGATCGCCGCCGGCGATGTGCATTTCGGCGCGGTCGCATCCGCCCGGGTATAGTTTTGTTTTTGCGCAATTCCAGACGGAAAACCGTTACAGACTTTTCCCGGAATTGCTTCAATGGCTTGGCCTGAGGGCCAGGAAGGAAAAAATCATGGCGAAAGCGGAAAACGCCGAACTCGTCTTCGTGCCGCTGGGCGGCGTCGGCGAGATCGGTATGAACTTCGCTCTCTACGGCTATGGTCCGCCGAGCGCGCGCGAATGGATCGTCATCGACGTCGGCGTCACCTTTCCCGACGCGGCGCATCCGGGCGTCGACCTGATCCTGCCCGACACGCGCTTCATCGAAGAGAACATCGCCAATTTGCGCGGTATCGTGATCACCCACGCGCATGAGGACCACTATGGCGCGCTGCTGGATATCTGGCCGAGGCTCAAGGCGCCGGTGTGGATGACGCCGTTCAGCGCCGGGCTGCTGGAAGCCAAGCGCCAGGGCGAGCAGGGCGCGCCGAAGATCCCGCTGACCATCTACCGCGCGGGCGAAAAATTCACTGTCGGTCCGTTCGAAATCGAGGCGATCCCGGTCGCGCATTCGATTCCCGAACCGATGTCGCTGGCCATCACCTCGCCGGCAGGCACCGTCATCCACACCGGCGACTGGAAGATCGACCCGGCGCCGACGATCGGACCCAAGACCGACGAAGCACGGTTCCGCGCCTATGGCGACAAGGGCGTGCTGGCGCTGGTCTGCGATTCGACCAATGCTATGCGCGAAGGCGAATCGCCATCGGAAGTCGCGGTCGGCGAGGGGCTGAAAGGGGTTATCCAGGCCGCCAAGGGCCGCGTCGCCGTCACCACCTTCTCGTCCAATGTCGGCCGTATCGTTTCCATCGCCAAGGCGGCGCGCGATGCCGGCCGTCAGTGCCTGGTGCTCGGCCGGTCGCTGAAGCGCGTCATCGATGTCGCCGGCGAACTCGGCTACATGGACGGTCTGCCTGAGTTCATCGCCGAGGAGGATTTCGGCTTCATTCCGCGCGAAAACCTGGTCGTCATCTGCACCGGCAGCCAGGGCGAGCCGCTGGCGGCGCTTGCCAAGCTCTCGCGCGACGAGATGAAGTCGGTGTCGCTGACGGCCGGCGACACGGTGGTGTTTTCCTCGCGCACCATTCCCGGCAACGAGAAGGCGATCCTCGAAATTAAGAACCGCCTCGTCGATCTCGGCATCAAGATCATCGAGGACGGCGATGCGCTGGTTCATGTCTCCGGCCATCCGCGGCGCAGCGAATTGCGCAAGATGTATGAATGGGTACGGCCGCAGATCGGCGTTCCAGTGCATGGCGAGGCCGCGCATCTGGTGGCGCAGGGCTCGCTGATGTCGACGTCGGGCATCGGCCAGGTGGCGCAGGTGCGCGACGGCGACATGCTGCGGCTTGCTCCCGGCCCTGCCACGATCATCGACCAGGTGCCGTTCGGCCGCATCTACAAGGACGGCAGGTTGATCGGCACCGACCAGGCGATGGGCATTCGCGACCGTCGCAAACTGTCCTTTGCCGGCCATGTCGCGGTCAATGTGGTGCTGGACGAGAAGTATGAGCTCGCCGGCGATCCCGATCTGGTCGCAATCGGCGTCGCCGAGGCCGACGCCAGAGGCGAGACGCTGGAGGACCTGATGATCGATGCGGCAATCGGCGCGGTGGACTCCATCCCCCGTCAGCGCCGAAAAGACCTCGATCTGGTGCAGGAGGCGGTACGCCGTGCCGTACGTGGCGCCGCCAACGAAGCCTGGGGCAAGAAACCGCTGGTGACTGTATTTGTCACGCGGTGACGAATAGGGAATAGGGGAATAAGGCAGTAGGGGAGTAGGGGAGAATGAGCCGTTGCTTTTCTTCTGTCTTGTTTCCCTACTCCCTTACTCCCCTAAAGCGGAGCGCTCTATGCTTGGACGCCTGAACCATGTCGCGCTTGCGGTGCCGGATCTGGCTGCGGCTGTCGCTTGCTATCGCGACACGCTAGGCGCCGAAGTGAGCGAACCACAGGCGCTGCCCGGGCATGGCGTCACCGTGGTGTTCGTCAATGTCGGCAACACCAAGATCGAGTTGCTGGAGCCGCTCGGCGAGGGTTCGCCGATCGCGGCTTTCCTCGAGAAGAACCCGTCGGGCGGCATGCACCATCTCTGCTATGAGGTCGACGATATCCTTACCGCGCGGGACCGGCTCCAGGCGGCCGGCGCCCGGGTTCTGGGCGACGGCAAGCCGAAGACCGGCGCGCATGGCAAGCCTGTGCTGTTCCTGCATCCGAAGGATTTCTTCGGCACGCTGATCGAACTGGAGCAACCATGAGCTGGGTTTCGTTCACCGCACTGTTTTTCGCGACCTGGTGGGTGGTGCTGTTTGCCGTTCTGCCGTTCAGCGTCAGGACGCAGGATGACGATCGTGACGTGACGCTGGGCACGGTGCCTAGCGCGCCGCGCGGACCACATATGCTGCGTGCGGTGATCCGCACCACCGTCGCCACGGCGGTGCTCATGGGCATTTTCTACGGCCTGACGCACGGGCTGGGATATAGCCTCAACGACATCCCGCACATCGTGCCGGAATTCGGCCAGGCCACGGCAAAATAGCAGCATTCAAACCGGCTCTTGCGCTTCGGGCGAGGTCATGCCGCCATTCGGCGCCGGCTCATCTGTTCAGGCTTCAAAAATCATGACGCAGGGTAAGGTGGTTTGGCAACGCATTGCGCTAAGCAGGTGATTGCACAAAAAAAATGCAAGGCACAAGGCCTTGCAATTTAAACGCGTCCGATCTGTTTCCGGTTTCCGGCGGCAGCGAGTAACCGCGCCTAGATCGCATCCTCCCAAGACTTTGACCGCGTAGGAGAACAGATTTTTCTCTGCTCTCTCGGTTATCGGGGCACATTAGCCCAACGGAAATGAAAATGTCACGAAGAATTTTGCCTTGAAACGGGCATTCTCGTGCTGCACTGCACAATAGTACGGCAGGCTTTGCTTGGGAAACCACCAGCCGGGCGTTTTATGCAACCGTGGCTCCTTCGATCGTCCAGCATTCGCGGCGCGCGCGAGGGGTGCTCAAAACGTTTTCATTCCGCGCGCCACGCCGTTCGTAAGCTGAATTTCCGATTTCCGGGTCGATGCGTCCGGGTTCCCATTGCGCCATGAAATGGCTATGAAGCCGGGGCAAGCAAGCCTGCGTCGCACCGATTCTGGCGCGGCCTCCTCATTCACGGACCAGTCCATGCGTTTGTCGCGCTATTTCCTGCCCATCCTCAAAGAGAATCCGCGCGAGGCGGAGATCGTCTCGCATCGGCTGATGCTGCGCGCCGGCATGATCCGCCAGCAGGGGCAGGGCAGTTTTTCCTGGCTGCCGCTGGGCAAACGGGTCCTGGACAAGGTCTGCCAGATCATCCGCGAGGAACAGAACCGCGCCGGCGCGCTGGAAATCCTGATGCCGACCATCCAGTCGGCCGACCTTTGGCGCGAAAGCGGCCGCTATAACGACTACGGCAAGGAGATGTTGCGCATCAAGGACCGCCAGGACCGCGACATGCTTTACGGCCCGACCAACGAGGAAATGGTCACCGAGATCTTCCGCGCCTATGTAAAGTCCTACAAGGACTTGCCGCTCAACCTCTACCACATCCAGTGGAAGTTCCGCGACGAGGTGCGGCCGCGCTTCGGCGTCATGCGCAGCCGGGAATTCCTGATGAAGGATGCCTACTCCTTCGATCTCGACTTCGAAGGCGCGAGAGCCGCCTACAACAGGATGTTCGTGTCCTATCTCCGGACCTTCACCCGCATGGGCCTACAGGCGATCCCGATGCGGGCCGACACCGGTCCGATCGGCGGCGATCTCAGCCATGAATTCATCATCCTGGCCGACACCGGCGAGAGCCAGGTGTTCTGCCATCGCGATTATCTGTCGCTCGGCGTGCCCGGAGCCAACACCGATTTCTCCAACGACGCCGAGATATCAGGCATCGTCAAGACCTGGACGACGCCTTACGCCGCGACCGACGAAATGCATGACGAAGCGGCCTGGGCTGAGGTTCCCGACAGCGACAAGGTTTCGGCGCGCGGCATCGAAGTCGGCCATATCTTCCATTTCGGCGAGAAATACTCCAAGCCGATGGGCGCCAAGGTGACCGGGCCCGACGGCAAGGATCATTTCGCTTCCGGCGGTTCCTATGGCATCGGCCCGTCGCGGCTGGTTGCGGCGATCATCGAAGCCAGCCATGACGAGAACGGCATCATCTGGCCGGAAGCGGTGGCGCCGTTCGACATCGGCCTGATCAACATGAAAGCCGGCGATGCCGATTGCGACCGTGTCTGCGATGAACTCAACGCAGCTTTCACTGCCGCCGGCAAGGATGTGCTCTATGACGACACCGACCAGCGGCCGGGCGGCAAGTTCGCCACCGCCGACCTGATCGGCCTGCCCTGGCAGGTGATCGTCGGACCGCGCGGCGTGGCCGCCGGCGAGGTCGAGATCAAGAACCGCAAGACCGGCGAGCGCGTGACGCTGCCGATCGCCGATGCGAAAAAACGCTTCGGTGCCGCCGCATGAGCGAGGCGGCGGCAGCGAGACCGGCAGGCGCCGGACCGTTTTCCATCTTCGAACGCACGGTGGCGTGGCGCTATCTGCGCTCGCGACGCAAGGAGACGGTGATCTCGGTCATCGCCTCGATCTCCTTCCTCGGCATCATGCTGGGGGTGGCGACGCTGATCGTGGTGATGGCCGTCATGAACGGGTTCAGGGCCGAGCTGCTCACCCGCATTCTCGGCGTAAACGGCCATCTGATCGTGCAGCCGCTGGATTCGCCGCTTGAGGACTATGCGCAGGTCGCCGGCCGCATCAACGGCGTGGCCGGCGTCAAATACGCCATTCCGCTGATCGACGGCCAAGTGCTGGCGCAAGGCAATGTCGGCGGCGGCTCCGGCGCGCTGGTGCGCGGTATCAGGGGCGAGGACCTGGGCAAGATCGCCATCGTCGCCAGCAACATCAAGCAGGGCTCGATCGCCGATTTCGACACGGGCGAGGGCGTCGCCATCGGCAAGCGCATGGCGGAGAATCTCGGCCTGGCGCTCGGCGACACGATCACGCTCATCTCGCCGGACGGCGACGTGACGCCGCTCGGCACGACGCCGCGCATGAAGGGCTACAAGATCGCGGCGATCTTCGAAGTCGGCATGTCGGAATATGACGCCTCCATCGTCTACATGCCGTTCTCGGAAGCGCAGCTTTATTTCAACATGGACGGACGGGCGCAGACGATCGAGATCTATGTCGACAATCCCGATGATGTCGACGCGCTGAAGCCGAAGGTGGAAGAAGCGGCGCAGCGACCCATCGACCTCGTCGACTGGCGGCAACGCAACGAGACCTTCTTTTCCGCCCTGCAGGTGGAGCGCAACGTCATGTTCATGATCCTGACGCTGATCGTGCTGGTGGCGGCGCTCAACATCATCTCCGGGTTGGTCATGCTGGTGAAGGACAAGGGGCACGACATCGCCATCCTGCGCACCATGGGCGCCTCGCGCGGCGCCATCCTGCGCATATTCCTGATGACGGGCGCGGCGATCGGCGTCACCGGCACCATCGCCGGCGTGCTGCTCGGCGTGATCATCTGCCTCAACATCGAATCGATCCGCGAGTTCTTCTCCTGGATGACCGGCAAGGTGCTGTTCAATCCGGAGCTCTATTTCCTCAGCCAGTTGCCGGCGAAGATGGATCCGCGCGAGACGACCTATGTCGTCATCATGGCGCTCGGCCTGTCCTTCCTGGCGACGTTGTTTCCGGCATGGCGGGCGGCCCGCCTCGATCCGGTCGAAGCGCTGAGGTACGAATGATGGCGCAGGCCATTATCGAGTTGAAGAGCGTCGAGCGGCACTATGTCCAGGGGCCGCGCAAGCTCACCATTCTGAACGGTGCGGACTTCTCGCTGAAGCGCGGCGAGATGGTGGCGCTGGTGGCGCCGTCCGGCACCGGCAAATCGACGCTGCTGCATACGGCAGGGCTCTTGGAACGGCCCGACGCCGGCGACGTGATTCTCTCCGGCCGGGCCTGCGGCCGGCTATCCGATGACGAGCGCACCTCGATCCGCCGCAACGATGTCGGCTTCGTCTACCAGTTCCACCATCTGCTGCCGGAGTTTTCGGCGCTGGAAAACATCATGATGCCGCAGCTCATCAAAGGTCTGCCGCGCAAGGAGGCGGCCGAGCGCGCGGCGCAGCTGCTCGACTACATGCAGATCGGCAAGCGTGCATCGCACCGGCCGTCCGAACTGTCGGGCGGCGAGCAGCAGCGCGTGGCAATCGCGCGTGCGGTCGCCAATGCGCCGCTGGTGCTGCTGGCGGACGAGCCGACCGGCAATCTCGACCCGGTCACTGCTTCCTATGTGTTCGAGGCGCTGGAGGCATTGGTGCGGCAATCGGGCCTCGCGGCGCTGATCGCCACCCACAATCACCAGCTGGCAGCGCGCATGGACCGGCGCGTCACCCTGGCCGAGGGCAAGGTGGTGCCGCTGTAGAACTCTGATGTCCGCTGCGAGATTGGGTCCAACCTTAACAACGTCCAGCGAGATTTCCGCGGGTTTAGTTTCCCGTCGGGGATACTGATCCCTCCGGGATCAGAACCGCCAATGAGCCTTCAGTGCGATCAGGGTGGAAGAGATCGCGATCATCACCAGGATGAGCAGCCAGGTTACAAAGCTGCGCGAGAGGCGCCACCGGTGGCCTTGCCTCATGCGCTTTCGCCAGCGATCAGCTTGATTGGCGCCTTGGTGTTGCCTCACGTCCATCACTCGGCAGTCTTAGCTTACCCACTATTGTCTCGACTGACGTTGAGTGCAAGCAGGCGCTCATCCCATACGCTAACTGACGATAGCGTCGCCGACATCTTCCTGACCTGTTGATAGGTCCCGCGCCGTCAACCTTTTCTTAACCCTGCCGGTTTGATCGCTCGAAAATTCCGGCAGCGGACGGATTCCGCTCGTTGACTTTGAAACAAAATTAGAACAAATTGCGAACATATCAACAACAGGAGAGAGTTATGACCGATCTGGTTCAGGATGTCATCTCGCTGGTTTGCATGAGCACCTTCCTCATTTCCATGGCGATCTGGATCGGAGCCATGTGAGGTGACAGTGTCTGCCGTCGCTGTTCCGGCGGACGAAAGTCCGCTTTGCCGTTAAGCCTTTCTTGCCGCCCATGGCGCTAGGGTGTCGCTCCTGAAAGCAGGAGCGCCGCGTGTCGCCCATCGTCGCCGCCTTCCTCGTGGCCAGCAATCTAGGGCTGATTTTTCTCCTGATGAGCGTGCCGCTTGGTTTGCGCACAATCAGGCTCAGCCGCACGGTCGCGGCCGACCGGCAGCGTCTGTGGCAGGCGCTGTGGCCGCTCGGGAGCAATGCCGGCTGGTCCGGCGAAATCCTCTCGGCGGAGATGCTGGGCGAGGGAGTGGTCCGCACCAGAATGTCCTGGGAGGGCCGGGACGGCCTGCCGATCGAACGCAAGGCCCTGCTCGAGAATGTCGTGCATGGCAGGTGCTTTTCGATGCGCGTCATCGAGGACACGGCGCTCGATCCGTCTTTCTGGGCGCATTATCGGGAAACCGCGCAGTTGGTCTCGATTGGCGAGGCCACCCGGGTTACGCTCACCCAGACCGACCGTTACCGCGGCGTGGCCTTCCTGGCGTTCCGCTATTTCGCCATGCGCCGCGAACTCGCCAAGCTGGATGGCTGGGCCAGGACAGGGCGGTATCGCAAGGGCGGCTGGTTCGAACATCCGCTGAGTCAGCTCGGCTTCGCCGCTCTCTCGGCATTCATCCTGTGGCCGTTCTTCGGGCTTCACCGCGGCGGGCTTGCTCTGGCCGCGATCCTGACTTCCGTTGTCGCCCTGCACGAGCTCGGCCACATGGCGGCATTCCGCCTGATGGGCCACCGCAGGGCGCGCATGATCTTCATCCCGCTGCTCGGCGGCCTCGCCATTGGCGGCCGGCCCTATGACAGCCGTTTCGAAGTTGCGTTCGTGGCGCTGATGGGCGCCGGGTTCTCTGCTTTCCTGGTGCCGTTGGCGATGATGGGCAGCACGTTTGCAAGCGCGGAAGGGCACTGGCTTGCCGCGACATTGCTGGCGACACTGGCGGGCTGTGCTGCCCTGTTCAACATCGCCAATCTGGTGCCGGTGTGGAAATTCGATGGCGGCCAGGTGCTGCGCCAGATCTGCCCGGGGCCGGTCGCGCTGGCGCTGGCCTCCTTCTTCCTGCTCTCGGCGTTCCTGGCGCTTGGCTGGCGGGCCGGCTTTTCCATCGGCTTTCTGCTCGCGGCCGGCGCGGTCTTTGCAATCCTCAGCCTTCTGACAGCGGGCAGCGGGGTGAGGCCGCGCCACGAACTGAAGCCGATCCGCACGGCCGACCGTTTCGTCATCGCCGGCGCGCTGCTGGCGGTGTTCGTCATCCACGGTTATGGAGTGCTCTGGGCGTCGGCACGGCTGATCTGAGCTGTCCGGGAAGCGTTCAGCCGGCCTCGCGGGCTGTTTCCAAGGGCAAGGCCGTAGCCGGGCCGAAGACATCCTCGAACGCTGATTTCAGCGCCAGATCGAGATCGGCCATCGTCACCGGCAGCCCGAGATCGACAAGGCTGGTGACGCCGTGGTCCTGCACGCCGCACGGCACGATACCACTGAAATGGCCGAGGTCCGGCTCGACATTGATGGCGATGCCGTGAAAACTCACCCAGCGCCTGAGCCGAATACCTATTGCCGCGATCTTGTCCTCCGCGGCAGAGCCGTCCGGCAGGGCAGGGCGATCGGGCCGCACCACCCAGACGCCGACGCGATCCTCACGGCGCTCGCCATTGACGTTGAAGGCGGCGAGCGTGCCGATGATCCACTGTTCGAGGGCGGCGACGAAGGCGCGCACATCCTCGCGGCGGCGTTTCAGGTCGAGCATGACGTAGGCGACGCGCTGGCCCGGCCCATGATAGGTGTATTCGCCGCCGCGGCCGGCCGAAAACACCGGGAACCGGTTGGCGTCGATCAGGTCCTCGCTGCGCGCACTGGTGCCGGCGGTATAGAGCGGCGGATGCTCGACCAGCCAGACCATCTCGCCGGCGGCCCCGCTGCGGATCGCTTCGGCGCGCGCCTCCATGAAGGCAAGCGCCTCGGGATAGGCGGTGAGGCCGGGCTCGATCGCCCATTCGACGGGCGCCGAACCGGGCAAAGGCAGGAACGACGTGGCGATCTGGCTGCGTTCTGGCATGGGGTGTCCCTTGTTGTACTCCATATGGCGATATCGGGCCGAAACGTCCAGTTCGCGGCGCATTTTGGCGCTTTGATCCGTTATGGCAATTCCCAGCGATTAAATGCTCGGGGCGCACTTGTTTCGCCGGAAACGATTTGCTACACGCCGCGAGCCGGTCGGTTCCGGCTCCTACCACGTGCGGTCGTGGCGGAATTGGTAGACGCGCAGCGTTGAGGTCGCTGTGGGGCAACCCGTGGAAGTTCGAGTCTTCTCGACCGCACCATTCTCTCTCCCCAGAATCTGATTTGTAGCGGCACCTCCAGCCCTACGGGCACCGCGCATTTCGTTTGATATTCCCGCGCGTTACGCCAGTTTCTTTTTGGGCGTCGGATTTTCCCGAAACCGGTTTCCACTTTCGGGTCCGATGTTCTAGACCTGAGACGCACCTTTTCCAGGATTGCAATGGCGGGAGGCGCTGGTGGAAGGCCAGGACGAACGGACGACCGGCGCTGGGGGCGCTGACGAACACCGCGCCGACATCTACGGTGAGGACGGCGCTGTCCTTTCGTCCTTTCTCGCCCAGATCGGCGCGGCGATCGCCGACCGCGATACGCTCACGCTCAAGCGTGAGGTCGACGACCTGCACCAGTCTGAAATGGGCGACCTGATCGAGGCGCTGCATCCCGACCAGCGGCGCGCCCTTGTCGAGCTTTTGGGGGCCGACTTCGATTTTTCCGCGCTGACCGAGGTCGACGAGGCGATCCGCATGGACATCGTCGACAATCTGCCCAACGCGCAGATTGCCCAGGCGGTGCAGGAACTCGATTCCGACGACGCTGTCTACATCCTCGAGGACCTCGAACCGGAGGACCAGGACGAGATCCTGTCGCAGCTGCCGTTTACCGAGCGCATCAGGCTACGTCGCTCGCTCGACTACCCCGAGGAGACCGCCGGGCGGCGCATGCAGACGGAGTTCGTCGCGGTGCCGCCGTTCTGGACGGTCGGCCAGACCATCGACTACATGCGCGAGGACAAGAACCTTCCCGACCGCTTCAGCCAGATCTTCGTCATCGACCCGAGCTTCAAGCTGCTTGGCGCCATAGACCTCGACCAGATCCTGCGCACCAAGCGCTCGGTCAAGGTCGAGGAGGTCATGCATGAGACGCGGCACGCCATTCCGGCCACGATGGACCAGGAAGAGGCCGCGCGGGAGTTCGAGCAATATGACCTTCTGTCGGCCGCCGTCGTCGACGAGAACGAGCGGCTGGTCGGCGTGCTGACCATCGACGACGTCGTCGACGTCATCCAGCAGGAAGCCGAGGAAGATCTCCTGCGCATGGGCGGCGTCGGCGACGAAGAGCTTTCCGACAGCATCTTTTCGACCTCGCGTTCGCGTGTGCCATGGCTGCTTGTCAATCTCCTGACCGCCTTCCTTGCGGCATCGGTGATCGGCCTGTTCGACCACACGATCGAGCGCATCGTGGCGCTCGCCGTGCTGATGCCGATCGTGGCCGGGATGGGCGGCAATGCCGGTTCGCAGACCATGACCGTCACCGTGCGGGCGCTGGCGACAAGGGATCTCGACATCTACAATGCCGGCCGCATCATTCGCCGCGAGATAGGCGTGGGCTTCATCAACGGCATCGTTTTCGCCATATTGATCGGCATCGTAGCCGCCGTCTGGTTCCGCGATGCCAATCTGGGCGGCATCATCGCCGCGGCCATGATCATCAACATGTTCGTTGCGGCCCTTGCCGGCATCCTGATCCCGCTGCTGCTCGACCGCTTCAAGGTCGATCCCGCGGTCGCTTCGGCGGTCTTTGTCACCACGGTCACCGACGTCGTTGGTTTCTTCGCTTTTCTGGGCCTTGCCACGTGGTGGTTCGGCGTCCATTGATCCGGCTCAATTGACTTTTACGTAAATGCCGTGCGAGGCTCGGCGACAGGCAGACTGCGGCCGATTCCGGCAGGTCTGCCGCGGACGGAGAGCAGCAGTCGCCAATCTCCGGCTATGGGGCGAGAATGCGGGAATATTATTCGATCACCGAGCTGACGCGCGAATTCGACGTGTCGACGCGGACGCTGCGGTTCTACGAGGACGAGGGACTGGTGCAGCCGGTGCGGCGGGGCCGCACGCGGCTGTTTCGTCCATCCGACCGACACTTGATCCGGCAGATCATGCGCGGAAAACGGCTCGGCTTCTCGATCAACGAGATCCGCGAAATCATCCAGATGTACAAGGAACCGCCCGGCGAGGTCGGCCAGCTCAAGCTGATGATCAAGCGCATCGAGGAAAAGCGCGAGGATCTGAGGCAAAAGCGCCGCGACCTCGAGGAGACATTGGCCGAACTCGACCAGGCCGAGGAATCCTGCGTTGAGCGGCTGGTGGAGCTCGGGGTTAATACGTAGCGGCCTTCCAGGCAGGACAATCGCTTTAGAGTCGGCGCCGCCCCTCATCGCCCTGCCGGGCACTTCTCCCCGTATAGTGACGGGGAGAAGGGGGCTGACCGTGATCTCGGTCTCTTTCCTGCAACGCTGGTGGCTGGCGAAACCGCTGATGACAGCGCCCCTCTCCCCGTCACTATACGGGGAGAGGATGCCGGCAGGCAGGTGAGGGGCGGCGCCGACATCGACAAATTGTTGGTCTCCGCCACAAATCGGAAACCGTTATCTTCCCGATATGGCTCTGGCAGCCGGCGTTCAGATGCTCAAATCCAGCGCCGCACTCTTTTGGCATAGTCGCGGTATTTTTTGCCGAACTTTGCCGACAGCATCTTTTCTTCCTTTTCCACCGCGACCTTCTGCGTGACGAAGGCGGCGACGAAGGCGAGCGGCAGGAACCAGACGATCCCGGAGATGAAGGCAACGCCGATCAACAGCAGCGTGTTGGCGAGGTACATCGGATTGCGGGTGATGCCGAAAGGACCCGTGGTGACCAAATGGTCCGGCACGGCGTTGGGGTTGAGCGTGGTCTTGGCCCGCGTCATGGTGCGGATGGCGGTGAACCAGAGTGCGGCGACGCCGAACAGCGCCACCCAGCCGGCCGCGTAGAGGAGGTCGCCCAGGAGGTCGCCGATCCAGGGCAGGGGAAAAAGCAAGCCGAGCGCGATGCTGATGGCGATGGCGGCGATGTAGATCAGCGGCGGCCACGGTATCAGCCCAGGTTTGGGCGGGGTCTCGGTCATTCGACACCTTCCTCCGTCATCTTGCTGTCGGTCTGGGCCGTGCAGGTGCCGGCGAGATCCGCCAGATGCGCTCTCCATTCGGCGGTCTGGTCGTTCTTGTAGAGCCGATCAAGCGTTGCCTCGCCCTCCAGCGTGTCCAGCATGCACCCACAATAGCTCGAACAGAACTTGCTGTCGCGCTGCTGCTCGCACGAGATCTGGCAGGTCTTGAGAAAGTTCACCTGCGGGGTTTCGACCTTGGCCGGCATTGCTTGCGAGAACAACCAGACACTGCCGATCAGCAGCGGCTGGTGAATGAGGTAGAAGGCCAGGCTGTGCCGGCCGATGAAGCCCAGCGGGTTGGACCAGCGCCCGGGCGCCACATCTGCCAGGCGCGCCAAGGCGCCGAAGCCGGAGGCAAGCTTGGTCGCTCCGAGGCCCACAAGCACCGCACCGAACCACGGGAACAGCGGGACATAGTCGTTGGAGTGTGGGTTGACCGCGGAAAGCCCGACCCACCACAGCCAGGGGTGATCGAACGATTCCAGCCGAAAATAGAAGGGAATGGCGATGACCGCCGCGGCGATCGGCAGTGTGAGCAGCGCCGGCAGGCGCAGGAATGCCAGCCCGAGCAGGCTCGCCAGCGCGATCTGGTGCAGGATGCCGAAGAAGATCCACCCGTCCGGCGTGGCGATACGGGTGGCGACCGAAATGGCGATCGCCGCTCCGGCGACCATGGCGAAGCGTCTCCAGAAGCCGTTCCAGCGGATCTCTTTGCCATGGGCGAGATACAGGCTGACGCCGACCAGGAACAGGAAGGTCGAGGCGATGCAGCGAGCATAGAACTTCCACCAGCCGAAGGCGGTCAGGCCGGGATCGGTGTAGCCGAAGAATTCCAGGTCCCAGGTGAAATGGTAGCTCGCCATGGCGATCAGCGCGATGCCGCGCAGCATGTCGATGGCGACGATGCGCTTGGTCCTCGGCAACTCCGCTGTGGGCATGGTCGGCGTCTGGATGCTCATGGTCTCGCGATCTGATTCAGCCCCGCACGAGGACTATCACGGTTACGCCGGACAAAAGAAGGCCGTGAGCTTCGATACAGACAGTCAGCCGGCGCTGCATGAGGCACCCCTTTAGGCCAGCACCGGAAAGCCTTTGACCGGCTTCGTTTTTATCCGGGGCACGTCGGTTTCCTGTTACCGGTCGCGAACTGATGGCCGCAGATTGGCTGCTGATTCTGCTTTGGGGAAGCAATGTCCACGCATGTGCGCCATCCGATCTGGCTACCGGCCCTCAAGGCCGCGGATGCCCGCACCTTCGCCTCGCTCTACGCGGTCGAATCCTTCGCTCGCGCCACGGTGTCGAGCGTCATCCCGATCCAGGCCTACGAAATCCTCCACAACGAGCAGATCGTCTCGATCCTCTACACCATCGTGGCGATGCTCGGCCTGTCGGTGACCCTGTTCATGCCGATGCTGATCCAGCGCTTCGCACGGCGCTGGGTCTACACGGCGGGCGCCTGCCTGCTGGCGATCGGCTCGTTGTTCTTCGTCACGCATACGCTCGCCGGGCAATTGGCCGGTATGCTGTGCCGTGTCATGGGCGCCAGCGCGCTGTCGATCACGCTCAACCTCTACATCATGGACCACATCCGCAAGACCGATTTCATGCAGGCCGAATCGCTGCGCATGGCGTGGTCGATGTTTGCCTGGACGGGTGGGCCGACGCTCGGCATCTTTCTCTACACACGCTTCGGCATCTATGCCGCGCATGGCGCGGTCGCCGTATTCGCCTTGGCCCTGCTGGCGTTGTTCTGGACCTACCGGCTCGGCGACAATCCCTCGATCCGGCCGGGCAAGACGCGCCCGGTCAACCCGCTAGCCAATATCGGCCGCTTCGTCGCGCAGCCGAGGCTGAGGCTGGCCTGGCTGATCGCCTTCGGCCGCTCCTGCTTCTGGACGACATTTTTCGTCTATGGCCCGCTGTTCATGGTCATCACCGGTGAGGGCGAACTTGCCGGCGGCATTCTGGTTTCGGCAGGCAACGCGCTTTTGTTCATGGCGATTTTCTGGGGCAAGGCCGGCAAGCGCTTCGGCGGCCGCAGGACCATGACTTTTGCCTATTTCGCCATGTCGGTGGTGCTGCTGGCGGCGGGTGCCGTCGGCGAAAGCGCGCCGCTCGTCACCGGCGCCTTCCTGCTGTGCGGCGCCTTCTTCACCATCGCGCTCGACGCGCTGGGCTCGACCGCCTTCATGCGCTCGGTCCGCTCTTATGAGCGGGCGCAGATGGCTGCGGTCTACCGCACTTATCTCGACTTTTCCGAACTGACGCCGCCGCTGGTCTACTCGGTGGTGCTGGCCTTTTTCGGACTGGGCTCGGTTTTCGTCACGCTCGGCCTGCTTGCGGCGGTCTGCGGTTATGTCACCTGGCGGTATCTGCCGAAGTCGCTGTGAAGCTTACGGCGCAAGCGCAGCATGTCGTTCGCGTACCCAATCGTGGAAGCGGTGGAGGTCGTACTCCTCCGGCATCAGCACGCCGGCCTTATGGCGCATGGAGCGCAGCCCTTTCTGGTTGACCTCGCAGATCGCGGCATCCTCCTCCAGCACCTGGGTGCCGAATCCGACGATGTTGTCGATATCGGTCGCGGCGAGCGCCTCGGGCGCGAACAGCCATTCGGCGGTCAATTCGGTCTGCTCTGGTCCGAGCGGCGCCAGCCGCACGGTTCTGACATAGTCGACATGACCGACGATGAACATCGAGGGCAGGCTGGTGACGTAGGTCTGGCCGGCGGCGTGCTCAGCCGGTGTCAGGCCGGCGAAGACCGGCCCGTGCGTCCGCCCATCGCGCGACCATGTTTCGGCCCCGGCGCGCAGCCCGCCGGAAAACTCCGGCGCGTCGTTGTCAGCGTGGAGGGTCCATTCGGGATCGTCGTGGCGGCTCATCAGGCCGCGGCCATAGATCGGCACCAGCCGCGACAGGTCCTTGTGGACGCCAGGACAATGAAGGCACTCGTTGAAGTTCTCCCAAAAGACCTTCCAATTGCAGTTCATCACCTTGCGCAGCGCATGGCCGGTGACCAGCGCCTCCAGCGGCCAACTGCCAAGATTGCCGGAGGCGGGGTCGAAGGAGGCCTGCGCCGAGCCGGCCGCATCCTTTTGCAGGTTGATGAACACGAAGCCGCGCCACACCGAAAGTGCGACGCCATAAAGCGGATGATCGGCCTTGTCGAAGCCGTCCGGCAGCGATTTCGACGGCACGCGCACGAGGTCGCCGCGAAGCGAATAGGACCAGGCGTGGTAAGGGCAGGTGATCAGTCGCGCCTTCAGTCGGCCCTCGCTCACCTGGCAGAGCTGCGAGCCGCGATGCCGGCAAGTGTTGTGGAAAGCGCGCAACTCGCCGGTTTCGTCGCGCAGCAAGACGATCTCCTGTGTGCCGACGCGGAAGGTGCGGAAATCCAGGGGGTGGGCCAGCTCGGCCTCGCGGCAGACGAGCAGCCAGCTCCGATACCAGATGGCGTCGAGATCCTGTTGATAGGCGCCTGCATCCCAATAGGCCGCCGACGGCAACGTCGCTTCCGCCCGGGTCAAACCATTGTGGGATGCGGGGTTGCTCGAGCTGGGCTGCATGGCTGGCTTCCTGTGATGCGCGCAAGCCGACACCTGGCCGGCAAGATTGTCAATTGGGGCATCGGCGGTTCCAGGACAGCACGGCGTATTCGCGATGGTTGCTGGCGGAATTTGGTTTGCCGCGAGCGCCGATTCTGCCTATAGTCCAGTCTGTCGTCGGTTCCGTTTGGAACCAAGAGGGAATGCGGTGCGGGCTGACCTGTCGCCCAAAGCCGTCGCTGCCCCCGCAACTGTGTGCGGTAGTCCTCTCCATATGCCACTGAAGATTTTCTTCGGGAAGGTGGGGAAGGGCGCTGATCCGCGAGCCAGGAGACCTGCCGGCGACAGGAAACTGACTTCGATGCCCTCGGGTGGAGGGTGAAAGGACAAGGCATGAATACCGCTTCCGTCTCTCTCGGCGCCTCCGTCTCCTCGCAATCGCGCCTCATGCAGCTTGCGCTCGCGGCGCTGCTCGGCCTTTTCGTTGTCGGCTTTGTCGGGTTCTCGCATATCGATGCGGTCCACAATGCCGCCCACGACTATCGCCACTCGATGGCGTTTCCCTGCCACTGATAGGGATTTGACATCATGAACCTGTTTCGCAACGTCGTGTTCATCGCGGCGATCGCAGGGCTCGTGGCCGGTGTCGTTCTCGCCTGCATGCAGGCCTATGCCACCGTGCCGTTGATCCTGAAGGCGGAAGTCTACGAACAGGCCGGCGGCGGCCACCACCACGACCATACCGCACCGGCCCCGACCGACAACAACGCCATGAACTCTGCCGCCCCGGCGGGCAATGCCATGAGCTCCGCCGCGCCGGCAGCCGCTGAAGCTGTTCCGGCTGAAGAGGAAGGCTGGGCGCCGGCCGACGGCTTCGAGCGCTTCGCCTTCAGCGTGCTTGCCAACATCGTCACCGGCATCGGCTTCGCGCTGGTCCTGGTCGCGGTTTCGGAATTCGCCGGCGGCATCGGCAACTGGCGCCAGGGCGTGTTCTGGGGACTGGCCGGCTTTGCCGTGTTCACGCTGGCGCCGGGCCTCGACCTGCCGCCGGAACTGCCGGCCATGCCTGCCGCCGAGCTTCTGCCACGCCAGATCTGGTGGACGGCGACGGTGGCGGCGACGGCGATCGGCCTTGCCCTGATCGCCTTCCGCAAATCACTGCCGCTGGCGATTCTGGGCGTGGTGTTGATCGTCGCGCCGCATATTGTCGGCGCGCCGCAGCCGGACAGTTTCGAGACGCCGATTCCGGAAGGCCTGCACCATCAGTTCGTGGTGGCGGTAACCGTAACCAACCTGGTGTTCTGGCTCGTGCTCGGCGCTGTCGTCGGCGTGGTGCGCGGACGCTTCACCGGCAGCGCGACGAGCCTGCGCGACAGCTTTGCCTGATCGCGGAAGACTGACCTTCATCATCGGCGGTGCGCGCTCCGGCAAGAGCGCGCACGCCGAAACGCTGATGACGGCCTTGCCTTCGCCATGGACCTACATCGCCACGGCGCAAGCCTATGACGACGAGATGCGGCAGCGCATCGCGTTGCACCGGTCGCGGCGCGGCGAGGGCTGGACGACCATCGATGCACCGCTTGGCCTTGTCGGTGCACTCGAGGCCCTACCGGAGGACCAGCCGGTCCTTGTCGACTGCCTGACGCTCTGGCTGACCAATCACATGCTGGCCGATCATGATGTAGAGGCCGAATGTCGGCGGCTGGCTGACATGCTGTCGCGGCCGCGCGGACCCTGGTTCGTGGTATCCAACGAGGTCGGGCAAGGCATCGTGCCCGACAATGCGCTGGGGCGCCGGTTCCGCGACGCCGCCGGCCGGCTCAACCAGCAGGTCGCGGCGATTGCCGAGACCGTGCTTTTGATGGTGGCGGGGCTGCCGCTCAAGGTGAAGTGACATGACCGACATCGACGAAAAGGACGAAGAGCGCCACCGCGCCAAGATGGCCAAGCGCAAGGCGGTCCAAGACGCCGAGGTGGCGAGCAAGACGGTCGAAAAGGGGCTGCTGATCGTCAACACCGGCCCGGGCAAAGGCAAGACCACGGCTGCCTTTGGCCTGGCGCTGCGGATGCTGGGCTACGGCAAGCGCGTCGGCGTCGTCCAGTTCATCAAGGGCAAATGGCATACGGGTGAGAAGGAGGCCTTCGCCGCCTTCGGCGACCGCGTCGTCTGGCACGCGATGGGCCAGGGGTTCACCTGGGAGACGCAGGATCTGAAGCGCGACATCGCGGCGGCCGAGGCCGCCTGGGCCAAGGCGCTGGAGCTGATGGCCGATCCGTCGATCAGTCTCGTCGTGCTCGACGAACTCAACATCGCGCTGCGCTACGAGTATCTCGATCTGGACAAGGTGGTTGCCGCGCTGAAAGCGCGCCGCGAGGGCCTGCATGTCGTCGTCACCGGCCGCAACGCCAAGCCGGCGCTGGTCGAGGCGGCCGATCTGGTGACCGAGATGGGGCTGACCAAGCACCACTTCGCGGCGGGCGTGAAGGCGCAACAAGGGATCGAGTTTTGAGAGCTTTTGTCCCCTTTTGTGGATGAGCATTCAAGTCTGGTCGCCAAACGCTCCCAGCGGGGCTCACTTCCTTTCCCTCCGGAGGGGGGAAAGGTGGCGCTGCGAAGCAGCGACGGATTGGGGGAAGGCGGTTATCGAACGCGCGGTCCGTAGACAGGCAGGCGCAACCCGGCGGGTGCGAGAAACGCGACTGCCGAGCTCGTCGACCCCCACTCCGTCTCGGCTTCGCCGAGCCACCTCTCCCCGATCGACGGGGGAGAGGAAAGGCGCGAACCTGTTGCAGCCCGGCTCCCTTCCTCCCCTTCGGGAGAGAACTCACGGGGGGGGTGAGATCATGCCAGAATGACGATCGCCGAAACCACGCCGAACAGGGCAATCAGCAAATAATCGGCGACGCGGTAGAGTTTCAGCGCCCGCCTTATGTCGATGCTGTCGGCTTCGCGTCGGCCGCCTTCGCCCATGAACGCGTCGTCGACCGTTACGCCGCCATAGCTGCGCGGCCCGGCGAGGGCCAGGCCGAGCCCGCCCGCCATCGCCGCCTCCGGCCAGCCGGCATTGGGCGAGCGGTGCTTTTTCGCGTCGCGCCGCACCGCCTGCCATGCGGCTTTCGCGTCGGCGCCTTTCACCAGGAAAGCCGCCAACGTGATGAGCAACGCCGTCAGCCTCGACGCCGGCAGGTTGATCCAATCGTCGAAGCGTGCGGCTGCCCTTCCGAACGTTTCGTGGCGCGGCGTGCGATGGCCGATCATCGAATCGGCGGTGTTGGCGGCCTTGTAGGCGGCGCCGCCGGCGAGGCCGCCGACGCCCGTCCAGAAGGCGGGGGCAACGATGCCGTCGGAAAAATTCTCGGCCAGGCTCTCGATCGCCGCGCGGCAGACGCCGGCCCTGTCGAGGGTTTCGGGATCGCGGCCGACGATGCGCGAGACGGCGGCGCGGCCCATGTCGAGGCCGCCCGAGTCGAGCGCATCGGCGACGGCCTCGACATGCTCATAAAGGCTCCGCTGCGACAGGAACGATGTTGCCAGAAGGGCGGTGATGAACAGTCCCAGGGGAATGAACCAGAGCAGGATCTGCACGCACAGGCCAATTAGCGCCGGCACCAGCACGATGACCAGAAGCGCCTGGACACCACGTTGGCGACGCAGTGCGTCGGGATCAGTGGCGCGGTTGAGCCTGCGATCGAGAAAGGATATCAGCCTGCCAAACCACGTCACGGGATGGCCGATGGCGCGAAACAGCCAGTCGGGGTAGCCCAGCGCGGATTCGATGGCCAATGACAGGAAAGCGATCAGGACTGACATGAAGCTTCTTGAAGGAGCGGTGGACCATGGTGGAAGTCTCGGCCGGGCAAGGGCGCTTTTCCCCAACGTCCCCCAGCCTTTCGTCGACCTCTCGACCGGAATCAATCCGCACTCCTACCCGCTTTTCGAGCTGCCCGCCACCTCGCTGTCGCGATTGCCGGAAGCGGGGCGGGCGCGTGAGCTGACGGCGATCGCGGCCAGTAGCTATGGTGCGCCCTCGCCAGCCAATGTCGTCGCTGCGCCCGGTACGCAGATCCTGCTGCCGCGCGTGGCATCGCTGGTCGCGCCGGGCAAGGCGCTCGTACTGGGGCCGACCTATGCCGAACATGCCCGCGCGGCGGCGATCGCGGGGCACGAGGTGATCGAAGTCAGCGATTTCGCTGATCTGGCGGATGCCGACCTTGCCGTCGTGGTCAACCCGAACAACCCGGATGGGCGCATCGTCGAGCGCGACCGGCTGCTGGCGCTGGCCGCCGGTTTGCGCGCCAAGGGCGGGCTGCTGGTCGTCGACGAGGCGTTCATGGATGTCGGCCCGCGCGAACACAGCCTTGCCGGCGATGTCGGCCAGGGCGGCATCGTCGTGCTGCGTTCTTTCGGCAAGTTTTTTGGGCTGGCCGGCCTGCGGCTTGGATTCGCGCTTGCCGATGCGCCGACGGCCCAACGGCTGGAAACGCAATTCGGACCTTGGGCCGTCGCCGGCCCGGCGCTGGAATATGGCATTCGCGCACTTGCCGATATCGGCTGGCAGGACGCGATGCGCGCATCGCTTGCGGAGGCATCGGTTCGGATCGACGGACTGTTCAGCCGCTTCGGCGTGCCTGCCGCGGGCGGCACCACATTGTTCCGCTATTTCAGCCTGCCGGATGCCGCCGGCTTGTTTGCAGCGCTTGGCGAGCGCGGCATCCTGCTTCGCCATTTCACCGACCGCCCGCACGTCCTGCGGGCAGGCCTGCCGGGGAACGAGGAGGAGTGGCTGCGGCTCGAATCCGCCCTTGCCGAATGGGCGGCGCGGCGCGAGGATCGAGCGAAAGGTATCGAACCATGATTCATGTCTGCTCGCTGGCAAAGGTCGAGGAAACAGTGGCGCGGACCGGCGCCGAGCGCCTGCTGTCGCTGTTGGCCGCCGGCACCGATGTGCTCCGCCCGGCCTCGATCATGAGGGAAAACCATCTGCACCTGGTCATGCACGACATCGCGGCGGCGCAGGATGGCATGACCATGCCGGGCGAGGAGCATGTGCGCAATCTGCTCGATTTCGCGCGCCGCTGGGACCGCGCAAGGCCGATGGTCGTTCACTGTTATGCCGGCATCAGCCGCTCGACAGCCTCCGCCTATATCATCGCTGCCGCGCTGGCGCCGAAACGCGACGAGGCCGAACTGGCTCGGACGTTGCGGACGCTGTCGCCTTCGGCGACGCCCAATCCGCGGCTGATCGCGGTGGCCGACGCGCTGCTTGGTCGAGACGGCCGCATGATCGCGGCAATCGAAGCGATCGGGCGCGGCGCCGATGCCTTTGAAGGCAACCCGTTCGAACTGAGGATCGACGGCTAGAGGCTACTTCAGCCAATCGGCGAGCTTCGCCTTGCGTACGTCCCTAAGCAGGCTGACGAAACCATCAGCCTGATGTTCCGCTGTCAGCCGACCTTTTTCAGCCGTGGCAATGCTGGCGTCGCCGACCACGCCGTTCGGATTGAGATCGCTGGCGATCCAGGCGAAGGCGTGGGTGCCGGTGTGGCGCAGGAGCGAAAATTCCTGCTCCGCGTTGGCGACGTTGGAGACGAAATTGTCGGCCTTGGTCATGTCGACGAGATCCGGCCGGAAATGCAGCATCAGCGAGGTCTCGACGTCGCCGCCATGGATGCCGTGGCGGTCCTCGAGTTCGGTGTACATGCCGGCCGGGCGGCCGAAGCGTTGCCAACTGGTCTTCACCGCCAGCATCTTTTCGCGCACCCGCAATTCGCGCGTGACGATGCCCATGATCTCCTCGTTGCCGCCATGCGAGTTGACGACGACCAGCTTGCGCACGCCTGCCCGCGCAATCGACACGCCAAGCTCGGTCCAGGCGTCCGCCAGCGTCGTTGCCGGCAAAGTAAGCGTGCCCGGCGCGTGAAGATGCTCGTTCGATTTGCCCACCGCCTGGACCGGAAGGATGCGGATGTCGAGATCGTCGGGCAGGCGGGCGATCACCGTGTCGAGCATGCCGTTCATGATCGAGGTGTCGGTCGAGACAGGCAGATGCGGTCCATGCTGCTCGATCGCCGCCACCGGCAGTACGGCGATCGTCGCTTCGGGATCGATCGAGGCATATTCGGTGGTCCGATAGTCACCCCACCACACGCGTCTTTTTGCTACGGTCATGTCATGCCTCTTCGATGGACGGTGAGACCTACCGCGAGATAGGCGGTGTGTCGATCACCCGGCCGCGATGGCCTCGACCTCGACCTTGAATTCAGGCCGGGCAAATCCGCTGACGATCATCAGCGTCGAGGCCGGCGCTGGGTTCGAAAACAGCCGGTCGCGGACATCCATATAGGGTCGCAGATGCGCGCGGTCGGTGACATAGGCGTTGATGCGAACGATATTGCCGAGCCCCAGCCCCGCCTCGCCGAGGATCGCGGCGATGTTCTTGAAGCAGAGCTCGGCCTGGGCGCCAGCGTCTTCGGGGATCTGGTCGTCCGCCGTGATCGCGACCTGGCCGGAGCACAACACCAGCCGCTTGCCCGGGGGCACTTCGACGCCGTGACTGTAGCGAGCAAAAGGCGGCTTGATCGACTTCGGGGTGAGGAACTTGAACATGGCAATCTCCTGGATACCGCCAGCCTAAGACTGGATTCATCACAGCTTCAAGATGGCGGTGCATGTCGCCGGTGCGATTGTGGACAGGCGTTTAAAAAATAGGCA
Source organism: Mesorhizobium sp. B1-1-6 (assembly GCF_006443035.1). NCBI lineage: Bacteria > Pseudomonadati > Pseudomonadota > Alphaproteobacteria > Hyphomicrobiales > Phyllobacteriaceae > Mesorhizobium > Mesorhizobium sp. B1-1-6. Next base: position 317,959 of record NZ_VFWR01000001.1, on the reverse strand, counting down.
CGATGCCTCCGGTGCAGCACGACCTTTCCGGCGTTCGCAGATGGCTGTGGTGCAGGCGGGCGGGTCCCGGCGCGAGACGCCGGTGGCATGTGTCTTGCTTCTTGAATCTCTGGTGTCGAGCCTGGCGCGTGGCGCGCCGGAGCAAACAAAGGGTGGTGGTGTCGATGTACGGAAAACTGAAGATGTCGGTAGCGGCGGTGGCCGTGCTTGCAGCGAGCACGCTTGGTGCCGCGGCAAATGAAAAAGTCACCTTCGGCACCAACTGGCTGGCCGAGCCGGAACATGGCGGCTACTACCAGGCCGTGGCCGACGGCACCTATGCCGCCTGCGGCCTCGACGTCACCATCATGCAGGGTGGCCCGCAGGTCAGCGGCCGGCCGATGCTCCTGGCCGGCAAGATCGATTTCTACATGGGCGGCAACCTGCTGTCGGCCTTCGACGCCGTCCAGCAAGGCATTCCGATGCGCGTGGTGGCGGCGGACTTCCAGAAGGATCCGCAGGTCATCATGTCCCATCCCGGCGAGGGGCTGGACAAATGGGAGGACCTGAAGAACGCCGAGCAGTACATTCTGGGTGACGAGGGCGCGCAGACCTTCTTCCAGTGGATGATCATCGAGCTCGGCTTCGACGCGGCCAAGCGCGTGCCCTACACCTACAACACTGCTCCCTTCCTCGCCAACAAGAAGTCGATCCAGCAAGGCTATGTCACGTCCGAGCCGTTCGCGGTCAAAAAGGAAGGCGGCTTCGTGCCCAACCAGTTCCTGCTCGCCGACTATGGCTGGGACACCTATTCGACGACGATCGAGGTGATGCAGGACACCATCGACAAGAAGCCGGAGGTGGTCCAGTGCTTCGTCGATGGCTCGGCCAAGGGCTGGTACAAATATCTCTACGGCGACAACAAGGCCGCCAACGACATGATCAAGAAAGACAATCCTGACATGACGGATGAGCAGATCGCTTTCTCAATCGAGCAGATGAAGAAGTTCGGCCTAGCCGATTCCGGCGACACCGAGAAGCTCGGCATCGGCGCCATGAACGAGGCGCGGATCAAGAGTTTTTACGACAAGATGGTCAAGGCCAAGGTCACGCTCGCCGGCATCGACATCACGAAAGCCTACACGCTGGCCTTCGTCAACAAGGGCGTCGGGCTCGAGCTGAAGAAATAGGCCGTCCCAGCATGATGCGGGAACAGGTAGCGCAGGCGCCGGCGAACGGGTCCGACACGGCTCCGGCATTGTTGGCGCTGCGGGGCGTCGGCAAGGTCTTTTCCAATGGCGTGACGGCGCTCGCCGACGTCGACCTGACGATCCGGGAAGGGGATTTCCTCAGCCTGCTCGGGCCGTCCGGCTGCGGCAAGTCGACGGCGCTGCGGCTGATCGCCGGCCTGTCAACGCCGACCTCCGGCATGCTCGACTGGCGTGCGGGCGGTTCGCTCGACCGCTCGAACATCGGCTTCGTGTTCCAGGAGCCGACATTGCTGCCCTGGGCCAGCGTTTTCGACAATGTCTGGCTGCCGCTTAGGCTGAAGGGCGTCAGCCGCGCCAAGGCGGCACCGGTGGTGACCGAGATGCTGGCAAGGGTTCATCTCACCGGTTTCGAGAACGCGGTGCCGCGCGAACTGTCGGGCGGCATGAAGATGCGCGTCTCGATCGCACGGGCCCTGGTGACCAAGCCGCGCGTGCTTTTGATGGATGAGCCGTTCGCGGCCCTCGACGAAATCACTCGCTTCAAGCTCAACAACGATCTGCTGGAGTTGTGGCAGGACGAGCGCTTCACCGTCGTCTTCGTCACGCATAGCGTCTTCGAAAGCGTGTTTTTGTCCAACAGGGTTGTCGTGATGGCGGCGCGGCCAGGCAGGATCTTCGACGAGCTTGCCATTGACGCGGCCTATCCGCGCGACGAGGCCTTTCGCACCTCACCCGATTATGCGGCGCTGTGCCGGCAGACGTCCGACGTGCTGGTCAAGGCCATCAACTCAATTGCAGGCTCGCATCATGACGGCCATTGACGGTGCATTGAAACTCGACCCCGAGGAAGCACGCCGCGCGCGCCAGGAGCGGCTCGAGCGGATCGGCCGCTGGGTCCTGCCGCTGGCGATCATGGTCCTGGCGATCTGGCTGTGGGACCGCATCTGCGTATGGAATGAAATTCCGCAATACATATTGCCGCGCCCCGGTGTGGTGCTGGCGACGCTCTACAACGACGCCGGTCTGCTGTTCGCCGCATTGCTGGTCACCTTGCGCATCACCTTCCTCAGCCTGGCCCTGGCCGTCATCGGCGGCGTCGGGCTGGCGGTGCTGTTCGCGCAGTCGAAATGGGTGGAGATGTCGTTCTTTCCCTTCGCCATAGTGCTGCAGGTGACGCCGATCGTGGCCATCTTCCCGCTGATCAACATCTATGTCGACAATCAGACGACCAAGCTTCTGCTCTGCGCCTGGATCGTCGCCTTCTTTCCGATCCTCTCCAACACCACCCTCGGCCTGAACTCGGTCGACCGCAATCTGCGCGACCTGTTCAAGCTCAACGGCGCAACGCGCTGGCAGCAATTGCGCTATCTCAGGCTGCCGGCGGCGATGCCGTATTTCCTCGGCGGGCTGAAGATCGCCGGCGGCCTGTCACTGATCGGCGCGGTGGTGGCCGAGTTCGTCGCCGGCGCCACCGGCCAGTCTTCAGGCCTCGCCTCGCGCATCATCGAGGCCGGCTACCGGCTGAACGCGCCCAGGCTCTTCGCGGCGCTGTTCCTGATCTCGCTGACCGGCATCCTGATCTTCCTCGTGCTGTCGCTGATTTCGCATCTCATCTTACGGCGCTGGCACGAGAGCGCGCTGAAGCAGGAGCGGTAGCGCCTTGATTCCGAACACAGGTTCATACCGGCTCGCCAACGCACGCGTTCATCGGTCCGTCACGCCTGGCCTTGCCGCGCCCTTCGACGGCGACGGTTTCGCACTTGCCGACATCGCGGTGGGCGACGGCAAGATTTCCAGCATTGCTGTTCCTGGCAGATCGAACGCACCTGCCGATGCGATCGACCTCGGCGGGCGGATTCTGCTGCCGTGCTTCATCGATTGCCACACCCATATCGACAAGGGCCATATTTGGCCGCGAAAACCCAATCCTGACGGCACTTTCATCGGCGCGCTGAATGCCACAGGTGCCGACCGCACTGACCGCTGGAGTGCCGAGGACGTGGCGCGGCGCATGGATTTCTCGCTGCGCTGCGCCTACGCGCATGGCACCAAAGCACTGCGCACGCATCTGGACAGTGTCCCGCCGCAGGAGGAAATCTCCTGGCCGGTGTTCGAGACGATGCGCGAGAGGTGGCGCGGCCGCATCGAGTTGCAGGGCGCCTGCCTGATTGGCGTCGAGGGCGTGCGCGACAAGAATTGGTTCGACAGGCTGGCCAAAAGGGTGGCCGCCGCCAAGGGCGTGCTTGGCGTCGTCACCTACATGGTGCCGGATCTGGAAGAACTGCTCGACCATGTCTTCTCCCAAGCCGTCAAGCATGGCCTCGATCTCGATTTCCATGCCGACGAGACCGACGACGTCGCGGCGATCTCGCTGAAGAAGATCGCCGAGGCGTCGCTGTGGAGCGGCTTCGAGGGCAAGATCCTCGTCGGCCACTGCTGTTCGCTGGCGCGCCAGCCGGACCTCGAGGTGCTGGACACGCTGGACAAGGTGGCGAAAGCCGGGCTGGCGATCGTCTCGCTGCCGATGTGCAATCTCTATCTGCAGGACCGGCGGCGCGATCAAACCACGCCGCGCTGGCGCGGGGTAACGCTGCTGCACGAGATGAAGGCGAGGGGCATTCCGATCGCGGTCGCCTCCGACAATACCCGCGATCCGTTCTATGCCTATGGCGATCTCGACATGCTGGAGGTCTACCGCATGGCGACGCGCATCCTGCATTTCGATCATCCGGTCGCCGATTGGCCGCAGGCCGTCACGGCAACGCCGGCTCACGTGATGCGGCTCGATGGTTTCGGCACGCTTGCCGCCGGCGCCGATGCCGATTTCATCGTCTTCAAGGGCCGCAGCTGGACGGAATTGCTGTCGCGGCCCGAATCGGATCGCATCGTGGTGCGCGCCGGGCGGGCGATCGACCGGCAACTGCCCGACTATGCCGAACTCGACGAGCTGATGGTGGACTGATGGATATCGCCGCGCTGAAACGCGATCTCGACGGGATAAAACTCGACGACAATCCGGCCATCGTCCAGCAGAAAAGCCGCGATTTCTACTGGTACAGCCCGGTGCTGAAGCAGCAGCTCGATCACGTCACCGGCGATCTTGTCGTGACGCCCAAGAACGAGGCCGAGCTGATCCGCGTGCTCGCCGCCTGCCACCGGCATGGCGTGCCAGTGACGCCGCGCGGCAGCGGCACAGGCAATTACGGCCAGGCGATGCCGCTCTCGGGCGGCGTCGTGCTCAATCTCGCCGAGATGAACGAGATCAAGTCGATCGCGCCGGGGCGTGTGGTGACCGGGCCGGGCGCTGTGCTGGCCGACATCGACAAGGCAACGCGGGCGCATTCCGGCCAGGAACTGCGGCTCTCACCCTCCACCTACAACACCGCCTCGATCGGCGGCTTCATCGCCGGCGGTTCGGGCGGCGTCGGTTCGATCAATTTCGGCGGCTTGCGTGATTTCGGCAATGTGCTGCGCCTGCGCGTGGTAACCATGGAGGCCGAGCCGAGGGAGCTCGAACTCACCGGCGAGGATCTGCACAAGGTGACCCACGCCTACGGCACCAACGGTATCATCATGGAAGTCGAGATGCCGCTGACCGCGGCCTATGAGTGGATCGACATCATTGTCGGCTTCGACGCCTTCATGAATGCGGCGCGCTACGGCAACGCGCTGGCCTGCCAGGACGGCATCCTGACCAAGCTGATCACGCCGATCGCGGCACCGGTGCCGCAGCTCTATTTCAAACGGCACCAGAAATTCCTGAAGGATGGGCAGAGCATCTGCGTCGTCATGGTGGCGCGGCATGGGCTGGACGCCTTTCTCGCTTTCACGCGGCGGGCTGGAGGCGAGGTGGTCTTCAATGCCGCGACGGCGACGCCAGAGGAGAAAAAGGGCCTGCCGCCGGCCTATGAGCTGGCCTGGAATCACACGACGCTCAGGGCGCTGCGAATCGACCCCGACATCACCTATCTGCAGTCGCTCTATCCCTTTCCCAACCAGCTGGCGCTGGTCGAGAAAATGGACGCGATGTTTCCAGGCGAAGTATTCTCGCATCTGGAGTTCGTGCGGCTGGATGGCAACATCACCTGCTTCGGCCTGCCGCTGGTCAAGTTCACCACCGAGGCGCGGCTCGACGAGATCATCCGCTTGCATGAGGAGAATGGCTGCCCGATCTTCAACCCGCATCGTTACACGCTGGAAGAGGGCGGCATGAAGCAGACCGATGCGGTGCAACTCGCCTTCAAGCGCGAGACCGATCCGCAAGGACTGCTCAATCCCGGCAAGATGATCGCCTGGGAAAACCCGGATTATGACTACCGTTCGGGACGAACTTTTCTGTTCAAGGGGCTGCAGAGGACGGGATGAGGAGAGGTTCGCGCTTGAACACCCCCCTCTGGCCTGCCGGCCCGGGCCCTTCGCTGTCGCTTCGGGCGTTCGTCGCTCGGAAAGCCAAGAAATTGGCTTCCCGTCCGCTGCGCGGACCACTCCTCACCCCCCGCATGGGGGGAGATCGGCAGCTTAAGCGCTGCCGCCAACCTGCCGCGCTGACAATTGGCGAAAGCAAGGAGATAGTCCGATCTCCCCCCTTGCGGGGGAGATGCCCGGCAAGGCAGAGGGGGGTGCCTCGCGCTGACCCAGGCAATGCCTCGCCATGAACATCCTCGTCCTCCACGCCCATCCGGTCGAAACCAGCTTCAATGCCGGCCTGCACCGGACGATCGTCGAGCGACTGACGGCTGCCGGTCATGCGATTGACGACTGCGACCTCTATGCCGAGGATTTCGACCCGCGGCTCTCTCGCCAGGAACGGCTAGACTATCACAATCCGCGCGGCTCCGCCGACCCTGCGGCGCCGTATGTCGAACGCCTGTTGCGTGCCGATGCGCTGGTGCTTTCCTATCCGGTCTGGAATTACGGCTTTCCGGCAATTCTGAAAGGGTTCTTCGACCGCGTCTTCCTGCCCGGCGTGTCGTTCAAGCTGGTCGACGGCAAGGCGCAGCCGTCGCTGCACAACATCGGGAAGATCGCGGCGGTCACCACCTATGGCGGCAGCCGGTTCCGCGCCATGCTGATGGGGGACCCGCCGCGCAAACTGGTCCAGCGCGTGCTGCGCGCCACGGTCAAGCCGGGCGCTTCGGTTTCCTATCTGGCGCATTATTCGATGAACATTTCGAGCGACGAGACGCGCAAGGCGTTCTTGGCCAAGGTCACGGCCAGCATGGACAGATTCTGATGCGCGCGCTGGTGGTTTATTGCCATCCGGTGCCGGAGAGTTTTTGCGCCGCTATCCGCGACACCGCCGTGGAGGTGCTGACGCGAAAGGGCTGGGAGGTGCGGCTGCTCGACCTCTATGCCGAGAAGTTCGATCCGGTGATGAGCTGCGAGGAACGGCGTTTCTACAACAACCAGGCGCCGCAGGACCTTGCGCTGAAGCCGCATTTCGAGCTGCTCAACTGGGCCGAGGCAATCCTCTTCGTCTATCCGACCTGGTGGTACGGGCTGCCGGCGATGCTGAAGGGTTGGCTCGACCGGGTGTGGGCGACGGACGTCGCCTTCAAGCTGCCGGCCGGCAAGGGGCGGATCAAGTCGCTGATGCGGCATGTGACCAAGGTCGGCGTCATCACCACCTGCGGCGCGCCGACATGGTGGAGCGTCGTCGTCGGCCAGCCCGGGCGCAAAACCTTGCTGCGCGGCATGCGCGCGCTGTGCGCCACGCGCTGCCGGACCTTCTTCCTGGCGCACTATCTGATGGACGCCTCGACGCCGAAGACGAGGGCCGCGTTTCTGGCGAAGGTGCGGGCGAAGCTGGAGCGGTTTTGAGGGGGCGAACTGCCCTTCTCCCCTTGTGGGAGAAGGGAAAACCGCGCTACATCTTCACCCGTTCCGCCTTTGGATCATACATCGGCTTCAGCGATGCCTCCGCCGCAAACCGCTCGCCGGCGATCTCGATCTCATAGGACGAGGCCAGCACATCCGCCTCGGTCTCGCCCTGGCAGGGCACATAGCCCAGCCCGATCGCGCCGCCGAGATGGTGGCCGTAATTGCCTGAGGTGATCGGACCGACGATCTTGCCGTCGCGCAGGATCGCCTCGTTGTGGAAGAGCAGCGGTTGCGGGTCCTTCAGCCGGAACTGGACCAGCCGGCGGCTCAATCCGGCTTCCTTCTTCTTCAACACCGCGTCGCGGCCGATGAAATCGCCCTTGGCCGTCTTCACCGCGAAGCCGAGGCCGGCTTCCAGCACATTGTCTTCGTCGGTGATGTCGTGACCGAAATGGCGGAAAGCCTTTTCGATGCGGCAGGAATCGAGCGTATGCAGCCCGCACAGCTTGAGGCCGACATCGGCGCCGGCCGCTTCGATGGCTTCAAAGACGTGGGCCGCCTGGTCGGTCGAGACATAGAGCTCCCAGCCGAGTTCGCCGACATAGGTGACACGGTGGGCGCGGGCGAGGCCCATGCCGATCTCGATCTCCTGGAACGTGCCGAATGGGTTGTTCTCGTTGGAGAAGTCGTTGGGGCTGACCTTCTGGATCAGTTTTCGCGCATCCGGGCCCATCAGGCAGAGTACGCTTTCGGCAGCGGTTACATCGGTGATGACGACGAACTCATCTGTCAGGTGCTTGCGCAGCCAGGCGAGGTCGCGCTGCAGCGCGGCGCCGGGCACGACGAGGAAATAGGCGGTGTCCGACAGGCGCGACACCGTGAGATCGCTCTCGATGCCGCCGCGCCGGTTGAGCATCTGCGTGTAGACGATCTTGCCCGGCGCCACGTCCATGTCATTGGCGCAGAGTTTTTGCAGGAACGCGCAGGCGTCGCGGCCCTCGACGCGGATCTTGCCGAACGAGGTCATGTCGAACAGGCCGACCTTGTTGCGGACGGCGAGGTGCTCCTCGCGCTGGTTGTCGAACCAGTTCTGCCGCTTCCAGGAATAGCGGTACTCGCGCTCCTGTCCCTCGCGCGCGAACCAGTTGGCGCGCTCCCAGCCGGCGACCTCGCCGAACACGGCGCCGCGCGCCTTCAGATGCTCATGCAGGGGTGAACGGCGCACGCCGCGCGATGTCGCCATCTGGCGATAGGGGAAATGGTCGGCATAGAGCAGGCCGAGCGTTTCGGAGACGCGCTCCTTGAGGTAACGGCGGTTCTTCTGGAAAGGCTGGGCGCGGCGGATGTCGACTTCCCACAGGTCGAACGGTGCCTCGCCGTCGTTGATCCACTGTGCCAGCGCCATGCCGGCGCCGCCTGACGAGACGATGCCGATCGAATTGTAGCCGGTCGCCATCCAGTAGCCACGCAGTTCCGGCGCCTCGCCGAGATAGTATCGGTCGTCGGGCGTAAAACTTTCGGGGCCGTTGAAGAAAGTATGGATGCCGGCGGTGGCCAGCATCGGCATGCGGTTGACGCCCATTTCGAGGATGGGCTCGAAATGGTCCATGTCCTCGGGCAACTGGTCGAAGCAGAAATCCTCACGGATGCCATCCATGCCCCACGGCTTGGCCACTGGCTCGAAGGCGCCGAGCATCATCTTGCCGGCATCTTCCTTGTAATAGGCGCACTCGTCGGGCACGCGCAGCACCGGCAGGCGGCTCAGCCCTGGGATCGGCTCGGTAACGAGGTAAAAATGCTCGCAGGCGTGCAGCGGGATGGTGACGCCGTTCTGGGCGCCCAGTTCGCGCGCCCACATGCCGGCGCAGTTGACGACGATGTCGGTCTCGATCGTGCCTTGCTCTTCACCCTGCGCCCAGGACACGCCGGTGACGCGGCCTGCCTTGGTGTGGACCTTGGTGACCTTCACATTTTCAACGATGGTGGCGCCGCGTTGGCGCGCGCCCTTCGCCAGCGCCATGGCGATGTTGGCGGGGTCGCACTGGCCATCAAGCGGCAGATGCACGGCGCCGACGACGTCGGACACGTTGAGATGCGGGTACATCTCCTTGACTTCCCTGGGCGAAATCTCGCGCACGTCGACATCGAAGGCGCGGGCGAGTGACGCCTGACGGTAGATCTCGTGCTTGCGCTCCTCGGTCAGCGCGACGGTGATCGAGCCGACTTGGCGCATGCCGGTGCCGACCTCGGTCTCGGCTTCCAGCTTGACGTAGAGGTCGGCCGAATATTTCGCCAGCCGCGTCATGTTCTGCGAGCCGCGCAACTGGCCGATCAGGCCGGCGGCATGCCATGTCGTGCCCGAGGTCAGCTGCTTGCGCTCCAGAAGGACGATGTCGGTCCAGCCGAGCTTGGCCAGGTGATAGGCGACCGAGCAGCCGGAAACGCCGCCGCCGATGATGACGGCTCTTGCCTTGGCGGGAATGGTTCTGGGGGAAGGGATATTCATGCGGCCTCGCGGCGGTAGCTGGAGACAAAGCGGCGCAGCCGGAGCGCTGCTTCCCGCAAGACGGGTTCCGGCTGGCACAGGCTGACGCGGATATGGCCGGCCGCGGCCTCGCCGAAACTGGAGCCGGGCATGACGCCGACCTTCTCCTTGTCGAGGAAGGCGAAGGCGAATTTCTCGTCCTCGGATTCGACGGCCGATATGTCGAGCATGACATACATGCCGCCTTCGGAGCCGCGCACGCCGACATTGTTCATGCCGCGCACGGCGTCGAGCAGGACGGCGCGTCGCGCCGCATAGCGTTCGGCGATTTCCTTCACGCCATAACCCTTCTCCAGCGCCTCGGTGCAGGCGATCGAGATGAAGGCCGGCAGGCCGTAGGTCGTCACCAGATTGAGGTTGGTCAGCAGCGAGATCATCTCGCTCGGGCCGGTCAGCCAGCCCATGCGCCAACCGGTCATGCCATGGCTCTTGGACATGGAATTGATGACCAGCGTGCGCTCAGCCATGCCGGGCAGGGAACGCGGCGAGATGTGCTCGCCACCGCCGAGCGTCCAATAGACTTCGTCTGACAGCAGCCACAAATCGTGCTCGCGGCAGACCTCGGCCAGCTGTTCCAGCCGTTCGCGCGAATAGACGGCTCCGGTCGGGTTGTTCGGCGTGTTGATCAGGATGGCGCGCGTATTCGGCCGAAGTGCCGCGCGGATCATGTCGGCGCGGGGCTGGAAACCGTCCTCGGCCGGCGTCTCGACAACCGTGAAGGTCGCGCCCGCGGCGCTGAAGGTGTTGGGGTAGGTCGCGTAGTACGGCGCGACCACGATGGCGTGTTCGCCCGGATCGAGCACGGCCTGAACCGCGGCGTAGAGCGCCGCCTGGCCGCCCGGCGTGGCGATGACCTGGTCCGGCGTCGTCCCGACGCCCGTGCAGGCGACCGAAGCCGCCGCCATCGCCTTGCGCAGGCGCGGCAGGCCGGGCAACGGGGTATAGTGGTGATTGCTGCCGCGAACCGCGGTCACGCAAGCCTCGATTGTTTCGGAAGGGGTATCGAAATCGTGATCGCCGACCGACAGCATGATGATGTCCTCGCCGGCCTCCTTACGGGCCCATGCGGCGAAGTGGACTTCCCAGCCATCCTTGCCCGACGGCACGATGCCTGAAATGCGCGATGATGGTTTTGGCATCAGGCTCTCAACCTTTCGTTCTTCGGATCCCACAAGGGCTCATCGTTCTGCACGACCGCCTTGAAACGGTCGCCGAAGATCTCGATCTCCACGGCGGTGCCGGGCTCCGCCAGATCGGCACGCAGCATGCCGAGCGCGATCGACTTGCCGACGCGATGACCCCAGCCGCCCGACGTCGTCTCGCCGACGATCTGGCCTTCATGCCACAGCGTCGACATGTAGGGCGCGTCGCAATCGCCGGGGTTTTCCACCACCAGCGTGACGAAGCGCTTCCTGACGCCCTGCTGTTTCTCGTTCTGCAGCGCTGCCTTGCCGCGGAACTCGGGCTTGTCCCATTTGACGAACCGCTCGAGCCCGCCTTGCAGGATCGAATAGTCGGTCGAAAGGTCGCCCTTCCAGGTGCGGTAGCCCTTCTCGAGCCGCAGCGAATCCAGCGCATACATGCCGAATGGTTTCAGGCCGTGCGGCTGCCCCGCCGCGCAGATGGTGTCGAAAACGGCGGCGGTGTCGTCGACCCTGGTGTGGATTTCCCAGCCGAGTTCGCCGGCGAAGGAGACGCGGACCAGCTTCGCCCAGCGCCCGGCGATCTTGGTTTCCTGATGCGTGAGCCACGGCAAGGTCAGGTCGGCCTCACAGACGGCGGCGAGGATTTCCCGCGACTTGGGTCCGGCCAGGATTTGGGTGGAGAATTCCTCGGTCCGGTCGATCAGCTTGAAAGTCGCATCCACGGGCATGTGCGATTTCAGCCATTCGAAATCATGCCATTGCGCCACCGCCGCGGTGATCAGCGTCATGGATTCCTCGCCGTGGCGCACCACCGACATTTCGGTGACGATGCGGCCCTTGTCGTCGGAGAAATAGACGAGACCGATGCGGCCGGGCTTCGGCACGAGGCCGGTCACTTGCCGGCTAAGCCATTCGGCGGCGCCCGGACCTTCGAGGTTGAAGCGCGAAAAACCCGGCAGGTCGAGGATGCCGGCGGCGTCGCGGACGGCCAGGCATTCCTCGCGCACGCGGTGCTGCCACGGCCCGTCGCGACGGAAGGTGAGCGTTGCTTCCTCCGAGACGTCGTCGCCATCCTGCGCATACCAGGTGGCGCGCTCCCAGCCATTATAGGCGTCGAAGCGCGCGCCGAACGCCTTCATGCGATCATGGATCGGCGACAATTTCCTGTCGCGTCCCGCCGGCCAGGCATGGCGCGGAAACTGGATGGCGTATTCGTTGCCGTAGATCTCCATGCCTTTGGCAACGCAGTAATCCGGAGCCGAAGCGAAGGACGTGAAGCGGCGCGGGTCGCAAGACCACATGTCCCATTCGGTCTGGCCTTGCGTGACCCATTCGGCCAACACCTTGCCTGCACCGCCGCCTTGCGCGATGCCGAAGGTGAAGACGCAGGCCTCGAACGCATTGGGGACGCCCGGCATCGGCCCGATCAGCGGATTGCCGTCCGGCGCATAGGGGATCGGGCCGTTGATGACCTTGGACAGGCCGGCGGTGCCCAGGATCGGCACGCGGGCGACGGCGTCGGCCAGATAATGTTCCAGCCGGTCGAGATCGTCGGGGAAAAGCTGGAAGGAAAAATCCTCCGGCATCGGATCGTTGTGACCCGCCCAATGCGCGCGGCAATTGCGCTCATAGGGGCCGAGATTCATGCCGTTCTTTTCCTGGCGCAGATAGTAGGAAGTGTCGACGTCGCGCAGCAGCGGCAGCTTCCTGCCCTGTTCCTTCGACCATGCGGCGAGTTCGGGGATCTCCTCGAACAATATGTACTGATGGCTCATCACCATCATCGGCACCTCGCGGCCGAACATTTTTCCGACTTCGGCGGCACGGTAGCCGGCGGCGTTGACGACGATCTCGCAGCGGATCTCGCCTTGCGGCGTCACGACCACCCATTCGTCCCTTTCGCGGCGCACGCCTGTCACCGGGCAGAAGCGTATGATCCGGGCACCCATGTCGCGCGCGCCCTTGGCCAGCGCCTGGGTCAGCTGCGCCGGGTCTATGTCGCCGTCGCTCGGGTCGTAGAGGGCGCCTTCCAGCTCATGCGTCTCGATGAAGGGATAGCGGCGCTTGATCTCGTCCGTGCCGACGATATCGATGTCCATGCCCTGGTAGCGGCCCATGCCCTTGGCGCGCTGGAACTCCTGCATGCGCTCTTGCGTGTGGGCAAGCCGCAGGGAGCCGGTGACATGGTAGTTCATGGGATAGTCGACGGCCTCGGCCAGCCCGCGATAGAGCTCGGTCGAATAGCGCTGCATGTTCATCAGCGACCAGGACGAGGAGAAGGTCGGCACGTTACCGGCGGCATGCCAGGTCGAGCCGGAGGTGAGTTCATTCTTTTCCAGGAGAACGCAGTCGGTCCAGCCCGCCTTGGCGAGATGGTACAGAGAGGAGGCGCCGACGACACCGCCTCCGATGATCACCACGCGTGCCGTGCTCGGCAAACCGGCCATGTTCTTCTCCAACCCTTGGTCCAATTTCATTCAATAAACTGGCGGCGAAACCACCCAGATGACGACCGCCGGCTCCAATCCCGGATTGCGCCAGCGGAAAGGCTTGCCCTCGAAGCGAAAGGAATCGCCTTCGCCGAGCCGGTGCCATGTCCCCGATATTTCGATGTCGAACGTCCCCGACACGACATATCCAGCCTCTTCGGTTGGCCGGCGCGCCTCGCTCTTGAGCTCAGCGCCCGGCGCGAAGACGGAACGCAGCATCTCGAAGCTACCGCCGAGATCGGGCGACAGAAGCTCCTCCATGAGGCCGGATTCGCTTGTGCCAAGGGTGCGGCGGCTGCCGGCCCGCACGACCGCGCCGCGCTCGCTTTCGACAGGCACGTCGTGGCCGAAGAACAGGCTGACCGGCACGCCGAACAGTTCGCCGAAAGCCCGGAGATCACTGAGCGACGGTGTCGACAGGCCGCGTTCGACCTGGCTGACCCAGCCGACCGACCGGCCGAGTTTCAGGGCGATCTCGGCGAGCGTCAACCCTCGCGCCTTGCGCAGCGCCCTGATGTCGCTGGCCAGCAATCGCTCGTAATTTCCCTGCAATGCTTTCGCTGTAGTTGGAGGCAAATCGCGCTCTCGTGAAAAAATCCCATCAAATTTCATGAGATGCCGGAGCGGTGAAAAAATCAAGCGGATTTTCACGGGTGCACAAGATTTGCTTGCGCGATTTTGGCGGTTCATGCAAAGGCTCGGCCGCGAGCGGCGAGTGGGGACGTCCGATCGGGACACAGGGTAAGGACGGCCCATGCTTGGAAAGAAGGCTCGAATCACGGTTGATGCCGAGATCGTCGACGACGCGATCGTATCGCGCCGGTCGGTGCGCGCTTTTCTGCCCGACATGGTCGACGACAACACGATCCGCGACATACTGGCGGTCGCGGCACGCGCCCCTTCCGGCACCAATATGCAGCCATGGCGGGTCTATGTCACCAAGGGTGACACCAAGCAGCGGATATCGGATGCCATCCTGAATTCCGGCATCCGTGCTGAAAAGGCCGATTGGGACGAATATCGCTATTATCCCACGCAGTTCTTCGAACCCTACCTGACCCGCCGCCGCGCCAACGGTTTCGGGCTCTACGGCGCGCTCGGCATCGGTCGCCGCGAGGTCGACAAGATGCGTGCCCAGCACGACCGCAACTTCGTCTTCTTCGACGCGCCGGTCGGCATGATCTTCACCATCGACCGCCGGCTTAACCAGGGTTCCTGGATCGACTACGGCATGTTCCTGCAGAACATCATGGTTGCCGCGCGGGGCAGGGGCTTGCACACCTGTCCGCAGGCGGCGTTCGCGCCCTATCACCGGCAGATCAGGCCGGTGCTCGGCATTCCCGACGAGGAGATCGTCGTCTGCGGCATGGCGCTCGGTTATGAAGATACGTCGAAGCCCGAAAACGCCTTCCGAACCGACCGCGTGCCGCTGGAGGAATGGGTGACGTTCAGCGAGTAGGCCGCTGCTGCGCTGCGACATCCGCTATTCCGTGTTCATCTGGGCGCCATGGCCGCTGACATGGGCGCCATCCTGCGGCGTCAGCTTGAGATAGGCTGATAGCGCGCACAGCGTGATGACACCCTCGATCACGAACAGTATCCGGAAGTCATTGGCGACGGCTGGACCGCCGCCGGCCAGAAACGATAGTGCCGCGGCGGCGAGGCCGACGCTGATTGCCACCGCCAGCTGCCACAATATGTAGTAGAGCGCGCTGAAGCGGGCGAGCTGCTCGGGCGCGATATCGGAATAGGCAAGGTTGCCGGTGGACGCCCATTGCGCGGAACGGAAGACGCCGAAGATGAAGATGTAGGCAAGCACGATCCACACCGGTGTCGTCGCCTGCATCAGGGCAAAGCCCGCAACCATGGCCGCGACGACGGGCGTGTTGAAAACCAGCACGCGGCGGAAACCGAAGCGGTTGAGCAGGCGAGGCATGAAGACACGCATGACCACCGACCCGACCGCGGCGACGAAGGTCAGCGATCCCGCCTGCACGGCGCTCATGCCGAAGCCGAGCTGGAACATCAGCGGCAGCAGGAAGACGACGGAGCTGAGGCCGATCGTGTCCAGACCGCCGCCGGTGAGGAAGGAGATGCGGAAGGTGCGGATGCGCAGGAGCTTGAGGTCGAGCAGGGGATTGCGCACGCGCAGGCAATAGAACGAGGCGACCGTCAGGATGACCAGCGCCAGGGCAAGCTCGGCCGCGATCACGCCGGCGGCCGCATCTTTCGCCGCCAGCGAATCCATGCCGAAGACAAGCAGGACCATGCCGCTGCCGACCAGCAGGAAGCCCGGGAAATCGAACGGTGCGCGCACGGGTTTGGTCACCGTCGGAAACAGCGAGGCGGCAAGGACAGCCGCGGCCAGCGCGAAGGGCACGTTGATGAAGAAGATCCAGCGCCAGGAAATGTAAGTGGTCAGCGCGCCGCCGACGAGCGGACCGACGAGCGGGCCGGACTGGCCGGCCAGCGAGATATACATGTTGATCTTCAGCGTCCGGCTTCTAGGGAAGGTCGACAGGATGACGACCTGACCGAGCGTGCCCATCAGCGCGCCGCCGAAGCCCTGCAGCGCGCGGGCGCCGACCAGCGTCCAGATGTTGTCGGACAGGCCGCACAGCGCCGACGAGGCGGCGAATACCAGCAGCGCAAAGCAGTAGACGTTGCGCAGGCCGAAGCGGTCGGCAGCCCAACCGCCGAGCGGCATCGAGATGATCAGGCTGGCGACGTAGACCGTGATCAGCAGGCCAAGCTGGCTCGGTGGACGGCCAAGGCTTTCGCTGATGCCGGGCAGCGCCGTCACCACGACATTCTGGTCGAGACTGGTCATGAACACGCCGCAGGCGACCGTCAGCGGCAGCAGGAGCAGGGCTCTGGCTGGCACATCGGCGCGATCGGTGGCGCCGGCGGATATTTCTGCGGTCATGGAGATATTCGAACCAAACGGATGCGCGGATTCTGGAGACGGGTTTTGTTACCCTTCGGACCGGCTTGACGGCCATGTCACGCCATTATGGCGGCCGCCGGCGCATTGCTGTAGCGTCAGAGCCGGCCGGCCTTGATGCCAGAATTCGTCGACCCCGAGCCTACTGTACCTCGTAGCCGACTTCCTCGCTGGCGTGACACAGCGCCTTCCAGAAGGAGCGCGCGAAAGAACGGAAGACGTAGATGTCGAACTGGTCGCCGCCGGTGCGCTGGACCTGGGCGAAGATGTCGTGATGGGTGGTCGACCGGCCGGCGTCGAGTGGGAAGGCCGGCAGCGTGAAATCGATGGCGAAGAACTTCGCCAGCACCCATTCGGCCTTCGGACCGGCGATGCGGATCGCGGTGCGGCCATGCGAAAGATCGGTCACCGTGCCGATGGCGGGGGTCACCACGCCCGCGAAAGCCGCGGCCAGCCCCTCGGCTTCGTCGGCTACGGTGAACTTTCCCGGTGCGAAACCGAATGCCGATTTGGCGCCATTGGTGGCGCCACCGCCGGCACCGTCGGGCAACGTAAGCCCGGTGACGGCGCGGATGCCTGATAGCAGTTTCTTCTCTTCGCCCGGCCAGGCGGCGAGCTGCACGATCGAGCCCGGTCTCGTCTCGGTCAGGATGACCTCGACACCATGTTCGAAATTGCCGTGCGAGCCGACATGGAATTCCGGTTCCAGCGGTGAAAGGCGCTCAACCATGCATGCGGCTCCCGTCCGGATCGTAGAAGTGGTTGGAAACGATCTCGACCGGTCCGAACCGGTTGCGCAGCGGATCGGAGACATGGGCGCGCGAGCCGTGCCTGGCCTTGCCGCCTTTGATCAGCGCCAGCGCGATGTGCTTGCCGAGCGCCGGCGAATAGCAGCAGGCCGTGATGTGGCCGATGGAGCCGTGCGGGTTGGACTCGTCAAGCTCCTCGACGAGATGCGCGCCGCCGTTGAGCGGCCTGTTGTCGAGCGAGACCAGGCCGACAAGTTCCAGCCGGTCGGGCGAGATGAGGCCCTCGCGGTCCATCATCGCCGAGCCGATAAACGGCTTCTTCTTCGACAGCATCCAGTCGAGATGCAGGTCGCGCGCCGTGGTGCGGCCGTCGATCTCGGCGCCCGTCACATGGCCTTTCTCGATGCGCATGGTGCCCAGTGCTTCCAGTCCGTAGGTTACCAGTCCGAACGGCTTGCCGGCCTCGATAAGCGCTTCCCAGACATGCGTGGCATGGTCGGCGCCGCAATAGACCTCGAACGCCATTTCGCCGGAAAAGGACAGCCGGCAGATCATCACCGGCACACCAGCGATCTGGCCATGCACGATGCCCATGAACGGCAGCGCCGCATTGTCGACAGCGGTGCCGGCGATGCAGCCGGCCAGGATCTGCCTGGCTTTTGGCCCGCCGATCGCGGCACCCGCCCACTGGTCGGTCACGGAGGTGACATGAACCTTGAGCTCCGGCCAGACCACATCGAGGAAATATTCCAGATGCTGCATCACCTTGCCGGCATTGGCCGTGGTGGTGGTCATCAGGAAATCCTGTTCGCCGAGCCGCCATGTGGTGCCGTCGTCGAAGGCCAGCCCGTCCTCGCGCAGCATCAGCCCGTAGCGCGCCTTGCCGACGGCCAGCGTGGAAAACATGTTGGTGTAGATACGGTCGAGGAATTCGGCCGCGTCCGGACCTTGCACCGCGATCTTGCCGAGCGTCGAGACATCGACGATGCCGGCGCTTTCGCGCGTTGCCCTGGCCTCGCGCACATAGGCCTGCTCGACCGTTTCGCCGGCAAGGCCGTAGATCATCGGCCGGTACCACAGGCCGGCGGAATACATGGTTGCGCCATTGGCGACATGCCAGTCATGCATCGGCGTCAGCCGTTCGGGCTTGAGGTCGCCGAAGCGCTCCGCCGCCAGTGATCCGATCGAAACCGGTGCAAAAGGCGCCCGGAAGCGTGTCGTGCCGACTTCCGGGATCGGCTTGCCCAGCGCCTCGGCCATGATGGCCAGGCCGGGGACGTTGGAATTCTTGCCCTGGTCGGTCGCCATGCCGAGCGTGGTGTAGCGTTTCAGATGCTCGACCGACACGAAGCCTTCGCGGTGCGCCAGCCGCACGTCCTCAGACGTCACGTCGTGCTGGAAGTCGACGAAGCTCTTGCCGCTGGCTCTGATCTCGAACACCGGCGCCGGATCGGGATCGCAAGCTACGGCTTCGACCGAGGGCAGTGCGGCCGACGTGGTTTGCGCGCCTGCCGCGGCAAGGCCTGCGGCGCGGCCCTCGGTTACCGCTTCGGCGGTGGAAAAGCTGCCGGTGAAGGCGCCGGCACCAATCCAGTTCTGCGTCGGCTTCGGCGGCAGGAAGGCTTGTCGGGCGGCATTCCACTCCGCCTTGGCGCCGGCCTGGCTGGCCAGATGGATGGTTGGCGACCAGCCCCCCGACATCAAGAGGCAGTCGGCATGGATGCTGCGGGCGTCGCCGGTGAGCGTGCCGTTGGCCATGTCGAAGCGCTGCAGCTTGACGCCGGAGAGCGCCTTGCCGCCCTCAGTGGCGATCACGGCATGGCCGGGAAAGATCTCGGCTCCGGTTTCCTCGGCCAGTTTGCGCATTTCTCCCGAAAGCTCGGGGCGGACGTCGATAATCGCGGCAATCCTTGCGCCGGCCTTCTTCAGCGCCAGGGCGCAGCGATAGGCGCTGTCATTGTTGGTGAACAGCGCGACCGTCTGCCCCGCCAGCACGCCGAATTCGTTGGCGTAGCGCTCCGCGGCATGCGCCAGCATCACGCCCGGGCGGTCATTGCCCGGAAATACGAGCGGCCGTTCGAAAGCGCCGGTGGCCAAGACCACCGATCGGGCGCGGATCGCCCAATAGCGATGGCGCGGTTCGCCCTTGCCGGGTGTCTCCTTGTGATCGGTGACGCGCTCAAGGGCGGCAAGCGTATTGCTGTCGTAGTAGCCCCAGACCGTGGTGCGCGGCAGAAGCCGGACGTTGTCGTAACCCTCGAGCTGGGCCACGGTTCGCCTGGCCCAGTCGGCCGCCGGCAGGTCATCGATCGTCTCGTTCGACCAGTTGGCCGAGCCGCCGAAACGCGGATCGAGTTCGGCAAGAATGACGCGCGCGCCCTGGTCAGCAGCGGCCTTGGCGGCCGTCAGCCCGGCAGGGCCGGAGCCGACCACCAGCACGTCGCAAAAGGCGTTCATGCGCTCATAGCGCGCCGGGTCGGCCGCGGAACCGGCCCGGCCGAGGCCGGCGGCGCGGCGGATGAAATGCTCGCAGAACATCCAGAAGCGCGTGCCCTTCAGCGGACCGATCACCGGACCCATGAAGGTCTTGTAGTAGAAGCCGGCCGACAGGAGCTTGCCGCCGAGCTGGTTGACGGCGCTGACGTCCCAGGCCAGCGACGGAAAACGGTTCTGGCTGACGGCGACCAGCCCGTCATGAAGCTCGACCATGGTCGCCGCGACGTTGGGCTCGCGGACCTCGCCCTTCAGCACCGTCACCAGCGCGTTCGGCTCTTCCACGCCTGCTGTCAGGAGGCCGCGCGGGCGGTGGTATTTGAACGAGCGCCCGTAAAGCGTGACGCCGTTGGCCAGCAGTGCCGAAGCCAGCGTATCGCCGGCATGGCCGGTGTAGGACGCGCCATCAAAGGTGAAGCGGATGGTCTTCAGCCGGTCGATGTGGCCCCCGGTTTCGGTGCGGCGCGGGCTCACGATCTGCCCTCCGCCTTGCGCCGCGCGACCGAGCCGTGGTCACCGCGTGCGAAGGCGACGCTGGAAATCTCATGCGTCAGCGTGTTGCGCACGACCCTGAGATGCGCGCGGCAGCCGCCGGAATGCTGCCAGATCTCGTTGTGGTCTCCGGCCGGGTTCAGCCGGTCATAGACATAGGCGTTCCAGGCTTCGAAGTTCTGCGAGGCGGGGTCGGGACGCTCGCGGTTGCCGTCACCCTGGTAGGTGAACTCGATGACGTCGCGCGGGCCGCAATAGGGACAAGTGATCAACATCGGATATTCCTGGTGCAGCCTTGCTCGGTGAAGCCTTGCTTGGAGAGATATTGTTCAGTGCAGTCTGGGATTGGCGCCCTGGCCTTTGTCGTCGATCACCAGGCCGCGATGGAAGCGGTCGAGCGTGAAGGGGGCGTTGAGGTCATGCGGCTCGTCCTTGGCGATGGTCCAGGCAAAGCACCAGCCGGAGGCGGGCGTCGCCTTGAAGCCGCCATAGCACCAGCCGCAGTTGAGATACATGCCGGGCAGGGGCCCGGTGGTGATGATGGGCGAGCCGTCCATCGACATGTCGCAGACGCCGCCCCAGGAGCGCAGCATGCGCACGCGGGCAAGCCCCGGGAACAGCGCCAGCATCTCGCTCATCACCTCGTCGACGATGGGCAGGTTGCCGCGCTGGGCGTAGCTGTTGTAGCCGTCGATGTCGCCGCCGTAGACGAGGCCGCCCTTGTCCGATTGCGACATGTAGAAATGGCCCATGCCGAACGTGACGACCGTATCGATGAAGGGCTTCAGCGATTCGGTGACGAAGGCCTGCAGCACATGGCTCTCGATCGGCATCGTCTCGATGCCGGCAAGCTGCATCACCCGGCCGGTGCTGCCGGCCACCGCGACCGCCACCTTCTTGGCGCGGATGTCGCCGCGTGATGTGGTGACGCCGGTGATGCGGTCGCCGTCGCGCAGGAAGCCGGTGACCTCGCAATTCTCGATGATGTCGACGCCGCGCCGGTCGGCGCCGCGCGCATAGCCCCAGGCCACGGCGTCGTGGCGGGCGGTGCCGGCGCGCCGCTGCATCAGGCCGCCGACCACGGGGAAGCGTGCATCACTGGAAATATCGAGCGCGGGGATCAGGCGCTTGATTTGCGCCGGCGTCATCAGTTCGGCGTCGACACCGAGATGGCGCATGGCGTTGCCGCGCCGTGCATAGTCGTCGAACTGGGCCGGCGTGTGCGCCAGGTTCAGGCAGCCGCGCTGCGAGAACATGACGTTGTAGTTGAGATCGTGCGACAGGTTCTCCCACAGCTTCATCGAATGCTCGTAGAAGCGGGTGTTGGCGGGCAGCAGATAGTTGGAGCGCACGGCGGTGGTGTTGCGGCCGACATTGCCGGAGCCGAGCCAGCCTTTTTCCAGCACCGCGACATTGGTGATGCCGTGTTCCTTGGCGAGATAATAGGCGGTCGACAACCCGTGCCCGCCGCCACCGATGATGATGACGTCGTAGGATGCCTTCGGGTCCGGCTTGCGCCAGGCCGGCTTCCAGTCCTTGTTTCCCTTGAGCGCGTTCGCGAGCAGCGAAAGGGCCGAGTACTCTGCCATGGATATGATGTCCGTTTCGGGCGATGCGGCAGACTATAGAGCAGGCCGCACGCGCAAAGCCAATATTGCGCCATCGCCTTTCGACTGGCCGACGCTCCGGCCACCGTCAGATCAGCGCAGGTGCGGTCGGATCAGGCGACGAGTCCGGGTGACGGGGTCCTTCGCCGGCGCGCTGTTGATGGAGCATTGAACGAAAAAACCCGCCTGTGCGGCGGGTCGTTGGCGCAACTCAGCACCATGGCTGAATATCTACCATAGCTGCCTTCACCCAGTCAAGAAAAAATTCCTATCATAAAGCTGCCGGCACAACGGGACTGGCGGTCGTCAGGTCTTTGTTGCCCCGAGTTCGGAGCCCTGGCGGTCGGATGCGACGGCTTGCCCCATGATATGGCCGTCTTTATCAAGGACAGGCAAATTCAATTGCCATTGCCGCCTTGAGTCGCCAACAAATCATGTTTTTCAAATTGCTTCGTCTCGTCTTGATGTTCGCGCTTGTCGTTTCGGCGCCGCTTTCGTTCGATGCGTCGGCGCAAGGGCTTGGCCAGGCGCCTGCCGGACTGGTCGCCGACCAGCAGAAAATCCTTCAGGACCTGACGACCAAGACCGATAATTTCGACAAGAAGATCCAGCAGGACGGCGACGACGACGCCACTCTCGTCGATATCCGCCTGCAACTCGAGGAACTGTCGCGGCAATCGCTGAACAGCGCGCTGGCCTTCCGCACCCGCCTTAGCGAGATCAACAGCCGGCTCGAGCAGCTTGGCCCGGCACCCGCCGCAGGCCAGCCGCCGGAACCCGACATCGTCAGCACCGAGCGCCAGGCGCTGGTCTCCGAAAAGGCCGAGATCAACGCGGTCATCGCGCAGGCGCAGACGCTGTCGATCCGCATCAGCGGGATGATCGACAAGATCGGCAACATGCGCAGCGCGCTTTTCCGCAATCTCCTGACCAAGCGCTATGTGCTGTCGGATGCGCTGAGCCCACAGGTCTTTTCCGACGCCCGCGACGAGTTCGGCAATTTCTACAAGGCGGTCTCGTCCTGGCTGAGCTTCGCCTTCAGGTTCAAGTTCCAGGCCATTCTGGCGGCAACCTTCGTGGCGCTCGGGCTGGCCTTGGTGCTTCTGGTCGGCGGCAGGCGGTTGTTTGGACGGGTGTTCGAAGCCGATCCGTCCAATGAGGACCCGTCCTATCTCAGCCGCCTGTCGGTGGCCTTCTGGTCGACATTGCTGCCGACGCTGGCGGTCGGCGCCTTTCTTGGGTCGACGATTTTCTTTTTCAACTATTACAACGTTTTGCGCGGCGACATTGGCCTTTTCCTCAACGCGCTGGCGACGGTCATCGGGGTGGTGTTCTGCGTCAATCGGCTGGCCAATGCGGCGCTCGAGCCACGGCTGCCGAACTGGCGCCTGATCCCGGTCGAATCCGGCCCGGCGCGTTGGCTGGTGCGCCTGACCACCGCCATGGCCGTGGTCATCAGCGTCAACACCTTCCTGTCCGTCATCAACGACAAGATGGGATCGCCGCTGTCGCTGACGATCGCGCGCAGTTTCGTGGCCACCATCGTCGTCGGCATCATCCTGATCCTGATGGCGATGCTGCGGCCGTTCAAGGCCCGTGACGGCAGCTGGCGGCCTTGGCCGGCATGGCTGCGCTACCTGGCGCTGGCTCTGGGGCTCTTCACCATCATAGCCGCCTTGCTTGGCTATATCGGCCTTGCGCTGTTCGTGTCGCTGCAGGTGGTGGTCACCGGCACGGCGCTCGTCACCGCTTATATCGGCTTCCTGTCGGCACAGGCGATCGGCGACGAGGGCGCCTTCGCCAATACGTCGGTCGGGCGCTGGCTGTCGGCCAATTCCAGCTACGAGGACACCGCGCTCGACCAGTTCGGCCTTGTCGTCAGCGTCGCCATCAACGTGATGATCGTGCTGGTCTTCCTGCCGCTGATCCTGTTGATGTGGGGCTTCCAACCGGGCGACATCCAGGCCTGGGCTTACAAACTGGCGACTGGGATTAATATCGGTTCGGTGACGATTTCGGTCACCGGCATCCTTTCGGGCATCGTCGTCTTCATCATCGGCTATTTCCTGACGCGCTGGTTCCAGGGCTGGCTCGACGGTTCGGTGATGGCGCGCGGCAAGGTCGACACGGGGGTGCGCAACTCGATCCGGCTGGCCGTCGGCTATGCCGGCGTGGCACTTGCGGCACTGATCGGCATCTCGGCGGCGGGCATCGACCTGTCCAGCCTGGCGCTGGTCGCCGGCGCGCTTTCCCTCGGCATCGGCTTTGGCCTTCAGAACGTGGTGTCGAACTTCGTCTCGGGCCTGATCCTGCTGGCCGAGCGGCCGTTCAAGGTCGGCGACTGGATCGTCGCCGGCGACATCAGCGGCACCGTCAAGAAGATCAGCGTGCGCGCCACCGAGATCGAGACCTTCCAGCGGCAGTCGGTGATCCTGCCCAATTCGAACCTGATCAACAACGCCGTCGGCAACTGGACGCACCGCAACAAGCTCGGCCGCATCGACATCAAGGTCGGCGTCGCCTATGGCAGCGACGTCAAGCAGGTGCACGCCGTCCTGCTCGAGATCGCCCGCGGTCATCCGCTGGTGCTGAAGAACCCCGAACCCTTCGTGCTGTTTTCCAATTTCGGGCCTGCCGCGCTGGAATTCGAGATCCGCCTGTTCCTGGCGGATGTGATGAACGGCAACATCGTGCAGAACGATATCCGCTTCACCGTGCTGGAGACGTTCAGCGACCAGCATATTGAGATACCCTCGACGCCACGCGCGGTCGTCGAGCCCAAGCATGCGAAGGCCTGGCCGACCGACGACGACAAGATCGAGGCCGATTTCGCCGAGCAGGAACGAGCAAAGGCGGAAGCCGCGGCCGAGGCCAAACGTCTAGCCAGATCGGGACGCAAGGCGAAGAAACCTGATCCGGATTAGATCGGCGATCGGAAGGTTTCAGGCCGTCGAAACCAATTGCGGCATGAATGCGGCATTCAGTTGCGGTTCAGCTTCCATCTCATATAAGCTCCCATGCAAAGGCGAGGATGCCTTGCGAAATGCAACAGAGGCGGTGGGAACACCGATATTGCACATGTGGAAGTCTCTCGTCGCTGCCGTCGCCTTGCTCGCCGTGAGCGGCTCGGCCCATTCCGCCAGCGCGGTCAACAAGGACGCCGAGACCCGCACGCTGATCGTGACGGAAGGCGGCAGCAAGACCGACCTGGCGTTGGCCGCCGGCGAAACCGTGGAATTCTGCCCGAATGGCTGCTTCGTCACCTTGCCCAATGGCGACCTCGAAGCCCTGACCGGCTCGGAAACGGTCGAGATCTCGGGCGGCATCGCCCGCATCAAGTAATTTTTGCCCACATCTCTCGAGAGGCCGGACATTTGCCCGGCCTTTTATTGTTTCCGGTAGCGGTTGTTTAACAATGACACGGGAAATACCGCCGTGACAGCCGCCCACAACCCGGCGTTTTAACGTTCGTTACGCCGTCTCCCCGCTATACGTCTTGCGAAGACGCCGACAAACGGCGCGGCGGGTTCGAGGCAGGGCAGGACGACATGGACGCGCGGTCCGACGGAAACGCAATACCGCTTGCGGTCGATCTCGACGGCACGCTGATCGCGACCGACCTGCTATGGGAAGGACTGTTCATCCTTATCAAGAAGAACCCGCTCTATATTTTCCTCGTGCCTTTCTGGGCTGCGGCCGGGCCGGCCCGGCTGAAGCAGGCCATCGCCCAGCGCGTCGATATCGATCCCGCGTCGCTGCCTTACCGCGCGCCATTGCTCGACCGCATCCGGGCCGAGCATGCCGAAGGCCGCAAGATCGTGCTGGCGACAGGCACGCCGCGCAAATTCGCCGACGCCATCGCTCGCCATCTCGGTGTCTTCGACAGGGTGCTGGCGTCGGACGGGGTCGACAATCTGACTTCCGGCAAGAAGCGTGCCTCGCTTGTCGCGGCCTATGGCGATGGCGGCTTCGACTATGCCGGCAACAGCCGCCATGATCTCAAGGTTTTCGATGCGGCACGCAGCGCGATCGTGGTGGCGCCGGACCGCCACGCCGCGCGCTGGCAGGCGGCGCATGGCGCCGAAACCATGTCGGCGCCGAAACCGACATTGCGGACCATCGTCAAAATGCTGCGCGTGCATCAGTGGCTGAAGAATTCGCTGATCGCGGTGCCGATGGTGCTGTCGCACGAATATTTCAACGCCGGCATGATCTGGGAGTGCGTGCTGGCGTTCATCTCGTTCAGCGCGGTGGCGTCGGCCATCTATATCCTCAACGATTTCTTCGACCTGGCGCTCGATCGCAAGCATGCCACCAAGCGTCACAGGCCATTCGCCAGCGGCGCGCTCTCCATCCCGTTCGGGATCGGCGCGATCGCGGTGCTGCTGGCGATCGGCATCGGCACAGGGCTGTTTCTGGCGCCCGAATTCCTCGCCGTGCTCGGCGGCTACATGGCTGTCACCACGGCTTACTCGCTGTCATTCAAGCGCATGCTGCTGGTCGATGTGCTGACGCTGGCCGGCCTCTACACGATCCGCGTTCTGGCGGGCGCGGCCGCGACCGGCGTCGAGGTTTCGTTCTGGCTGCTCGCCTTCTCGATCTTCTTCTTCCTGTCGCTGGCGCTGGTGAAGCGCTTCGTCGAATTGCGCACCACGGCCATTCTACCCGGCGAGCGCATTGCCGGGCGCGGATATCGCACCGAGGACCAGGAGATCGTCGCCCAGGCTGGCATGGCTTCGGCCTTCTCCTCGGCACTGGTGCTGGCGCTCTACATGGACAGTGTCGCGGTGCGTGAGCTCTACCCGCATCCCTGGCTGATCTGGCCGCTGCCGCCGATCGTGCTTTATCTCACCATGCGGGTCTGGATCCTGGCGCGTCGCGATGAGATGCATGACGATCCGGTCGTGTTCATCATCCGCGACTGGCGCAGCCAGATCGTGGTGCTGATCGGCGCCGTGCTGCTGGTGATCGGGGGCTGGTAGACATGGCCGGCGAGCGCTTCAACAGCTTCGGGCGCGCGACGCCGCCCGCGCCCCGCGCCATCGGCATCGATGAGGCTATCGTGCTGCTAAAGGGCGGCCAGGCCAGGCAAGCCTCTTTGCTTGCCTATGGCAATGGCAGATCCTATGGGGATTCCTGCCAGAACGATGCCGGCGCGGTCGTCGACATGCGACCGCTGAACCGCATCCGCGCCTTCAATGCCGAGGCCGGCCTTCTCGAAGCGGATACGGGCGTGCTTCTGTCCGACATCATTGCCCACGCCGCGCCCTACGGCTTCTTCCCGGCAGTCGTTCCGGGCACGCAGTTCGTCACGCTCGGCGGCGCCATCGCCAACGACGTCCACGGCAAGAACCATCACCGGCGCGGCACGTTCGGCTGCCATGTCGAAAGTTTCACGCTGCTGCGGTCCAATGGAAGGACCTACCGCTGCTCCGCGACAGATAATCCGCGGTTGTTCCGGGCGACGATCGGCGGCATGGGGCTGACAGGCCTGATCCTGTCGGCCTCGATCCGGTTGATGCGGGTGCATTCCCTCGACATCATCGAGAAGGTGACGCCGTTTCGCGACCTGGGCGAATTTTTCGAGCTGGCCGAGGCGGCGGACCAGGCCAATGAATATGCGGTCGCCTGGATCGATCAGCTCGCCGGCGGCAGGCGCAGCGGGCGCGGCCTGCTGTTCACGGGCAATCACGCCGAGCATGGCTCGCATACCGCCGCGCGCGCCGGCGGCAATTTCGCGGTGCCGTTCCAGCCGCCGTTCAATGTGCTCAGCCGACCGTTCCTGAGCGCCTTCAATGCGGCCTACCGATGGAGGAAGGGCCGCTCTGCCGCGCCGCGCCAGGTCGGTTACCAGGGCTTCTTCTTCCCGCTGGACGGCGTGCGCGATTGGAACCGGCTTTACGGTCCGAACGGGCTGTTCCAGCACCAGAGCGTTGTGCCGGAAGAAGCCGCGCGTGAAGCGGTGCCGATGCTGCTCGCGGCTGCCAGGCGGGCCGGGCAGAGCTCGTTCCTCACTGTTCTGAAACGCTTCGGCGGCGTCCGATCCCCGGCGCTGCTCTCCTTCCCGCGACCTGGCTACACGCTGACGCTGGATTTCCCCAACAGGGGAGCCGCGACCCTGGCGTTGCTGGACGAACTCGACCGCATCGCCATCGGAGCCGGCGGGGCAGTCAACCCCTACAAGGATGCGCGTATGAGCGCCGCGACCTTCGCCGCGTCCTTTCCGGAGTGGTCACGGCTGGAGGCGCAGCGCGACCCGGCCTTCATGTCCGGCTTCTGGGCGCGCACAGCCAAAAACATCGACCTGCGAAGACGGGGCGCCGAGGCCGCCGAATAGATAAAATTGAAATGGATCGTGGTTAGCGATCGGTTAACGAGAAGATTTACTCAAAACGTCCTTGTGAGTTCACGAAATCTTTTCGGGTTTGTAATAGAAGGCGTCACGGGTGGGTGAGCTGACATGAAATATATCGTCTTCATTCTCTTTACGGTCATGACGAATGCAGCCGCGCAGCTGATGCTGAAGCAAGGCATGATGTCGCTTGGGCCGATCTCGTTCGAAGGCGCCAACCCGCTTATCAGGCTGTTGCAGATCGTCTTCAGCCCCTGGGTGTTCCTCGGCCTGTGCACCTTCGTCATTTCCATGGCCTCGCATCTCTACGTGCTGTCCAAGGTCGAGCTTTCCTTTGCCTATCCGTTCCTTAGCCTCGCCTATGTCGCCGTCGCGGTCTTCGCCTATTTCGTCTTTCGCGAGGACCTCAATGGCTGGCGCATCGCAGGTATCGGCTGCATCTGCGTGGGCACGGTGCTAATCGCCCAAAGCGGCCGAGACCTGGGTGACCACGGGCATGACGAGCAGACCGTTTCCATCACCTCCGACAAGATCGGCACCAGCGAGATCGTTCGATGAGACATGTGATTTTCGGCGGCGACGGCTTTGTCGGTCGCCACCTTGCCCCGAAGCTCGTGGCGGATGGCGAGGAGGTTGTCGTCGCCGACATCGTCAAGAGCGACCTGGCGCATTATCGCAACGCCGGCTTCATCCATTGCAACGTGACCGATCCAGCATCGGTGGCGGCGGTTGGGCTAAAGGCCGACGACATGATCTACAATCTGTCGGCAAAGATGCTGTCGCCGATCCAGGTGCGCGCCAAGCGGCACGATTTCTTCTTTCCGGTCAATTTCCATGGCACCGAGCACATCATGCAGGCGATGGACAAGGCCGGCGCGCCCCGGCTCGTGCATTACACGACCGACATGATCTACGGCCATACAGTCACCTTCCCGATGACCGAGGAACATCCGGTCGCGCCGCTCGGCGAATATGGCTGGTCGAAGCAGAAGACCGAGGAACTGGCCGCCGAATGGCGCAAGCGCGGCATGTCGATCTCGCTGTTTCGTCCGCGCCTGATCATCGGTCCCGGCCGCCTCGGCATCCTTGAAAAACTGTTCAAGCTGATCGACTGGAACCTTCCAGTGCCGATGATCGGCTCGGGCCGGAATCCATACCAGTTCATTTCTGTTTTCGATTGTGCGGAAGCTGCCCGCGCGGCCTGGAAAGCCGGCGTACCAAACGAGGCCTATAATCTGGGTTCGCTCAACCCGCCGCCGGTCAGGAAATTGCTCGGCGACCTGATCAGGCATGCCGGTTCGAAATCGATCCTGATCCCGACACCGGGCTGGGCGGTGAAGCGCACGCTGGACCTGCTCGACCTGATGAACCTGCCGATCATGGATCCGGAGCAATATCTGATCGCCGACGAGGAGTGCGTGCTCGACGTTTCCAAAGCGGGACGCCAGCTTGGCTGGGTGCCGCAACATCGCGACGAGGACATGCTGATCGCCGCCTACAGTGAATACCGCGCCAGGAAGGCCGGCCACGCCGTCGCCACCAAACATGTGCCCGCCGAATAGCAGTCCACCAACAGTTTCATCTGCGCACGATCCCCGATCCTGCGCGCGGACAGGAGATTGAAATGACCGTCATGGCCAAGCCCGATCAGGCGAGCGCGCGCACCATGGTCAGCGCGCCGGCGCTGTCGCCAGCCACCATCGCCAAGCCTGACCTGATCAGCGTCGAGCAGGCCAAGGCGATGGACGTCGCTGCGATGACCGACCTGTTCAAGGCGCATCTCAACCCGGGCCAGCTGCATTTCATGAAGCTGCTCGGCTTCCACAAGGTCAAGATCGAGCGCGCCGAGGGCATGTTCTACATCGACCAGAACGGCCGCAAGATCCTGGATTTCTTCGGCGGCTTCGGTTCGCTGGCCTTCGGCCACAACCATCCGCGCATCCTCGAAGCGCGGAAAAAATTCCAGGAAGAGAAGCGCCAGGAGATCGCCATCGCCTTCATGTCGCAATATGCGGCCGCGTTGGCGCACAACATCGCCAAATGTTCGCCCGGCGATCTCGACATGGTGTTTCTGGGCTCGTCCGGCTCGGAAGCCATGGAAGCGGCGGTAAAACTCGCCGAGCGTGCCGCCGGCCCGAAGCGGCCGAAAATCGTCTATGCCGAGAATTCCTTCCACGGCAAGACCAAGGGTGTGCTGGCGATCACCGACGGCCAGCTCTACCGCGCCGATTTCAAGGTGGCGGACAATGCGGTCCGGATTCCGTTCGCCGACATCGAAGCGGTCGAGCGCGCATTCCGCGCCGATCCCGAGATCGGCGTCATCGTGCTGGAAACCATCCAGGGTGGCGGCGGCATCATCCAGGCGCCCGCGGAATATTGGCGGAAGCTGCGCGCATTGTGCGATCAATACGGTGTGCTGTGGGTGGCCGACGAAGTGCAGTGCGGCTATGGCCGCTCTGGCCGCTTCTATGCTTTCGAACATTATGGCGTCGTTCCCGACGTGACGGCGCTCGCCAAGTCGCTCGGCGGCGGCAAGGCGGCGGTCGGCGCGATGGTCGCCAGGCGCGAGATCTATATGAAGGCCTACGGCACGCCGAAGACGGCGATGATCCATGCCATGGCGACTTTCGGCGGCATGGGCGAGGCCTGCGTCACCTCGATCGAAGCGCTCAACGTTCTCTATGACGAGGGCCTGATCGACAATGCCGCCGCTACAGGCGAGTACCTTTTGCAGCGCCTCCAGGCACTGAAGGACAAATACCCCAAGATCATCAAGGACATCCGCGGTAAGGGGCTCATGATCGGGCTCGAGTTCCATGATTTCTCGCAGACCTTGCCCACGGTGTTGCGGCCGGTGGTCAGCGTGCTTGACGACAAGCTGAAGGGCTCGCTGTCGGGTTTCGTCGGCGCGCTGCTGCTGCGTGACTACGATGTGCTCGTCGCCTTCACCGAGTACAACCGCAACGTCATCCGACTCGAGCCGCCGCTGATCTGCCAGCGCGAGCATGTCGACCGTTTCGTCGACGCCTTCGACAGCCTTTTGTCGCGCGGCATTGTGGGAATCGTGAAGGATTTCGTCAAAAGCCAGGTTCGTTGAGCCCCACGACGATGCTGACCAAGTCGCCCACT
Source organism: Mesorhizobium sp. B1-1-6 (assembly GCF_006443035.1). Lineage (NCBI taxonomy): Bacteria > Pseudomonadati > Pseudomonadota > Alphaproteobacteria > Hyphomicrobiales > Phyllobacteriaceae > Mesorhizobium > Mesorhizobium sp. B1-1-6. The sequence goes on along the minus strand of NZ_VFWR01000001.1, from coordinate 287,004 downwards.
CCGCAAAACCCGCTCGACCGGCTCACAGCGGCCGGCCTGGCGTGGGGCGAGGGGACCTATGCGCGGCTGGCGGCACCCATCGGCGCGGCGGCTTTCGCGCTCTACATCCTTTTGACGGCGCTGACGGCCTGGGTGATGCCCGATGCCAATTGGGACATGCTTCCCTATCTCGCCATATCAGAGGAAGGCACATACCCCGATGCGCAGGCGCTGCATGACTATGCCTACAACACCGTCAAGGCCGGGGTCTCGGCAGGTGACTACAAGACGCTGACCGATGATGGCGGCGGCTTCCGCAGCCACATGGCGGAGAATGCCGCCGACTTCCATTCGCTGCTCGGCATGTACCGGATCAAGTTCCTCTACGCCGAGATCCTGTCGACGCTGAGCGCGGCGATGTCCCCGGTCGAAGCGATGCGGCTGGTGCAGGTGGCCTCGGTGCTGCTGTTCGGCGCGATCACGCTGCTCTGGCTGCGCTCGGAAAAGGCCTTGGCGCTGGCGCCGGTGATCGGCGCGGTGTTGATCATGGCCGATTTCGGCGATGCGGCGCGCGCCTCGACGCCGGATCTGCTGACTTCGGCACTGCTGCTCGGCGGGCTTTACGCCTATGTCAGGGGCCGCGAGGCGGCGACGGCGATCCTGCTCTTCCTCGCCTTCATGGTGCGGCCGGACAATATTGTCTTTCTTGCCGTTTTCGCCGTTCTGCTCATCGCCTTCCGGCAGCAGGCATGGGGTGCGCTGGCCGGTTTTGCGGCGTCTTTCGTCGCCTATTTCGCTATCTCGCACTGGGCGCATCATCCTGGCTGGTGGCCGCATCTGTGGTTCTCCAGCGTCGAGCAGCACTACAATATGGACGGGTTCGAGCCGCCGTTCTCCGTCGTTGCCTATCTCAAGGCATTTGCCGCATCGCTGCTGCGCGCCGTCAACCTGAACAGCTGGGTCGGCGTCTCGGTGCTGGCGCTGGCCGGCTGGTACGCGGTCGGCCGTGCCGGCTTCCGGCTCGACCGACGCGCCGGCATTCTGTTCGCGGCGCTCGTGCTCGGCGCGCTGGCTAAATTCACCGTCTTCCCGATCCACGACACGCGCATCTATTTCCCGCATCTGGTTCCGCCATTCCTGTTGCTGGCCGCCCCTTTCATGGCGCTGTGGGCGACGATCGCCCGCGGCCAGCACCGCGCCGCCTTGCATGCCATTCCCGGAGACACGCCATGAGTTCGCTATCCAGCCTGACGCGCATCGCGCTGTCGCTTGGCCTTCCGGCTGGTTTGCTCGACCGCGGTCCGTCGCTGCGCGGCACGAAATTCCTGGCCGGGGCGGCACTGAAAGCGCGCTTCGGCGGGACAAGGCGGCCTTTCCAGATGGTCAATGTCGGTGCCTGCGACGGCGCCCTGTTCGACGACGTCACGCCGTGGCTGCATCGCATACCGGGCGCCCGTGCCCTGCTGGTCGAGCCGATCCCCTATAACCAGAAGCGCCTGCGCGCCAATTATCCTGATACCAGCCGCTTCATCATCGAGCCGGTTGCCGTCACGAAAATAAGGGGGACGATCACCGTCCACACCTTCGATGCCGCCGCGCTTGAGGCCGGCACGCTGCCGATCGAGTTCATCGGCTGCTCCTCGGTTACCGACACCAACCTGATGTCGGGCAAGAATGCCTGGGGCGAGGATGACGTGAATTTCAACAAATTCGCGCCCTATCTCAGGGACATCGAAGTGCCATCCGAGACGTTGCAGACATTGCTCGACCGCAACGGCATAACCCATATCGACGCCTTCCTCGTCGATTGCGAGGGCGCAGACTGGATGGTCTTCGAGCAACTCGATCTCCAACGCTACCGTCCGGGCATGATCAAGGTCGAGGTCGGCGCACTGCCCGCTCAGGAGATCGGCCAGGTCGTGGTCAAGCTCAAGACCGCTGGCTACCAGGTCGGTTTCCAGGCCGAGGACATCTGGGCCTTCGCCTGACGGCAGCGATTTTCCTGATCCAAGTCGGGTCGCGACGCATCCGCGGCGTGTCGCAAACAGGCGGTAGCGCGCTCATCGTCGTCTGCATATTGTGCGCCGATCAGACGGGCGCCGACGCCGCCCGCAACAGCACTTGGAGTCGCGGGCAATGGCAGAGTTTCCGAACAAGGCGAAGGTCGTCATCATCGGCCTGGGTGGCATTGTCGGCGCGTCGATAGCCCATCACCTGATCGAACGCGGCTGGGACGACATTGTCGGTATCGACAAATCAGGCATCCCGACCGACATCGGCTCGACGGCGCACGCTTCCGACTTCTGCTACACCACCAGCCACGATTTCCTGTCCTGCTGGACGACGCTCTACTCCATCGATTTCTACGAGAAGATGGGCCATTACGCGCGCATCGGCGGCCTCGAAGTCGCGCGCGTCGGCGATGACAGCCGCATGGACGAAATCAAGCGCAAGATCGCTTCGGCCAAGGCTTTTGGCACGCGCGCCCGGCTGATCGAACCCGCCGAGATCAAGGAGAAATTTCCGCTCATCGAAGAGGCAATGGTGCAGGGCGGCCTGTGGGATCCCGACGCCGGCCTGGTCATCCCGCGCTCGCAGACGGTCGCCGGCAAGCTCGTCGACCAGGCGGAAGCCTCGGGCAAGCTCAAATCCTTCGCCAACACGCCGGCCCGGTCGCTCGTCGTCAAGGACGGCCGCATCAGCGCCGTGGTGACCGACCGCGGCACCATCGAGGCCGACTACGTCATCGTCTGCGCCGGCATCTGGGGCCGGCTGATCGCCGAGATGGTGGGCGAGGACCTGCCCGTCATGCCGATCGACCATCCGCTCACCTTCTTCGGGCCCTACAACGAGTTCGCCGGCACGGGCAAGGAGATCGGCTGGCCGCTGCTGCGCGACCAGGGCAATTCGGCCTATATGCGCGACACCGGCGACCCCAAGACCGCCGAGGGCGGGCAGATCGAATGGGGTTATTACGAAGAGACCAATCCGCGCCTTTGCCATCCGCGCGACCTGCTCGAGAAGGACCAGGCCCGGCTTTCGCCTTCGCAGCGCGATCTCGACATGGAGCAGATCCTGGCGCCGCTGGAGCGCGCCATGGAACTGACGCCGATCCTGGGCGAACTCGGCTACAACGAAAGCCATTCCTTCAACGGCCTGCTGCAGGTGACGGCGGATGGCGGCCCGTCGATGGGCGAGAGCCAGAAGGTGAGGGGGCTGTGGTATGCCGTTGCCATCTGGGTCAAGGACGGCCCGGGCATGGGCAAGCTCATCGCCGACTGGATGACGGACGGCCGCACCTCGATCGACCATCACGCCATCGACTATGCGCGCTTCTATCCGCACCAGACCAAGGAGCAGTTCATTTGGGATCGCTGCACCGAGACGGCGATGAAGGTCTACAATCCCGCCGTGCACCCGCGCGAGCCCTTCTCCAAGGGCCGCAACATAAGGCGCTCGCCGTTCTGGGAGCGCGAGAAGGAACTCGGCGGCTATTTCATGGAGCTGGGCGGCTGGGAGCGCGCGCACGGCTATGCCGCCAACGAGCACCTTCTGGAGAAATACGCCAACCGGGTGCCGGTGCGCGAGAACGAATGGGACAATCGCCATTTCTGGCGCGTGTCCAATGCCGAGCATCTGGCGATGAGCGAAGACTGCGGCATCGTCAACCTGTCGCACTTCTCGATGTACGACATCGAGGGACCCGACCACGTCGCGCTGCTGGAGTGGCTGTGCGCGGCCAAGATCGGCGGCGACAACAATATCGGCAAGGGCATCTACACCCACTTCCTCGACGAGGAAGGCATGGTGCGCGCCGACTTCACGGTCATCCGCATGGCCGACCGCTGCCGTTTGATCGATGGCGCGGACGCCGGCCCGCGCGACTTCCAGTACATGCGCCGCACCGCGCAGGATAAAGGTTTCGATGTCACCATCACCGATGTGACGGAAAAATACGTCACCATCGGCATCTGGGGCCCGAACGCGCGAGCAACCCTGCAAAAGGTGGTCGAGAATCCCGAGGGCCTTGCGCTGGAGAATTTCCCGTTCGCCGCGATCAAGCCGATCCGGATCGCCGGCAAGGACGTCACCGCCTTCCGCATCTCCTATGTCGGCGAACAGGGATGGGAACTGCACATGCGCTACGAGGACGGCCTGGCCGTCTGGGATGCGCTGCGCTCGACCGGCGTCATGCCGTTCGGCGTCGAGACCTATGCCAATACGCGGCGCATGGAAAAGAGCCTGCGTTTGCAGAATGCCGATCTGCTCACCGAGTACAACCTGCTCGAGGCCGATCTTGCCCGCCCGAAAGTCAAGGAGAACGACTTCTGCGGCAAGGCCAAGCACCTGGAATACCGCGCCCGCGAGCACCAGCCGGCGATGCTGTGCACGCTGGTGATGACCGAAAACACCGATTCCAAGGGTGTGGCGCGTTATCCGGTGGGCACGATGCCGGTGCTGGACCCCGAGACCGGCGAGACGCTGGTCGACGAACTCGGCCGCCGTTCCTTCACCACGTCGGTCGCTTACGGCCCGACCATCGGCAAGAACATCGCGCTCGCCTATCTGCCATGGGCCTATGCCCAAGAGGGCCGCAAGCTGAAGGTGGAGTATTTCGGCGAGACCTATCCGGTCGAGGTCGCCGGGGTCGGCTACAAGCCGCTCTACGATCCGGAGAATCTGAAGCCGAGAAGCTAGGCAACCTCCCAGCAGGGCTCGTGAGCAAATTTTGATAAGCCCGGCGGCTATGGTCGGGCTTTTCTCTTTTTCGGCTGGCGATTCTGGCTTACCCTGCGGCATGTCTGCTTTTGCTCGCGCAAGACATCTGCTTTCAGGCGCCGCCGCCCTGGCGCTGATGCTGTGGCTGGCCCCTGTGTCGCTCGCGGACGAACCCGTCGACGTCGAACTGGTGCTGGCGGTCGACGTCTCGCTGTCCATGTCGGCGGACGAGCTCGAGATCCAGCGTCGCGGCTACGCGGCTGCATTGACGCACGATCATGTGCTGCAAGCCATCGCCGCCGGCGCTTATGGCAGGATCGCCGTTACTTATGTCGAATGGGCTGGCACCAACTCGCAGCACGTCATCGTGCCGTGGACGGTGATCTCCACTCGCGCCGACGCCGAGCAGGTGGTGGCGCGGCTGTCCGCCCAGCCTCCCAACAGCGCGCGGCGCACGTCTATCTCCGGCGCGCTGGAATTCGGCGCGGACCTTTTCGCCGAAAGTGGCTTTCAAGGGACGAAGCGGGTCATCGATATTTCCGGCGACGGCCCCAACAACCAGGGCGCGCCGGTCGATATCATCCGCGACGAGGTGGTCAAGCAAGGCATCGTCATAAACGGCTTGCCGCTGATGACCCGCGGCGGTTTCACCAGCGCCTACGATGTCAACGATCTCGACCGCTATTACAGCGACTGCGTCATCGGCGGTCCCGGAGCCTTCATGGTTCCGGTCAACGACTGGACGCAGTTTCCCGAAGCTATCCGCCGCAAGCTTGTGCTTGAGCTCGCCGGCCCGGCCTCGCCGCGGTCGGTTGACCAGGCCAATCGTCCGCCGGTGGTGCTGGCGCAGGCCGAACAAACCAGCGATTGCCTGGTCGGCGAAAAGATGTGGCGCAACCGCAATTGGATGCTCGATAGCCGCTGAGAAATTCCAGAAAAAGCGCATAGCGCTTTGCCGGTACGCGCGTAACGCTTTCCCTTTGGAATTGATTGAAAAAAATAGTTAAAGCGGTTCGGCGTTTCCGTGAAATGCCGAACTGTTCCAGGCTTGCCAGTCCGGCAGAAGCAGTGGCAAACTGATCTTGCCGCGCCATCCGGCGGGCGGGGTGACGCGGTCAAACCGAGGAAACACCAGATGAGACGTCTAGCTATCCTGACTGCGGTCGCGTCCATGCTTTACGCCGACGGCGCCAGCGCCCAATACGACGATCAGGCCGCCTGCATCATGTTCGAAAATGGCAATTTTCGCGGACGGTCGATCGCGCTCGGGGCCGACGATTCGGTCAATTTTCGCGGCCACGAGTTCTGGAACGACCGCGTGTCGTCGGTGATCGTTCGCCGAGGCTGCACTCTCGTTGCCTATGAGGATTCGCGCAGGGGAGGCCGATCGATCGAGATCAGGCGCAGGGTCCGCGATTTCGGCGGTAGCGACTGGAACGACCGAATCTCGTCCGCGGAGTGCTACTGCGACCAGTATTGACGACAAGGTCCTCGGCCTTGCCGTTTTGTGGCGGCAAGGCGAACCTTCGTCGCCGACGATGTGGGCAAACACGGCCCTGTTCATTGACAGCCGGGCGGCGTCCGTGAACATTCCCCCAGAGAAAACAAAGGGGAACTGACATGAACAGGACCATTATCCTTACGCTGGCGCTTGCCGCCGGCTTGTCCGCGCCGGCGACGGCCGCCACATCGGTCACTATCGGGATCAGCGGCTGGACCGGCTTCGCGCCGCTAACGCTCGCCAAACAGGCGGGACTCTTCGAGAAGCACGGCCTCGACGTGACCTTGAAGAAAGTGCCGCAGGCCAGCCGCCCGCTCGCCATCGCCAGCGGCGACCTGCAATGCGCCGCCACCACGGTCGAGACGTGGCAGGTGTGGAACGCCAGCGGCGTGACCACCAAGCAGATCTTCCAGCTCGACAAATCCTACGGCGCCGACGGCATCGTGGTGCGCAACGACATCAAGACCGTCGCCGACCTCAAGGGCAAGACTGTCGCGTCCTCGGCGCCGGGCACCTCGCCCTATTTCCTGCTGGCCTGGGTGCTGAACAAGAACGGCATGTCGACAAAGGATGTCACGGTCGTCAATCTCGAGCCGGACGCGGCGGCGCAGGCCTTCCTTGCCGGCCAGAACGACGCGGCCGTCACCTATGAGCCGTTCATCTCGGCGGTGCGCGACAAGGCCGACCAGGGCCACATATTGGCGACCACGCTCGATTACCCGATGGTGCTCGACACGGTCGGCTGCACGCCCGAATTCCTCAAAGCCAATCCGGACGCCGCCAAGGCGCTTGCCGACAGCTATTTCGACGCGCTCGACCTGATCAAGAAGGACCCGCAGAAATCCTACGGCATCATGGGCGCGGACGTGAAACAGTCGGCCAAGGAGTTCGAGGATTCGGCGAAGTACCTGAAATGGGCCGACCGGGCGGAGAACAAGCAGTTCTTCACCAAGGAGTTCCAGGATTTCTCCAAGACCGCCGGCGAGCTTCTGCTGCAGATGGGGCTGATCAAGGAAGCGCCTGACGTCTCCACGCTGGCCGATACCAGCGCCGTGGCGAACTGAGCGGCCGCTGTCTTGCGGCGGCGCCCCGCGCCGCCGTTTCGCTTCCACAAGGACCGTTGTAAATGCCGCGCCCCCTGCATCCGATCTCGCCGGGCACGCGAACCGTGCTCGGCATTTCCTTCTTCGTGCTGTTCGTCGTTTTCTGGGCGTGGATCACGCTTGGCGGCCACGTCAACCGCATCTTTCTCGCCGATCCGCTGTCGATGCTGCGGGATGGCTGGCGGCTGCTGGTCGAGGACCGGTTCTGGCTCGACATACTGATCACCATCTGGCGCGTCTTCGGCGGCTTTGTGCTGGCATCGGCCGTCGCCGTGCCGCTGGGCATAGCGATGGGCGCGTGGAAACCTGTCGAGGCGTTCCTGGAGCCGTTCGTCTCCTTCGCCCGCTACCTGCCGGCCTCGGCCTTCATTCCGCTGCTCATCCTTTGGGCCGGCATAGGCGAACTGGAGAAGCTGCTGGTCATCTTCGTCGGCTCCGTGTTCCAGATCATCCTGATCATCGCGGTAAAGGTCGGCTCCACGCGCCGCGATCTCGTCGAGGCGGCCTACACGCTCGGCTCCACGGACAACGGCATCGTCAAGCGTGTGATCATGCCCGCCAATGCGCCCGAGATCGCCGAGACGCTGCGGCTGGTGCTCGGCTGGGCTTGGACCTATGTCATCGTCGCTGAACTGATCGGCTCGTCGTCGGGCATCGGCTACATGATCATCAACAGCCAGTCGCGACTGGCAACCGGCCAGATTATCTTCGGCATCATCGTCATCGGGCTGATCGGGCTGTTGTCCGATCTTGCCTTCAAGGCGCTTAATCGCTGGCTCTTCCCATGGAGCCTGGCATGAGCAAGCTTCTCATCGAGGGCGTCTCGCGCACGTTCGCCGGCGTGCGCGGCGGCTCACCGGTCCAGGCGCTGATGCCTGTCGACCTGGCGGTCGCGGCCAATGATTTCATCACCATCCTGGGACCTTCGGGATGCGGGAAGTCGACGCTCTTGCGCATCGTCGCCGGGCTGGAGGCGCCGAGCGAAGGGCGCGTGCTGCTCGACGGCAAAGCGGTGATCCGGCCGGGGCCGGATCGCGGCATGGTCTTCCAGTCCTATACGCTGTTCCCATGGCTGACGGTCGCCGAAAACATCGCCTTCGGCCTGCGCGAACGCGGCATGGCCGAGCGGGAGAGGGGCGAAATCGTCGCCTCCTATATCGACCTCGTCGGGCTGGAGGGCTTCGAGAACCACTGGCCGAAGCAACTTTCCGGCGGCATGCAGCAGCGCACGGCGATCGCCAGGGCGTTGGCCAACGACCCCGCGATTCTTTTGCTGGACGAGCCGTTCGGCGCGCTCGACAACCAGACGCGCGGGCTGATGCAGGAACTGCTGCTCGGCATCTGGGAACGGCGCAAGAAAACGGTTCTGTTCGTCACCCACGACATCGAGGAGGCGATCTTCATGGCGTCGCGCGTGGTGGTGATGACGGCCAGGCCCGGCCGGATCAAGTCGGACGTCGCCATCGACCTGCCGCACCCGCGCCACTACACGCTGAAGACCAGTCCGGAATTCTCCGTGTTGAAGGCGCGGCTGACCGAGGACATCCGCGTCGAGGCGATGCGGTCGGCAGAGGTGCTCTGAGGCGCGCCTCTATGCCGCCAGCAGCTGCTTGCGGTCGACGCGCTCCTGCTGCGGCGAGCGGGCGTAGAGCTCGCGGTAGCATTTCGAGAAATGCGAGGCCGAGACGAAGCCGCAGGCGACCGCCACCTCGACCACCGGCATCGAGGACTGGATCAAGAGATGCCTTGCACGGTCGAGGCGGATTTCGAGGTAGTAACGGGCCGGCGAGCGTCCCATCTCGGTGCGGAACAGCCGCTCGATCTGCCGGCGCGACAGGTCGACATGGTCGGCGATCTCGATCAGCGACAGCGGCTCCGACAGATTGCCTTCCATCAGTTCGATGATGGTCAGCACTTTCGAGTTCTGTACGCCGAGCCGGGCACGCAGCGGCAGGCGCTGGCGGTCGGTCGGGCTGCGCACACGGTCGGTCAGCACCTGTTCGCAGACGCGGTTGACGAGATTCTCGTCGAAATCGTCGCCGATCAGCTTCAGCATCATGTCGAGCGCGGCGGTGCCGCCGGCGCAAGTGTAGATGTTTTGGTCGATCTCGAACAGGTCGGCAAAGACATTGGCTTTCGGGAATGCCTCGGAGAAGCCGGGCAGGTTCTCCCAATGGATGGCGCAGCGCTTGTTGGACAACAGGCCGGCAGCGGCCAGAACATGCGCTCCGGTGCACAGGCCGCCGACGGAGACGCCGCGATTGTATTCCTCGCGCAGCCAGGCAAAGGCGGACTTGTTCTGGTAGCGCTCGACATTGGTGCCGCTACAGACGATGGCCATGTTGGGGCGATCCGGCCCTCCCATCTTCCTGCGCTCCTCCTCCAGCGAGGTGTTGACCGCGCATTCGACACCGTTCGAAGCGCGCACCGGCTTACCGTCGATGCTGGCGAGGCGCCATCGATAGGCCTCGTAGCCGAGCATGCGATTGGCCGAGCGCAGCGGGTCGAGCGCCGTCGCAAAGGCGATCATGGTGAAGTCGGGAATGAGAAAAAATACAAACGATCGCTTGATCGGATGCTTAACGGCGTTCACGGGAACCTCACGCAGCCATGGCGCGAACAGAATGTCGCGAATAGCATAGCGACAACAGGAAAAACCATCCTTGTCAATCGGCTAAGGAGCTTTAGCAAGATTTAATTTGCGACATGGGTCGCAAATGAGCAATCGTGTTGCGATGCCGCGCAGCCGCGGCGCCGTCCATGATGGAAGCGCCGTCAGGGGTGTGCAAACAAACGCCGCCTCGGCGGAACCGGGCGGCGTCATCTATTCAGGCAGCGCGAGGGAGCGCTGCCTGCGGGATCGGTTCAGGCGACAAAACCGAGGCGTGCGGCAGCCATGGCGCCGGTCTGGCCGGGCATGGTGTTGGCAAGGCGCTGGCGCTCGAGGGCCGTGGTCAGGTTCATTTCGCGGCGAGGGAAAAGGCGGGCAAAAAGCTTCATGTTCATCTCCAATCGGTTGCTCAGACGGGTCGCCTTCGCTTGATGGAGTGGGGCAGCTCGTTTGCTGGCGTGGATATAGGCTTGTGTAAGTAAAAACTAAATCGCAAAAGCGAAGCACTTGATATGAAAAGCGACACGCAAGGCGGAGGGCTTTGTGGGCACTCCCGGATTTTTCGTTAACTTACAAATAGTTAGCTCAAAACCCAGCCGCTATGCGGCTTGTTCATATGCGCCATGCAGCGGCGGCATGGCTCCGAAATTCATGTGAACGCAAATGAACCGGCAAAACAGGTCGGTAAAACAAGAAGACCTGCCCGGCGGTTTGCGCGGCAGGCCTTCAATGCATGGTACACACCGTTTACTTTGCTCCAGCCCAGGATCCGACGCCGGCGCGTATGCCGGCCTTGGTGTCGGCCGCTTCAGGCCAGCCAATATCCTTCTGCAGCTCGATCGGCAGGGAGCGGATGGCGCGTTCGGTCTGGTAGCGGGCGCGGGCCGCGCTGAATTCGGTCGCAAGCCGACCGATGGATGACAGGATAGACATTTCGATCTCCTCATGTCGGGGCGGAAGTGCCCGGCAATGCCTTACGTCAGGTCTGTATCAGCTTCATTGCATGTCGAAGGCAGGTCTGTGTCGTGATCGTTTCGCGGCTGCCTTGGCAGCATCCTGCTTCGATGGAGTTGACTATGCGCTCGAACTGATGTTCAATCAAACGAAATGGAATGATAGTTTGCATCAGAAAAATTGAAGGTCGATCGTCATGAACGCCCCACTCAATCATCCGCTGCCGCTGCTGGACCTCGACGTGCTGCGCACTTTCGTGGCGATCGCCGAAACCGGCAGCTTCACCACCGCGGCCAATGCGGTCTTCCGTACGCCCTCGGCGGTCTCCATGCAGATCAAGAAGCTGGAAGATATTCTGGGCCGCTCGGTGTTCGCGCGCGATGCGCGCTCGGTGACGCTGACCACCGACGGGGAAATGCTGCTGGGCTATGCCCGTCGTCTGCTGTCGATCAATCGCGAGGCGGTGTCCAAGTTCATCATTCCCGATATTGTCGGCGTGGTGCGGCTGGGTTCGCCGGACGATTATGGCGAGCGCGTGCTGCCGCATGTGCTGAAGCGTTTTGCGCAGTCGCATCCATCGATCGCCGTCGACGTCACCATCGACCAGAGCAGCAATCTGCGCCGGCGCATGGATGACCGGGCGCTCGACATCACGCTGCTCACCAATTCCTACAAGACCAGCGCGCTCGGCGCCGAGGTGCTGTTGACGGAGCCGATCGTCTGGGCCGGCGCCAAGGGCGGCTGCGCGCATCTGCGCGAACCCTTGCCGGTGTCGCTGTGGGAAGAGGGCTGCGCCTGGCGGGCAGGGGCGCTCGAAGCGCTGAGCCGCGAGGGCCGCAACTACCGCATCGCGTATATGAGCGCGCATACGGCCGGCCAGCGCGCCGCCATCATGTCAGATCTCGCCGTGGCGCCGCTGCCGAAGTCTTTCCTCGGCAACGACATGGTCGAGCTCTGCCCCAAGGACGGCATGCCCGATATCGGCACCTATAACCTCGCCATGGTGGTAGCGCCGGACGCCAGCGCGCCGGTCAAGGCGGTGGCCGACCACATCCGGGCGACGTTCGAAGTCTTCCGGGAAACCGGCAAGTTCTGATCAACCGGGGTGCTCTGACTGGAGGCTCTGCCCCGAAGCCTCGGTGGACGGCGCTTCGAAGCTTGCGCCGGCGCCTTCAACAAGGGGCGAGGGGTTCTCGGTCAGAAACGCCACGATCCGTTCGCGCGCGCGGCGCGATTCCGGCATGTCGATCAGCGGCCAGACGTGGAACATGCCTTCCTCGTGCACGAGCTCTACCTCGACGCCAGCGGCCCGTGCTTTTTGTGCGAAGATCAGATTGTCGGGCGTGAGAAGATCGCGAGAGCCCGCCAGGAGCAATGTCCTGGGCAGCACCGAGAGGTCGCCATAGACGGGGCTGATATGCCAGTCCGTCGGGTCTATTCCGGCACTGTAGAGCCGGATAGCCTCCCGTCCGCCCGCGATGCCCAGCCAGGGATCGTTCCGCTCCGCCTCGAACACCTCGGGGTTTGCAAGCGAGACGTCGAGCCCGGGTGAGATCAGCACATGGCGCGACGGCAAGGGCAGGCCTTCTTCGGCAGCCATCATGGTGAGCACCACGGCCATGTTGCCGCCGGCGGAATCGCCCATGAAGATGATGTCTTCCGCCTCCGTCTCGCCGAGCATCCGGCGATAGACGTCGCCGACCATGCCGAACATGGCGTGGAAGTCATGCTCGGGCGCGATGGGATAGATGGGCACCGTAAAGGCATAGCCCAGCCGGTCGGCCATGTCGGCGATCAGGTGCCAATGATAGGGCGTGATTTCAAAGACATAGGCGCCGCCGTGCAGATAGAGAACCCGCTTGCGCTCGCCGGCCCTGGGGGCGATCTCGTAGACGGGAAAGCCGTCGACGGTGCGCGTCTCGATGTTGAAGCGCTGCTGCACTGACACCGGAGGGTGATGGTCCTCTGTCCGGCGCGCCGCAGCGATCCAGCGCTGCAGGTTTTCCGGGCTGGAAAACGCCTTCTTGCGACTGTGCCTGAGCACGAAGGACACGACGTGGCTTTTCAAACTTGGCATGCGGATACACGAACTTCGGCGGCAGCCGACTAAGAGAAGTCCCCTTCATATTTGAAGATCGTGCCCTGGTCGAAGATGTCAAGATTTACGCTGTGTGCACACGTCGCTGTGATCGGCGCCGCATTTCTCGCGGGAGGGATCAGCGCTGCGGCAGAAGGGCTGCGCGCAGGCGGTTGCTGGTGACGGCCGGAGCCCCTCGCGGGCTCCGGCGCGTGCCGAGCAGTTTGCACTTTTCGGCAAAGGTCATCAGCGCGTAAAGCCCAAAAGCAAGGCGGAAAGCGCCGCCTGCGGGTCGCTGGGCGGCGAGGCCGGCCAGCCGATGTCCTTCTGGACATGCGCCGGCAGGCTGTTCAGGGCGCGGACGGCCTTGTTCCTGGCACGGGCCTGCCTGATGGTCGCACCGTAGCGGCCGAGATTTTCGAAGATCGACATTTTCATCTCCCTTGAAGAACGGCGGCGGCCGAGGATTATCTTCGACCGCCGTTCGATGCCGGGTAAATGCGCCTGCCATGTATCGGTCGGATTTCGCGAAAACGGTGATTTGGTTTCCGGATCAGTCATTCCGGAAACATTTGCATACAAATGAAATTGCAGGGCGATTGACGCCCCCGAGCGATCGCTTCTTGGCCGCGTCCAAGAGGGCGTGCCGCGATCCTACCTAGCTTGCCCGTTGACAGCAGATGGCGGATGTCTGCTATTGTGCATTGCAGCATCGGGGGTGCGGGTAAGGAGTATGGCGTGAATGACATTCACAGTATCCAATACCTTCGAGGACTCGCCGCTTCCGCGGTAGTTTGCTTTCACATCAACGAACAGTTCGGCGGTCCGTTCGCGGTCGGTGCTGCTGGCGTCGACCTGTTTTTTGTCATCAGCGGTTTCATCATGTGGGTGACCACGGCCGATCGCCCTGCCAATCCACGGCGTTTCATATGGCGTCGGATTGTTCGCATCGTGCCGCTCTATTGGATCGTCACGGTGCTGACCGCGCTGGCAATTTTCCTCAAGCCGCAATTTCTCTACGGACATGTGCTGAGCCCGGAAAATTTTTTCGGCTCGCTGGTGTTTCTTCCGATCGTGCAGGATGGGGTACTTCATCCCGTGGTGATCCAGGGCTGGACGCTGTGCTATGAAATGATGTTTTACGTCATTTTCGCCTTGGCGCTCTTTTTAGGCGAGAAGCAGCGTTTTGCCGCGCTGATCGGCGTGCTGACGGTGATGGTCGCATCGAACTTGCTGCTCAAAGGCTACCGCTTTACCTCTCCCCTCATGCTCGAGTTCGCGGCCGGCATTGTTATCGGGCGGCTGTGGATGGAGGATATTCGGCTCCGGCTTGTGCCGGCGCTGGCGCTGGTTGTTGGCGGATTTCTCCTGTTGATGACGATCCAGATGCTTGACCCCGAGCTGCCTCGTGTTCTGCGTTGGGGTATTCCGGCGACCCTGATCGTTGCCGGAGCGGTTTTTGCCGAGCGTGCCAGACCGTTCAACCCCGTGGCCCTGCTTACATTTTTTGGTAGTGCCTCGTATTCGATCTACTTGTGGCATGTGCTGGTGGTTGTCGTGGTAACTGGCATCATGCTGCGGCTTGGGGTTCCGCCAAATTGGCAGCCGGCGCCGATTGCCTTGATCAGCATCGCGCTTTCCGCGATGCTTTACCTGTCGATTGAAAAGCCGCTGACGGGCTTTCTCAACCGGTCGCGCGTCAAAAGCATGCCGTTGCTGGCTCAGCGGCCCAGCTTGCGCTTGCCATCGAATGAGGCAAACGACTGACAAGCGGCCAAGGCGCCTCGGCGTTGCATTGTGCCCTAATTTTATTCCCGGTCACGTCGCGCGGCGTGGCCTTCGCGCGAGCGCCGGCGCGGGGTGGCGTCGCCGGCGATGCCGTCTTCGCTCACCGTCTTGCGCGGCGGCAGCTTCACCGCCGCCGACAGTTTCGGGAACGGATCGACCTTGTTCGGCAACGCCATCGCATAGACGAAGTGCTCCTGGAATTTGGGCTCCAGTGCGGTCTCGATCTTCTCGATCTGGCTCACCGTCTCCTCGATCTCGCGACGATAGCCGCGATTGAGCAGCGCCATGCGCGCGCCCGCGCCGGCGGCGTTGCCGACGGCCGAGACCTTGTCGAGGTCGCAATCGGGGATCAGGCCCAGCACCATGGCGTATTTCGGATCGATGAAGGAGCCGAAGGCGCCGGCGAAGTGGATGCGGTCGACATGCTCGGTGTTCTGCTTTTCCATCAACAGCTTGGTGCCGGCATAAAGTGCTGCCTTGGCGAGTTGGATGGCGCGCACGTCGGTCTGGGTGATGGTGATTTTCGGCTCGCCTTCCTTCAGCACGTAGGAGAAGGTGCGGCCGTTGGCGACGATACGCGGCGAGCGCATGCTGAGCGATCCGTCGACGACGCCGTCTTCGGAAATGATGCCGGCCAGATACATCTCCGCGACGATCTCGATGATGCCGGAGCCGCAAATGCCGGTGACGCCGGTCGCCTGCACGCTGTCGAGGAAGCCCGGCTCGTCGGACCACAGTTCAGAGCCGATGACGCGGTATTTCGGCTCGAGCGTGTCGGGATCGATGCGCACGCGCTCGATGGCGCCGGGCGCGGCGCGCTGGCCGCCGGAGATTTCGGCGCCTTCGAAGGCCGGACCGGTGGGCGAGGAAGCAGCCACGACCCGGGCACGATTGCCGAGCACGATCTCGGCGTTGGTGCCGACGTCGACGATCAGCATCATCTCGTCCTGACGATGCGGGCCCTCCGACAGCGTCACCGCCGCGGCGTCGGCGCCGACATGGCCGGCGATGCAGGGCAGCATGTAGAGACGTGCGCCCGGGTTGAGCTTGAGACCGATATCCGAGGCCTTGATGCGCACCGCGCCCGAGACGGCGAGCGCGAAGGGCGCGCCGCCGAGCTCGGTCGGATCGATGCCGAGGAACAGATGGTGCATGATCGGATTGCCGACGAAGACGGAATCCAGGATGTCGTTGCGCTGGACACTGCCTTCCGCGCAGACCTTGTCGACGAGGCCCGAGATCGCCTCGCGCACCGCGACCGTCATGCCTTCGCGGCCATCCGGGTTCATCATCACATAGGAGACGCGGCTCATCAGATCCTCGCCGAAGCGGATCTGCGGGTTCGACGTGCCTGACGAAGCGGCGACGCGGCCCGACAGCAGCGACACCAGATGCATGGCGATGGTGGTCGAGCCGATATCGCAGGCCAGCCCATAGGCCTCGTTCTTGAGGCCGGGCCACAAAGCGATGACGCGCGCGATATCGCTGTCGGCATCCTTGTGGATGGCGGCGGTCGCGGTCCAGTTGCCCTTGCGCAAGATGCCCTGCACCTGCGGCAGCAAATAGAAATCGAATTCGAGGTTCTTGAAGTTCCAGTCCTTCATCAGCGCGATCTTGAGCCGGTCGAGATCGCCTGAAGGATTGTGCATGTCGGGTTCTTCGATTTCGACATAGCACATGCGGATTGCCGTATCGCGCGCGATCACCCTGGTGTCGGCATCCTTGCGGATGGTCTGTGCGTTGATGACCGTGTCCTGCGGCACGTCGATGACAAGGTCGCCGAGGATCTGCGCCGAGCAGGAGAGGCGGCGCCGTTCCGGCAGGCCGCGCACGCGCTCATAGCGCTCTTCCTTGGGCCCCTTGGGCGAGATGTGGTCGTTGGAGGAGACGATCTTGTGCTTGGCGAAATTGCCTTCCTGCACCTCGATCTGGCAGCGCCCGCAAGTGGCGCGCCCGCCGCACACGCTCTCGACATAGACGCCGAGCTGGCGCGCGGCGTCGAGCACCGGCGTGCCGACCGGAAACCGCCCGCGTTTGCCCGACGGCATGAACAGCACGAGCGGATCGGTGATGTTGGTATGCGAATTCACGATTGCGCGCTTATCCCCTTGCCATGCGGGCTTCACGACCGCCACGACGGCGACCGCCATTGCCGCCGCCTTCGCCTGGTGCATTGACCGCCGTCGGAGCGGCGACCGCTTGGCCGCCTTCGGCCGGCCTGTAATCCTTATAGGTGCGAATCCAGTTGGTGCAATTCTCGTCGGTGCCGTTCAGAACGTTGGCGCCGCGCACGGCTTCCATTTCCTGCGGACGCACCGGGTTCATGATGGCCGATGTCATGCCGGCGCCGATCACCATCGGGATGAAGGCGGCGTTGATGCCGTGGCGGTGCGGCAGGCCGAAGGAGATGTTGGACAGGCCGCAGGTGGTGTTGACCTTCAGTTCCTCGCGCAGACGCCGCAGCAGGGCGAACACCTGGCGGCCGGCGTCGCCGAGCGCGCCGATCGGCATGACCAGCGGGTCGACGACGACGTCATGCGCCGGAATGCCGAAATCGGCGCAGCGCTGCACGATCTTCTTGGCGACGGCGAAGCGCACATCCGGATCCATCGAAATGCCGGTCTCGTCATTGGAGATGGCGACGACCGGCACGTTGTATTTCTTGATCAGCGGCAGGATGGCTTCGAGTTTTTCCTCCTCGCCGGTGACGGAGTTGACCAGCGGACGGCCCTTGGCGACCTTGAGCGCCGCCTCGATCGCGGCGGTGACCGAGGAGTCGATCGACAGCGGCAGGTCGACCAAGCCCTGGACGATCTCCAGCGTCTGTACCAGCAATGCCGGCTCGGTCGCGTTGGGGTCGACGGCGGTGACGCCGGCATTGACGTCGAGCATGGTGGCGCCGCAAGCGGCCTGTTCCAGCGCGTCCTTGATGACGGTTTCGAAATTGCCGGCGATCATCTCGGCGGCGAGCTTCTTGCGGCCGGTCGGGTTGATGCGCTCGCCAATCACGCAGAAGGGCTGGTCGAAGCCGATGATGATTTCTCGTGTCGCCGAGGCAACGATGGTCCGGGTCATGAAATCTCTCCGTCGTGATATAAAGAGTTCTTTATATCGTTATCTCTTGTCGATCAAGCGAATGGTGGCTGTCCCGCAAGTCAATGCGCGGTCTTCACCATGTCCACCTGGGTTTCGGTAACATCGTCGTGCAGGATATGGTCGAGCCGGTCGGCGACCATCTGGTCGTCGCGGCGGATTTCGCGCTTCCACGGCTGGCGGCCCTTCAGCACGCCCGATTCATCGACGATCTCGGCGACATACTCCTCCTGGCGGTAGGCCATCACATGGACGCCTGAAACGCCTGGGATTTCCTTCACCTCGTTGATGATGTCGATGCAGAGCTGCTTGCCTTCCTTCTTCTGGTCCTGGGCGCCTTCCAGCCGCTTGATGACGGTATCGGGAATATGTATTCCCGGCACGTTGGAGCGGATCCATTTGGCGGTCTTGGCCGAGGCGAGCGGTCCGACACCGCACAGGACGAACACTTTCTCCGTGTGGCCGAGATCGCGTGCCTTTTGCATGAAGGCCTTGAACATCGGTACGTCGAAACAATACTGCGTTTGGACGAACTGAGCGCCCGCGGCGATCTTCTTGCCGAGATGGATCGGGCGGAAGTCGAAGGGTGGTGCGAACGGATTGACGGCCGCGCCGAGGAACAACTGCGGCGGCGTGGTGAGCTTGCGGCCGGACAGGAACTTGCCGTTGTCGCGCATGATGCGGATGGTTTCGAGCAGCGACATGGAATCGAGGTCGAACACCGGCTTGGCGCCGGGCTGGTCGCCGGCCTGCACGCCGTCGCCTGTCAGGCACAGCATGTTGGCGACGCCCATGGCAGCCCCGCCCAGCACGTCGCCCTGGATGGCAATGCGGTTCTTGTCCCGGCAGGCGATCTGCATGATCGGTGCGTAGCCCATGCGGGTCAGGAGCGCGCAGATGCCGACCGACGACATATGGCAATTGGCGCCCGACGCATCGACGGCGTTGATGGCATCGACCCAGCCGTCGAAGATCTTCGCCCTGTTGTAGACGTCTTCGGGATCGGCGCTGTCGGGCGGGTTGAGCTCGGTGGTGACCGCGAATTCACCGCGTCGCAGGACGCGTTCGAGCCGGCCGCGCGAGGTGTGGCCGGGCAAGGGGTCGAGCGGCAGATGGATGCCGGCCGGGTTCTCGTCACGCTGGCGGGCGATCATGCGGCCGCTCCGGTCTTCGCATCGGCCGCGGCTTCACGGGCGGCTGCCGCCTGAGCGGTGACGCGCAGCCAGGCGGACGTTTCGCGCAGCGACTGGTCGACCGGCTTCTGCACCGCAAGAATCCTGTCACCGTGCTCCATGTTGCGCGCCCCTTCCCAGGCCTTGACCCAGACGCAAGGCATGTCGGGCTCGACCTCGCAATTGCCGTTGGCGCGCACGCCGCCACAAGGGCCGTTGCGCAGCTGCTTGGGGCAGTTCATCGGGCACGACATGCCGGTCGAGGACAGGATGCACTGACCGCACATGCGGCAGTCGAACATGAAGCCCTTGACGCGCTTTTCGACAAACTTCACCGGGGCCTCGACACGGCTGTAGCCTATGCCTTTCCACAAGGGATGCAGCAGGAGGAACGTGTCGGCGAAGCGGGCATAGAACCATTCGAGCAGGCGCGAGTGCCGGACCGACCATAATCTCACCGCGAAAGAACGCTGCACGCGGCGCTGCGGCGACACATCGGCCGGCTTGTAGTCGGATTTCGGTGCTGCCTTCTTGACCAGGGTGGCCTGGGTGACCGGCTGGAGGGCCGCCGGGCTCTCCTTGGCGGGAATGGTTTCAGACATTTTCTTTGCCGCCCGCCTTCACCAGAGCGACCAGCCGCTCGCGGTCATATTTCGCGTCGAGGTCCTGGAATGCCTTCTCGACCTCGGCTTCGAGGTCGTCGCCGACCGGAACCGGATCGGCCTTGCGCCATTCGGCCAGATAGTCGTCGGTGCCGCCGGCGCCGGTGCGCATGGCGCACATGTCGATCGCCTCGGTGAAGCGCAGCGGCAGTTCGCGCTTGGCGTTCTGGCGGCCTTTCCTGACGATGACCTGGGCAGGGATGTCGCGCCAGTAGACGACGATCAGATCGGCCATGAATTCTCACTCCTCGATCTGCGAGCATTGCCGCATGCGCAATTGGGCCGCTTGTTATGGGACGACGCGCGCGCATTCAAAAGCGACGCATTTGGATGTCGTAAAATGAAAGGCAATCTTCAATGTCGGCCTGAGGCAGAAATCAGCAGGAATGATCGATGCTGCCATCGAAGCCATTGTGCCTCAGATCGGCAATGCGGACGATCATGCTCCGTTTGGGATCGAATGGAAGATCCTGAAAAGCGAAGTCGCGATAGAAGTCTCTTACGCCTTCGTCCAGCGGGTGTGTGATAACGCCGAAGCAGCCGATATTGCTGGAAAACCGCACCGCCGTCCTGAGCGCAAACAGGAGAAGGGAGCGCCCGCAGCCGCGTCCCTGATATTTGCGATCGACGGCCAACTGGCCGAGCAGGATTACCGGAATGGGATCAGGCCGATTACGCTGTGCCGATTTGGGCAGGTATGCGCGTTCGATATGGCCAGCGCTCAGCGCAACGTAAGCCGCTATCCCACCGGTTTCGGAATCACAGATGAGGCTCGTCCGCGACAATCCATCCTGCTGGTTGCGCCATGCATGACGGCGAAGCCAGTTGTTCAACGACTCACGACCGCAATCGAAAGCGTCCCAGCTGTCATCTCCGGCAAGCGGGCGGGGTGGCGTCAGTCCCGCCATACTGGCCTGGACGCAGCAAGCCTTTGCAGTCCAGGCATGGTCGTTGGCGTCGATTTCGCCCAGGCCTCGAATTGTTCCCAATCGACTGCGGGAATAACGACGACACGGCCGCCCAAAACCTCCATCTCGGCCGCCTCAACAGCCTTGCGCCGAATGAAGTCGCTCAGATTTGTATGAGCCTGCCTGGCGGCGGCCTCGAGAATGTCACGCTCGTCCGAGGTGACGCGAACGCTGACAGGCGCCATGCTGGACATCGATAGGGCTCCATATTTTGTATGACAATAGCATACGATCGCCAGTATCGCCAGCGCTACCAGATGCCGGTTCTGAGCCCCGTCCAGAGATAGAACCAGATCGTCGGGTGGTACCACTGTTTAGATGGCAGGCCTGGATCGAACGTCACGAGTTTTCCGGCCAGAGCATCGCTGACCGCCTCGACGCAGATGTCGCGCGAAAACGCGGTTTGGCGCAGCGCATAGCTTGAGATCGTGTCGCCTGGTTTCGGCTGACCGTAGGCCTGTTTCAGCACGCCGCCCGTATCCACGCCGGCATCGACCAGATGCACCGTGGTGCCGAAATTCGCGGAATCGCCCGATGCCAACGCCCAGTAGCCGCCGTTCATGCCGCGATATTTCGGCGTGATACCTGCATGATAGTTGAGCACCGGGCAAGGCATCCTGGCCAACATGTCCTTCGACAGGAGTCGGCAGCCGTTAAGCAGGACGATGCCTGGCTGGATTCTCTGGATCGCCGCTAGACACTCCGGCCCGTTGGCCGAGGCAACATGGATGATCTCTTGGCCCGGCCGCGGCTCGGTCTCGAGCTTCTCCTGCGCAATCAACCGGGCGGCATGGCTGGCGTAGAGCCGCTTGCCCAGCCTGCTCAGCACCATCGTGCCGAGCTGGCCGGTGGCCTGCAGCCAGCCCTGGCGCCGGGCACGGCCAAGCAGCAATCGCTTTTTGGATTCAGGGACTTCCAGGATCACGATGACTGGGCCGACACGATCGGCGATGGCGTTGACCATTGCCCATACGTGCTGGCCTCCTCCGGTAACGACCACGATCGGTCTCGGATCGGTTTCCGGTATTGCCATTGATCTTGCCACCCCTGGGACCAACTGCCACGGCCGGAGCTTAGACGAGGCGGGTTAATCCTTGGTATGCCGGAGCCGTCAGGAAGGCTCCGCTCAGCGCTTGAACTCCATGATGTCGAGCTTCGATTCGTAATAGGGAGCGGGGAACTCGATGCGCCATTCCCCGGCGCTATTGCGGAAGGCGTAGCCGACCTGGTCTGTTTGAGAGCCGCTGCCATAGGGTTTTGCCTGGTCGTTGTTGACGGAACCGGAACCGAGATAGATCGCGCGCTTTTCGCCGTCGTCGAAGAAGCGGCCCTTGGTGCGCTGCGAGCCGGTGAGCTTTTCCAGCCGCCAGCCGGAGCCATCGTCGGTCACCCGGCATTTGAACCAGCCATAGATAACGAGCGGGCTCAGCCCGCCCACCTTGATGGTGCGGCATTGCCATTTGCCGGTGAGGTCCTTCTCGGAGAAAGCAACCAGCGGCTTGGCAAGCAAGGCGTCGAGCTGCCTGACCTCGCCAGGATTGCCCGCCTTCGCCTCGGCAAGAGCCGCCTTGCGCGTCTCGCCATATTTGTCCAGCCGCGCCTTGTCGGCGGCGGTGATCAGCTTCTGCACCTCGCCGTCAGCAAGCGCGGGCAAGGTGCAGCAGAGAAGGCCGGCAACGGCAAGCATCAGGCGAAGGGTCATCGGCATTCCTCGTCGGTGTCCGGCAGCCGACCACTGGACGGCGCCTTTGCATGGGTTGCGCGCAATTTACCCATTCGCGGCAGGCTGTCATCCGTGCTTAACAACGAAACCACGCCGCGATCCAAATTAAGGCAATTGGCCTGGGAACAGATCAAGGCCATTCTCCAGTAGAAGGCGGCGATCCGTCCTGTCTTCGCCTTCGGAAAGGGCGATAATCGCCAATCGCCGCGCAAGAGGGCCGCAGCCCAGCCAGCGTCAGACGTCAGACGTCAGCCGCGGCCTTGGCCAGCCCAGCCGTCAGATCGCCATAGCCTGTCGCGCGCCGCTCATAGACGAGGCCAAGCAGTTTCGCGGCCTTTTCCGCGACCTTGTCGAGCTCCGGATCGTCGGTCTGGGCCAGGTAGATCAGCTTCTCGTAATTGCCGAAATAGTCCTTGATCAGCTCCGGATGCCTGTCGAGGCCGAGCGGCTTCATGAAGAAGGCATCGAACTGGCGGCAGAGGAAATCGGTCATGTAGAAGGACATCATGTCGTCGTCGGCGACCTTCGCATAGGCATCCATGCCCTGGTAGAAGGCGAAGCAATGCGGTCCGGCCATGCGTTCGACGCCATGCTTCTCGCAGACCCGATCGAGCAGGCCGCCGGTGCCGCAATCGGCGTAACCGACGAAGATGTTGCTGTAGCCTTCCGCCTTGGCCTTTTCGATGGCCTTGTCCATCGCCGGCGCGATGCGGTCCGGATAGAAATGAAACTCGGCCGGAAGGCATGTCAATTCAAGGTGATCGAGCCCGAGCTGTTCCTTGACGGCCAACACCTCGCGCGCAATCATCCCGCAGGCGATGATGAGCAGCTTGTCCGCTTGATTCTGCTTGGGTCTGGGCATCTTCATGAAACCAGCCGAGCCGGCTTTCGTTGCTGTGGGGCGATCTACCGAGAGAGGGATAAACCGTCGATGAAACTGTTACGCATTGCGCCAATCGCAATCCTGGCTTGTGCCCTGGCCCTTTCGGCCTGTGCCAACACCGTCCGCGGCGTCGGCAGGGATATCAAGTCTACCGCGAAGGCCGTTGACGATACCGTCAAGAAACCCTGACCGCCGCTCCCGACATCTGGGAACAAAAAAGCCGCGCTGCAAGGCGCGGCTTCGTCTGTTGAGCGTCCGCCTTGCCTTGTATCAGGCGGAAGCGCGCACATTGTGTTTACGCTTCATGTAGTCCTTGGCGGTCTCGACCGCCACAGCGGCGTCGCGGCAATAGGCGTCGGCGCCGACCGCCTTGCCGAATTCCTCGTTCAGCGGCGCGCCGCCGACCAGGACGACGTAGTCGTCGCGGATGCCTTTTTCCTTCATAGTGTCGATGACGACCTTCATGTAAGGCATGGTCGTGGTCAGCAGCGCCGACATGCCGATAATGTCCGGCTGGTGCTGCTCGATGGCATCGAGATATTTCTCGACCGCATTGTTGATGCCAAGGTCGATGACGTCGAAGCCGGCGCCTTCCATCATCATGCCGACGAGGTTCTTGCCGATATCATGGATGTCGCCCTTGACGGTGCCGATCACCATCTTGCCCTGCTTGGGCGCGCCGGTGGCGGCGAGCAGCGGGCGCAGGATGAACATGCCGGCCTTCATCGCATTGGCCGACAGCAACACTTCGGGGACGAACAGGATGCCGTCGCGAAAATCCTCGCCGACGATGCGCATGCCTTCGACCAGCGCTTCCGTGAGCACCTTGTAGGGTGCCCAGCCGCGCTCGAGCAGGATGCGCGTGCCTTCCTCGATCTCTTCCTTCAGACCGTCATAGAGATCGTCGTGCATCTGCTGCACCAACTCGTCGTCGGAAAGCTCGGAGAGGATAATCTCGTCGTCGGACATTGTTTCTCAGGCTCCTTGCTGCCGGGAACGACCATGGCAGCTTAAAATCAACGCGCCAATACCTAACCCGCAAGGGGCGGGTATCCATAGCTGATTTGCGACTTCCCGCAAAAGGAAAGCGACTGAAAAATCTATCGGTTTTCTTGTCGATTTTGCGACAGGCGTTGGCGCGGACGGGCCGTTTCGAATAGGGTGCATGGCTACGATCCGCCGGAAGCCGCGTTCGGCGGCCACAACGGTTCCGGGCCGGGCGCTATTCAAGCCGGTCCAAATTCAGGGAAGAACGATCATGAGCGAACACGCGGCAGTGGACCAGGAAGCGTCAAACGCGCGACGTGGACGCGGCGCCAGCGGTGGGGCGGCGGCAAGGCGGGCGGCACGTTCGGGCGGCGGTCCCGGCACCCAGCTCACCTACATCAAGCGCAAGATCAACGTCTATGAAGTGCTCGACGAGGAAGGCCTGGCGCTGATCGAGAAGAACACCGACGCGGTGCTCGAAGAAATCGGCATCATCTTCCGCGACGATGCGGAGGCGTTGCAGCTGTGGAAAGAGGCGGGCGCCGACGTCAAGGGCGAGCGCGTGCATTTCCCGAAGGGGCTCTGCCGTTCGCTCTTGAAGACCGCGCCCTCCATCTACACCCAGCATGCCCGCAATTCCGAACGCTCGGTGCAGATCGGCGGCAATGCTACCGTCTTCGCCCCGGTCTACGGCCCGCCCTTCGTGCGCGACCTCGACGGCGTCCGCCGTTACGCGACGATCGAGGATTTCCAGAATTTCGTGAAGCTCGCCTACATGGCGCCTTCGATCCACCATTCGGGCGGCACCGTGTGCGAGCCGGTCGACGTACCGGTCAACAAGCGCCATCTCGACATGATCTACGCGCACATCAAATATTCCGACAAGCCGTTCATGGGTTCGGTCACCGCGCCGGAACGTGCTGAGGACACGGTCGCCATGGCCAAGCTGGTGTTCGGCGACGACTTCGTCGAAAACAACACGGTCCTGACCAGCCTGATCAACGCCAACTCGCCGATGGTGTTCGACGAGACCATGCTTGGCGCGCTGAAGGTCTATGCGCGCCACAACCAGGCCTGCATCGTCACGCCGTTCATCCTCGCCGGCGCGATGAGCCCGGTGACGGTGGCCGGCACGCTGACCCAGGTGCTTGCCGAGGTGCTTGCCGGCGCTTCGTTCACGCAGCTGATCCGGCCGGGCGCGCCGGTGCTGTTCGGCACGTTCGCCTCGTCGATCTCGATGCAGTCGGGCGCGCCGACCTTCGGCACGCCGGAGCCGTCGCTGGTATCCTACGGCGCCGCACAGCTCGCACGGCGCCTCGGCCTGCCGTTCCGCACCGGCGGTTCGCTCTGCGCCTCGAAAATCCCCGACGCGCAGGCAGCTTATGAAAGCGCCAACACGCTGAACTCGACCATTCTGGCCGGCACCAATTTCGTCCTCCATTCGGCCGGCTGGCTCGAGGGCGGGCTGGCGTCCTGCTACGAAAAATTCATGATGGACATCGACCAGCTCGGCATGACGCAAAAATTCTCCGAAGGCGTCGACCTGTCGGAAAACGGCCAGGCGATGGACGCCATCCGCCAAGTCGGGCCGGGCAGCCACTATCTCGGCTGCGACCACACGCAGGCGAATTTCCAGACTGCCTTCTATCGCTCCAACATCGCCGACAACAATTCCTACGAGCAGTGGCTGGCCGAAGGCGAGAAGACCGCGCCGCAGCGCGCCAACGAACTCGCCCGCCGCTGGCTGGAATCTTATGAGGCGCCGCATCTCGATCCGGCGATCGACGAAGCGCTGAAGGACTTCATCGCCAAGAAGAAGGGGTCGATGCCCGACGCCTTCACGTGAAAGGAGCCCGAGTCAGGCGGGGCTAAAGTCGCCAACATCATCCACAAGGAAGTCTGGCGGAGCGCCTTCTCCGATCCGGTCAAGAAGGGATGATTCCTTCGCGCGGCAGGATGGAGGAGATTGCGGCCGCGCTTGGCGCCGACGGCCTCATCCTGCGTGGCGGCTTCACCTTTGGGGACGGCGAGGCGGCGCCTTGTGGCCGCTCCGGTGCACCAACCAGGTCGGCGCTGCTGGTGGGACAGGCGGGGGCAGCACCCTGGCCGCATTTTCTGCGCTGGCGTGAAAAGCAGCCGCGAGCAATCGCCAATCCGCTCGACACCTGGTCCCGGCAGGTCATAGGCGCGGTCGCGGAAGAATTCGGCGCACGCGCCGTGTCGCCGTCCGACAAGCCCTATCTGCCGTTCCAGCGATGGGCGATGCGGGCCGAGGGCCTGAAGCCGTCACCGCTCGGCATCCTCATGCATCCGCGATATGGGCTTTGGCATGCCTATCGCGGCGCGCTGCTGTTCGAGGACGAGATCGCGCTCCCGGAGGCTCGCGAGGCGGTCCATCTTTGCGACACCTGTGTCGACAAACCGTGCCTGAAATCCTGTCCGGTCGATGCCTATTCCATCCAAGGCTTCGCCTACCAGGCCTGCCTGGCGCATGTGCGCGGGCCGAGTGGCGACCCCTGTTGTGACGGCGGCTGCCTTGACCGCAACGCCTGTCCCTATGGCACAGCCTATCGCTACCCCTCAGAGGTGCAGGCCTTCCACATGGCAGCGTTCGCGGGCCGGTAAGCTCGTCGCGCTGCCGCACGAAATGTTGACTGCCAAAATCAGGCAACAGCTTGCCCTGTCGGCCTGCCCGGATATGTATCGCCCAGCAACCGAACGGAGCTGGCGATGCCGAAACAGGACCTTCAGATCAAGACCAGGGACGGCACGGCGAGGGCGGGGCTGTTCCGCCCGGCCAACGCTTCCCCGGCCAAGGCCGGCGTCATCCTCTATATGGATGCCTTCGGCCCGCGCCCCGCGCTCGACGGCATGGCCGAGCGGCTGGCGGACGAGGGCTATCCGGTGCTGGTGCCCGATCTCTTCTATCGCAACGCGCCCTACGGTCCTTTCGATGCCAAGACCGCCTTCGTCGAGGAGAGAACCAAGGTGCCGCTGATGGCGCTGATCAGCGCCACGACGCAGGAGATGACGATTGCCGACAGCGGCGCCTTCCTCGACGCACTCGCTGCCGAAGGCGTCACCGGGCCGATCGGCGTTGTCGGCTATTGCATGGGCGGCGCGCGGGCGCTGAACGCAGCCGCCTCCTATCCGGATCGCATCAGGGCGGCGGCCAGTTTCCACGGCGGCAATCTCGCCAGCGACGCGGCCGACAGTCCGCACCGCAAGGCGGGGTCGGTCAAGGCACGCGTCCATGTCGGCATGGCCGGCGTCGACAGGAGTTTTCCGCCCGAACAATCAGCGCGGCTGGCCGAGGCGTTCAGGGCGGCGGAAGTCGATTACGTGCTGGAGAATTATGTCGGCATGGCGCATGGCTGGTGCGTGCCGGACCACAGCGTCTACAACGAAGATGGCGCCGAGCGGCATTGGAACCGGTTGATCACCCTGTTTTCCGAGACGCTCGGGTAAAGCCAATCTTCGAGAGGTCGGCGGCGCCCCTCATCCGCCCTTCGGGCACCTTCCCCGTAGAACGGGGAGAAGGAAGAGGTACCAGTAAAAAAATCTTTCCCTCACCCCAAGGATTGGCCATTAGCCTTCGTCCAACAGGCAAATGATGGCGATGATGCTGGATGAGAGCGAAGCCTCCGACGCCGAACTGATCGGGCGGGCGAAGGGCGGGGACAGGGGGGCTTTCGGCACCTTGCTCGAAAGGCACTATGACTTCGTCTATCGCGCCGCCTATCGCTGGTGCGGCCGGAAGGCGGATGCCGAAGACATCGCCCAGGAAGTCTGCGTCCGGCTCGGCAAGGCGATCCGCGGCTATCGCGGCGGCAGCGCCTTCACCACCTGGCTCTACGCCATGACGCTGAACGCCGCGCGCGACATGATGCGCAAGAGCGCCCGCGAGACGGTCAAGACCGAAGCCTATGGCGTTCATGCGCTGATTTCGGGCGAGGCTCCGGCCGAGAACGAGGATCTTGCCGAGGCGCTGTGGGCCGCGGTGCGGCGACTGCCGGACAAGCAGCGCGACGCCGTGCTGCTGGTCTATGGCGAGGGCTTGAGCCACGCGGCCGCCGCCGAGGCGATGGCGATCTCGGAGACGACTGCTTCCTGGCACATCCATGAAGCGAAGAAACGGCTGAAGACGCTCATGCGTTCAGCCGGGGAAGTGTGACCATGGTCGACGAGAACGAACTCAAGAGGCTGCGCGACATAGTGATCCCGGCTCCCGGCGAGAGCGCGAAGGCGCGCGCCTTCGAGGCCGCCATGCGCGCCTATGATGAGGAAAATATTTCCGCTGTCAGCCAAGGATCGGTCGGCGGTCTTCGTCTCACAGAGCGAGCACGAAAGCTCTGGAGCGAAATCATGCAAAAGAAACTCATTGCCACGCCGGCTATTGCCGGGCTCGTCGCCCTGCCGATTGCCGGATACGCCACTTTCCATATGCTGAGGGAACAGCCGTCCACTTTCGGCGGCGGCGAAAAGATCACCGAGACGCTGGCCGACAAGCCCGCCACGGTGAAGCCGCTGGCTAAACAGGCCACGGGCGATCAGGCGATCGACAAACCGCTCGCAACGAGCGCGCCTGAGAAAGACAAGAAGACCGACGCGGAAAGCCGCGACGAAACGGAGGCCTTGGCGGCGCCGAGCAAATCCGAATCGGCCGTTGCTGGAGGCCTGGCGCCGCAGAATGCGCAGGAACAGGTTGCGCCGGCGGAACCTGCGCCACCTGCGCCAACGGGCGAGTTCGCCCTGGATAGCACTGCCGCGCCCAGCACGTCGCGAGCCGCACGCATGTCCAAAATGATAGCACCGCAGCAGCCCGCCATGGCGCCGGCGGACCAGATCGCACCACAGGAGGAAAACCGCGATCGCGTCCAGGATTTTAAGACCAATCCGGTACATTCGGCACTCGAGGACCCGGTCTCGACCTTTTCGATCGACGTCGACACCGCCTCCTATTCCTTCGTGCGCCGTTCGCTGAAGGAGGGCTTCCTGCCGCAGGCCGACACGGTGCGGGTCGAGGAGATGATCAACTACTTCCCCTATGACTGGAAGGGGCCGGATGCGGCGTCGACGCCGTTCAATTCGACCGTCAGCGTCATGCCGACGCCGTGGAACGCGCACAGCAAGCTGATGCATGTCGCCATCAAGGGTTTCGACGTCAAGCCGGCCGAGCAGCCCAAGGCCAATCTGGTGTTCCTGATCGACGTCTCGGGCTCGATGGACGAACCGGATAAATTGCCGCTGCTCAAGGCGGCATTCCGGCTGCTGGTCAGCAAGCTGAAGGCCGACGACACCATCTCGATCGTCACCTATGCCGGCGATGCCGGCACGGTGCTGATGCCGACAAAGGTTGCCGAGAAGGACAAGATCCTCAACGCCATCGACAATTTGCAGCCGGGTGGCTCGACGGCCGGCGAGGCCGGCATCAAGGAGGCCTACAAGTTGGCCGAGCAGTCCTTCATCAAGGACGGGGTCAACCGCGTGATGCTCGCCACCGACGGCGACTTCAATGTCGGCCAGAGCGACGACGACGATCTCAAGCGCCTGATCGAACAAGAGCGCAAGAGCGGCGTCTTCTTGTCGGTGTTCGGCTTCGGCCGCGGCAATCTCAACGACGAGATGATGCAGACCATCGCCCAGAACGGCAATGGCACCGCCGCCTATATCGACACGCTGGCCGAGGCGGAAAAGGTGCTGGTGGAGGATGCCTCCTCGACGCTGTTCCCCATCGCCAAGGACGTGAAGATCCAGGTCGAGTTCAATCCCGCCAAGGTCTCGGAATATAGGCTGATCGGCTATGAGACCCGCGCCTTGAACCGCGAGGATTTCAACAATGACCGGGTCGATGCCGGCGAGATCGGCTCGGGCCATTCGGTCACCGCAATCTACGAGATCACGCCCAAGGGCAGCGGCGGCGAACGGATCGATCCGCTGCGCTATGGCCAGGCCGCGATGAACAATGGTGGCGTCGCCAATGCGGACGAATACGCCTTCGTCAAGATACGCTACAAGCTGCCCAACGAGGACGTCTCGAAGCTGATCACCACGCCGGTGACGTCAGCCAACGAGGTGGCATCCTTCGACCAGGCCGGCGCCGACCAGCGTTTCTCCGTCGCCGTCGCGGCGTTCGGCCAGAAGCTGCGCGAGGAGGATGCAACGGCGAAGTTCGGCTACGACAAGATCTTGGAGATCGCCACAGCCGCCCGGGGAGCCGACCCGTTTGGGTACAGGTCCGAGTTCCTCTCGCTTGTGCGCCTTGCCTCGGCGCTGGGCGGCAACCGCTGATGTTGATGACGGTCGGTTTCTTCCAGATGGGGTCGTTCTGATGGGAAAACCGGCCACGGGCGGGTGAGGCGAGGCCGGCGAGGGGGCATTCCCTGCCGGCCCGTTTTTTGCGGGAATTTGCGATCGTTAAATTGCGCGGCATTTCCGGTACCGGATCGCAATTTCCTCTTGTTACGCCGGATAGGTGTGTGGGGCTGAGGGAGCCGGAATTGCAGATCAGGACTACCGCCAACTCGACACCGCCGGCACGGGACGCTTCGGCGGCCGCCCAATCAGCCGAATCCAGGCGCATCGGCGACGATGTCGCGCAGGCGCGCCACACCGCCATGTCGGCTCTGACCAACGACCGTTTCCGCATTATGCTGGAGCAGATCACCGATCCGGTTTCATCCGGAGCGCTGATGACGATGCGCGGCGCCAATGTCGTCGATCTTAAATCGGCGCAGTCGAGCTACGCCGACAACAGCGAATAATTAGAAAGCGGTGGCTTCAGGCCCGGCTGCGACGACGCTCGCGTCGGGCCTCACTGGTCTCGGCGGTGTTCGCCGTGGCCACCTTGTTGCGCATCGGACCGATGCGCTCGACGATCGTCTCGACGGTCGGACGATCCGCCTTGGTGTGGGCGTCGAGCGCCTTGCGCATGGCGGCCAGGTGCTGGAACGAGGTGCCGCAGCAGCCGCCGATGATTTTCGCGCCGCCGTCGACAGCAAGGCGCACATAGTCGGCCATCAGTTCGGGCGTGCCGGAATAGTGGATCTCGGTGCCGCGGAATTCGGGAATGCCGCAATTGCCCTTGACGATCACGGTTGCCTCCGGCTTCGCCTGCGTCATGTCGAGCAGCGAGGCGAGGATGTCGGAAGCGCCGACGCCGCAATTGGCGCCGACGCCGAGAGGGGCTTGCGACAAGCCGTCGGCGACGCCGTGTATGTCCTTCGGCAGCAGGCCCATCATGGTGCGGCCGGCTGTGTCGAAAGACCCGGTATAGGTATAGGGCAGGCCGACGCGGATCGCCGCTTGGGCGGCGGCACGGATCTCGTCGGGCGCCGACATGGTCTCGATCCAGGCGACCTCGGCGCCGCCCTCCTTGAGGCCTTCGATCTGCTCGGCGAAGGCGTCTACCGCCTCGTCATAGGTCATGGCGCCAAGCGGCACCAGCAACTCACCAGTCGGGCCAACGGAGCCGGCAACGATCACCTTGCGGCCGGCCTTGTCGGCGACCGCGCGGGCGATCTCGGCGGCGCGCTTGTTCAGGGCGTGCACGCGGTCCTGCGCATGATGCAGCTTCAGCCGGTGACGGGTGCCGCCGAACGAATTGGTCAGGATGATGTCGGCGCCGGCGTCGACGAAATTCTGGTGCAGGCGGGTGATGGTGTCGGGCGCGGTCTCGTTCAGCAACTCAGGCGCCTCGCCAGCCTCCAGACCCATTGCGAACAAATTGGTGCCCGTGGCGCCGTCGGCCAAAAGCACGCCTTTTTGCGCCAGCAGCGCGTCGATCGGGTTGGTCGTCGTCATCGGATTGGCTTTCACATTCTGAAGTCGAATAAGGATATAAAGAAGTCTTTATGTCCAGTCAATGAAATAGCGACGGCGGAGTCGCAGTTGAAGGGCGCGGTTACGGGTGCCGCTGTCATGCGGAACCTGATGGAAACGACAGGCCAGCCAGATTGCGCGCGAAGCTTGCTGCCTCATGCGGGTTGACGTCGGCGGCCCGGATCAGATTGTCGAAATGCCGGGTCAAGGCCTGGACCGGCTGGGTGGCATTCAGCACGACGTACATGTCGCCGACATAGATGGCG
Source organism: Mesorhizobium sp. B1-1-6 (assembly GCF_006443035.1). Classification (NCBI taxonomy): domain Bacteria; kingdom Pseudomonadati; phylum Pseudomonadota; class Alphaproteobacteria; order Hyphomicrobiales; family Phyllobacteriaceae; genus Mesorhizobium; species Mesorhizobium sp. B1-1-6. The sequence goes on along the minus strand of NZ_VFWR01000001.1, from coordinate 254,697 downwards.
GCGCGGTAAGGTCCGAAGATGGTGAGCGGGATCGAATAGCGCATGCGGCCGTCGTAGAGAAACAGCCGGAAAGTCGGATAGAGATCGTCAAGCAGCGTCGCCATATGGGCGAGTTGCTGCCGACGGTCGGCCTCCGGAAAGCGGTCCCAGACGCCGAGGCCGCGTGCGAAAATCTCCAGCGTGTGTCGCGGCATGCAGACTTCCATGTCGGTCTCTGGGCGCCGGTTGTATTCGATGCGGTATTGGGTCTCGCTGGCCTGTGCGAGCCTGCTCCTGTTGGTGATGTTTGCCTCATAGTCGACCAGCGCGTGCGTCCGCAGAAGATCGGGGATGCCGGCCGGCACATAGCGGATCTTGGTGCCTGCGGCCTCGGCGAACCATCTGGCCAGAAGCGTGCGGTCGAAACCGTCGGGGGCTTCCTCGATCTCCAGGCTTTCGCGGATTTCACCGGTGACGCCCTCGTCCTGGCTGAGGCCGAGCAGCCAATCCAGCGACACTTTGAACTCGGCCGCGATGTTGAGCAGCGTTTCGGCCCGCGGCAGGCGCGTCGACGCGCCGGACATCAGCTGTGACAGCGCCGACCGATCGATGCCGACGGCGGTGGCGAAGGCGGACTGGTTGAGGTCGGACCTTGTCAGGAGCAACTTGAGGCGCTCCCGAAAGATTGCTGACAGATCTCGTTTGTCCATCTTCCAAGTCTCCGAATCATGAGGAAAAATTTTCGCCGAGACGTCCTGACGAGGCGCTCCAGGCGTAAATGAATCCCTGGGTCTGTTTACAATCTGTAACATGTGCGGTTGAAAATGCGCAATCGCAACATTTTGTACACTTTGTCTCGTTGAGTGGAATCGTTTCTCCTGACACTATGCTGTCAGGAGCCGCTGGGGTTCCGGCGACTGAGGGGCAGTGGTCGATAGCATGACTGGCAAGAGCATAAGGCGACGCAATACACCGGCCATCGAGTGGCCAACCGCAGCCCTCGCTTTCTTCTGTTACGGAGCATGGCTCGCCACCGGTCTACTGCTCTGGCCGTCCTATCCGATCTTCGCGCTCGCTCTCCTCGGTTTCATCCTGGCACTTCAGTCGTCGATCATGCACGAAGTGCTGCACGGCCATCCGACGCGCAATGCCCTGATCAACGAGGCTTTCGTCTTCCTGCCGATCGGTCTGGTCTGGCCGTTCCGCCGCTTCAAGACGCTTCATCTGCGCCACCATGCCGACGAGCGCCTGACCGATCCGCTCGACGATCCGGAAAGCTACTATCAGGCGCTGTGGCAGCATGATGAACTGCCGCCGACGATGAAATTCCTGCTCAGGATCAACAACACCATGGCCGGCCGGTTCTTCCTCGGTCCCTGGCTGTCCTGCATCGGCTTCTTCATCGACGACGCCAAACATATGATGGCCGGCGACAAGGCCATCCGCAAAGCCTGGCTGCTGCATGCGATCGGCCTCGCCGTCGTGGCGCCGATCGTGCAGTTCGGCTTCGGCATTCCGCTTTGGCTCTATATTCTGCCGGTGTGGCTCGGCCAGTCGCTGATCGCGATCCGCACCTTTGCCGAGCATCAATGGTCCGAGCATCCCGAAGGCCGCACGGTGATCATCGAGCGCTCGCCGCTGTCGTTCCTGTTCCTCAACAACAATTTGCACTTCGTCCACCACAAGACCCCGACGGTGGCCTGGTACAGACTGCCCCAGCTGTTTCGTGAACGTCGCGAGGAATGGCTGCGGATGAACAATGGCTATGCCTATCCCAGCTATTTCGCGCTGATCAGGTCCTATGCTTTCAAGGCCAAGGAGCCGATCGTGCATCCGGTGTTGCGGCGCCAGCCGGAGCCGGGCAGGGCGTTCAAGCCGCGCGTCAGGGCGCGCAACATCAGCGGGCTCGGCACCGCGCCAGTCCCGGCCGAGCCGCCCAAGGAATGAAGCCCGCGACACGACGGACGGTGTCGGCTATCTCAAATCCGACGCCGCGTTTTTGTGAACCTCTCTCCAGATTTAATGGTCAGATCCCGGCATGAGCGAATTCGTTGCAGCGCTGCCGATGTATGACTGGCCGGAAGTGCGCCGCGAGGTCGACGCCCAATGGGCACTGCTGCGCGACGCCTTCCGTCAAGGGGGGATAATCCATGCGCCGGAGACCGTCATTCGCCGCAACGGCGATCTGCCGCCGGTGCCGGGCGGCATTCATAGTGCCACCGGCGTTCTGATCGCGCCCGACCCCGCGACATTGCCGCCGGACGCGCTCGATTTTCACCAGCTCTGGCTGCATCCCGCACTGCTGTTCGCGCAGACTTGCTGGGGGCCAATGGAGCTTGGCCTGGCCAGCCATGTGCAGGTTGTCGGCCAGCCGAGCTATGACGTCTACGAAGGCGGCCAGGGCGAGCTTTATTCGAGCGCGCTGGTGATGCGGGCGGACGGCAAGGCGTCGGTGCCTGCGCCTGGCAATGGCAGGCCCGTCATCCCGCTCGATCTGATCCGGGGCAAGCGCTTCACCTTCAACAGCCTCGATTCCATGTCCGGTATCATCGCGCCGACGCGCGACCTGGAGGCGTTGGGCGAAAGCCTTGATGTGTTTTCCTCGCGCAGCGAAAGCGGCGGACATCGCGCTTCGATCGTCGCCGTGGCCGAGGGCAGGGCCGATGTCGCGGCGATCGACTGCGAGAGCTGGGCGCTGGCGCAGCGCTTCGAGCCGGCGGCCAGCCAGGTGAAGGTCGTCGGCTGGACGGGCCTGCGCAAGGGCCTGCCCTTCATCACCGCGAAAGCGACGCCGGAAAAAACGGTTGCCGCGATGCGCGAGGCCCTTGCCGGCTTAGCCGAGCAGCCTCGCATCCAGCGGATAGGTTGAAAGCTTTTCGTTGCCGGTGCCGGTGACCAGGATCTGTTCCTCGATCTTGACACCCTCGCGCCCGCCGAGCCTGCCGATATAGCTCTCCACGCACAGCACCATGCCTGGCTCGATCACGCCGTCGGGCGTGTCCGATGTCCAGTCGTCGGCATGCGGCAAGGTGGGGTATTCGTCGGCCAGCCCGACGCCATGGTAGAGCACACCATAGCGGGTCGGGAAACAGTCGCCGGGCGGCACCGCCGAGCGGTCGACAAGGTCGCGGAAGGCGGTGCCCGGCTGTATCAATTCGGTGTTGTGCGCGATCTGGTCGGCGGCGATGCGGAAAAGATCGCGCTGTTCGTCGGTTGGCTTCACATCCCCGCACAGCCAGGTGCGCGACAGGTCGGCGCAGAAGCCGTAGGGGCCGATCAGGTCGGTGTCGAAGGCGACGAGATCGCCCGCCTCGATGAGGCGCGAGGAGCATTCCTGGAACCAGGGGTTGGTGCGCGGGCCGGATGCCAACAGCCGCGTCTCGATCCATTCGCCGCCGCGGGCAATGTTGCCGCGGTGCAGTTCGGCCCATAATTCATTCTCAGTGATGCCGGGCTTCAGCGCCTGTTCCATCTCGCCCATTGCCGCCTCGCAGGCGAGGATGGCGCGGCGCATGGCAAGGATCTCGTCCGGGGATTTGACCAGCCGGGCGTTCTCCATCACCGCTTCGCCATTGCCGATGGAAATGCCGCGGCGCGCAAGTTCCTCGACGCCTTCCGGATTGATGTGGTCGACCGCGATGCGGCTGTTGCCGCCGCCATGTTCCCGCACCAGATCGGCGATCCCGCCCGCCCAGCGGCGGACCTTCTGCTCGGTGAGTTCGCCGCTGTACAGATACATCCACGAGACGGCGGGGCGAACCTCGTCGACGACGCCGGAATGGTCCGACAGATGTTCGCAGGAGAAATAGTCGAACAGCACCACCGGCCCTTCGGTGGCGACGAAACAATGCCGTGTCGGGTTGTGCGCCACCCAAAGCTGCATGTTCGTGGAATCGGTCGCATAGCGGATGTTGATGGGATCGTAGAGCAGCGCGCCGGCGTAGCCCCGGCGCCTCAGCTCGGTGCGGATGCGTTCCAGCCGGTATTTGCGCATTTCGGCCAAGTCGGGGGCGGCAATGCCTGCCGCCGCCCATTCCGCTTCGGCTGTCGCGCCGTAGCCCAGCACATGCTGGTTGAGATCAGCCGCCTTCTGGCGGGAGGCCTCGCGCAGCGCCTCGATCGAGCCCGGCACAAACGGCATGATCTTGCGGTGGCGGCCGAAGCTCCCCTTTGGCGCCGCGCTGTCCATGGCGAAACCTCAGCTCCGCATCTTCTCGCCGCTCGGGTCGAACGGCGCCTCGACATTGATGCGGGCCGGACGGCGATGGCCGAGGATTTCGATCTCGAACAGGCCGGCACTTTCATCCTCGGCCAGCGCCGCCGGCACGTAGCCCTGCGCCATCGACTTCTGGATATAGTGGGCATAGCCGCCGGAGGTAACCCAACCGACCACGCGCCAGTCGCCGTCGACGATGCCGCGCACGGCGGATGCGCCTTGTGCCGCCTTGGAGCCCCGCACTTCCTTGCCGGCCGCATCGAAGCGCGGCGCGCCAAAGCCATGCGGCTTTTCCACCGTACCGTAGTCCTTGCCGACCTTGGCCCAGATCGGCTCGTCACCCATCACGTCGGCGTCGGCCGCCTCGACGATAAAGGACACGCGGCGCAGCTTCGGTCCTTCGGCCCGTTCCCTGGCGGCCGCGTCGCGGCCGATGAAGTCGTTCTTCTCCAGCTTGATGAAGCGGTCCATCGAGCCTTCGAACGGTCCGTAGATCGGCCGCAATTCGCGGAACCAGGTCGGGAAGTTCTTTTCCAGGCGCATCGAGAGCAGGGCGCGCATGCCGAAATCGACCAGCCCGAATTCTTCGCCTGCGTCCTTGATCGCCTTGTAAACCAGGCGCTGATAGGCCGGTGCCATCCAGATCTCGTAACCGAGGTCGCCGGTATAGGTAATGCGGTTGACCATGCAGGGCGCGCCGCCGACCGCCATTTCGCGGAAGTCCATGAAGCGGAAGGCCTTGGTCGAGATATCGACATCGACCAGCCTCTGCAGGAGGTCCCGCGACTTCGGTCCGGCAATCGACAGGCCGACCAGCGTCTGGTCGAAGCGGTGGATGCGCACCTCTGACGTCCTTGGGCCATCCTTCGGCAGGTGCTTTTCGAACCAGCGCATGTGATATTTCTGCGCGGCCGACGAGCCCCAGATCATGAAGCGGTCTTCCGCGGCCTTGGCGATGGTGAAGTCGCCGATCAGCTTGCCGAATTCGTTGATCATCGGGGTCAGCACGATGCGGCCGGCCTTCGGCATGCGGTTGGTCATCAGCCGGTTGAGGAAATCCTCCGCCCCCGGTCCGGAGACTTCGTATTTGGCGAAGTTGGCGATTTCGGTGACGCCGACGCGCTCGCGCGTGGCGCGCACTTCCTCGCCGATCGGCCCAAAATCGTTGGAGCGGTGGAAGGACACGATATCCTTGGGCTCCTTGCCCTTCGGCGCGAACCATAGCGGGGTCTCAAGGCCCCAGGAGTCGCCCATGACGGCGTTGTTGGCGAGCATGGTGTCGTAGAGCGGCGTCGTCTGCGCCGGGCGTGCTGCCGGCAGTTCCTCATTGGGGAAGCGGATCGAGAAGCGGCGCGAATAGTTCTCGCGCACCTTGGCGTTGGTGTAGCGCAGGCTCGCCCATTCGCCGAAGCGGGCGACGTCCATGCCCCAGACGTCGAAGCCGGGATCGCCATGCACCATCCAGTTGGACAGCGCCAGGCCGACACCGCCGCCCTGGCTGAAGCCGGCCATGACGGCGCAGGCGCACCAGAAGTTGGTCAGGCCCTGCACCGGGCCGACGAGCGGATTGCCATCCAATGCGAAAGTGAAGGGACCGTTGATGATCTGCTTGATGCCGGCCTTCTCGATGCCGGGGAAATGCTTGAAGCCGACCTCCAGCGACGGCGCGATGCGGTCGAGGTCGGGTTGCAACAGCTCGTGGCCGAAATCCCAGGGCGTGTTGACCGGCGACCATGGCTTGCACGCCTTTTCGTAAGTGCCGAGCAGGATGCCGTTGCGCTCCTGGCGGGTGTAGATCTCGCCCTTGAAATCCATGACGCCGATCATCTCGCGGCCGGTCGATTTGTTGAATTCCTCGACCTCCGGCATGGGCTCGGTCAAGAGATACATGTGCTCCATGGCGAGCACCGGCAGTTCGAGGCCTACCATGCGGCCGATCTCGCGCGCCCACAGGCCGCCGCAGTTGACGACATGCTCGGCGTGAACCGTGCCTTGTTCGGTGATGACGTTCCAGGTGCCGTCGACCTGCTGCGTCAGTTCGACGACGCGGTTGCGCAGCACGATCTCGGCGCCGAGTTTCTTCGCCGCTTTCGAGTACGCAATCGTCGTGCCGGACGGATCCAGATGGCCTTCGACCGGATCCCACATGGCGCCGACGAAATTCGTCTCGTCCATCAGCGGGAACATCGCCTTGGCCTCGGATGGCGTGATCAGCTCGGTATCCATGCCGAGATAGCGGCCCTTGGCATGGGCAAGCCGCAGGAAGTCCATGCGCTCGGGCGAGTCGGCCATCATCACGCCGCCGGTCAGGTGCAGCGAACAGGACTGGCCGGAAAGCTCCTCGATCTCCTTGTAGAGCTGCACGGTATAGGCCTGCAGCTTGGCGACGTTGGGGTCGCCGTTGAGCGTATGGAAGCCGCCCGCCGCGTGCCAGGACGAGCCGGAAGTGAGCTCCGAACGCTCGATCAGCATGATGTCGGTCCAGCCGGCCTTGGCCAGGTGATAGAGCACCGAGCAGCCGACGACGCCGCCGCCGATGACAACCGCTTTTACATGGGATTTCATGAAGATAGGTCCGTTTTTGAAGAGATTGAATCGGGTGAGTGCGGTGTGAAAACAAGGCGGAGGTCGGATGCAGCGATGTTTTCGGTCAGCCTGCCGTCGAGCGCGGCAAGGACGGTTTCACAGACGGGAGTACGATGTTTCGAGAGGCGCAGGATCGAGTAGCCTTGGGCGCGCATGAAATCGTCGCGGCGGCGGTCGTAGGAACTGTCGGCGTGCTGTGAGCCGTCGAGCTCGACGACCAGCCATTTTTCGCGGCAACAGAAGTCGGCGTAGTATGGTCCGATAGAGAACTGGCGTGTGAACTTGTAGCCACCAAGTCTGCGGGCTTTTAGTTCGAGCCAAAGCAGTGCTTCGGCCTGATTGTTGCCTTGCCTGAGTTTCCTGGCTCTCTGGGTTGTGCCTGACTTTCGGCGACTGCGGGTTTTACGAGCGGCTTCCCCCACTCCGTCGCTGCTTCGCAGCGCCACCTCTCCCCCCTCCGGAGGGAGAGGAAGGGAGCCAGCCCGGCCAAGCTCACGCCCTTCCTCTCCCCCGTCGATCGGGGGAGAGGTGTCGAGCGCAGCTCGACGGAGTGGGGGTCGACTGCTCATGAAGCCAATACAGATCAAAAATCGGTCGGCGCGCCGCCTTCGGCGCGGCGTTTCTGGACGAAGGCGTTGAGCTCTTCGCGGATCGCCGGGTCCATGTAAGGCTCCTCATAGGAGGCCAGCCGCTCCTTCCACACCTTGTTGGCCTTTTCGAGCGCCGTCGGCGAGCCGGCTTCCGCCCAGGTCTCGAAATTGCGCCAGTCGGACAGGATCGGCGAGTAGAAGGCGGTCTTGTAGCGGTCCTGCGTGTGCTGTGTGCCGAAGAAGTGGCCGCCGGGGCCGACCGACTGGATGGCGTCGAAGCCAAGCGCCTGTTCGGACAGGTCGAGCGGGGTCAAGAATTCCGCCACCATCTGCAACAGGTCGATGTCGAGGATGGTCTTCTCGTAGGAGCAGCGCAGGCCGCCTTCGAGCCAGCCGGCGGCGTGCATCATCAAATTGCCGCCGCCCTGAATGGCGCCCCACAGCGAGAACACGCTTTCATAGGCGGCCTGTGCGTCGACCGTGTTGGCGGCGCAAGTGTTGGAGGTGCGGTAGGGGATGTTGTAGCGGCGGGCGAGCTGGCCGCCGACGAGCTGCGCCTTCATGTATTCGGGCGTGCCGAAGGCGGGCGCACCCGACTTCATGTCGACATTGGAGGTGAAGCCGCCATAACCGACCGGCGCGCCCTTTCTGACCATCTGGGCAAACGCGATGCCGGACAACGCCTCGGCGTTCTGCTGCACCAGCGCGCCGGCAATGGTCACCGGCGCCATGGCGCCCGACAGGGTGAAGGGCGTGACGATGACGACCTGGCCCTTGCTAGACATCTGGATGATGCCTTCCATCATCGGCACGTCGAGTTTCAGCGGCGAATTTGTGTTGATGATGGTGAAGACGGACGGTTCTTCGAGCAGCTGCTCGTGGCTGATGCCGCGCGCGATACGGGTGATCTCGATGCCGTCGACATTTCGCTCCTTGCCGAGCGAATAGATGTGGAACACCTTGTCGGTCAGCGTGGCGAGGTCGCGGATGCATTCGAGGTGGCGGACGGAGGGGTGGATGTCGATCGGCTCGACCGGATAGCCGCCCGTGCAGTTCAGTATGTTGTGCATCTGCGCCAGGCGCAGGAAATTGCGATAGTCCTGCTGGTTGCCGGGCCGGCGGCCACGATCGATGTCCGAGCAATTGGGCGCCGAGGCCATCATCGAGATGATCAGGTTGTCGCCGCCGAAGCGCACATTGTGCGCGGGGTTGCGGGCATGGATAGTGAATTCAGGTGGGCAGTGCGACACCAGATCGAGGATCATGTCGCTGTCGAAGCGCACGCGCTCGCTGCCTTCGCGCACGTCGGCGCCATGTTCCTTCATAATGCGGCGGGCTTCGTCATGCAGGACGTCGACACCGATCTCCTTCAGCACCCGCAGCGAGGCCAGGTGGATCGATTCCAGCTCGTCGTCGGAAACCAGCTTGGTCGGCTGGAGCGGGATTTTCAGCTGGCGGAACGGCGGCTGCTCGAACGCGGCCGAGCCGCCTGCGCGTTTTCCGGCGCGGCCGCCGCGGCGGGCACGATCGGTTGCCAATGCCGGTTCGGCGGGTTGAAGGGCGGCGGTCATGAGGGGCCTCGTACGATGCGAAAGTGGGCGGCATAATGGACCGGCGGCTGTCCGGCCATTGCGGAGGCGGCGACCACTAGAGCGAGGGAAGCGACATGCCGGAACGGCAGCTGCGTGGTCCCGAGGCAGGCCGGCGGATGTGGGTGCGCCATTCGTTGCAGTATCGTCTTTTGCTTCTGGTAAACTTGTGCGTCGAATATCTCCGGAGGGAGAGCCATGCCTGACGTCGTCAAAGTGCGTGCCGCCACCAACAACGAAGTCGCGTTCCTCTCCTGGGACCTCGACGCGATGATCCCGGGCTGCCTGGGCTTCGAGATCGTCCGCCTCTATACCGACACCGGCGAGGAGCGTTGCCTGGCTTCCTGGGTGCCCTTCAAGGGACAGCGAAACAAGGATTGGATCCCCCAGGATACCGGCGTCTGGCCGGTGCAGAAGACATTCTGGCGCGATCTCACTGTCCGGCGGCGCCGCGACAGCCTCGATGTCAGGCCAGACGGCGAAATGATCGCGTACCGGGTGCGTCCGGTCGGCGATATGAAGGCGGGGCTCGATCCCGTGCCGGTGCGCCCGGAAAAGACCTATACCGGCCCAGCGCGGCCGCTGGGCTATCTCGGCCGGGGCGCGGTCAGCCCGCCGATCTTCCTCGGCCAGATGTTCGGCAAGGCGCGCGTCGCCTTCACCAATGGCGTATTGTCGACGCAATGGATGTCGCGCGCGCTGGCCGAGGCCGGCATCAAGGTCGGGCAGCGCGACAAGATCAGGGCTGTGCTGCAGGATCCGACCAGCAAGATACGCGCCTACCTGCATGGCGACGTGCCTGATGTGCTGATCAGCCTGCTGAAGCGGGCCAAGGCCGAAGGCGGCACGGTCAGGCTTGCGCTCTACGAGCTTGGCGACGACGAACTGTGCGACGCAATCATTGCCGCCAAGGATGTCGTGGAGGTCATTCTTTCCAACTCGGGCAGGGATGACCAGACGAAGGCCTGGGACGCTGGCAACGCGCCTTACAGGAAGCGGCTGCACGACGCGGGCGTCGCGGTGACGGATCGCCTGTTCAACAACAACCATATCGGCCACAACAAGTTCGCCGTCTATCGCGATGCCCAGGGCAAGCCGCAATCGGTGATGACGGGCAGCACCAACTGGACCTCGACGGGCATTTGCGGGCAATCCAACAACGCCTTCATCCGCGACGACCCGGCGATGGCCGAGATATTCGACGCCTACTGGCAGCGCATGAAGGCCGACCTGTTCCCGCCGCCGGCCACGGAAAGCGCCGCCGGCCATGTCGCGCAGACGCAAGGCGTGCCGTTTCGCAGGGAAAACCACAGGCCAAACCCGCTCAACGGCGCCACGGCGGCGCTGGACGGCATGACGGTGTGGTTCTCGCCCAATGATCCCGAGCGCAACAAGAAGGACATCTCGGTGCGGCCGGTCGATCTCGAGGACCTCTTCGTCCGCATCAAGGCAGCCAAGCGCGCCGTGCTGTTCCTGGTGTTCAATCCTTCGCGGCTCGGCGACAATTCGATCGTCGACCAGGCGGTGGCGGCGGCAAGGGCCGATCCGAAGCTGATCGTGCAAGGGGCAATCAGCGATGAGACCGCCATGCCCAATTATGTCGCGCCGACCAAGGATCCGGTCACCCATAAATCAAACAGGGACGGCAAGTCGCCCTTCGTCTATCCGGAGAAGGTCTGGGAGGCGCCGAACGTTTCCATCGTGCGGGCGGCGAACCTGACCGGCGCCACGATCGCCCGCGATTTCCAGGCGGAGGTGCTGACCGTCGGCCATGCCATCGTGCACGACAAGATCGTCATCATCGATCCGATGGAGGACAACGCAACGGTCGTCACCGGCAGCCACAATCTCGGCTACAAGGCTTCCTACGAGAATGACGAGAACATGGTGATCGTCGAAGGCGACAAGACCTTCGCCGCGGCCTATGCCGTGCATATGCTCGACGTGTTCGACCACTATAAGTTCCGCGCCTGGCGCAGGACCATCGGCAAGGGACCTTCGGATGACGATGGGCTGTCCATCGACGACAAGTGGCTGAAGCCTTACGCGCAAGGCAGGAAAGGCGCGATCGCACGGTATTTTCCATAGCGCTGCCGGCGGGTGCTGACGGCTTTTGACGCGAGCCTTCCGGTGCACGGCGCCGGCCGTTGGCGCAAGCGGATTTCGCTGTCCGGCCCTTCCTTTCCGGTGATCGAACCGGTAGCTGATGGCTTGCCGATCCGCTGGTCGGCGATTCACTCATGGAACGGCAGCATGGTCGCGACCGGCTCGAGCCAAGGCGAAGCGGCAACGCAGTGGGCAGCGCTCGCCGGCGTCACCGCAGCGCTGGCGATGTTCGGCGCCGCGCAAGGGCTGAGCTCGCCGCTGTTCACGCTGCTGATGCAGAAGCAAGGCATGTCGCCGGGCCTGATCGGCCTGTCGGCGGCGATGATGCCGGTTGGCTTGATCCTGTCTGCCTCGTTCGTGCCCGCCGCCGTGCGGCTGGTCGGCGCCCGCACGCTCGCCGTCGGCTGCTCGCTGATCGGTGCGCTGTGCTTCCTGGGCATCGGCTATCTGCAGGACTGGGTGGCGTGGTTCGTCCTCCGTTTCATCATCGGCGTGGTCATCAACCCGCTTTATATCCTCGGCGAGGTGTGGGCGCTGTCGCTGGCGCCGCCGGCGCGACGCGGCCGGGTGATGGGCGTGTTCAACACGCTGATGGGGGCCGGCTACGCGGCCGGGCCTTTCACACTGACCCTGCTCGGCACGTCGGGCTGGGCTCCCTTCAGCGTCGGCATTGGCGGGTTCGTGCTCTGCGCCGTCATTCTGCGCCTTGTCTCCTCAAAGCTCACCGGTTTCGAGGATGACGGCCAGCCAGCCGGCAGCTTTATCGGTTTTGCCCGGCTGGCGCCGGCGCTGCTGCTGGCGGTGCTGGTCTCGGCAGCGGTCCAGCAAAGCACCTATGCGCTGGTTCCGGTCTTCGGCGCCGGCTATGGCTTGCCGGAAGCCGTGCTCGCCGCTCTGGTGATGGCGTTATCCTTGGGCAATATCCTGCTGCAGATCCCGCTCGGCCTGCTCGCCGAACGCTTCGGCGGCCGCCCCATGATCCTGGCCTGTGCGGTGGCGACCACCGTTTGCGCGCTTCTGCTGCCGCTGCTGATCACGACGCCGCTGATCTGGGCGGTGCTGCTGGTGATGGGAGCGGTCGGCTATGGCGTCTACACGATGGCGTTGGTGGAACTCGGCAGCCGCTTCAAGGGCTCGCTGCTGGTCACCGGCAACGCCGCTTTCGCCTTGTTGTGGGGCGTTGGCGGCATTGTCGGTCCGCCCAGCGCCGGTCTGCTGATGCAGGCGATCGGGCCTTTGGGATTGCCGGCGGTGATCGTCGGCCTGGACGCGCTGCTGGTCGCCTTCGTGCTCTACAGATCGGCCAGCCGCAGAGGCTCCTGACAGGGTTTGGCCGGAACAAGCGTGGGTTCGGACTTTGGGGCTTACGGCTGTCGGGTCGAAACGCTAAGCCTGCAGCCGAGAGGCGATGTGGATCATGGACCGGGTGGAACCGAAGCGCGACGATACGATGCAGTGGGCAGCGATCACCGGTGTGATCGCGACCGTGTCGGTGTTCGCCATCGCGCAGGGACTGTCCTATCCGCTCTTGAGCTTCATCCTGCAGCGGCAGGGCGTTTCGCCTGTCATGATCGGCCTGTCGGCGGCGATGACGCCGATTGGCTTCATCGTCTCGTCGCCGCTCATCCCGTCACTGGCGCGGCGGTTCGGGGCAGGGCGCACGGCGCTGACCTGCGCGGCGCTTTCGGCGGTCGTGCTGGCGCTGATCGGCTGGACACAGAACGTCTATCTCTGGTTTCCGCTGCGGTTCCTGATCGGCGCGGTGACCAATCCGCTCTATGTCTTAAGCGAAATCTGGGTGATCGCGCTGGCGCCGCCGGCCCGGCGCGGCCGCATCATGGGCGTCTATTCCACGATCATCTCGGCCGGCTTCGCCGCCGGGCCGCTTTGCCTGCTGGCCGTCGGTACGGAGGGCTGGCCGCCATTCCTGGTCGGCATTTCCGCTTTCATCTTCTGCGGCGGGTGCCTCGCCCTGGTGGTCGGGCGCCTGCCTAAGGTCGACGAAGCCGGGCATCGGCTTTCGGTGATGGGCTTCATGCCGCTCGCCTGGCTGCTTTTGTCGGCAGTAATCGTGGCTGCCGGCTTCGAGCAGGCGGTGCTGGCGCTGCTGCCCGTCTACGGCACGCATTATGGCATCGCCGAGAACCGCATGTCGGCGCTGTTGTCGACGATGATCGCCGGCAACATCGCCATGCAGGTGCCGCTCGGCCTGCTGGCCGAGCGGCTGACGGCGCGCTTGGTGCGGTTCATCTGCCTGGTGCTGACGCTGCTCGGCTGTCTGCTGCTGCCGCTATTGATCGAAACGCCGCTGGTCTGGCCGATGATCTTCGTCTGGGGCGCGGTGTCCTACGGCATTTATACGATGGCGATCATCGAACTCGGCGAGCGTTTCAGCGGCTCGGCGCTAGTTGCCGGCAATGCCGCTTTCTCCCTGATGTGGGGCGTCGGCGGCATCCTCGTTCCGCCGCTTGCGGGCGGCGTGATGGACGGGATCGGCGCGAGCGGCCTGCCGGTGACGCTCGGCGCGATCTGCCTGGCGCTGGCGGCTGCGACCGTCATCCGGCGGCGGATCGTGTGACGGCCTGAAGCGATCTGCCGCGATGACGCGGCTTCAACACCTTGAATCCGGCGCCCTTTGACGCGATGTAGGCAGGGCCGCCCCCCGATTTCCCGGAGACCCCCATGACCATTTCGACGACAAAGCCTGGCTTGGCGACCGATGATCCCTTTCTTTGGCTGGAGGAAAGGACGAGCAAGGAGGCGCTCGACTGGGTACATCGCCAGAACGAAGTCACGGTGGCGCAATTGCAGGGCGATCCGTCCTACCAGGCGTCGTTCGAAACCGCGCTCGATCTGATGACCGCCGAGGACAACATAGCCGTCGGCTCCGCGCTCAACGGCTACGTCTATAATTTCTGGCAGGACAAGACCAATGTGTTGGGCCTGTGGCGCCGCACGACGGTGGCTTCCTACAAGACCGACAGACCGGACTGGGAAACCATCATCGACTTCGACCAGCTCGCGGCGAAGGAGGGAGTGAAGTGGGTGTTCGGCGGCGCCAGCCGGCTCTACCCCGATTTCAACCGCTGCCTGGTTTCGATGTCGCCTGATGGCGGTGACGCCAGCGAGATGCGCGAATTCGACATCGCCGCCAAATCGTTCGTCGAGGACGGTTTTCGCGCGCCCGCTTCCAAGTCCGGTTTCGGCTGGCTCGACAAGGATACGGTGATCGTCTCGGCAGCCTTCGAAGAGGCCGACAAGACCGAATCCGGCTACCCGCGCGTCGTCAAATTGTGGACGCGCGGCACGGACCTTGAAGACGCGACGCCGATCTTCGAAGCGCAGAAGGAAGACCTCGCCGTCGGCGCCGGCCTGGAGTTCGATGGCGAGAAGCGGCATTTGTTTCTAACGCGGACGCTCAACTTCTTTGCATCGCACAGTTTCCTGCGTCTCCCGTCAGGTGAAAACATACGCATTCCGTTGCCTGACGACGTTACCGACACGGCGCTCTTCAAGGACCAGATGGTGTTTGGCGTGCGTACGCCTTGGACGGCGCAGGATGGAACGGCCTGCCGGCCGGACGGGCTCTATTCGTTCGATTTCGCTCATTGGATCGAGACCGGCAGTTTCGGCGCCACCGAGACCTTGCTCGCGCCGGCGCATCGCGTGTCCATCGCCACTCTTGCCAGGACGCAGGACCGCCTGTTCATCAGCCTGATGGACAATGTGCGCGGCAAGGTTGTGGCCTGCGAACGCAGGGACGGCGCCTGGTCGCTGAAACCGGTCGCGTTGCCGGAAAACGGCACGGTAGGCATCAGCCATGCCGAACATTTCGGCGCCAGCGTCTCCTTCTCTTTCACCGATTTCCTGACGCCGAGTTCGATCATCTGGTCCGACGACAATGGCGAGACGCTCGCCACAGTGAAGTCGCAGCCGTCGCGGTTCGATGCTTCGCAGCTCGTCTCGGAACAGTTCGAGGCGCGCTCGAAGGACGGCACGATGATCCCCTATTTCGTCGTCAGGCGGCGTGACCAGAAGGGCCCGGTGCCGACGCTGCTCTACGGCTATGGCGGCTTCGAAGTGCCTTTGCTGCCTGGCTATGCCGGCGTGCGCGGCAGGCTGTGGCTGGAGAAGGGCAATGCCTATGTGCAGGCCTGCATCCGCGGCGGGGGCGAGTTCGGCCCGGCCTGGCACCAGACAGCGCTCAAGGGCAACCGGCAGAACGCTTTCGACGATTTCGCGGCGGTCGCGCAGGATGTCGTCAGGCGCGGCATTGCGACAGCTGCCTCGCTCGGCATCCAGGGCGGCTCGAATGGCGGCTTGCTGACGGGCGTCTCGCTGACGCAGCATCCTGAGCTGTTCGGCGCCGTCATCATCGAGGTGCCGCTGCTCGACATGCTGCGCTACACCGAATTGCCGCCCGGCGCGTCGTGGATGGCCGAATATGGCGATCCGTCGAAGCCGGAAGATGCGACCTGGCTGGCCGCCTACTCGCCTTACCAGCATGTCGAGGCCGGTGCCTATCCGCCGGTGCTGCTCACCACCTCGACCGCCGACGACCGGGTGCATCCCGGCCATGCGCGCAAGATGGCCGCCCGCCTGCAGGAGGCCGGCCACGCCGGGACGCTCTTCTTCGAAGAGACCGAGGGCGGCCATGGCGGCCGCGGCGACCGCCGGCCGCAGGCGGCACAGGCCGCGATGAAGTACGTTTTCCTGCAGAGGACGCTGGGCGGGAAGGGCTGAACCGAAAGCCTTCGGACCGGAGCGAAGGGTGGTTCACCTCGAACCTTCTTTGCTCTAAGGTGCCTTCATGGCTCCCGTGGTGACATTGGCCGGCCTTTTCGGGGTTCGGGCATTTGGGGGCGCGGTGACGCCGTCGCTGCGCACGTTGCGCGCCGAGCTTTTGCGGCTTTGCGCCCGCATAGGCTATTCGCCACCCGCTATCCTCTGAAGAATCCGCCCCGGCGCAGCCGGATTGGTTCCAGAGGAAGATCAGATCCATGACCTATCAAAATTATTCGCTGAAGCAGCTTCAGCAGATCGATGCCGCGCATCATCTGCACCCGTTCACCGACCATAGGGAACTGCGCGAGGCCGGATCGCGCATCATCACCCACGCCAACGGTCCCTTCATCTACGATTCCGAAGGGAACGAACTTCTCGACGGCATGGCGGGGCTGTGGTGCGTCAATATCGGCTATGGCCGCGACGAGCTCGCGGAGGCAGCCTATGCGCAGATGAAGGAGCTGCCTTACTACAATTCCTTCTTTAAATGCTCGACACCGACGCCTGTGCTTCTGTCGAAGAAGCTGGCGGAGATCGCGCCGAAGACCATCAACCAGGTGTTCTATGGTTCTTCCGGTTCGGAAGCCAACGACACCGCGCTCAGGCTCGTGCGCCACTATTGGGTGCTCGAAGGCAAGCCGCAGAAGAACCGCGTCATCTCGCGCAAGATGGCCTATCACGGCTCGACCATCGCCGGCACGTCGCTCGGCGGCATGGACGCCATGCACAAGCAGCTCAACGGAGAGGTGCCCAACATCGTCCATGTGATGACGCCGTACGCCTATGAGCTGTCGCTGCCGGGCGAGAGCGATCATGATTTCGGCCTGCGCGCGGCAAAGGCGGTCGAGGACGCCATCCTCGAAGCCGGCGCCGACAAGGTCGCCGCCTTCATTGGCGAGCCGGTGATGGGAGCCGGCGGCGTGAAGATCCCCCCGGCAAGCTATTGGCCCGAGATACAGCGCATCTGCCGCAAATACGATGTGCTGCTGATGCTGGACGAGGTCATCACCGGCTATGGCCGCACGGGCGAATGGTTTGCCGCGCAGACGCTTGGCATCGAGGCCGACACCATCACCACCGCCAAGGCGCTGACGTCGGGCTACCAGCCGCTGTCGGCGCTGCTGGTCGGCGATCGCATTGCCTCGACGCTGATCGAGAAGGGCGGCGAGTTCAATCACGGTTATACCTATTCCGGCCACCCCGTGGCTTGCGCCGTGGCGCTAAAGAACCTGGAGATCATGGAGCGGGAGGGTCTGGTCGACCGCGTTAGGACCGACACCGGGCCCTATTTCGCCAAGGCGCTGCAAGAGCGCCTCGCCGGGCACGAGCTGGTCGGCGAGGTGCGTTCGATCGGGCTGATGGGTGCGATTGAGATCGTCAAGGACAAGGCGACCAAGGAGCGGTTCCTGCCGGCTGGAAGTGCCGCGGTGACCGTGCGCGACCATGCGATCGCCAACGGCATGATGCTGCGCGCCACCGGCGACACGATGATCCTGTCGCCGCCGCTGATCTGGACCCGCGACACGATCGATATGGCCTGCGAGCGTATCGGCAAGGCGCTCGACCTGGCGCAAGCGGATCTGCGCAAACGGTAAAAGAAATGGCCGGGCGTTCGTGATCGAGACGCCCGGCCGTCGGTGACCCAATGCCGGCCCCAGACAGACTGAGGGTTCCGGTCGCCGGCGCTATCGGTTACAACCCGCCAAGGCAGTTTTGCCGACGGGGAACGCGATGGCCGGACAACCGCTCAACCAGCCCGCCGAAATCCCGGCTGAGCTCGATCGCTGGAATTGGGGCGCCTTCTTCCTCAACTGGATCTGGGGCATCGGCAACTCCACCTTCATCGCCCTGCTGGCGCTGATCCCGATCGTCAACATCGTCATGATCTTCGTGCTCGGCGCGCGCGGCAGCCGCTGGGCATGGCGGAACCGGGTGTGGCGCGATGCCGAGCAGTTCCGCAGAACGCAGCGCAACTGGGCGATCGCCGGTCTTGCCGTCTGGGTGCTTAGTATCGGGGGCTGCGCGACGATGGTCGGCGGCATCCCTTTCATGATCAAAGGCAGTGACGCCTATCACATGACCATGGAGGTCGTTCGCGCCGATACCCGGGTGAAAGCCGCTATCGGCGACGACGTGACCGCCAATTTCTGGGTCGGCGGCCATCTCAACGTCAACGCAGATGGGACGGGTGACGCGCAGTTCAGCATTCCCATCCACGGCGCTAAGGGAAAGGGCACGGTGTTTTCGCATCTTGTTCGCAATGCAGGCACGTGGAGCACGCACCTGCTCGTGGTCCGGGTCGAGGGCGCCAATGCGCCGATCGTGCTGACCAATGAAGATCACGTGCCGATCCCGAACGCGGCAATCGGAATATGAGGGATGTCGGATCCTGGAACGCAAAAACCGCGCCCCACCGGGAACGCGGCTTTGCCAGATACGCTTGGCGTTTCGCTACGCAAACACTTGGCGAAACTTACGGGCTCCGGTACGCGAGACCTGATCCGGAGCGCCGGGCGGACGCGATATCCGCCTCGCAGTCCGTTTTATAGGGACATCGTTACCGCGGAGTTATCGAGAGCTTAAGCAAACCTAAATTTTGCGGTTCTCCGGCGAGGCGTACGAAAGAAAAACGAGCTTTATCAATTGCTTATTGATTGGCGCCGCGCAGAAAATTTATGATCCCGGAAAAATCGGCGCCGGCATTCCCTTGCGCGTTGAACAGGCCGTAGAGCTGTGTCGCTTCGGCGCCAAGCGGTGTCACCGCGCCCGCGGCTTGTGCGGCTTCCTGCGACAGCTTCAAATCCTTCAGCATGAGCGCGGCGGCGAAGCCGGGCTTGTAGTCGCGGTTGGCGGGCGAGGTCGGCACCGGGCCGGGCACCGGGCAATAGGTGGTCAGCGACCAGCACTGGCCTGAAGAGGTCGAGGCAACGTCGAACAGGGCCTGGTGCGCCAGGCCGAGCTTTTCGGCCAGCACGAAGGCCTCGGCGACGCCGATCATCGAAATGCCGAGAATCATGTTGTTGCAGATCTTGGCCGCCTGGCCGGCGCCGTCGCCGCCGCAATGGACGATGCGCCCGGCCATGGGCTTCAGGATCGGCTCGGCGGCGGCGAAGGCGTCGTCCGAGCCGCCGGCCATGAAAGTCAGCGTGCCGGCGGCGGCACCGCCGATGCCGCCCGAGACCGGCGCATCAACCGACAGCAGGCCGTGCTTTGCGGCGATGGCATGCGCCTTGCGCGCCGATTCGACGTCGATGGTCGAGGAATCGATGAAAAGCGCGCCCTTCTTTGCCTTGGACGCGATCTCTTCGTAGACCGACAGGACATGCTTGCCGGCGGGCAGCATGGTAATGACAACATCCGCATCTTTCACTGCGGTCAAGGCATTGGCCATGATCGTAACGCCATGTTCTTTGGCGACGGTGAGGTTTTCGGACATTAGGTCGTAGCCGTGCACGGCATACCCCGCTTTGACCAGGTTCGCCGCCATTGGATTGCCCATATTCCCAAGGCCGATGAAGGCGATTGTGGTCATTGTGTCTCTCCCGGAGTTTGCACGCTTCAGCGACCGATCAACGCGCGGGCGATGATGACGCGCATGATCTCGTTGGTGCCTTCGAGGATCTGATGCACACGCAGGTCGCGCACCAGTTTCTCGATGCCGTAATCGTGCAGGTAACCGTAGCCGCCGAGCAGCTGCAGCGCATCGTTGGCGACGTTGAAACCGGTGTCGGTGACGAAGCGCTTGGCCATTGCCGACCATTTCGAGGCATCCGGTGCCTTGCGGTCGAGCTTGGAAGCGGCGGCATAAAGAAAGATGCGCGCCGCCTGCAACTCGGTTTCCATATCGGCCAGCCGGAACTGCAGCGCCTGGAACTGGTTGATCCTGGAGCCGAATGCCTTGCGCTCGGCCGTGTAGGACAGCGCCTTGTCGAGCGCCGACTGGGCCCCGCCAACCGAACAGGCGGCAATGTTCAGCCGGCCGCCATCGAGCCCGGCCATGGCGATGCCGAAGCCGGCGCCTTCGCCTGACAAAAGGTTTTCGGCCGGCACCTTGCAATCCTCGAAAATGACCTGGCGGGTCGACTGCATATGCCAGCCCATCTTGTGCTCATTGGCGCCGAAGGAGAGGCCTGGCGCATCTTTCGGCACGACGATGGTGGAAATGCCTTTCGGTCCCTCGGCGCCGGTGCGCACCATGACGGCATAGACATCGCTGTCGCCGGCGCCGGAGATGAACTGCTTGGCGCCGTTCAGCACGTAGTCGCCGCCGCTCTTCACCGCCCGCGTCTTCAATGCGGCGGCGTCGGAGCCGGAACCCGGCTCGGTCAGGCAATAGCTCGCCAGCCACTCCATGGAGGTCAGCTTCGGCAGGAAGCGCCGGCGCTGGGCGTCGTTGCCGAAACGGTCAATCATCGAGGCCACCATATTGTGGATCGAGATGAAGGAAGAAAAGGCCGGGTCGGCGTGGGACAGCGCTTCGAAGATCAGCACGGCGTCGAGCCGGCCGAGCGCGGAGCCGCCGACATCGTCCCTGACATAGATGCCGCCGAGGCCCAGCGGGCCAGTCTCGCGGATCACGTCGGCGGGGAAATGCTTGTTGCGGTCCCAGTCTAGCGCATTCGGCGCGACGCGATCGGCGGCGAAGGCCTGAGCCATCTCCTGGATGGCGCGCTGGTCCTCGTTGAGTTCGAACTGACTGGTGCTCGCATCGACCGCGGCGTCCATGGCGTGCTCCCTATATGCTGGCTCGCTGGCCTGTCGTTTTTGGCTTTGCGCGCGCACCAATCTAGACCAATGATGCCGCCGCGCAACCCGAGCCGCCGCGGAGCGGCTGTGCGTCAATGCATGTCCGGAGCAAGATGTGACGACAAAATTCGATGAGCTGCTAGAGCGGTTCCACGCCTATCTCGCTTCCGTGGATGACTTCCTGGTGCAGGATGCGGTGGCGCGCATAGGGTGGGATATGCCCGCCCGCGAGCTTGAACCGCACCCACTCGGCTGCCTGCGCCATCTCGATCGCGCCGCCGAATTGACGCCGGCGCGGACCAAGCAGCTGGTGCAATTTCTGGCGCAGGAGCGCGGCGAATTGCGCTGGGGCCAGACCTACGGCGAGTCGGATTTCGGCAAGGCGTTCATCGACAATTATGGCTGGCTCGAAGTATTCGGCACCCGCGGCCACTTCGCCAACGACGAGGTCGCCGCCGGCGTGCTAATCCTTGGGCCTGATATCGTCTATCCCGACCACCATCATGTCGCCGAGGAGATCTATATCCCGCTGACCGGCGGCACCGAGTGGCGCATGGGCGAGGACAGCTTTCACAAGCGAGAGGCCGGCGAGGTCATCCACCACGCTTCTAAGGTCAATCACGCCATGCGCACCGGCAAGGAGCCGTTGCTGGCGCTCTATATCTGGCGCGGCGGGCCGCTGGCGCAGAAATCCACGATCACCGGGACCGCGACGCAGGGCAGGGGCTGAGCCATGGCTAAAGCCATTATGCTGCAAGGCACGGGTTCGGATGTCGGCAAGACCGTGCTGGTCGCCGGGCTGTGCCGCGCCGCAAAAAAGCGTGGGCTGAAGGTGCGTCCGTTCAAGCCGCAGAACATGTCGAACAATGCCGCTGTCGCCGATATTCCCGGCGACAACAGGGCTGGCGGCGGCGAGATCGGCCGCGCGCAATGGCTGCAGGCGATCGCCTGCGGCGTGCCGCCATCGGTTCACATGAACCCCGTGCTGCTCAAGCCGCAGACCGATGTCGGTGCGCAGGTCATCGTGCAAGGCAAGGTGTTCGGCGAGGCGCGGGCGCGCGACTACCAGGCGCTGAAGGGCCGGCTGATGGACGCGGTGCTGGACTCCTGGGGCAAGGTCGGCGAGGGCGCCGATCTCGTCATCGTCGAGGGCGCGGGCTCACCGGCCGAGATCAATCTCAGAAGCCGCGACATCGCCAATATGGGCTTTGCGACGCGTGCCGATGTGCCTGTCGTGCTGGTCGGCGACATCGACCGCGGCGGCGTCATCGCCTCGGTCGCGGGCACGCATCTGATCCTGCCGCAGGAAGACCGGCGCATGATCGTCGGCTATCTCATCAACAAGTTCCGTGGCGACGTGTCGCTGTTCGACGACGGCATCAACGCGATCGAAGCGTTCACCGGCTGGCGCTGCTTCGGCGTCGTGCCGTGGCTGAAGGCCGCTGCCCGGCTGCCCTCGGAGGATTCGGTGGTGCTGGAGCGGCTTGCCTCCGGGGAGGCGCGTGCGCTGAAGGTGGCGGTGCCGATGCTTGGCCGCATCGCCAATTTCGACGATCTCGACCCGCTCAAGGCCGAGCCGCAGGTGGAAGTGGTGTTCGTGCCGCCTGGAAAGCCGTTGCCGCAGGATGCGGGACTGGTGGTCATTCCCGGCTCGAAGTCGACGATCGGGGATCTGCTGAAATTTCGCGAAAATGGCTGGGACCGTGATCTTCTCGCCCATCGCAGGCGCGGCGGCCATGTCGTCGGCATTTGCGGCGGCTTCCAGATGCTTGGCCGCATCGTGCGCGATCCCGACGGCATCGAGGGCAGCGTCACCGAAGCGGAAGGGCTTGGCCTGCTCGACATCGAAACAGTGATGGAACCGGAAAAGACGGTGCGCAACGTCAGCGCCCGCTCGGTGCCGTTCGATCTGCCGCTCGAAGGCTACGAGATCCATCTCGGCCGCACCACCGGCCCGGACATGCTGCGGCCGTCGGCGATCATCAATGGCGCCGAGGACGGTGCGGTCTCGGCGGATGGCAAGGTGGTCGGAACCTACATGCACGGCCTGTTTGGCGCCGACGCCTTTCGAGGGAGGTTCCTCGAAAGCCTCGGCGTCAAGGGCGGCGGCATCGACTATCGCGCCGAGGTCGAGAGGGCTCTCGACGAGGTCGCGGCCCAGTTGGAGAGCCAACTCGACTGCGACGCGATCTTTTCGCTGGCGCGGTAGCTAGTTGGCCATTTCGCCTGCCTTCGGCCAATAGGTGCCGAAGGACCAGACATTGCCCTCCGGGTCGCGGCAGATGAACTCGCGACTGCCATAGTCGCGGTCAGTCAATTCCTGGAGGATCGTGGCGCCTGCCTTCTTCGCTTTGGCGTAGGCGGCGTCTGCGTCGTTCACGGCGATGTAGATCGACTTGCCGCCGCCTGTGCCGGGTTCGCCGACCATCTTGCCGTAGTCATCGTCGCGCGCGCTGCCGAGCATGATCATCGAGGAGCCGAAGACCAGTTCGGCGTGATGCACGACATCGCCTTCGCCGTAGCGGGCACGGATGCTGAAGCCGAAGGCTTCGCAGAGCCAGTCAATCATTTTTGCCGCGTTCCTGTAACGCAAGGCGGGGTAGAGGCGAGGGGCTTCAGGTGATGCGGGCATGGCAACCTCCTTCATTCAGGCTGGTCGATGAACCCAGTCTGAGCGACAGCCGTTCCGGCGTCTTGAAAAAATGTTACCCGAGGCTTCAGGCCTGTGCCGGAACCGAGAGCGCGGTCGGTGTCTCGCCGGCAAGGACGCGGAACTCACGCACCAGATGCGCCTGGTCGGCATAGCCGCAATCGGCCGCGATGTCGGCCCAATCGCCAGCTTGCTGCCTCGACAGGCCAAGCGCGCGGTTGAAGCGGACGATGCGCGACAGCGTTTTCGGGCCGATGCCGGTCGCGTCCGCGAATTTCCCCGCCAGATGCTTGCGGCTCCAGCCCAGCCTGTCGGCCAGCGAGGAGACGCGCACGCGGCCGCCGGAGGCGAGGATCCTGTCATAGGCCCAGGCAACCCCGGCCTGCGTTTCCGGCGCATCGGCCAGCCGGGCGGCGACGAACATCTCGACAAGGGCAAAACGTTTGCTCCAGTCCGCCGCGTTGCCAAGCCGCTCGCGCAAGGCGACGCCTTCGATGCCGAGCACATCGTCCAGGCTGACCATGCGGTCGGTCAACCCGCTCATCGGCTGGCCAAAGAATCGGCGTGCGCCAAGCGGGGTGAAATTGACCTGGACGCAGCAGGCGCCGCCGAAGGATTCGATCATCACGGGTCCGGCATAGAGGCCGGCGGCGAAACTGGCGAAGCGATCATTGTCGCCGGGCGGCTTGCCAAGGCCGATGGCGAAAGGTTCGGCGAAGCTGATGACCAGAGGCACGGTAAGGGAGGCATATTCGACATTGCGGTAATGGCCGGGCGCCGTTTCGCGATAACCGCAAATGTCTGACACAATGCCCGCGAGGGCAGGGCTGGGAAGGCGCCGCCGCATCTCGAACCGCCCGGGGACTGACCGGTCCTGTTCCTGCTGGCATGGCATCTCGATTGGCATCGACAGGACTCTAGCAGAGCCCGGACCCGAATCAAAAGCGCCCGGCTCGGCCGGGCGCTCCGAATTGCCTGAGATTTGAATGTCAGGCGCCGCGCATCAGGCAGCCGCCGGCAAGCACGAGGTAAGCAATGAGCACGATCCACACCGATGCGAGTGGGATGAACGAAAGAAGGCCGAGGGCGGCGAGAATGCCGATGAGGGCGATGACAAGGGAGATGATGAAAACAATCTCGGTAGGTGCGCTGAGATTCATTTGCGGGTCCTCTCCTCGACATGATTCGAACAGCGGCATTCCATCAGGCGCGCGGGTCACACACCAATCAGGACGCGCAGCGGGTTCGCCGGGTCGGCCAGGAGCTTCGCCGCCAGAGCGACGCAGACGATGACAAGCAGCGGCTTGATCAGCCTGGCGCCGATGCGCATGGCCAGGCTGGCGCCGAGGCGGGCGCCGAGGAACTGGGCGACGCCCATCATCAGGCCGATCTTCCAGGAGATGACACCGACCGCGGCGAAGACGACGAAGCCGCCGATGTTGGAGGCGAAGTTGAGCAGCTTGGTGTGGGCCGTCGCCTTGAGTACGCCGTAGCCGGCAAGCGCGACGAAGGCCAGCATGTAGAAGGAGCCGGCACCCGGCCCGAACAGGCCGTCGTAAAAGCCGATGGCCGGCACCAGCGTTATCCCGAACAGGAAGGGCGTCATACGTTCGGCGCGGTCAACGTCGGTCATGTTGGGCTTCAGGGCGAAATAGAGCGCGATGGCGATCAGCACCAGCGGCAGAAGCGCCCGCAGCAGATCGCCGGGCACGACCGTTGCCAGCAAGGCGCCGACGGCACCGCCGGCAAGCGCCAGCAGCGCAGAAGGCAGTTGCCGGCGAAGGTCGACATGGCCTTTCGCGGCATAGTGGATGGTCGCAGATCCCGAGCCGAACATGCCCTGCAGCTTGTTGGTTCCCAGCGCCTCGACCGGCGAGAAGCCGGCCAGCAGCAGTGCGGGAATAGTGATCAGCCCACCGCCGCCGGCAATCGAGTCGACAAAGCCCGCGGCAAAACCGGCGAAGGCGAGCATGGCGACGGATTCTAAGGTGAAGTCGATCATCAGGGAGAAATCAAGCCAGAGATGCTCCGGCTTCGATCACGAACACCCCGTTTGCGCAAGACCGATTTCACGCTACTTCTATCCAAGCGCGTCGCGCCTGGATTTCGCGTTGTGCTGTCATTATCCCAAAACCGCTGCGCTTTTTTGGGCTACATGGATTAGAGGAATCGGCAAAGGGGCTCCCGATGGCATTCGAACTGCTCGACCAGATACGCTCGATCTTCGATGGCGACCCCGGGGTGCGCAAGGTGGCGGACGACCCCGTGTTGTCGGCGGAACTTCTGATGCTGTTCCGCATGATCCTGGCTGACGGAACGGTCAGCGAGAGCGAGATGGTTGCCTTCCGGCGCATCTGCAAGGATGCCTTCGGCATTCCGGAAACCAGCATCGACGCCGTCATCGAATATCTCAACGAATTCGGCTACGAAACCAATGGCTCACAGGCCATCGCGCTGTTCCGCGACCTCGATGTCGAGCGGCGCAAGCAACTGGCGCAGCATATGGCCGAGATCGCCAAGGCGGACGCGCAATTGGCCGAGACCGAGGTGCGCCTGCTGCGCCGCACGCTCGACCTGCTCGACATCAGCCCGGTCGACGTGGTGAAATCTGAGCAGTAGGTTGATGGGATCCCAGCCGGGCCGGCTGTCTACGGCAGCCTCCGGCATTTGCGGCCTTTCACTCACACGGCGGATTCGCTTCGCGAACCGATCGCTCACCCCTGCTCCTGCATACGGCGTGCAATTGCCCTGTGCAGGTCCGGCGCTGCGGCGACAAGCGCCTTGGCCGCCTCGGATTGCGGGTGATCCAGCACCTCGCTCGTCCGGCCACGCTCGACGATCTGGCCGTCATGCATGACCAGCACTTCGTCCGTTATGGCGCGGGCGACGGTGAGGTCGTGGGTGATGAAGAGATAGGCGATGCCGAGTTTCTGGTTGAGCTCGGCGAACAGGTCGAGGATCTGAGCGCGGATCGAAACATCGAGCGCCGAAACCGGCTCGTCGGCGACGACCAGTTTTGGGCGGGTGATGATGGCGCGGGCGATCGACAGGCGCTGGCGCTGGCCGCCGGAAAATTCGTGCGGATACTTTTCCATGTCGTGCTGGTCGAGGCCGACCTCGTGCAGCGCCTGCGCCACCATCTCGCGGCGCTCGGCGCGCCCCGGTTTCCTGTCCAGCACGTGCAGCGGCTCGGCGACCAGTTTCTCGACCTTCTGGCGCGGATCGAACGAGCCATAGGGGTCCTGGAACACCACCTGCATGTCGCGCCGCGCCGGCTTCAGGTCCGCCTCGCTCTTGCCGGTGAGGGGCTCGCCGCGAAAGCGGATGGTCCCCGAACTCGGCCGGTCCAGCGCCAGGATCATGCGCGCCAAGGTGGACTTGCCGCAGCCGGAGCGGCCGACCAGCGCCACCGATTGGCCCGGCGCCATCGACAGCGACACGCCGTCGACGGCGCGGATATCAGGCGCGCGCCGGAACAGCGAGGTGCGCCGGCCTGGATAGTCGCGCGTCACGCCCTCCACCTCGAGCAAGGGCCGGGCTGCCGAGGCGCCATGCGGCCGGGCGCGGGCCGGCACGTGCATCGAGGCCAGCGCCAACTGGCGGGTATAGGGGTGGAGCTGTTCAGAGAGCGTGCGGGCCGTATCGCCGGCTTCCATGACTTCGCCCCGACGAAGAATGGTGATGCGATCCGCCATCTCGGTGACCACGGCGAGGTCATGCGAGATCAGGAGCAGGCCCATGCCGCTCTCCGCGACAAGGTCGCGCAAGAGGGTGAGGATTTGCGCCTGCAGCACCACGTCGAGCGCCGTGGTCGGCTCGTCGGCGATCAGCAGCTTCGGCTTCAGCGCGCAGGCCATGGCAATGACGACGCGCTGGCGCTGGCCGCCGGACAGTTCGTGCGGATAGCGCGACAGCGGGAATTTTGCCGACGGCAAGCCAACCCGGTCGAGCGTTTTTCGCGCCCGCTCTTCCGCCTCGGCACGTGTTGCCTTGGCATGCCAGCGTATGCCTTCGGCGACCTGCTCGCCGATGGTCTTGAGCGGGTTCAGCGCGGTCATCGGTTCCTGGAACACCATGCCGATATCGTCACCGCGCAGGGCGCACATCTGATCCTCGCTTGCCGCAAGGATGTCGATACCGTCGAAGGTGACGCGCCCGCTGGCACGCGCGGCATATGGCAAGAGCCGCATGACGCTCAGAGCCGTCATCGATTTGCCGGAGCCGGATTCGCCGACCAGCCCCATTACCTCGCCGGGCGCGATGGAGAACTCGATGCTCCGGAGGATCGGCGTGTCGCCGATCGCCAGCGACAGATTGTCGATTTCCAGAAGGCTCATCGTTGCCGCCGCGATTTCGGATCGAGGATGTCGGCGATGCCGTCGCCCAAAAGGTTCAGCCCAAGCACGGTGATCACGATCGCCATGCCGGGAAAGATCGCCATCCAGGGCGCCACCACCATGCGGGTCTGGGCGTCGAACAGCATGCGGCCCCAGCTCGGCATCGGCGGTTGGGCGCCAAGGCCCAGATAGGAAAGCCCGGCCTCGGCCAATATGCCGAGCGCGAACTGGATAGTGCCTTGCACCAGGAGCAAGGTGGCGATGTTGGGCAGCACATGTTCGATGGTGATCAGCGCCTTGCCCTTGCCCGCGGCGCGGGCGGCGAGGATGAATTCGCGCGGCCAGATCGCCAAGGCGCCGGCGCGGGCGACGCGAGCAAAGACAGGGATGTTGAAGATGCCGATGGCGATGATGGCATTAACGGCGCCGGGGCCGAAGATGGCGGTGATCATGATGGCCGACAAAAGCGCAGGGAAGGCGAAGACCAGATCGTTGACGCGCATCAGCGCCTCGTCGACGAGGCCGCCGCGCGCCGCGGCGAAAGCACCGAGCGGCACGCCGATGCCCATGCCGATGCCGACCGCGACCAGCGCTACCGCGATCGAATTGCGGGCGCCGACCATGATCATCGACAGGATGTCGCGGCCGAAATGGTCGGTGCCGAACCAGTGCGCCCAGGACGGCGCCAGCGTCTTGTCGGATATCACCAGCCGGGTCACGTCATAGGGCGTCCAGAGATAGGAGAGGATCGCCACCGCCGCCACGAACAATGTGACGACGAAGCCGGCAAGAAACGAGCGGTTGCCGAACGCCTTGACGAGGATGCCGCCCAGCGTCTCTTCGGGGATGTCCGGATGCAACATCATTGCCGGCTTCGGAGGCGCGGATCGACGACGGCATAAGAGAGGTCGACGACGAGGTTGACGGCGATGACCGCGGCGACCAGCAGCATGACGACGCTTTCCACGACGATCAGGTCGCGCTGGGTGATCGCCTGGAACACCAGCCGGCCGAGGCCGGGCAGGTAGAAGACGTTCTCGATGATGATGGTGCCGGCGAGCAGGAAGGCGAATTGCAGGCCCAGAATGGTCAGCACCGGGATCATGGCGTTGCGCAGTGCGTGCCGCCACAGGACCGCGCGATAGGGCAGGCCCTTGGCGCGGGCGGTGCGGATATAGTCCTCGTTCAGCACCTCGATCAGTGCCGAACGGGTGACGCGTGCCAGGATCGCGGCCTGCGGCAATGCGAGCGCCACAGCCGGCAGCAGCAGTGATTTCAGCGCCGGCCAGGCACCGGCCCCCCAACCGGGAAAGCCGCCGGCCGGAACCAGCCGCAGCCAGACCGCGAAGAGATAGATCAGCATCAGCGCGAACCAGAAATTGGGAATGGCGACGCCGAGCTGCGCGGCGCCCATCGCCGTCGTGTCACCCATCCGCCCGCGATGGTTCGCTGAAAACAGGCCGACCGGGATGGCGATGAGGGTGGATAGGGCGAGCGCGATCAGCGCCAGCGGCAGCGAGACGACGAGACGCTCGCGCACGAGGTCGATGACCGGCACCGAATAGGTGTAGGAGCGGCCGAAATCCAGGCAGAGCAGGCCGCCGGCCCAGTGCAGGTAGCGCCAGGGCAGGGGCGCGTCGAGGCCCATCTGGTTGCGCAGCAGCTCAACCTGGTCGGCGCTGGCATTCATGCCCAGCATCAGCCGCGCCGGGTCGCCGGGCAGGATCTCCAGCACCGCGAAGACGACCATGGAGGCCAGCGCCAACGTGGCGGCGGCGATCGCGAGACGCCTGAGGAGGTAGGCGGTCATCGCTTGATCGGCCAACAGTCGAAATCGGCGCTGCCCCTCATCTGCCTGCCGGCATCTTCTCCCCGTATAGAGACGGGGAGAAGGACGCCTTCGCAAAGGATTTCGCCAATCTTCAGCGTTGCAGAAAGGGTGCCGAGGTTGCGGCCAGCCCCCTTCTCCCCGTCACTATACGGGGAGAAGTGCCCGGCAGGGCGATGAGGGGCGGCGCAAACCTGAAGCGATCGTCCTGCGGCTCGGGTCAGGCAGCTTGGCAGGGCAGAGGGGGGTGCGGAGCGCAAACGTCGCCTCTTGGCCAACGGCTTCACTCGTTCCACTTCACCTTGATGAGATCATTGGCCTGGATCGGCGCGTTTTCCCACAGGCCCTGCAGCTTGGCGTCCCAGACGCCGACCTTGGGCAGTTCGTAGAGGAAGCCGACCACGGCGTCGTCGGCCAAGATCTTCTGTGCCTGCCCCAGCAATTCCTTGCGCTTGGCTTCATCGGAGGTGACGTCCAGATCGGCGATCACCTTGTCGAAGGCCGGATTGTCGTAATTGAAGTAATAATCCTTACGCGCATAGATACCGATGTCGTTGGGCTCGGTATGGGAGACGATGGTCAGGTCGTAGTCCTTCTTGGTGAACACCTGGTCCAGCCACTGCGCCCATTCGACCGGGATGATCTCGAGGTTGATGCCGACGTCACGGAGCTGCGAGGCGATGATCTCGCCGCCGAGCCTGGCATAGGTGGGCGGCGGAAGCTTCAGCGTCGCCTTGAAGCCATTCTCCAGGCCTGCTTCCTTCAAGAGTTCCTTGGCCTTGGCGACATCGTGCGGATAGCGGCCGGTGAGGTCGACGTAGTCCTTGTTGGCCGGCGACATATGCGAGCCGATCGGCAGGCCGAGGCCGGCCGAGGCACCGTCGATGATCGCCTTGCGATCGAGCGCGTAGGAGATCGCCTGCCTGACCAGCAATTTGTCGAAGGGCGGCTTCTTGTTGTTGATCGACAGGATGGTTTCGCCTTCGGTCGAACCGATCACCACCTTGAAACGCGGATCGTCCTTGACCTGCGCGAGACTGTCGGGATCGAAGAATGGGAACGCCTGGATATCGCCGGAAAGCAATGCCGGTACGCTAGCAGCGGCATCGGGCACGATGCGGAACTCGACCTTGTCGAGGTAAGCCGGCGTGCCCCAATAGCTGTCGGATTTCACCAGCGTGATCGAGGATCCCTTGGCCCAGCTCTGGAATTTGAACGGGCCGGTCCCGACCGGCTTTTCCTTGTTGGCGTCAGCGGATTTCGGCGAGACGATGACAGCATCGCCCCAGCCCATATTGTAGAGGAAGGATCCCTGCGGGTTCTTCAACGTCACCTTGACCGTTGCCGGGTCGACCACGTCGACCGTATCGATGGCTGCGAACAGGGCTTTTTGCGCATTGACCGAATTGTCGGCGCGGGCGCGGTCGAGCGAGAATTTCACGTCGTCGGCGCTGAAGCCGGCGCCATCGTGGAATTTCACGCCGGTGTGCAGCTTGAAGGTGTAGGTCTTGCCGTCGTCGGAGATGGTCCAGCTTTCAGCCAAATCCGGCAGGACCTCGCCATTTGGCCCGATGCGGGTCAAGCCTTCGAACACGTTGGCGTAGAGAACCTCGTCGATTGCCGCGGCCGCGCCGGCGGTCGGATCGAGATGTGGCGGTTCGAGCGGGATGCCAATGACCAGATCGGTTCGCGCCGCCAGCGCGGGAGTGCCGACGGCCAGCGCCAGGACGGCGGCGGCCAGGATGGTTTTCCACAATTTCATGGTGCTACTCCCCGTGTGGTCAAACATGCGCTCAAACCGGGCGAATAGAAGCGTGATTTCGCACGGGAGTAAATTGCGTTTCGTGCCGCGCGGCGGCGTAGCCGGGAATGTTTTTCTCCGGACGGCCGCATTGATCGTTGGCTCTCGCCCGTGCGGCGCTATCGGGCGCCGCGCAGCAGCATGTTGAGCCCGAACGCCATCACCTTGGCCGATTCCACCATATCCGAGATCCCGACCCATTCGTCCGGCCGGTGGGCGAGATCGAGAATGCCCGGGCCATAGGCGATGCAATCATAGACATGGCCGATGCGGGCAATGTGCTTCTGGTCGTAGGTGCCGGGTGAAATGACGTAGTCGGGCTCGCGATCGAAGATCGCGTGGATGCCTTGCGCGATTGCCTTGACGACGGGAGCGTCGCGTTCGGTCATCAGCGGCAGCACCTCCATCAGGTCACGGATCTCGTAGTCGAACTTTTGCCGATCACGCTTCAGCCGCTCGAGAATGCCGGTCACCTCGCCCTTGACCGTGGCGATATCCTCTTCGAGCAGGAAGCGGCGGTCGATGGTCAGCCGGCAGGAATCGGGCACGTTGGGCGAGGGCAGGCCGGGCCGGAAATCCTCGGTCTGGCCGCCATGGATGGAGTTGATGTTCATGGTGGAACGCTTCGCCCCTTCGGGCACGACCGGCATGCGCGTCATCTTGCGGTCAAGCGCGGGGAACAATTCGTCCTCGAATGCCTGCAGCACGGCGCCCATATGGCGCACCGCATTGTCGCCGAGGAACGGCATCGAGCCATGCGCGATCTCGCCCTTGGTCTCGATCTCGGCCCACCAGACGCCGCGATGGCCAAGGCAGATGCGGTCCTTGTTCAGCGGTTCGGGAATGATGACGTGGTCGACCCTGGGTTTCGAGAAATAGCCGAGCCTCGCCAGATGCGCGACACCGCCGAAGCCGCCGGATTCCTCGTCGACCGTGCCTGATATCTCGATGGCACCGGGAAAATCGGGAAATACCTCCATGAAGGCTTCGGCCGCGATGATCGAGGAAGCCAGGCCGCCCTTCATGTCGCAGGCGCCGCGGCCATAGACCTTGCCGTCCCTGACGACGCCGGCGAAGGGATCGACGGTCCAGCCGTCGCCGGCCTCGACGACATCGATATGCGAGTTGAAGTGGACGCAGGCGCCGGGCGAGCGGCCCTCGAAGCGTGCGACGACGTTGACGCGCGGGTAGCGGTCGGTGTCGCCGGGCGTGCCTTCGGCGCGGATGAACTCGGTTTCGAAGCCGCTCTTCTTCAGCCGCGCGCCAAGAAATTCGGCGCATGGCCGGTACGCTTCGCCGGGGGGGTTGATGGTGGGAAAACGGATCAACTCGGCGGTCAGCGCGACGAGATCGTCGCGCCGGTCATCGATCGCTTGGAAGAGTCGCTCGTTCATGGCCCGAGTTGAGCAACGATCGGCGTCGTTTTGCAAGTCCGCTGGCAATTGGGCCGTTGCGGCGTGTCGTTACGGCAACTCTTGCGGGAATTCGTTCAAATTCGCTGCTTTGGATTGGCGAATTGGTCAAGGGTATATGTTATGCCGTTCACCTGTCATTAAAGAGATGAAAAACGACGTGAAGGCAGGCAAGGGGCAATCAAAGGGGTTTGATCGCATGAAAAAGACAGTTCTCATGGCAGCAGCACTTGTCACGATGCTGTTGGGTGTTTCGGTGCAGAGCTGGGCAGCCAGCCTCATTGCAAATATAGACGTGTCGTCGCAGACGATGACGGTCAGGTACGGCCAGGACGTTTACCGGTGGAGCGTGTCCACGGCTCGGTCCGGCTACTTCACGCCACGCGGCACCTACCGGCCGCAGCGAACGGCCCGGATGTGGTATTCGCGCAAATACGACATGTCGCCGATGCCTTATTCCGTGTTCTTCCACGGCGGCTATGCCATCCACGGAACGGGCGCGGTGAGGCAGCTCGGCCGACCGGCGTCGCATGGCTGCGTGCGGCTGCATACGGCCAATGCGGCGGCTTTCTACTCGATGGTGCGAGAAGTCGGCTTCGGCAACACGCGCATCGTCGTGAGGAACTGACTGCTAAGCCGGCCACTGTGCCGGAGGCGCATCGGACGGATTCAGGCTAGGCGCTTCGGGTCTTTGCCTTGCGTCGCTTGCGGCTGATGTCCCATCTCTTGTGGAACCACATCCACTGGCCGGGATCCTCGCGCACCCAGCGCTCGACCACGTCGTTGAGGAGCTGGGTGGTGGCGCGCACGTCGACACTGCCATCGGCGGTGCGGGGCAATGTCAGCTTCTCTTCTATCTCGAGCCTGAAGCGATTGCCCGGCAGCCTGACGCAGCGCGCCGGGTAGACGTCGCAATCATAATGACGGGCAAGTGTGCCGAGCACGCGATTGCTCTGGCAGGGGCGGCCGAAGAATGTCGTTTCCAGGCCGCCCGTGAACTTCTGGTCGACAAGGACCCCGATATTGCCGCCGTTTTCCAATACCGAGGCGAGCGCGAACGAAGCGCCCGCCATCGAGGGCAGCAACGATCCCATGGTCGCGCGGCGCGTCGAGAGGATGTAGTCAGCCAGGTACGGATTGTTGGGCGGGCGAAACAGCGCGGTGATATTCATGCCGAAAGTAGCCGCCGCCACCGGCAGCAATTCAAAATTGCCGAGATGTCCGGTGAAGACGATGTGCGGCTTCTTTTCGGCCGCGATCTCGACGAAATGGTCTACTCCCCTGACCTCGACACGGCCGGGACTGGTGGCGGCTGGATCGTAGTCGAACAAGGCGTCGAGAAAGATGTATTCGGCGGCGAGACGCGCCATGTTGCCCCACATGTCGGAGGCGATGGCCTGGATCTCGGCTTCGCTCTTGTGCGGATAGGCCTTGCGCAGATTCTCGACGGCCACATTATGGCGTCCGACCCATGGACCGATGCGGCGGGCGACGCGGTCGGCGAAATTCAGCGCGCTGTCGGGGGGCAGCAGGCGCAGCACCGAGATGATGATCATCGCAATGCGCGCGACCAGCCAGTGCTCGAACCGGCGCAATTGCCGGCCGTAGCGGAACATCAGGTCGCGGCGAAGCTTCTTCAACACAGAAGTCAGGGCCTAGACGACGCGTAGGATGATCTTGCCAAAGACGTCGCGGCCTTCCATGCGCTTCAGCGCGGCGTCGATGTCGTCGAAGCCGACTTCGGTATCGATGACGGGTGCGACCTGTCCCGCCGCCATCTTCTGCATGGCGTCAGCCATGTTCTCCATGCGGCAGCCGAAGGAGCCGAGCAGCTTCAACTGCTGCTGGAAGAGCTGCATCAGATTGACCTGCGCCGACACGCCGGACGTCGAGCCGCAGGTGACGAGCCGGCCACCGCGCTTCAGGCACAGCATCGAGCCGGCAAAGGTGTCGGCGCCGACATGTTCGAAGACGACGTCGACGCCCTTCTTCTTGGTCAGCTTGCGCACGACGCCCTCGAACCGGTCGTCACGGTAGTTGATGACATGATCGGCGCCGAGCGCCTTGGCCTTGTCTATCTTGTCGTTCGAGCCGACCGTGGTGATGACCGTGCAGCCCATCCGCTTCGCCAGTTGGATGGCGGCCGAGCCGATGCCGGATCCGCCGGCGTGGACAAGGATCGTCTCGCCGGGCTCGAGCCTGGCATTGTCGAACAGCATGTGTTCGACGGTGCCGAAAGTGACGGGGGCGACAGCCGCGCCGATCTCGCTCACGCCTGGAGGGACGGGGACCAGCAGGCGCGCCGGCAGGTTGATCTTCTCCTGCGCGAAGCCGTCGAGGTGGAAGCCATGAACGCCCGAGACGTGTTCGCAAAGATTGTCGCGGCCTTCGCGGCAGGCACGGCAAAGGCCGCAGGTGCGCGCGCCGTAGATCGAGACCAACTGTCCCGGCAGCAGGCCGGAAACGCCGGGACCGACGGTCTCGACCTCGCCGGAGGCTTCCGCGCCGACGACCAGCGGCAGCTTGCGCTTGGCGAAAGCCATGCCGCGCCAGCCCCAGACGTCAATGTGGTTCAGCGCCACTGCCTTGATGCGCAGCGTCACCTCGCCGAGCGCGGGCGGCGGCGGGGGCGGCAGGTCCACCGTTTCAAGACGGCGGTCCTCGATAAGTTGCAGTGCGCGCATGGAGCCTGTCGGTTCTGTTCTAGCGGAAGTGGCTCGCTTAGACCGGTTCCCGCGCCATGACAAGGCAAGTGTTCTGGCCGCCAAAGCCGAAGGAGTTCGAAAGCACGGTGCCAACCTGCGCATTGCGCTTCTTGTTGGGCACGACATCGAGCACGATCGCCGGATCGGGATTGTCGTAGTTGATGGTCGGCGGAATGACGCCTTCGCGCATGGTCATGAGAGAAAACGCCGCTTCCACCGCGCCGGCGGCGGACAGCGTATGGCCGATCATGGACTTGTTGGACGAGATCGGCATCGAGCCGATCCGCTCGCCGAACACCGTCGACAGCGACAGGTGCTCCATCTTGTCATTTTCCGGCGTCGAGGTGCCATGCGCGTTGACATAGTCGATCTCGTCCTCGCCCAGGCCGGCATCGGCGAGGGCGGCGCGCACCGCCGCGATGGCCGGCGAACCATCCGGCTTGGAGCGGGTGCGGTGGAAATCGTCCGCCTTTTCGCCGCAGCCGCGCAGAATGCCCAGAACGCTTGCTCCACGGGCGAGCGCTGCCTCCAGCGATTCCAGCACCAGAGCGCCGGAACCTTCGGCCAGCACGAAGCCGTCGCGGTCCTTGGAGAAGGGCTTAGAAGCCTTTTCCGGGATGTCGTTGTGGGTCGAAAGCGCCGACAGCAGCGAAAAACGGATCAGCGCCTCGGCGGTCGCCGAGCCGTCCGCGCCGATCGACAGCGCCCGGTCGCATTCGCCTCTGCGGATTGCCTCGACCCCAAGCTGGATGGCCGTTGCACCGGAGGCGCAAGCGGTCGACAGCGTGATCGGCAGGCCGCGCGTGCCGAAACGGTCGGCGAGCCGGTCGGCGATCGACCCGAACTGCGTGGTCTCGAATGTATCGAGCTCCTTCAAGCCGCGCGCCACCCGAAGCAGCCTTTCGGCACCGGCGTCGTGCTTGTCGGAATTATAGAGCGCGAACCGCTCATGCCAGTCGAGTTCGACCGGCGGCGAGGCCAGAAACAGCGGTCCGCCGAAGTCGCTGGAATTGAGGCCGGCTTCGGCAACGGCTTCCTGCGCGGCCGTCTCCGCCAGTTCGTATGTGAGGGGGCTGGCGCCCTTCGAGCTCGACGCAAGGAAATCGACCATGCCGGAAATGCGGGTGTTGAGGTGGTCGACAGGGAAGCGGGTGATCGGGTGGATGCCCGATCTGCCCGAGGTCAGCGCCGTCCAGTTGTCTGATTTGCCGGCTCCAAGGGAAGTAACCACGCCGATGCCTGTGACGGCAACGATCGGCCTGCCCATGTGATCTCTGAGATTGGCCATCCGGAAGCCCTAACCTTTGTCGTTGTATGTGGCTGGCCGCTCTATGCGGCGTTGACCAGCGCCATGCCCTCGAATTGGTGGTAGCCGATCGCCGTTGCAAGGACGCTTCTTGGAATGCCTTCGAACGGTTTCTCGGCAGCGGCATCGAAAACGGGGTAGGCGGCCTTACGGTCGACGGCGAGCGCCGCCAGCGCCACGGCGAAGGGAAACTGCGCTTCCTTCATGTGGCCGGTCAGCGTCGCGAAGCCGCGCACCGCGATCGCGGGATTGCTGTCGAACGCCGACTTCTCGGCAGCGGTAGCCGCGTGAGCGCCTGAGGCGCCAGACAGGGAAAGCAAGCCGCCATTCGGCACGGCGGTCTTCTTGAGCAGCGCGGCGATCTCGGAATCGAGCTCGCCCTGCCGCCGCCTGGCACGGCCGGAGACGACCGGGCCGAGCTCGGCATAGATCCTGCGCCCCCGGCTTGCCGCGTGTTCGCGCTGCTCCAGCACCAGGAAAGCGCCGCCGGATCCCGATACCACGCCGCCACCTTCGGCGCCTTGCCGCTGCCAGACGGGCTTCCAGGCGCCGCGATGCAGGTAGCCGGCAAGCTCATAGCCGAGCAACATATCGGAATGTTCGGTCTGGAAGGCGCCGCCCACCAGTATATGCGTCGACTGGCCGGAACGAATGCGCGCGGCAGCCGTCTCGACGGCGGCTACGCCGGCGCCTTCCTCGCCCATGAAGGTCCTGGACGATCCCGTCACCTTGTGGACGATGGAGATGTTGCCGGCGAGCAGATTGGAAAGCTGTGCCAGGAACAGGGTGGGGCGCAGTTCGGTGGTGAGCTTCTCGTTGAGCAGCACGTCACGGTCGTTGCGGCTTTCCGAGGCGGCCAGGATGGCGGCATCGACCGCTTCGTCGCGCTCGCCGCCGCCGGCGGCCACGACCATGTCCATGGTCGTGCAGAGCTCGTCATTGCCCTTGATGCCGGCATCGTCCAGCGCAAGACCCGCGGCATAGGTGCCGAGCCTCTGCCAGGTTTCCATCTGGCGCTGGTCGCCGCGCTTGGCGATCTGCAGGTTCCAGTCGATCTCCGGCAGCGGATGGACGGTGTAGGGCGCGAAACGCTCGGCTTCGAGCACCGGCTTCTGATCCGGCTGAGTGAGCTTGCGCCAGTGTTCATCGGGGCCTTCTCCCAACGAGGAGACAAGGCCAATGCCGGTGATGACGACGTCGCGGGGGCTCATGGATGATCGGGTACGGATCAGGCGGTCTTGGCGGCGACCAGTGCGTCGATCTTGGCGCACAGGTTCTTCATGACAAAGTAATCGTCCGTCGAAGCCTTGCCGTCATTGACTTCTTGGGTCCACTTTTCCAGCGGCACCTTAATACCGAATTCCTTGTCGATGGCGAAGACGATGTCGAGGAAATCGAGGCTGTCGATGCCGAGATCGTCGATCGTGTGGCTCTCGGGCGTGATGGTGTCGATGTCGATCTCGCTGGTGTCGGCAATGATCTTGGCGACTTTGTCGAACGTGGTGGACAAGGGCTTTTCCTTCGGTTGCGGGCGGAATCTGTCCGCATCTTGTTTGGGCGCTGTCTAATCGGTTTTTCCCGGCAGGAAAAGGCCTGATACGCCGGGCGCAGATGGGTAGCGTGCCCAAGAAACGCAAGACGGGCCGCCGGTCAACCCGGCGGCCCCTCCATGGCTGGCGACCGCGGATGATGTTGGCCTCATCGTCGCGGCCCTAGCGCGGCATCTTTTTTGGGTGGTATTTTGGCAACATTACCTCTGTCGCAAGTCCTCATCGCGTGGCTGCTCGCGGATGCGCCGGTCGGCCCCGATTTAGAACGTAACCCGGCCGAGCACACGCAGACCCTCGCCCTGCGGCTCGACGACAACGGCTTCGCCCTCGCGCGGCGAGACGCCGGTCAACGCAGCGATATTTTCCAGATGAGTGACCATGACCAGGTTGTCAGAGCCGGAATAGGCGCGGATTTCCTTCATGATCGCGGCGATCTGGGCCGCCTTTTGCGCCGCGTCGCCCTTCAGCAGGTCGAGCGGCGCGAAAGGCTCCGGCTCGGTCTCGAAGGCGATGCGCGCGGTGTCGAGGCAGCGGCAATAGCGGCTGGACAGCACGCGCTCGATCGGCGCGGCGCGGGCGGCAAGCAAGGCGCCGATCTTGCTCGACTGCTGCTTGCCGCGTGCGGACAGATTGACCTGGGTGGCGCAGCTGTCGATATCAAAATTGGCGGGATCGGTGGTGCCGGTGACCATGGCATGGCGCAAAAGCACGACATGGCCGCCATCGCGCAGCAGCGCCCAGCCGGCATCCGTCGCATGCGCTGCAGCCGGAACGCCAAACAGGAACAACGCCAAGGCAAATCGGATCATCGTAATCCTTCCAGAAGCCGGGCACCGGCCACCCGCATATAGGGATCGGAAAGCAGGTACAAAGACAAGCGAAAGGCCTGCGGTCTCCGCGGTCTCACTTCTCCTTCGTCATCCGCTGCTTCACCAGATCGGTCTTCCGGTCGTGAGCGGGATGGGAAAAGTCCAGCCGCCTTCGGCGATGCCCCGCTTGGCAGAACAAATTCGGGGTCGAAGAAATTCGGGCGCGATTGCACCGCGACCTTGGCTCGCCTATCCCTGGAAAAATGTCTCCGCTTACCGAAACCGTCCTTTTCGTCTTCAGCCTCGTGGCGCTCGGCTACCTCGCCGGGTTCACCGGTTATATGAAGCCGGCGAGCGGCGAGGGGATATCCGATTTCGCGGTCAGCGTTGCGATGCCGCTGCTGTTGTTCCAGACGATGGTGAATGCCGATTTCCACGGGGTGGCACCGTGGTCGCTATGGGGGGCCTATTTCGCGGCGGTGGCAATCACCTGGGCCGCCGGCCATGTCGTTACCACGCGGATATTCGGACGCGACGCACGCGCCGGTGTCGTCGGCGGCGTGTCGTCGGCCTATTCCAATGTTGTCCTGCTCGGCGCGCCGTTCATTCTCGGCATATTCGGGCGGGACGGATTCGAGGTGCTGTCGCTTCTGGTTTCCGTGCATCTGCCTGTCATGATGATGGCTTCGATCGTGCTGTTCGAGATGTTCGGCCGCGGCGGCGGCGAGCATGTGCATCCCGTGCGCGTCGTCCGCAACTTCCTGAGGCGGCTGTTCATCAATCAGCTGATCATCGGCATTCTTTTGGGTCTCGCATGGCGCTTCAGCGGCATCCCGCTGCCCGAACTGGTCATGCGGCTGGTGGACGCGCTGGCCGGCACCGCCGGGCCGGTGGCGCTGTTCGCCATGGGGCTCAGCCTGCGCCGCTTCGGCATATCAGGCAATGTCCGCCCGGCGCTGGCGCTATCAACACTGAAGCTGTTCCTGATGCCGGCGCTGGTTCTGATCTTCGTCTGGTTGCTCGGCCTGCCGCCCTTGACCGCCAAGGTAGCGGTCGTGGTGGCGGCGCTCCCATCCGGCATCAATTCCTATCTCATTGCCGTGCAGTTCAACACAGGCCAGGCGCTGGCTTCGAACCAGATGACCATCGCGACCGCGAGCGCGGTCGTCACCACTGCTTTCTGGCTGGCGGTGAGCGTGCACGTCTTCGGCTGACATGAATAAGACCAGGGTATGAGCCGCTCGGCGTGAGTCCGTTCGACGCGATGTCTCAGCGGTGAAATCAAACCTCGGCTCTCGCCTTGCACTGGCATAACCCCTATATGCCATCTTGCGATTGCTTGCGGGGCTTTCCCTAGGTTAAGAGCAATGGCCCCAGCGCACGGTGCGCTAATCGAAGACATCCAGATAGCGGCCCGTGAGCGCCGAACGGAGGCTAGACCATGCTTCAGAAAACCAGCCATTTCATGCGCCAGGCCAATCTCATCAACGGCGAATGGGTGCAGGCCGACAGCGGCCAGAC
The DNA here is from genome assembly GCF_006443035.1 of Mesorhizobium sp. B1-1-6. Taxonomy (NCBI): domain Bacteria; kingdom Pseudomonadati; phylum Pseudomonadota; class Alphaproteobacteria; order Hyphomicrobiales; family Phyllobacteriaceae; genus Mesorhizobium; species Mesorhizobium sp. B1-1-6. Next base: position 214,181 of record NZ_VFWR01000001.1, on the reverse strand, counting down.
GGTCGACGTCACCAATCCGGCAACCGGCCTCAAGATCGGCACCGTGCCCAAGGCAGGCAAGGTCGAGACCCGCCGCGCCATCGAAGCCGCCGACGAAGCTTTCAAGACCTGGCGCAAGACCACCGCGCTCGAGCGCTCGAAGCTGCTGCGCAAGCTGCACGATGCCATGATGGACAATCAGGACGTTCTGGCGGAGCTCCTGACCATTGAACAGGGCAAGTCGCTGTTCGAATCGAAGGGCGAGATCGGCTCGGCCGCCTCCTACATCCTGTGGTTCGCCGAGGAGGGCCGCCGCACCTATGGCGATGTCGTGCCGTCGCCATGGGCGGACCGCCGCATCCTGGTCACCAAGGAACCGGTCGGGGTCATCGCCGCCATCACGCCGTGGAATTTCCCGTCCTCGATGCTGGCCCGCAAGCTCGGACCGGCGCTCGCCGCGGGTTGCACCGCCGTGGTCAAGCCCGCCTCGCAGACGCCTTACTCCGGTCTCGCCTGGGGCGCGCTGGCCGAGGAAGTCGGCTTCCCCAAGGGCGTAGTCAACATCCTGACCGGTGCGGCCGGCGAAATTGGCGATGAGATCTGCGCCAATCCGCTGGTCAAGAAGATCACTTTTACCGGCTCGACCGAGGTCGGCAAGATCCTGATCCAGAAGTCGTCCGTCACCGTGAAGAAGGTGTCGATGGAGCTCGGCGGCAATGCGCCGTTCATCGTCTTCGACGACGCCGACATCGACCGCGCCGTCGCCGGTGCGATCACGGCCAAGTATCGCAATTCGGGCCAGACCTGCGTCTGTACGAACCGCTTCCTTGTCCAGGCCGGCGTCTATGACCGGTTCGTCGAGAAGCTGGCTGCCGCCAGCGACAAGCTGAAGGTCGGCTCCGGCCTGGAGGAGGGCGTGCAGCAGGGGCCGCTGATCGACGAGAAAGCGGTGGAGAAGGTCGAGGAACTGATCGCCGACGCGACTTCGAAGGGCGGCAAGATCGTCGCCGGCGGCAAGCGCCATGCGCTCGGCGGCTCGTTCTTCCAGCCGACCGTCATCGCCGATGCGACGCCCAAGATGCGCTTCATGAAGGAAGAGATTTTCGGGCCGGTGGCGCCCGTCTTCAGGTTCGAGACCGAGGAAGAGGCGATTGCGCTTGCCAATGACACCGAATTCGGCCTCGCCTGCTATTTCTACACCGGCGATCTCGGCCGCGCCTTCCGCGTCATGGAAGGGCTGAAATATGGCATGGTCGGCGTCAATGAAGGCCTGATCACCACGCCGGAAGCACCGTTCGGCGGCGTCAAGGAGTCCGGGCTCGGCAAGGAAGGCGGACATCAGGGTATCGAGGATTACCTCGACACCAAATATGTCTGCATCGGCGGCCTCGGCCTCTGATAGACTGTCGCCGGGACAGGCAGGCCTGTGATCTGCCTGCCCCGGCTACGAAACGGGCCGTCTGGATCAACTGACGTTTGCGGGCATGGCAATGAAGGACGGCGAGGTTTTCGGCACCACCCAGGCGGGCGACCCGATTCGCCGCTTCACCATCAGAGGCGGCGGACTTAGCGCCAATATCCTTGGGCTCGGCGCGATCATCCAGGACCTGCGCCTGGCCGGCCACGATGCGCCTCTCGTGCTCGGCTATGATAATCTATCATCCTATGAAACCGACACGGCTTTCTTCGGCGCGGTCGTCGGCCGCTATGCCAACCGCATCCGCGACGGCCGCTTCACCATCGCCGGCAAGCGCTACCAGACCGAGCGCAATTTTCTCGACAAGCACACGCTGCATGGAGGCTCGCAAGGCTTTTTCCATCGGCCGTGGACGGTTTCGCTGCACGGGCGGGACTTCGTCACGCTGACGCTGCACGATCCCGACGGCACGATGGGCTTTCCCGGGGCACTCGACGTCACCTGCACCTACCGGCTGAAGATCCCCGGTACGCTCAGCGTCGAGATATCAGCGACGTGCGAGGAGCCGACGCTGTGCAATCTCACGCAGCATTCCTACTTCAACCTCGATGATGGCGGGACGGGCGACATCCTCGATCACCGGATGATGCTCAATGCCGGCGCCTATCTGCCCGTGGATGGCGAAATGATTCCGACGGGCACGGTGAAGCCTGTCGACGGCACGCCCTTCGATTTCCGCCAGGCGCGGCCCCTGCGCATGGAGACCGAAGGCGAGCAGCTTGCCTACGACCAGAATTTCTGCCTCGCCTCGGCGCGTGGGCCGCTCAAGCAGGCGGCGTGGGTGCAAGGAGCGAGCTCCGGCGTCGAGATGGAACTGTGGACCACGGAGCCCGGCGTCCAGCTCTATACCGGCCAGTATGTGACGCCGCGCACGGGGCTGGAAGGGCGAAACCACAAAGCTTTCTGTGGTTTTTGCCTGGAGCCGCAAATATGGCCGGACGCACCGAACCGGCCCTATTTCCCGCAGGCGACACTGTGGCCGGGCTCGATCTACCATCACGTGACGGAATATCGGTTCCGGCTGCCCTGACCCTCAATCCGTTTCGAATGCCGCACGCAACGTCTCGAATGGCGCCAATGCGCCGCGAACCTGCACCACGCTGGCCGCGACACGGTGCGCGCGCTTTGTAGCCTCCGCAGGGGTGTGTCCGGCGAGACGCGCGGCGAGATAGCCGCCGTTGAAGGAATCGCCCGCGCCCGTGGTGTCGACGGGCGTGGCCACATGGATCGCCTGAACGTCCCGCAGCGTCCCGCTCTCGACGATCAGCGCCGGCTGTTCACCGTTCTTGACCACGACTTCGCCGACCAGTTGCCCGAGCCGCCCAGCCGTTGCCTGTGGCGCTTCATCGCCGAACAGCATCTGCTCGTCCGGGAAAGTCGGCAATGCGATGTCGGTGACGGCGAGCGCCTCCAGGATCGCGGCTTGCGCCTCCTCGCGATCGCGCCACAGCCGTGGCCGGTAGTTGGGATCGAAGGCGATCAGCGACCCCGCGGATCGCGCCTCGGCCACGGCCGATAGCAACGTGGCGCGCGCAGCGGAGTCCAGAATTCCCAAAGTGATTCCGGAAAAGTAGACAAGCGCCTGCTTTTCAAGGCTTTTTGCCAACGCAGCCGGATTGGAGGCAAGCTGCCTGGCAGCTGCATCGCCGCGCCAATAGGTGAAGGAGCGTTCCGCGCCGGTCAGCGTGATGGCATAGAGGCCGGGCCGCGCCCCCGGGATAACAGGGCTTTCGCCAATGCCGATGCCATTGTCCGCGAAGAAGCCGATCTGGTCTTGCGAGAAAGGATCGTCTCCGAAAGCCGAGACGTAGGTCGCTGGCCTTCCACTCAGCGCATGCAGGGCCCACAGCGTGTTGAACGTATCGCCGGCAAATCCCATGCGCCAGTTCGAACCCGTTTGGCCCGAAAGCTCGATCATGCATTCGCCGATCGAGGCGACACCTTTGCCGATCATGATCCATTCCCCTGTTACGATGCTGCTGTAGCTTTTTGGAGAGTAGAGCGCCATGCTTGGCAAGGGCGGTTTTTTCCGTCACCTGCGATTCCAACAGGTTTGGCGGGATGCGATCGGTGCGGCAAAACGTTATCCCCTGAAGAGGAACCGGCTTGGCTTCGATATGGCGTTATCTTTTGGCGGGTCTTGGTCTGGCAGCCTTGCTGGCTGGCATCCTGGCAGTGGTCTATCTGACCGCACCGCGAACCGCGCAGGTTGCCGGCCCGGATATCTCCCGAACCAAAAAGACCGAGAACGGATTGTTCATGGCGAGCTTCGCGCCGGAACGCGGCGTCGTCCGTCAAGGCGAACTGGAAGCCTGGCTGTTGACGTTGAAGACGATAGCCGGGACGCCGGTGGAAGGGGCCGCGATCGCGGTATCGGGAGGCATGCCGCAGCACCGCCACGGCCTGCCGACCAGCCCGCAAGCGACGGACTATCTCGGCGACGGGCGCTATCGCATCGAGGGAGTGAAATTCACCATGAGCGGCTGGTGGCAGCTGCATTTTGCCATCTCCGCGACGGCTGGGTCGGATACGGTCGTCTTCAACGTCGTGCTGTGAGCCGCAGATGAGGCGTCTTGCGCGCTTTTTCGTCTTGATGGCGATGGCCGTTCTTGCCGGCTGCGGCAAGCCGGACTTTTCCGATGCCGAGAAGAAGACCATCGCCTCGCTGGCGCTGTCGAGGCTGCCGGCGCTGAAACCCGACACCACCAACCGGTTCGCCGATGTCCCGGCCGCCGCTGCCCTTGGCTCGACGCTGTTCTTTGACGCCAGCATGAGCCGCGACGGCACGGTGTCCTGCTCGACCTGCCACAAGATCGACCGGCAGTTTCAGGACGGCCTGCCGCAGGCGGTTGGCGTCGGCCGCACGAACCGGCGTACCATGCCGCTCGCCGGCATCGCACGCGATCCCTGGTTTTTCTGGGACGGACGGCGCGACAGCCTGTGGGCGCAGGCGCTGACGCCGCTGGAGAACCCGCTGGAGCAGGCGGGAAACCGTGCCGCCTATGCGCATTACATCAAGGCGCGCTTCGGCGACCGCTATGAGCGCATCTTCGGCCCGCTGCCCGATCTGTCCGACATACCAGCCAATGCCAGTCCGCTCGGCAGCGATGCCGAGAAGGCTGCATGGAGCGCCATGAGCGACCAGCAGCGTGACGCGATAAACCGGGTGTTCGCCAACATCGGCAAGGCAATCGCTGCCTTCGAACGCTCGATCGAGCCGCCGCAGGCCCGCTTCGACCGGTTCGCGCTGGACCTGGCGACCGGCGCCGAGCCGAAAGGCGACGCCGCCTTCTCCCGGGAGGAAATCCTCGGCCTGAAACTGTTCATCGGCAAGGCCAATTGCGTGACCTGCCACAATGGGCCGCGCTTCACCGACAATGGGTTCCACAACACCGGCGTGCCGCCGGTCAACGGGCTGCCGCCGGATCGCGGCCGCGTCGACGCGGTACGCCAAGTTCAAGCCGACCCGTTCAACTGCTTCGGCGCCTATCGCGATGGCGATGTCGGCGCCTGCGGCGAATTGCGGTTCATGGTCAAGGATGCGCCGGAATTGGTGCGCGCCTACAAGACGCCTTCGCTTCGCGGCGCGGCGACGCGGCCGCCCTACATGCACGCCGGTCAGTTTGCGTCGCTCGACGAGGTGGTGGCGCATTATGCCAAGGCTGCCCCCAGTGTGGAGGGGACATCCGAAATTCATCCGCTGGCGCTGTCGGACCGCGAGCGCGCGGCGCTGGTGGCGTTTTTGAAGACCTTGGCGGAATGAACTATCGATCCTTCACAGTCTCCATCGCCACGAAGGTCGAGGTCTGGGCGACATGGGGCAGGGCGGAGATGCGCTCGCCCAGCACGCGGCGATAGGCGGCGATGTCGCGGGTGCGGACCTTCAGCAGATAATCGAAGCTCGACGCCATCATGTGGCACTGTTCGATCTCCGGAACGGCTTGGACAGAGCGGTTGAAAGCGTCCAGCGCGGCGGACCGGGTGTCGGACAGTTTCACCTGGACGAAGGCGACATGGCCTTCGCCCATGCGCTCGCGATCGATAATCGCCTGGTAGCCCCTGATATAGCCGTCCTTCTCCAGCCGCTTCACCCGCGCCTGCACCGGCGTCTTGGACAGGCCGACCTTGGCGGCGAGCTCCGACATGGAAAGCCTGCCGTCGCTTGCCAGCGCCGACAGGATGTTCCTGTCGATGCGGTCCAATTGGTCTTCCCTCATCGAAAATGCAGCCTTCTTCGGGTAGTTTGCGGTGATATGATAGATCGATCGAACTGCAATGTCGATTTCTTCAGACCGCCTGAAAATCGGGACTTGTGCTAGCTTGCGCCATTCGGTCCGGTGACCGCCGGCCCGCTCCCTTGTGCTTGCCAGTAGGACCCGCCATGCCAGCGCTCGACGCCATCCGCCAGCAAATCCGCGCCAACTATCTGCCCGACGAGGATCAGGCCGTGAAGCGGCTGGCCGAGGCGAGCGGCCTCTCGGCGGAGGATCGCCGGGCGATTTCGGCTCGTGCCGCCGATCTGGTGCGGGCAGTGCGCGGCTCGTCCGATCCACGGCTGATGGAGGTTTTCCTCTCCGCCTATGGCCTTTCCACCAAGGAGGGCGTGGCGCTGATGTGCCTGGCCGAAGCACTGCTGCGCGTGCCCGATACCGAGACGATGGACGACCTGATCGCCGACAAGATCGCGCCGCACGACTGGTCGGCGCATTCGGGCGGCTCGAGCTCCATCTTCGTCAATGCATCGACCTGGGCGCTGATGCTGACCGGCCGCGTGCTCGATGAAGGCGAGGGCGGCATCGAAGGCACGCTGCGCGCCATGGTGCGCCGGCTCGGCGAGCCCGTCATCCGCAAGGCGGTGGCGGCGGCTATGCGCGAGATGGGCGAGCAGTTCGTGCTCGGCCGCACCATCGCCGAAGCGGTGAAGCGCGGCCGGCCGATGACGCAGAAGGGTTATCTCTATTCCTTCGACATGCTGGGCGAGGCGGCCCGCACCGAGGCCGATGCGCTGCGCTACCACGAGGCGTATGCCGATGCCATCTCGTCACTCGATGCCGGTTCAAACGGGCCTGATATCCGCCACAACCACGGCATCTCGGTGAAGCTCTCGGCGCTGCATCCGCGCTACGAGGAAGCGCAGAAGGAAGAGATGCTGCCTGTCATGGCCGAGCGGCTCCTTTCGCTGGCGCTCGCGGCGCGCCATTCGCGCATGGGCCTCAATATCGATGCCGAGGAGGCCGATCGCCTCGACCTCTCGCTCGACGTCATCGAGCGCGTGCTTGCCGAGCCGGAGCTTGCAGGCTGGAACGGCTTTGGCGTCGTCGTCCAGGCCTATGGTCCGCGCGCTGCCTTCGTCATCGACTGGCTCTATGCGCTTGCCACGAAATACGATCGCACCATCATGGTGCGGCTGGTCAAGGGTGCCTATTGGGATACCGAGATCAAGCGGGCGCAGACGCTGGGGCTCGCCGGCTACCCCGTCTTCACCCGCAAGGTCAACACCGACGTTTCTTATCTCGCTTGCGCGAGAAAGCTTTTGTCGATGACCGATCGCATCTATCCGCAATTCGCCACCCACAATGCCCACACTGTCGCCGCCATCCTGTCGATGACGAAGAACCGTGAGAGCTTCGAGTTCCAGCGCCTGCACGGGATGGGCGAGGCGTTGCACGAGACGGTGCGTAAGGCCGAAGGCACGCGCTGCCGCATCTACGCGCCTGTCGGCGCGCATTCCGACCTGCTCGCCTATCTGGTGCGCCGGCTGCTGGAGAACGGCGCCAATTCATCTTTCGTCCACCAACTCACCGACGAGGATGTCGAGCCCGAAGACATCGCGCGCGACCCGCTAGAAGCGGTCGAGAGCCAAGGCCCCGCCGCCAATCCCGCGATCCCCCGGCCTGCCGTCATCTTCGGTGCAAGCCGCCGCAACTCGAAAGGGTTCGACATCACCGATCCGGTGACGTTGGCAGCAATCGAGAAGGAGAGGACAGCCTTCGCGGGCCCTAACCGCTGGCACGCCAAGCCGATCACGCGCGCGGCCGGCTATGGCGAGCAACGCCCGGTCGTCAATCCCGCCAGGCCTTCGGAAGTGGTGGGCACGGTCAGCGAAGCCACCGCCAAGCAGGCGGCAACCGCCGTGCGCATCGCCGTCGAAGCGCAGCCAGCCTGGGCAAAGCGTCCGGTTGCCGAGCGCGCGGCCATCCTCAATCGCGCCGCCGATCTCTACGAGGCCAATGCCGTCGAATTCTTCGCGCTGGCCACCCGCGAGGCCGGCAAATCGCTGGCCGACGGCGTCGCCGAAGTGCGCGAAGCGGTGGATTTCCTGCGCTATTACGCGGCCGAGGCGGCCAATGCCGAAGCGGGCACCGAGGCGCGCGGCGTCATTGTCTGCATCTCGCCGTGGAATTTCCCCCTCGCCATCTTCACGGGCCAGATCGCCGCAGCGCTCGTCACCGGCAATTCGGTAATTGCAAAGCCCGCAGAACAGACGCCGCTGATCGCTTTCCGAGCCGTCGAAATGCTGCGCGAGGCCGGCGTGCCGGAAGACGTCATCCAGCTTCTGCCGGGCGACGGCCCCTCGGTTGGCGGGCCACTGACATCAGATCCGCGCATTGCCGGCGTCTGCTTCACCGGCTCCACCGACGTCGCCAAGCTGATCGAGAAGCAACTGGCCGAGACAGCCGCGCCCGATGCCATGCTGATCGCCGAGACGGGCGGGCTGAATGCCATGATCGTCGATTCCACCGCGCTGCCCGAGCAGGCGGTGCGCGATATCCTCGCCTCCGCCTTCCAGAGTGCGGGCCAGCGCTGTTCGGCGCTGCGCGTCCTCTATGTGCAGAAGGATGTCGAGAAGAAGATGCTGGAGATGCTGAAGGGCGCCATGGAGGCGCTCAAGGTCGGCGATCCCTGGGCTATCTCGACGGATGTCGGTCCCGTCATCGACGACGAGGCGCAGGGTTCGATCCGCGATTACTGCACGACGATGGGTTTGCAGGGACGGCTGATCGCCAAGCTCGAAGCACCCAGGGATGGCCGCTTCGTCGCGCCGCATGTGTTTCGGGTCAAGGGTATCGAGGAGATGGAGCGCGAAGTGTTCGGGCCGGTGCTCCATGTCGCCAGTTTCGACGCCGATGAGATCGATGCGGTGATCGCCGCCATCAACCGCAAGGGCTACGGCCTGACGTTCGGTCTGCACACCCGCATCGAGGGTCGCGTGCAGCATTTCGTCGACGGGATCCATGCCGGCAACATCTATGTCAACCGCAACCAGATCGGCGCGGTCGTCGGCTCGCAGCCGTTCGGCGGCGAGGGGCTGTCCGGCACCGGGCCCAAAGCCGGCGGACCGCATTATCTCCGGCGCTTTCGCAAGGGACCGGAGGCAGGCACGCCTGTTGGCGACGGCCACAAGGTGACGGCGACCGAACTCGCCGACAATCTGCCCGATCCCGCGCTTGACGGCTGGTCGACGCGGCCGGACCGCATCGCCATCCTGCGCAAGCACCTGCGAGGCAAAGGTGCCGCGGCGATCGGTGCCGCCGCCGCAATCGATTTCGGCCAGGTCGACCTGCCCGGGCCGACCGGCGAGGCCAATACACTGTCATTGGCGCCGCGCGGCCGGGTGCTGTGCTTGGGACCGGACGGCGACACGCTGCTTGCGCAGACGATCCAGGCGCTCGCCGCCGGCAACGCGGTGCTGGCGGTGGCGCCAGGCGCGCCGGCGGCGCTTTCGGCGCTGACCGGCAAGGGCCTGCCGCTGGCGGCGATCGACGGCCGCCCCGATCCGGTTGAGGCGCGTTCGTTACGCGTCGACGTCGTCGCCTTCTCGGGGACGCCGGAGGCGGCGCGCATCGTGCGCAAGGTGATCGCCGAACGCTCAGGGCCGATCGTGCCGCTGGTCAGCGAAGTGCTCAACCCCGCGGCCTATGCGCATGAGCGGGCCGTCTGCGTCGACACGACCGCGGCGGGCGGCAATGCCAGCCTGCTTGCTGCCGCTTAAGGACGCCTTTCCGGCGGGCGAGGTCGTTTCAGGCGCCCTCGACGACCGAAAAACCCTCGAACTGGGGATGGCCGAGATAGTGGACCTTCGTCGTGCCGACATTCCTGTGGGCCGCGCGAAAATTCTCCGACTTGGTCCAGGCGACGAAATCGTCGTGGCTTGCCCAGACCGTGTGTGAGGCAAACAGCGTATAGCCTTCGGTCTCGTTGACTGGGCCGCGCAGCAGATGGAACTCCCGGAAGCCCTTCATTTCCGCAAGGCTGGAATCACGGTTTTTCCACACGGCCTCGAAATCGGCTTCCGAGCCGTTCTGCACCTTGAAGCGGTTCATGGCGATGTACATGGAGTTCCTTTCGATTTCCTGGACTTAGACGGGTGGTGCCGCAGGATGCCGCGTGCGGCCCCACGCCGTGCTCAGACCCCGAAGGCGATGCCGGTCTTGGCATCTGTCTTGAGTTTTCGCATGCAGGTGTTCGGCTCGACGCCGGTGCCGACGCATTCGGTCGCGCTGTTGATCAGCACGCGGCTGACCTTGGCGCAGTTGGTGCCAGCGAGATCGAAGCGCGTCACCTTGGTCTTGCCGGCCGGCAGGTCCTTGAAGTCGAGCACGGTCAGGCGGTCGACGACGCCGGCGTCGTTGAACAGCGCGATCTCGAACGCCGCCCTGGAAAGGTCGGCGCCGAGATTGTTGGTGACCACGAAGGTCAGGCGGCAGCCCTTTTCAGACGGTTGCGCGCCATTGAGTTCGAGGGAGAGAGCAGGCGCCGGCGCGGACTCTTGTGCCCACGCCGGAACCGCTGCAAGCGACATCGCCAGCGCCGAGGTCAGCAGACGAAGGGATGCCGTCAAGTTCGTCATCATCATCCTCCAAATCGCATCGTTGCCGCCAGCTTCAGCGTTATGCCCGGTTCATAGACCGCGACCGTGGTGCTGCCGTTCAACGGATTGGCGTATTTGACATCGAACAGATTGTCGGCGCGGAAATCAACCTTCAGATTGTCGGTCGCCTGGTAGCTGGCGAAAGCGTTGACCAGCGTATAGTCCTCGGCGATCAGGTTACCCTTGGGCTTGCCATTGTACTGCACCTCGCCGCCGACAGTGAGTTTGTCCTCGAGGAAGCGCAGGCCGAGCTGCACGGTGACCTGCGCGGACGGTATCGTGGCAAGGTCCGCCCGATCGCCTTCGTAGGATATGGTGTGACCATTGATGATGGAGGCGGAAAGTCCGGCGTAGCCCCATGCTGCATCATAAACGCCTTCGATCTCGAAGCCGTTGATCTTTGCCTTGGCGAAGTTCTGGTACTGGAAGCAGATCGGAATGCCCGGCCCGAAGGGGCAGCCGCTGGTCGGATCGAAGGCCGACAGCGTAACGCCGTCAATATAATCGTCGACGTCGTTGTTGAAATAGGCTGCCTTCAGCCGAAACGCGTCGCCGGATTCCAGAATGTCGTTCTGCTTGTAATTGACACCGAATTCGACGGTCTTGCCGGTTTCGGGCTTTAAATTGGGATTGGGCAGGAACGGGAAGCTGACACCCGCCGGATGGTTGCCGCTGATCAGGGTTTCGGTCAGCGAAGGCGACCGGTAGCCCTCCGCGTAGGTGCCGTAGAATTGCAGGCCGGCAAGGCCGGCGCTTTCGAAAGGCGAGACGCCGACGGTGATGCGCGGCGACAGGCGGTCGCCCGACGTTTCGTGCGTGTCGTCCTCGAGGCTGTAATTGTCATAGCGCAGCCCGGCAATGACTTCGAGCCAATCCCAGCTGAGCTTGTCCTGGACGTAGGCGCCAGAAACGTTGCGCTTGCCGGAAGGCGTGTAGAAGCTGTCGCCGCCTGCCGTGCCGCCAGTCTCGACGTCGTCATTCACCCAGTCGCCGCCATAGGTCAGTTCATGCGCGAGGCCGCCTGTCTCGAATCGCGACGTGTTCCAGATGTCGATGGCGGCTGTGCCGACATCGAAGGTCGACGTCGAACCTGCCGGCAACATCACGGGAAGGCCGGTGACGGGATCGAAGCGGCGCTGCGGAACAAGGCCGGTCAGGTCGAGATTGGTCTTGTTGTAGGAGGTGTTGACGTGGAGGTCGAGCCAGCTCCTGTCTTCGTCCGTGACATTGTAGCGAGCCGTGAAGGTGTTCGATTTCAGGTCGACGTCATTGACCGGCATGCCGCCGCTGATCTCGTTCCAGCCGTCGCTCGAACCGACCCAGCCGAGCTTCAGTTCGCTATTGTCGCTCGGGCGGATCGTGGTCTTTAGCAATCCGCTCAGCACGTCGAAGCCGGTGCCCTTGACGGTGTCGCCGTCGCCATCCTTGTAGTCGTCATAATTGCGGTAGACGATATTGCCCAGCGCATCCAAATTGTCGTTAAAGCGATAGGCGCCGGATGCGCTGGTGGTCCAGCCCTTGCCGTTGCTCTCGTAGCGTCCGGTGACGGAACCAGCCCATGTCTCGTCCGGCTTGAGGATGTCCTGGGCGTCCTTGGTGTCGAAGAAGACCACGCCGCCTATCGCGCCCGAACCATAGGTGTTGGCGACCGGACCACGGATGACGTCGACGGATTTGATAAGCTCGGGGTCGACGTAGAAGGTCGATTGGGTGCCATGGTCGGAACGCTGGAAGTTCTGCCGCGCGCCGTCGACGATGATCGCGACGCGGCCGAAATCCTGCAGGCCGCGGATATTGACGCTGGTGCTGACGCGCCTGGCATCGGCCTGCGCCGCGACGCCGGGCACGCCGAACAGCATTTCGTTCGGCGTCGTCGCCATGCGGCGATCGAGCTGTTCCTGGTCGATATGGCTGGCCGAGGCCAGCGATTGGATGGCCGTTTCTCCGGTGCGGCTAATGACCAGAACCTTGTCGAGCAGTGTTGCGCCCGCTGGCGCCGGCTTTTCCTGCTCAGCCTGCTTCGATTGATCGGCCTGCTCTCCCGCCGCCTGTGCTGATTGCTGAGCGTTGGCAGGTGGCACGTATAAGGCAATCGCCGCCACGCCCGCCAGCAAAGCCGCTGCACCGTTCGGCCCCGACCAGCCGCGCCGTTCCCAAATCGCTAACCCCATGTGCCCCAACTCCAAAGTTTCCAGGTTCGATGCGGGCTGGCCTGGGGCTGGCTGGCATTTGTGATCGTATTCGCGTCTTAAATCTTGACTAATTTAATCCGGTATTGCACTGACTAGTAAACATGATTATTCAAGTCAAGAATGAATCGGATTACGCAAAACGCCTAGCCAGACGCCCGGCACAGGAAAGGGACCGATCCACATGAACACGCACAATCCCAACGACTTCCGCTATCGCATCCGCCGTTCCGACGATGCCTCCGCCCGCTTCGACGGCGTTCCGCTGGCGGTGCGGACGCTGTCGAGCAACACGCTGTTCCAAGGTGAGCACGAGATCGGCATCGAGCATCACGGCGCGCTCTACCGGCTCAAGATCACCCGTCAGGGCAAGCTCATCCTCAACAAGTAAGCGTAAGGCAGCAGGACAATGGACCAGCGCGTAAAACCCACCCCGCACGAAATCCGGCGGGCGCGGACGGATAATCCGAAAACGCGCGAGCGCGATCTGGCCGCACAGCTTGGCATTTCGGAGGCTGAGTTGGTGGCCGCGCATTGCGGCGACGGTGTCGTTCGCGTCGAGCCACGCGTCAACGATCTTCTGACCGGCCTCGAAGTCGTCGGCGAGGTGATGGCGCTCACCCGCAACGAAAGCGCCGTGCATGAAAAGATCGGCGCCTACGACAAGGTCGTCACCGGCAATCACAATGCCATGGTGCTGGGCGAGAACATCGACCTGCGCATTTTCCCGAAAATATGGGCGCACGGCTTTGCCGTGGAAAAACGCGACGGCGACGACATCCGCCGCAGCCTGCAATTCTTCGACGCGGCGGGCGAGGCGGTGCACAAGGTGCATTTGCGGCCGGGGTCAAACCTCTATGCCTATCAGAAACTGGTCGCTTCGCTGGAATCGCCGAACCAGGAGCCACTGGTCGCCATTTCGGGGCCAGCCGCCGAGAACGAAGGCGAGGCGATGACAACGACCGCGAATCTCGACGATCTGCGCGATCGCTGGAGCCGGCTGACCGACGTGCATCAGTTCTTCGGCATGCTGAAGACGTTGAAGCTCAGCCGCCGCCAGGCGGTGCGCATGGTGGGCCAGGACTATGCATGGCTGCTCGACAATGATGCGGTGAGAGCCATGTTCAATCATGCCGCCGCGGGCGAGATGCCGATTATGTGCTTTGTGGGAAACCGCGGCTGCATCCAGATCCATTCAGGTCCGGTCAAGTCGATCAAGCCAATGGGGCCATGGATCAATGTGCTGGACGAGACCTTCCATCTGCACCTGCGCACCGACCACATTCATGAGGTCTGGGCCGTGCGCAAGCCGACCAGGGACGACCATGTCACGTCGCTGGAGGTCTACGACGCCGGCGGCAACATGATCATCCAGTTCTTCGGCAAGCGCCATGAAGGAGAGGGTGAGCGCGACGACTGGCGCTTCCTGGCCGAAAACCTGCCGCGCATTCCAAGCCCGACCGCAGCCTGAGGAAACGATGATGGGTCTTCTCACCGGATTGACGGCTGCGCGCGGATCGATGCTTGGCCCGATGCTCGGCTTTTCCCTTGCTTTCGGCGCGCTACAGCCGGCCGACGCCGGCGACGGTGTCTCCGTCTTCGCCGATCCCACAAGGATCGCGTCCATCGGCGGCTCGATCACCGAGATCGTCTATGCGCTCGGCGAGGAAAAGCATCTTGTGGCGCGCGATTCCACCAGCCGCTATCCGAAAGCCGCTCTCGACCTGCCGGATGTCGGCTACATGCGTCAGCTGTCGCCGGAGGGTGTGCTGTCGGTCAACCCTTCGGGCATGCTGGCGCTGCACGGTAGCGGCCCCAAGGAGGCGCTCGATGTGCTGAAGAAGACGAGCATCCCCTTCATCGAAGTGCCTGACCGGTACGACCGTGAAGGCATCCTCGAAAAGGTCCGCGTGGTCGGCAAGGCGCTCGGCGCCGACGCCAAGGCCGAAGCGCTGGCCAGGGAGATCGATGCCAAGCTGCAGGCGGCGGAAAAGCAGACGGCCTCGATCGAGGAGCGCAAGCGCGTTCTGTTCGTGCTGTCGATGCAGGGCGGCAAGATCATGGCGGCCGGCAGCGATACCGCTGCCAACGGCATCATCAAGCTGGCCGGCGGCGTCAACGCGATCGAAGGCTTCTCCGGCTACAAGCAACTGTCCGACGAGGCTGTTGTCACCGCCAGGCCGGACGCGATCCTGATGATGAGCAATGCCGGGCCGCCGGTATCGGACGATGAACTGTTCGGCAACGCATCGATCGCCTCGACGCCGGCCGGAACCGCGCGCAAGCTGATCCGCATCGACGGCGGCTATCTGCTCGGCTTCGGACCACGCACGGCCGACGCCGTCCACGACCTCGCCGCCGCGCTCTATGGCACGCAGATTACGGACTGAGCGGCATGGTCGACCAGTCGATCGCCGGGCCGGCGGAGAGGAAGATGGCCAGCGACGGTGACCGTTCCGGGCGCGCCCGTCTGGTCATCGCGCTCGCCTGCGTCGTGCTTGCGGCAGCGGTATTGCTGTCGCTGACCTCCGGCGCCTCGGATGCCTCCGCCGTCAAGGTCGTCGGCGACTGGCTGTTCGGCGCAGCACCTGGCGACGTGGCGATGAGCGCGCGAGATCGCCTCATCGTCTATGACATAAGGCTGCCGCGCGTCGTGCTCGGCGTGCTGATCGGGGCCGCCCTCGCGGTGTCCGGCGCGGTCATGCAGGGGCTGTTCCGCAATCCGCTTGCCGACCCCGGCCTTATCGGTGTTTCGGCGGGCTCCAGCCTCGGCGCGGCGGCCGTCATCGTGCTCGGCACGACCGTGCTGTCGCCGGTGACCGCCTCGTTCGGCGCGCTGACCCTTCCTCTGGCGGCCTTCGGCGGTGGTTTGTCGGTGACGTTGCTGCTCTACAAGGTCGCGACGCGGCAGGGCCGCACATCCGTCGCCACCATGCTGCTTGCCGGCCTGGCGCTGGCCGCACTTGCCATGGCGCTGACCGGTATCCTGATCTTCATGGCCGACGACCGGCAACTGCGCGACCTGACCTTCTGGCAACTCGGCTCGCTGGCCGGTGCGACATGGCAGAAGATCGGCTCTGTCGGCCCGGTCATCGTGCTTTCGCTGGCGGCGATGCCGTTCCTGGCTCGCGGCCTTAATGCGCTGGCGCTGGGCGAGGCGACCGCCGGCCATCTCGGCATCCCGGTGCAGCGGCTTAAGTACACGGCCATCGTCGGCGTCTCGGCGGCGGTCGGCGCCTCCGTCGCCGTCAGCGGCGGCATCGGTTTCATCGGCATCGTGGTGCCGCATCTGCTGCGCCTGCTGATCGGCCCCGACAATCGCTATCTGCTGCCGGGCTCGGCGCTGCTCGGCGCCTCGCTGCTGCTTTTGGCGGACGCGGTCGCGCGCACCATCGTGGCGCCCGCCGAACTGCCGATCGGCATCGTCACGGCGATCGCCGGAGCGCCGTTCTTCCTCTGGATCCTGCTGCGCAAGCGCGGCGTCATCGACCTGTAGGGGTGTTTCATGATCGAAGCGCGCGATGTTTCGGTGGCGATCGGCAGGAAAGGCATTGTCGCCGGCGTCGATTTCGAGGTCAGGCCGGGTGAGATTTCGGCCATTGTCGGCCCCAATGGGTCGGGCAAGACGACCTTCCTCAAGGCGCTGTCGGGGGAACTCGCGCATACCGGCCGGATTGCCATCAACGGCCGCGAGCTCTCGACGATAACGCCAGTCGAGGCGGCGACGCTGCGCGCGGTGCTGCCGCAGGCGACGACCTTGTCGTTTCCCTTTACTGTGCGCGAGATTGTCAGGCTCGGCCTTGTCGGAGGCCGCTCAGGTGTGCTGCCGGGCGAGGACGAACGCCTGCCGGAACGGGCGCTGGCGCGTGTCGACCTCGACGGTTTCGCCGGCCGCTTCTATCAGGAGCTTTCCGGCGGCGAGCAGCAGCGCGTTCAACTCGCCCGCGTGCTGTGCCAGGTCTGGGCGCCGGTGCTCGACGGCAAGCCGCGCTATCTGTTCCTGGACGAGCCGGTGTCCAGCCTCGACATCAAGCACCAGCTGATCATCATGAACATTGCTCGCGACTTCGCCAGAAGGGGCGGCGGCGTGGTTGCCATCCTGCACGACCTCAACCTGACGGCGATGTATGCCGACCGGATTTTCGTCATGCACCGCGGCCGGCTTGCCGCCACCGGTTCGCCGCGGGACGTGCTGAGCGACGATCTGATCGAAAGGGTGTTCGGTTGCCGCTTGAGGGTCGGAGTCCTGCCAGCCGGCAATATGCCGTTCGTGCTGCCTCAATCAGCGGCCTAGATTCTGGCAGCGGCCTGGATTCTGGACGTTCGCCGCAGGTCCAGCCTGCGGCAAACCGGATCAGGCCGCCGGTGCGCGGCGCTCTAGCAGGTCAATGCCGAGCAGGTTGCGCACGTTCGGACGCGCCGCCACGAGATCGGCGATCGTATAGCGGGCAAGGACCGCGAAGAAGGCGTTGAGCGCCTCGCGCAATGCCGAATTCAGCGCGCAACTGTCGACCAGAGGGCATTCCGCGGCGTCGTTCTCGAAGCACTCGGCCATGGCGAAGCTTTCCTCCGTCACGCGCACGACGTCGAACAGGTTGATCGATTCCGCGGCGCGGCCAAGCCTGACGCCGCCATTGCGGCCACGCACCGTCTCGACAAGGCCGTTCTCGACCAGTGGCTGGAGGATCTTGAACAGGAAAAGCTCCGACACCGAATAGGCGGCGGCGATCTCGGGGATGCGACTCAGCCGATCGGTATTGGCCGCGCAATACATCAGGATGCGCATGGCGTAATTGGTCTGGCGGGTAAGTCGCATCTTGTCCTCACAAAGCGCCGGCGAGCTGCGATCACGCCAGATTTTGAACTTTGCTGGTGCGGCTTTGCTCCGAGCTTTCGGATTCGCCACACTGGCCTCGGCGGAATATGGCCTATACCTTGGAATAATTCCAGACTAGCTTCGCCTAATAGCTGAATATTCCCGTCAACTTTGTGTGCGCAAGGCGGCAAGACGCGGGCCGAATCGGCTGTCACGCGCATTTTCTCGGGCGAAACACCAGAGCGGTCCAGTGATTGGCAGAATGGCCGACCGCCCTAACTCTTTGTTTTCACGCAATTCCCTGGGGAAAGCGCCAGGCGCTTTTCCAGAGAACAGCGTTACACACCTTTCCTGGAATGCTCTAAATAGATCAGAGATCGACGAGGAGCGGCTCTGACATGTCACAATCAGCCACGGCCCTGGCTTCCGGCGGATATGATGCCGACGCGCATGCCAAGATTGTAATGCTGCGGCGGACCAAATTCGTCGCCACGGCGGCACTTGCGCTTTGCGTCGCCGTGTTCGCCCTGGCCAAGTCCTTCGAGAGCACCTATCCCTGGCTCGGCTTCGTCGCCGCTTTTGCCGAGGCGGCGACCATTGGCGGCCTGGCCGACTGGTATGCGGTGGTCGCGCTGTTCAAGCGGCCTCTCGGTCTGCCGATCCCGCACACCGCGATCATTCCCGAGAACCAGAACCGTATCGCCGATAATCTCGGCCGTTTCATCGAAGCCAATTTCCTTGCCCCCGAGCCGGTGCGCGAAAAGTTGGCCGAGGTCGATTTCTCGGCGCTCGTAGCCGACTGGCTGGCCGATTCCGAACGTGCCGCGGGCCTGTCGCGTTTCGTCGTGCGCCTGGTTCCGCAGACGCTTGCCGCCGTCGAGCAATCGGGGCTGCGCGGCTTCGTCACCAGCCGGATGCTGGAGCAGATCGAAAAAGTGCCGCTGGCGCCGTTGGCGGCCGAATTGCTCTCGGCCCTGACCGACGATCGCCGTCACCAGAGGCTGTTCGATGAGTTCATCAAGGTGATCGGCCAGTTCCTCAACGATGAACAGGCGCTGACGACCATGCGCGAAAAGATCCGCGAGGAACTGCCGTCGCTGTTCAACCTGTTCAGGGCCGACGCCTATCTCCTGAAGAAGATCGTCGCCTCGGCCGGTTCGCTGCTCGACGAGGTGAGAGCCGATCCCGAGCACCCGATGCGCGCAGAATTCGATCGTTTCGCACAGGGCTTCGTCGAGCGGCTGAGAACGTCGAAGCAATATGCAAGGCGCGCCGAGAAGCTGAAGCGCGATTTCCTCGCCAGGCCGGAAGTCAAGGCGCTGGCCGGCGACATGTGGGAAAGCCTCAGCCTGTTCATCGAGCAGGATGCCAAGGCGCCGCGATCGATCATCCGCGCGCATCTTGCCAACATGTTCGTCGAGGTCGGCCGGCATCTGGCCGGAGACGCCAAGATCAGGGCCGACATGAACCAGGGATTCGTGGTGGCGCTGTCCTCTTTCGTCGAGAGCCAGAAGAGCGGCGTATCGAAATTCATCGCCGACCAGGTCAAGCGCTGGGACCTGGCGCAGCTGACGCGGTTGGTCGAGATGAATATCGGCCGGGACCTGCAATATATCCGCTTCAACGGCATGATCATTGGCGGTCTGGCTGGCATCGCGCTTTACACAGCTGAGCGGCTGTTTCTCGTCAATTGACGGGCGCACGCCATGCCCTATTCTCATGGACGGGCATCAGCAGTCGCGGCAACAGGGGAGCAGATGAGCATGGCCAAACAACCGGATTCCGATTCCTTCACGGACATGTTCGGCCGGTTCGGCCGTGACCTGAAACTGCCCAATGTCGATGTCGAGGCGATCCTCGCGCACCACCGCAAGAACCTTGAAGCGCTGGAGAAATCGGCGCGGGCAAGTGCCGCCGGCGCGTCGTCGCTGTTCTCCAGGCAACGCGAGATGCTGCAGGACACGCTGCGCGAAATTGCCGACATGACGCAAGGCTACAGAGCGCCCGGCACGCCGCAGGACCTGATGGCCAAACAGACTGAGTTCGCCAGGAAATCCTTCGAGACTACGTTGAAGAATGCCAGCGAAGTGGCCGAGCTGGTCAGGAAATCCGGCACCGAATCGGTCGACATCCTGCGCATGCGCATCAAAGAGGCGATGGAGGAAATCCGCGCCGGCTACGAGAAGAAGTAGCTTGCGTGACAAAGACCGGTTGCCTGCCAACCCTGCGCCAGGCGAAGTTTGTTCGGATGCTCTTTCATCGGCCGCTATGCCTTTACACCATGGGTACCCTCAAATGCCAAGGCCGGGCGAACACGGCTTGACGTAGAGTGATGCCAGGATTCGCATCGATCCCAAGGGGACCGAATCATGCAGGGCGAATTGACAGAGGCCGCCGGTTCGTGGTCCGGAAGCGTTGGAAGCTATCGGGAAAACAGGAATGACCGAAATACGGCCTAAGACGCCGCCGACCTACGAGCAGTTGAGGACGATGTCCGGGCAGGAGCTTGGCGTCTCGGAATGGACGACAGTCGACCAGAACCGTATCAACCAGTTCGCCGAATGCACCGGCGATCATCAATGGATCCATGTCGACCCCGAACGGGCGCGGCGGCAAAGCCCGTTCCGCACGACGATCGCCCATGGCTATCTGACGCTGTCGATCATCGGCGCGCTGGCGCTCGGCATGGGAATCGTGCCCGAGAACACGCAGGCCGCCTTCAACTACGGCTTCGACAAGGTGCGTTTCCTGGCGCCGGTCAAGGTGGGCGCACGCATCCGGCTGCGCACCACGCTGCTGTCCATGGAGGACAGGGGGCCGGGCCAATACCTGATGAAGGCCGCCAACACCGTCGAGATCGAGGGCGAGGAAAAGCCGGCGCTGACGGCCGAGACGCTGGTCATGCTCTATGAGCGCCGCAAGCGGGCAGGGGCCTGAGCGGCATTCGCCCAAGCCCCTGAATTGATCTTCGTCAGGCATTCTCCGCCCGCCGGCTCGGCAAAAGGCTGAGCGCCAGCGCCGCCACCGCCAGTGCCGTTGCCGTCTGGAAGGTCACCTGCATTCCGCTGGCCGCCGCCGCTGACGTCAGCATGCCTTGGCCGATGGCTTCGCGTCCTCCGGCCGATGCGGCGGCGAATATGGCGCCCATGACGGAGGCGCCCGTAATGAGGCCAAGGTTGCGCGACAGATTGAGCAGGCCGGAGATGACGCCGCGTTGACCGGCGCCGACGCTGCTCATGACGGCGGCGTTGTTCGCTGTCTGGAACAGGGCATAACCGAAGCAGGTCACGGTGATGGGGACGACATAGCTGGCGATGCCGAGTGTCGTTATCGCCAGGGACAGGAGGAACGTGCCCGTGGCAAGGCCGAGCAGGCCCGCGACCATCATCCTTTTGGCTCCGAAGCGATCGGCAAGGCGTCCGGCAAGCAACGCCGACAGCGCAGAGACCAGCGGGCCTGTCGAGAGCACCAGTCCGACGTTTGCCGCCTCCAGTCCGAGCCCGCGCGAGAGATAGAACGGCGCAACCACCAAAGTCGCCATCATCACGGTGGCAACGATCAGGTTCATGGCCAGGCTGGCGCTCAGCGAGAGATCACGGAAGGCGGAAAGCTCGACCGATGGGTTTTTCGCCATCCTTTGCGCAGTGGCGAACAGGAAGATGCCGATGCCAGCCGCGACCAGCAGGCCGAGATTGATGAGCCCGAAACTGCCTCTACCCAGTGTCATCGCCAGCGCGTAGGCCGCCAATGTCAGGGCCAACAGGCCCGTGCCCAAACCATCGAAGCCGGCTTGGCCGGTCCACGCCGTCCGGTTGCCGGCAGGCAAAGCACGCCAGGCCATTGCAAAGGTCAGGATGCCGAGCGGCACGTTGACCAGGAAGATCGAACGCCAGCCGAGAGCGGCGATCAGCAGGCCGCCTATGGAAGGGCCGAGCGTGGTGCCGATGGCCGACATGGCGCCGAGCAGGCCCATGGCGCTGCCGGTCCTGGCCTTGCTCACCGTCTCGGCGACAACGGCCAATGTCAGCGCCATCATCAGCGCCGCGCCAAGCCCTTGCACCGCCCGCGCCGCGATCAGCAGCCACAAAGCCGGCGAGAGGCCGCAGAGCACCGACGCCGATGTGAACAGCGCGATGCCGAAAAGCAGCAGCGGCCGCCGCCCGAGCATGTCGGCGAGGCGCCCGGCACTGACGATCAGGATGGTGATGGCGAGCAGATAGGCAATCACGACCCATTGCACCTGTTGGAACGAGGCATCGAATGCCTGCATCAGCGAGGGAAGGCCGACGCTGGCGATGCTGGTGCCGAGCGACGACAGCAGCGTGGCCAGCGACAGGCTCGCCAGCGCCCATCCAGCCGATGGGATTTTCTGTGCGACCGATGCGTGCTCGTTGCGATGTTGCTCAGTGACTGCCACGGCGATCTCCCTTTGTCGGCTTCAGGTAGAAGCTTCGAAGATCTAATCGTTTGCATGATGTGGCGGAACGCGCAGCATTTGCATTCTATTCGTGCGTTGCACGCCACATCAGCGGATTTCGTGCTAGGATCGAACCATGTCGCCGCCCGATCTCAACCTGCTCGTCGCCCTCGATGTCCTGCTGGACGAAGGCAGCGTGGCGCGTGCGGCGACGCGATTACGGCTCAGCCCCTCGGCGATGAGCCGCACGCTGGCGCGGTTGCGCGCGGCGACGGGAGATCCGCTGCTGGTGCGGGCCGGTCGCGGCCTTGTTCCAACGCCACGCGCGCAGGAACTGCGCCAGCAGGTCGGCCGTGTGGTTCAGGATGCTGAAACGCTGCTGCGCCCGGCGACGCTGCTTGATCTGCCGGGCCTGGAGAGGACCTTCACGCTGCGCACCAATGAAAGCTTCGTCGAGGAGTTCGGGCCGCGCCTGATCGCCCGCATCCAGGCCGATGCGCCGGGCGTGCGGCTGCGTTTCGCGCCGAAGTCGGACAAGGACATGGCGTCACTGCGCGAAGCGGCGATCGACCTGGAAGTAGGTGTGGCCGGCGAGACCGGGCCGGAGGTGCGCATCCAGGCGCTTTTTCGCGACCGTTTCGTCTGCGCGGTGCGCAGCGGCCATCCGCTCGGCCAGGGCGCGATGACGCCGGAACGCTATGCGGCTGGCTGCCACATCAATGTTTCGCGGCGGGGCCGCGAAAGGGGACCGATCGACGAGGCCTTGAGTCGGCTCGGATTACAGCGGACGGCCGTGTGCATGGCTTCCGGTTTTTCGGCCGCGCTCGCGATGGCGCGCGCCTCGGAGCTGATCGCCAGCGTGCCCGAGCGGCATACGCAAGGCGCGCGCGCCGACATGCAGACTTTTTCCCTGCCGGTCGACATTCCGGCGGTCACCATTTCCATGCTCTGGCATCCGCGGCTCGATGCCGATCCGGCGCAGCGCTGGCTGCGGAGTTGTGTGCGCGACATTTGCGTGAAGTCCTGATCGCGCAAGCCGCGCCGCAGCCGTCAGCGCGGCATGGCTGCCTCTAGCACCTTGAAAATCCGCTCGTCTTCGCATTGCGCAACGTTGAAGCGCAGGAATCGGCTGGCTGATTGCGACAGGCTGAACGCGTTCCCGGGCGCCAGCACGACATTGGCCGCAAGCGCGCGGCGGGCAACCTCGGCTGCGTCCACTGCATCCGGCAGGCTGCACCAGAGGAACAGACCGGCGGGCTGCTCGATCCAGGGTGTGATCCCGATCGCCTTCAGCCGAGCGCCTGTCTCGATCATGGCGCGTGAGAGCCGGGCGCGCAGCAGGTCCATGTGCTTGCGATAGCTGCCATCCCTGAGCAGGGTCAGCACCAATTCGGCCGCGAGCCGCCCGCCGCCGAAGGTGGTGGCGATCTTGAGGTCGGCCAGCCCTTCCATCCAGTCACGGGGCGCGGCGATGAAGCCGCAGCGTATCGAGGCCGAAAGCGTTTTGGAGAAACTACCGATATGGACGACACGCTCGAGACCGTCGAAAGCCGCGAGCCTTGGGGCAGGAGCGTGTTCGAAATCGGCGAAGATGTCGTCCTCGACGATGGTCAGGTCCGATTGATCGGCGAGCTTGAGCAGCCGGTGCGCGGTGACCGGCGACAGGATCGCGCCGGTCGGGTTGTGGATGGCGGAGTTGGTGATGTAGAGGCGCGGCCGATGCTCGGCCAGCGCCTGCGCGAACAAGTCGACATCCGGTCCCGATGGCGTATAGGGGACGCTGACGACCTTGGCCTGATGGGCACGCAACAGTGCGTGGAAATTGAAATAGCAGGGATCGTCGACCAGCACTGTATCGCCGGGTTCGAGCAGGAACCGGCACAGGAGGTCGATGGCCTGCGTGCCCGATTCCGTCAGCATGATCTGTTCGGGTGAAGCCTCGATGCCATGCGTGGCCATGCGCCGCGCCAGCAATTGGCGCAGCGGCGGCAGCCCGAGCGGCGTGCCGTAGTCGGCAAGGGCCACATCATCGGCGCGCGCCACGTTGCGCAGCGCGCGACGCAGCGCTGCCTGCGGCATCCACGAGGCGGGCAGCCAGCCGCAGCCGGGCTTCAGCATCTCATCGCCCGCTTCCAGCGACTGCCGCGAAACCCAGAGCGGATCGACGGCGCGATCGAGTCGGGGGCCGATCTCGGCCAGCGACAGCGGCGCCAGCGATCCGGCGGCATAGAAGCCGGAGCCTGGCCGGGAACGGATCGCGCCTTCCGCCGCCAGTCGCTCATAGGCCTCGACCACTGTCGATTTGGAAACCTGCATGGATTTCGCGAAGGCGCGGATCGAGGGCAATCGGGCGCCGGGCGTGAGGCTGCGCGCGGCAATTCGCTGGCGGATGGTGGACATGACGCCTTCGACAAGGGTTCCGCTGTTGTCGAATCTCGCTGATACGTTCATCTGTACCTTCCGGCAAACCATTACAGTTTTGTTGAATTGTACTGCATTGTCTCTGGTGACGCCATGGGTATGGGCCCGATAGAGGGCGCAACGGATGGAGTGCCTGCAATGGACAAGACGACGAGCGGCTGGGTGAGCGGATTCATCGGCGTGTTGATTTTCAGCGGCTCCTTGCCGGCAACGCGCGTGGCGGTGATGGATCTCGATCCGACATTCCTGACGTCGGCGCGCGCGGTGATAGCAGCTTTGCTTGGCCTCGCGCTGCTGCTCGTCTTCCGCGAGAAGCGCCCGGAACGTCATGACCTGATGTCGCTTGTCATCGTCGCGTTGGGTGTGGTGGTCGGCTTTCCCTTGCTGACAGCCTTGGCGCTGAAGCATGTCACCTCTGCTCATTCCATCATCTTCGTCGGCTTGCTGCCGCTGGCGACCGCGATCTTCGGCGTGCTGCGCGGGGGCGAGAGGCCGAGACCGGCCTTCTGGCTGTTCTCATGCCTCGGCAGCGCGTTGGTGGGTGGGTTTGCCCTTGCGCAAGGCATGACGGCCTCACCCGTTGGCGACGCACTGATGCTTGCCGCCATCATCGTGTGCGGCCTGGGCTACGCAGAAGGCGCCGCGCTGTCGCGCAGGCTGGGCGGCTGGCAAGTGATCTGCTGGGCGCTGGTGCTGTCACTGCCGGTCATGCTGGTGCTGACCGTGGTCACCCTGCCACCGTCCTTCGCCACGGTCGGGACCAATGCATGGATCGGGCTTGCCTATGTCTCGCTGTTCAGCATGCTGATCGGCTTCGTGTTCTGGTATCGCGGCCTCGCGCAAGGCGGCATCGCCGCCGTGGGGCAGTTGCAACTGCTGCAGCCCTTCTTTGGCCTCGCCCTGGCGGCGTCCCTGCTGCATGAACAGGTCAGCCCCCTGATGGTCGTCATCACGCTCGGCGTGGTGCTGTGCGTATTCGGCGCCAAAAAGTATGCCAGGCGGGATTTGCCACGGCCCGCAACCGGCGCCGCTGGCTAAAACTTCGTCACCACACCGATGCCGATGCCTTCGAAGCCGCCCATCGCCATCAGGGCGGCGGGCGCTTCCTCAAGGCTGATCTTCTTTCCGACCAGAAGCTCGGGTTTCAGCTTGCCGGTGCGGATCATCTCCATCATCGCGGGGTAGCGGTAGGCCTGCATGCCGTGGCTGCCGAGGATTTCGAGTTCGAACGCGATCACCTTGTCCATCGGCACCTGCGGGCGGGCGTGATCGCCCAGCATCAGGCCGACCTGCACATGGCGCCCGCGCCGGCGCAGATTGGCGATCGAATTGAACGAGGTCGTGGGATGACCGAGTGCATCCATGGACATATGCACGCCGCCATTGGTGATCTGCTTGACCGCCTTGACGACGTTCGGGGTCGTCGCCGCGTTGATGGTCGCCACCGCGCCGATCTTCCTGGCGAAGTCCAGCTTCTCTTCGGTGAGGTCGATGGCGATGACATTGGCACCCATGGCGCTGGCGATCATGATCGCCGACAGGCCGACACCGCCGCAGCCATGCACCGCC
The DNA here is from genome assembly GCF_006443035.1 of Mesorhizobium sp. B1-1-6. NCBI lineage: Bacteria > Pseudomonadati > Pseudomonadota > Alphaproteobacteria > Hyphomicrobiales > Phyllobacteriaceae > Mesorhizobium > Mesorhizobium sp. B1-1-6. Next base: position 188,441 of record NZ_VFWR01000001.1, on the reverse strand, counting down.
ACCCATTCGCCCGGCGTCACCCGGCCCTGATCGACGATGGCGCGGAACGAGGTGACGAAGCGGCAGCCGAGGCTGGCGGCAGTGGTGAATTCCATTTCGTCGGGCAGGCGCACGAGGTTGGTGTCGGCGTGCTCGATGGCGACATATTCGGCGAACGAGCCCCAGGCGTTGAAGCCCGGCTGGGACTGGTGCTCGCAGACCTGGTGATTGCCGGACGTGCATTCGAAACAATGGCCGCAGCCGACGGCGAACGGGACGGTGACGCGCTCGCCAGCCTTCCAGCGGGTCACCTGCTTGCCGGCGGCTACCACGACGCCGGCCAGTTCGTGACCGGGGACATGCGGCAAGCGGATATCGGCGTCATGGCCCATCCAGCCGTGCCAATCGCTGCGGCACAGGCCTGTCGCCTCGACCTTGATGACGACGCCGTCCGGCGCCGGCTTCGGATCGGGAACGGTCTGGATCGTCGGCGCCTCGCCGAATTTTTCGAAGACGACGGCTTTCATCGGCAACTCCACCTTGCGCGCACTTCGGGAAACGATAGCCGATTCCCTGGCCGGTCAAGCGGAAATCGATTCCGCCAGACAAGTCGGCCGTTTGGGCATACGCCGATGGCGACGCTGCGCGTTGGCGAATGAAGGTTACTCGGCATCGATCTGGTTGTGCGGCGCGGCGTTCTGGAAGGCCGGCAGGGCCATGCAAGCGGCGTTGATGCGCGAGATCGTCGGGTAGGGCGCCATATCGACGCCGAAACGGGCATTGCTGGTGACTTGTGCCGCCAGGCAGATATCGGCCAGCCCCGGCGTGTCGCCGTGGCAGAACGTGCCGGTCTCGGGCGAAGCCCCCAACAGGTTTTCGAGTGGCTTGAAACCCTCTTTGACCCAGTGCCGGAACCAGTTGGCGACATCCTCGTCGCCGGCGCCGAACAGGGTTCGCAGCGCGGTCAGGATACGCAGATTGTTCACCGGATGGATATCGCAGGCAATCATCTGCGCCAGCATCCTGACGCGGGCGCGCCCAACTGCGTCCTTCGGCAGCAGAGGCGGTTCGGGCGTCGTCTCGTCGAGAAATTCGATGATCGCCAGCGATTGCGTCAGCAGGGTGCCGTCGCCCAGGATCAGCGCCGGCACCAGGCCCTGCGGGTTGACCGCGAGATAGGCCGGTTCGAGATGCTCGCCATGGCGCAGGTGATGCGGCACGTAGTCATAGGTCAGCCCCTTCATCTCAAGCGCAATCCGCACCCTGTAGGAGGTGGAGGAGCGGTAGTAGTTGTGAAGGACGATGTCGCTCACGCATTCACCGATTTGGCTGGCCGATGGTCACTTCGATCGTGCCGATGCCGTCGACGCCGCCGGTCATCGTCTCCCCAGGGTTGACCTTGCCGACGCCGGCCGGCGTGCCGGTGAAGATGAGGTCGCCTGGCTGCAATTCCATGCCTTCGCTGCAGATCGAGACGATGTCGGAGATCGGCCAGATCAACTCGGCGAGATCGGCGTCCTGCCGGATCTTGCCGTCGACAGCCAGCCAGATACGGCCCTGGCTCGGATGGCCGGATTTTTGCGCGGGAACCAGAGGACCGCACGGCGCGGAGAGGTCGAAAGCCTTCGACCAGTCCCAGGGCCGCGCCGCTTTCTTGGCTTCGTCCTGGAGATCGCGGCGGGTGAGGTCGATGCCGACGGCATAGCCCCAGACATAATCCAGCGCCTGGGCGCGCGGGATGCGGAAGCCCGGCTTGCCGATCGCGACCACCAGTTCGATCTCATGGTGCAGGTTGGTCGTCAGCGGCGGGTAGGGGATCGTAGCGCCGGAGTCTGCCACCGCATCGGCGGGCTTGGTGAAGAAGAAGGGTGGATCGCGCTCGTCATTGCCGAACTCCCTGATATGCGCGGCGTAGTTGCGCCCGACGCAGAAGATGCGGCGCACCGCAAATCGCTCGTTCGAGCCGGCCACCGCGACCGAGGGCGTTGGCGGAGCGGGGAGGACAAAGGCGGTCATGGTCTGTCTCTGCAGTTGGATGTCGGGCCGCGGGCACCTTCGGCCGAATTGAGAGGCCGGGCAAGGCGTCGCTTTTCATAAAGCATTGGCCGGCCGGCCGTATAAGGAATCCGGAGTTTCCATCACTTTCGCGGCGATGCATCGTCCGCTGGGATAGACTATTTGCCAATAAGTCGGCCATGGTCGCGGGATTATACTGCGGGCGGCAAACCGAAACGAGCCACATGACAGCAGCCACTGACAGCGCCCGGTTCCTGATCATCGACGATCATCCGCTGTTTCGCGAGGCGCTGCACAGCGCCGTGCAGATGGCCTACCCGGAGGTCGACACGGTGGAGGCGCGCTCGATCGCCGAGGCACTCGACCTGCTGGCCGGGACAAAGCCGTTCGACCTTGCCCTGCTCGATCTCAGCATGCCCGGGGTGCACGGCTTCGAGGGGTTGCTGCAGCTTCGGACCCGCTATCCGCGCCTGCCCGTGGTCATAGTATCCGGTTACGAGGAGCCCAAGATCATCTCCGAGGCGCTGTCCTACGGTGCTGCCGGCTTCATCCCGAAATCGGCGCGCAAGAGCGATCTGGCCAACGCCATACGCTCGGTGATGGAAGGTGCCATCTATGTTCCGGAAACTTATGAGGGCCGCCCGCCCGACGCCGACAGCACCGACCGCGCCGACATGGTGCAGCGCCTTTCGACATTGACGCCGCAGCAGTTGCGCGTGTTGCAGATGCTACGCCAGGGCCTGCTCAACAAGCAGATCGCCTATGAGCTGCAAGTGGGCGAGACCACAGTCAAGGCGCACGTCTCGGAGATCCTGCGCAAGCTCAACGTCTACAGCCGCACGCAAGCGGTGATCGAGGTTTCGAAGCTTGATAATGCGGAGCTTTTCAGGGATCAGGCGGGGTTTTGAGGGGCAGGTCTAAGCCAGCAGATGTGCCAGCAGCGCCCTTAGTTGCGCGGGCTTGAGCGGCTTGCGCATCAACTCGATGCCGCCGGCCCGCGCCGCCTTGGCGACGGCTTCGGAACTGTCGGCGGTGACGATCAGCGCCGGCACCGCGCGGCCGAGATAGCGGCGGACCTTCGATATGGTGGCGGTGCCGAGATCGCCGCCGTCGAGATGCTGGTCGGCTATGACGATGTCGGGCACCCAGTCCGTGTCGCCGAGCATGTCGAGCGCGTCGTCGGTCGAGGTCGCGGCGCGCACCAGGCATTGCCAGCGTTCGAGCAACGAGGTCATCGCCTGCAGCACCTCGACATCGTTCTCGACCAGCAGAACCTTGGTGCCGAACAAGCCGTAGCCGCGCGGCCGCTCCAGGCTTGCAGCGCTGGCGACGGCGTCCGCCGTGGCACCGATGCCGACGGGGACATCGATGTGAAAAATCGTGCCGCGACCGACCTTCGAGGAAAACGTCACGGGATGGCCGAGCGCGCCGGCGATGCGCCGCACGATGGCCAGCCCAAGGCCGAGGCCGCCGCCGGCGAGTTCGGCATTGGCAGGCATGATGCCGCGATGAAATTCCTCGAACACCGCCTCGCGCTGGTCGTCGGGAATGCCGCAGCCGGTGTCGGCGACATCGATGCGGATGGCATCGCCGCGGTGCCTGGTGCCGACAAGGACACCGCCCGAGCGGGTGTAGCCCAGCGCATTGGAGAGGATGTTCTGCAGGATGCGGCGCAGCAGCGTGCGATCGGAGCGAACCACGGCGTTGACGGCGCGGAATTTCAGCGACAGGCCCTTCAGTTCGGCCACAGGCTGGAAATCCGACCGCAGCGACGAGAACAGCGCCTCCAGGCTGACGTCGCCAATGTCGGGCTGGACCACACCCGCATCGAGCTTGGAGATGTCGAGCAGCGTGCGCAGCAGGTCCTCCATCGTCTCCAGCGAGCGCTCGACCTGCCGTACCAGTTTCCGGCCCTCGTCGCTGGTCTGCACTTCGGCAAGGGCGGAGACGGACAGATGCGCCGCATTCAACGGCTGCAGCACGTCGTGGCTGGCCGCCGCGAGAAAGCGGGTCTTGGACAGGTTCGCCTGCTCGGCATTTTCCTTGGCGGCGCTGAGGTCGATGTTCGATTGTTCCAGCCGCCGCAAGGTCGAGTGCAGTTCCTCGGTGCGAGCGCGTACCCTGCTTTCCAGTGAGATCGCGGTCTGGAACAGCGAGAAGGCGTTGCCTTGCTGGTCCATCGAGCGCTCGACGCGGCTGACCAGCGCAGCGTTGATCTTCTTCAGCCTGTCGGGATCGTCTATGTCCTTGAGGGGCACGGCAGCGCTCACTCGGCGGCCGGGCGCTCGCCGAAGGCGATGCCGGTGAAGGTCTGGTTGAGATGCATCGACCGGTATTGTTCGCCATAGGTGCCGAAGCCGATGACGTTGTTGACCCGGTAGAGTTCGGAAATCTCGCGAAAGACCTGGCGGTTGCGCGCATCCAGCCGGCGCAGGACACAGTCGAAGCCGATGATCATGTCGATGCCGCCAAGCCTCGCCTCGACGTCGAGCAGAGCCGCGCGGGTCGATTCCACCATGTCCTTGGGTTGGGCGATCGACAGCACGACACCATCGTCGATGGCGCAGAAGAACGACAGCGAGCCGTCCGCATGCATCTTCTGGATGGAGCGGCAGTAATATTCACCGCCTACCTTCACCACCACCGGATGCGAGGCGAAGCTCAGCGGCGTCAGCGTCTGCGCGACGATGCCGACCGAAGCGGCATATTCCTCGGCCGCATTGGTGGCATTGAACTCGCGCACGATGCGGTGATCGGGATCGGACGCGGTGACCACCAGCTTTTCGTCGGTGGGAACGAAATTGTCGGTCTTGAAGACATGGAAAGGGATTTCCGTGGCGACCAGCACGATGATGGCGCTGTCGGAGGTGACGTTGCCGTTGGAGATCAGGCTCGTCGTCTCGAATTTCAGGTCGTCACCGGCGGAACCGCCGAGCAGTGGTATGTCATCGAGGCCCCAATGGATGGCCGAACTCACCGCTTCCTCGGCATAGGACAGTCCGTCGATGAAACAGAGCGCGAAGGTGTTCCTGGTCCGCTCGCCGCCGATGCGCCCATGCAGCGTGCGTCGCAGATCCTCGACATCACCAGTGACCCTGTCCAAGCCCGATGACGAAAGGTTGTCGACCGTGGTGCTGACCGCGGTGAATGAACCCGAAGGGAGCAGCATGGCGAGGATATGGCCTTCCTCGAGGCCCTGCGGCGTGATTTCGCCGGCGGTCGAGCAGCCGGCGTAGTGTAGCGCCGGCGCATGGGCCGCGATTGCGCGCGAAAGGGCGCCGGCCTCGACAAGGCGCTGGGAAAAGAACAACAGGGCGAAGCCGGCCTCGATGGCGGCCGCCTCCGCCGCCACCGCGCGTGCGAAGACGTCCGGGTCGGGCTCGTCCGTGGTCAGCGCCGACAAACCGCATGCGTAGCGCGTCCGTGAAACGGTCAGCGACGTTCTCCCGCATTTCCTCCGACGCTGCCTGTGCGCGGCTGTTTATGTGCTTCTTGCGCGCCAACGTCGAAAGCCATTGTTGCCGCCAATCGGCATTTTGGCAATGGGGCGAGGGCAATGCGTGTTTCGCCCTGCCATGGCCGAAAGTACAATGATCCGGCTTTGCGCTGCGCTGTTTTTTACGGCTTGTGCGGTGTACGAATAACGCATGGCCGAAGCCCACACCGCGTCGGCAGCGTGATGACCAAGGTGATACCCAGGGAGGATTCATGTCGGACGTTTCGTTGATGGTGAACGGAAAACAGGTCCGCGGTGCGGCCGAGGACCGGACGCTGCTGGTTCACTTCTTGCGGGAGAATCTCGGCCTCACCGGCACCCATGTCGGTTGCGACACCTCGCAATGCGGCGCCTGCGTCGTCCATGTCGACGGCAAGGCGGTGAAGTCCTGTACGATGCTCGCGGTGCAGGCGTCCGGATCGAGCGTGGTGACGATCGAGGGACTTGCCAACGGTGCCGACCTGCATCCCGTGCAGGCGGCGTTCAAGGAGCATCACGGACTGCAATGCGGCTTCTGCACGCCGGGCATGATCATGACGGCGGCCGACATGATCAAGCGCCACCCCGAGGGCCTCGACGAAGCGACGGTGCGCGCAGAGCTCGAGGGCAACATCTGCCGCTGCACCGGCTACCACAACATCGTCAAGGCGATCCTCGCCGCATCGGAGGGGATGAGCGGCAAGGTCAGGCAAGCGGCGTGAGATGAACAGTACGGCAGTACGGACCAGAGCCAATTCCCCTACTGCCCTACTGCCTTACTCACCTACTGCCTTACAATTCGGGAGGAATTTCTGATGGGCATTGAAGGTGTTGGCGCTCGCGTGGCGCGCAAGGAAGACAAGCGGTTCATCACCGGCGCCGGTCGCTATGTCGACGACATGGTGGTACCCAGCATGAAGCATGCGGCCTTCGTGCGCAGCCCGCACGCGCATGCCCAGATCGTGAAGATCGACGTCGACAAAGCTCAAGCCATGCCGGGCGTCATCGGCGTGCTGACCGGCAAGGAGCTGAAGGCCGATGGCATCGGCAATCTCATCTGTGGCTGGATGATCCATTCCAAGGAGGGCTCCCCGATGAAGATGGGAGCCTGGTCGCCGCTGGCGGTCGACAAGGTTCGCTATGTCGGCGATGCAGTCGTCGTCGTGGTCGCCGACACCAAGGGGCAGGCGCGCGACGCCGCCGAAGCGGTCGAGATCACCTACAATGAACTCGAGGCGGTGGTGGATGCGACGAAGGCGCTCGAAAAGGGCGCTCCGCAACTCCATCCGGAAGCCGAAAACAATCTGATCTTCGACTGGGAGATCGGCGACGCCAAGGCGACCGACGCGGCGATCAAGGCGGCTTCCCACGTCACCCGCATGAAAATCGTCAACAACCGGCTGGTGCCCAACGCCATGGAGCCGCGGGCAGCGCTGGGCCACTACGACAGGGCGGAAGACCATTATACCTGCTGGACGACCTCGCAGAACCCGCATGTCGCGCGGCTGGTGATGAGCGCCTTCTACAACATTGCGCCGGAAAACAAATTGCGCGTCATCGCGCCCGATGTCGGCGGCGGTTTCGGCTCCAAGATCTACATCTATCCAGAAGAAATCGTCTGCCTGTGGGCGTCCAAGAAAACCGGCGTGCCGGTGAAATGGGTGGCCGACCGCACCGAGAGCTTCCTCTCCGATGCGCATGGCCGCGATCATGTCTCGACAGTGGAAATGGCCTTCGACAAGAACAACAGGATCACCGGTCTCAAGGTCGACACGTTGGCCAATCTCGGCGCCTACATGTCGCTGTTCTCGTCCTGCGTGCCGACCTATCTCTACGCGACGCTGCTGTCGGGCCAGTACGATATCCCGGCGATCCACGCCAATGTCCGCACGGTCTACACCAACACAGCACCGGTCGATGCCTATAGGGGGGCAGGGCGGCCCGAAGCCACCTATCTCATCGAGCGCACGATGGAGACCGCGGCGCGGGAACTCGGCGTCTCGCCGGCGGAGCTTCGGCGGACCAACTTCATCACCACGTTTCCGCACCAGACGCCGGTCATCATGAACTATGACGCCGGCGACTATGGCGCCTCGCTCGACGCGGCGATGGAGGCCGCCGACTATGCCGGCTTTGCCGGACGCAAGGCGGAGGCCGCCAGGAACGGCAAGCTGCGCGGCATCGGCATGAGCTGCTACATCGAAGCATGCGGCCTGGCGCCGTCGGCCGCGGTGGGCTCGCTCGGCGCCGGCGTCGGCCTTTGGGAATCGGCCGAGGTGCGCGTCAATGCCGCCGGCACCATCGAGGTGCTGACCGGCTCGCACAGCCATGGCCAGGGCCATGAGACGACCTTCGCGCAACTGGTCAACGAACGGTTTGGGGTGCCGATCGACAGCGTCTCGATCGTCCATGGCGACACTGACAAGGTGCAGATGGGTATGGGTACCTACGGCTCGCGCTCGGGCGCGGTCGGAATGTCGGCGATTGCCAAGGCGCTGGACAAGGTCGAGGCCAAGGCCAAGAAGATCGCGGCGCACCTGCTCGAGGCCGACGAGGGCGACATCGTCATCGAGAACGGCGCGCTGAAGGTCGCCGGCACCGACAAAAACGTGCCGTGGTTCCAGATGGCGCTGGCGGCCTATACCGCTCATAATTTGCCCGGTGGCATGGAGCCGGGATTGAAGGAGACGGCGTTTTACGACCCGTCCAATTTCACCTTTCCGGCCGGCTGCTACATCTGCGAGGTCGAGATCGATCCGGAGACCGGAACGACCGAGATTATCCAGTTCGTCGCGGCCGACGATTTCGGCAACATCATCAACCCGATGATCGTCGAGGGCCAGGTGCATGGCGGCATCGCGCAGGGCATCGGCCAGGCACTGCTCGAAGGCGCCCACTATGATGCCGACGGCCAGCTTCTGACAGCGAGCTACATGGACTACACCATGCCGCGCGCGGATGACCTGCCTTCGTTCAAGGTCTCGACCTCGAACACGCCGTGTCCGGGCAATCCGCTCGGCATCAAGGGCTGCGGCGAGGCCGGCGCTATCGGCTCGCCGCCGGCGGTGATCAACGCCATCACCGACGCCATAGGAATCTCTGACATCGCCATGCCGGCTTCGCCGTCTACGGTGTGGGCCGCGATCCGTGCGGCGAAGCATTGAAAGGAGAGTGAGTAGTGAATAGTGAGTAGTGAACAAAAACGCGGTTGCCGCGGCAATTGATCACCCGCTATTCACCAAATTACCGACCAATGCTACTCACTAATCACTACTGACTACTGACTATCCACTCTTCACCAGGGAGAGCCTCCAAATGTACGCAGTCAATTACCACCGCGCCGCCTCAGTCGCCGATGCCGCGAAGCTCGTCACGGGCGGCGACGCCAAGTTGCTGTCGGGCGGCATGACCCTGATCCCGGCCATGAAGACGCGGCTGGCGGCCCCTTCCGATGTCGTCGACCTGTCGCGGATCAAGGAGTTGCAAGGGGTGACAGTGTCCGGCAGGACGGTCACGATCGGCGCCGCCACCACGCATTTCGATGTTGCCAGCGACGACAAGTTAAAACACGCCTGCCCGGCGCTCGCGCATCTGGCATCGCTGATCGGCGATCCGGCAGTACGCTATAGGGGCACGATCGGCGGCTCGATCGCCAACAACGACCCGGCGGCCGATTATCCAGCGGCCATGCTGGCGCTAAATGCCACCATCGTTACCAACACGCGCCAGATCGCGGCCGACAAGTTCTTCGTGGGCCTGTTCGAGACGGCGCTGGAGGACGGCGAAATCCTCACGGCCGTCACCTTCACCGCGCCGGCAAAGGCAGCCTATAAAAAATTCCGCAATCCGGCCTCCCGCTACGCCATTGTCGGCGTGTTCGTGGCCAAGGGTGAGGACGGCGTCAGGGTGGCCGTGACCGGGGCCGGCGACGATGGCGTCTTCCGCTCGAAGGAGATCGAGGCCGCGCTCGCGAAGGACTTCGTGGCTTCGGCGCTCGACGGCGTCAAGGTGCCGGCGACCAAGCTGATGAGCGATATCCACGCTTCCGCCGACTACCGTGCCAATCTGGTCGCGGTCATGGCCAAGCGCGCGGTGGCCGCCGCCAACGCCTGATTCCTTCCTGCTCCTGTCAGGCAGGAGAGGGACTTCTCGCCCCTTTTCCGCAGACGGGCGCATTGTGGCAATCTCGCACTTGCACAAAGCAATATTGCACTGCACTATGCCGGCGATCAAACGCGAGCCGGGTTCGGAGTGTTCATCACGACCTGCGACCCTATTCGCATGTTTCAATGCGAAGGGAGCGGCATGACCGACATCTCCGCGACGCATGTTGTGCCGCCAAGATCCGTCGCCGACAGATCCGCCAGGACAAGACTGGCCTATCTCGACGGCTGGCGCGGACTTTCGATCGCGCTGGTGCTCATCGGCCATTTCTTTCCCGTTGCAGGGATCAATCTCGGCGTACTGGGCGTCGAATTCTTCTTCGTGCTCAGCGGCCGGCTGATGGCCGAGATCCTGTTCGTCGAGCGCTACCCGCTGAAGAAATTCTTCAAGCGCCGCTTCTCCCGCATCTATCCCGCGCTGCTGGTGTTCGTGATCGTTTCGATGATTGCGCTGTCGGGCACGTTCGTCGCCTTCAAATGGAAGGCGGCGCTGACGGCGCTGACATTCACCTACAACTATGCCGGAATTCTCGTGAACCGCGCCGGCGCGCTCGACCACATCTGGTCGCTCTGTGTCGAAGAGCATGCCTACATCATCCTGGCAGCGATCAGCGCACTTGTCGCAAGCCGTAGCCGCGTCATCCCGCTGCTCCTGGTGCTGGCGGTGCTGGCCATGGCAAACGGTGCGGTTTCGTACTGGTTCCTGCACATGGACTACGAGACCACATACTGGCGCACCGACGTGCATATTGCGTCGATCCTGCTGTCGGCCGCCATCTGCCTGCTGAAGACCGACGGCAAGCTGCCGGCCCTGTTGAAGGGCCCTTATGTGGCGGTGGCGGCGGCCATCGCGGCGGTGCTTCTGTTCATGGACCCGGTACCAACCCCGATCCACTATCTGGTCGCCGTGCCGCTCCTGGCGCTTGCCGTCAACGCTCTCGATTTCAGCACGAGATTGTTTTCTGGACTGCTGTCGTCCTGGCCTATGGCGACGCTGGGTCTATGGTCCTATTCGCTCTATCTGTGGCAGCAGCCATTCTACAAATTCGTCTATGAGCGAGGCAGCGACCCATGGCTGATGCTGGCTGGGGTCTTTGCCTGCGCGCTCTGCAGCTATTATGTCATCGAGCGGCCGTCGCGTGAGTGGCTGAACCGCAACTGGTGAGTGACGCCGCAGTGTCCCTCCCTTGCGTTGCCTAGCGGCCAAGGTCAGCCTCGCTCGATGCCGCCTGTACGGCAGCTTGTTTGGTAAGTTCGTCCTAATATAGCCAGGGGTTACCTGGCGATCTGCTTGCCGGATAGCCCAATGTCCTTAGACATTGGTATTATGGCAGCTATTCCTTGTTGTCCCGCCCCGTGCTCCGCCTAGTTTATTCGAATCGGAGCATTGCATGGGAGGATGGAATGGCAACGACCAGGGAAAACGCTGGCGGCTGGCTCGACCGCTCGCGCACGATCGCCGAGCCCGGTTTCAGCAGATGGATGGTGCCGCCGGCGGCGTTGTGCATTCATCTTTGCATCGGTCAGGCCTACGCGTTCAGCGTCTTTAACCTGCCGATGTCGAAACTGATCGGTATCACCGATTCGGCGCCCGACGACTGGAAGCTGACCGGACTCGGCTGGATTTTTTCGATCGCGATCCTGTTTCTTGGCCTCGCGGCAGCCTTCGGCGGCGGTTGGCTGGATCGCGTCGGCCCGCGCAAGGCGATGGTCGCGGCCGCCTGCTGTTTCGGCGGCGGTTTCATCGTGTCGGCGCTCGGCGTCACCTTGCATCAACTGTGGATCATCTATCTCGGCTACGGCGTCCTGGGCGGCATCGGCCTCGGGCTCGGTTACATCTCGCCGGTCAAGACGCTGATCACCTGGTTTCCCGACCGGCCGGGCATGGCGACCGGCATGGCGATCATGGGGTTTGGCGGCGGAGCCTTCATCGCTTCGCCGCTTTCGGTCTATCTGCTGAAGCTGTTTTCGACCCCGCAGCATATCGGTGTCGCCGAAACCTTCATCGTGCTGGGCATTGTCTACTTCATCTTCATGCTGATCGGCGCTGTCATCGTCAGGGTGCCGCCCGATGGCTGGCGTCCGGCCGGCTGGACGCCGCCGACGACACAAAACACGATGGTGACAACCGCCAACGTCCATCTCGACGACGCGTTGAAGACACCGCAGTTCTGGCTGTTGTGGGGCGTGCTGTGCCTCAACGTGACGGCCGGCATCGGCGTCCTCGGCCAAGCCTCCGCCATGAGCCAGGAGATGTTCCCGGGACGCATCACGCCGGCCGCCGCCGCCGGCTTCGTCGGCCTGCTATCGATCTTCAACATGCTCGGCCGCTTCTTCTGGGCGTCGACCAGCGACTATATCGGCCGCAAGACGACCTACGCGGTCTTCTTCGTGCTGGGCGTGATCCTTTATGCAGTGGTGCCGTGGACGGGCCAGTCGGGCAACGTGTTCCTGTTCGTGCTGTTCTATGGCGTCATCTTGAGCATGTATGGCGGCGGCTTTTCCACCATTCCGGCCTATCTGCGCGATGTCTTCGGCGTGCGGTATGTCGGTGCCATCCATGGCCGCCTGCTGACGGCGTGGTCAGTGGCGGGCGTGCTGGGGCCGGTCCTGGTCAACTACATCAGGCAGTACCAGATCGATGCAGGAGTAGCGAAGGCCGATGCCTACACGGTCACCATGTACATCATGGCCGGCCTGCTCGTCGTCGGTTTCCTGCTCAACCTGATGATGCGGCCGGTGGATGCACGGTTCCACATGAAGGCCGAACCGGCTGCAGCGTAAGGAGAGTGATCATGGCGCAAGACAACAGCAATTCTGTCAAATTGGTCCTTGCCTGGCTGCTGGTCGGCATCCCGCTGTTGTGGGGGTTCTGGACGACGCTGGTCAGTGCAGCGGCGTTGTTCCAGTAGTGGCAGAGACCTGGAAAGGAGCAGCGCTCAGGCGATGATCCGCCTGACGTAGTAGCGCACCGCCTTCTTGCCGCCATGGATCACCGCGTCGCCGACCTCGGTGAAGCCGAGCGCTGCATGGAAGGCGTCCGAAGCCAGGTTGGGCGGGTCGGCATTGACCTCGCATGTGACCAGTGCATGGCCGGCGCGCGTGGCGTGCTCGAACAGGTCTTGGTAGAGCAGGCGGGCATGGCCGCGGCCACGAGCTTGCGCCGCCACCACGACGCGATCGACATAGACGAAGCGCTCGTAGCGTTCGCGAAACCAGAGAAAATTCGGACTGTCGTACCGAGCCCCTTGATCGAAGGTCATGATGAAGGCTTCGAGCGCGCCGATGCGGCGCGCATAGAACGCCTCGCCAAGCAGGAAAGACAGGCGCTCGGGCTCAAGCCACGACAATTCGGCGGCATGCTCGTTGTTGAGCGCGAGTATGGCCGCTTCGTCGCTTTGCCTGACACGGCTGATCGGGGAGAGGGCGGTCATGCCTTGGCCGCCGCGATCGTCGCTGCCACAAGCGGCGTATCGGTGAGCGTATTGCGATACTCGCGGTCGAGATCGGAGCCACCCATGCCGACCTTGGGATTGCGGTAGCGCATGGCGCTGGGCACGTCCTTAAGGACGGCGAAATGCATTTCGGACAGTCCGGTCCTTTGCCGCACCTCGGCAATGTTGCCGAGATCGAGCCCGCCGCAGCCGAGAATGACGATGCGGTCGCCCCCCTGTCGCACCAGGTCCGCCAGCAGCGACAGGCCCTCCATCGCCGTGTCGCGTTGGCCGCTGGTCAGCACGCGGCCGACCTTGCAACGGATCAGCGCTTCCAAAGCCTCGGCCGGGTCGCGCGTCATGTCGAAAGCGCGGTGACACGTGACGTTAAGGCCGCCGGCGGCCTCCGTCAGTTCGCTCATGCGGCGCTCATCGATGGTGCCTTCGGCGGTGAGGCAGCCGAACACCACGCCGGGCACGCCGAGGTCGCGCAGGGCGGCTACGTCGGCCAGCATCGAACGGTACTCGGTTTCGCTGTAGAGAAAATCGCCGCCACGCGGCCGCACCATGACATGGAACGGCACAATCGCCTGGTCGAGCGCGGCGCGCACGGTTCCCAAGCTCGGCGTGATGCCGCCTTCGACGAGGCTGGCGCACAGTTCGACCCTGTCGGCGCCGCCGGCCTGTGCGGCCAGAAGGCCATCAATGCCCTCGACACAGATTTCGATCAGCGGCGGGCGGGCTTCTTCAGTCAAGGTGTGATCCTGTCCATGATGTTGTGAGAAGCCCGTAGCACCCGCGCGGCGGGCGCGAAAGCAGGAACGGCACGGCGCATTGGACCAGGGGGCATTTCCCTGCTTGACAGTCTTATAACTACATGGTTATGAGTTAACCCATAGCCATCGAGTTATTGATCGCGAGCGGTGGCTCGACGACGACTAAGAGGAGCACGGCATGACACAGACCAAATCGATCGTCGTTGAACGGCTGATTCCGCATTCGGCGGAGAAGATATGGCGTGCGCTGACAGTGCCCGAACTCGTCGCAGAATGGCTCATGCAGAATGACTTCGCGCCGCAAGAGGGGCATCGCTTCACGTTCCGCGCTTCACCGGTACCGGGCTGGTCCGGGGTGACGAACTGCGTCGTGCTGAAAGTCGAGGCGCCACGCCTGCTTGCCTATAGCTGGGGCGACGGAAGCGAATCCGACAGCGGACTGAAAACCGTGGTGACCTGGTCGCTCACGCCTGAGGGCGCGGCGACCCGGGTGCGGATGGAGCACTCGGGGTTCCGGCCGGCCGACGAGCGTGGATATGTCGGCATGGGAAGCGGCTGGCCGCGTATTCTTGAGCGACTTGAGCAGGTGGCTGCGAAGCAAGGCTGAGCGCCGACTCTCCTCGACCAACCGGTCGCCATGGCCGGCGAACCACAACAAGTCTCCCGGATGCGCCGCTTCCGGGCATGGCAAACCGCGCCATGTTCAAAGGTTTCAAACGGAGAAAGACCATGGAAGCCAGGCTCAAGAACCCCGTGATGCTCATCCCCGGCGCCCTGCAGGCGCTGCTGGCGCTGGACAAGTCGACCGAGGCGGCCGATTTGCCCTATGTGACGCGCAAGCTCGTCCATCTGCGCGCCAGCCAGATCAATGGCTGCTCGGTTTGCGTCGACATGCATGCGCGCGAACTCAAGAAGGCTGGCGAGAAGGACGAACGCATCTTTGCCTTGTCGGCCTGGCGGGAGACGCCGTACTTCACCGATGCCGAACGCGCCGCGCTTGCCCTTGCCGAAGCCGGCACAAGGCTGGCCGACAGAACGGATGCCGTGACGGACGAGGTATGGGACGAGGCCGCCCGGCACTATGACGAAAAGGCGCTTGCCGGGCTCGTCATCCAGATCGCCGTGATCAACGCCTTCAACCGGCTGAACGCCACGACACGCCAAATGGTCGGCGCCTGGGGCTAAGGCCGCGCGAAGGCGAGCCGTGCCACGGTGCAATGGCGGCTGGACTCGCGGTGCACCAAACCTGCTTGCCTAGCCCGGCCGGGTCGCGGCCGGCGGCAATTCGAACAGTTTGGCGCCATTTTCCTCGCCGCGTTCGACATAGCCGATGGTGCGAAACCATTTTGCGATTTCCGGTCCCGTGAGCCAACTGCGGGAGTGAATAGGGAGATTGCCGGCGAGCGCCTGGATCTGCCTGATATGCCGCCTGCAGAAACGCACGGTCGCGGCCCTGAAAAAGCCCTCGCGCGCCGCGAACAGCGTGTCCGCGGCGTCGCCATGCTCGTGCCAGGCGACGATTGCTACGGTCCCGTCGCTGTCGACAAGGGCATGGGCGCGGCCCTCCTTCAGGTTCATCATCAGATTGTCGTAGGCGACCTTGCTGTCCTTGCCCGCGGCGATGTATTCGTCGGACATCCGCTTGGACAAATGGCGAAACACGTCTTCCAGATCGCCGACCGTCGCTGTTCGTGCTCTCATTTCTGCTCCTTGAGCCCCGGCAGGGAGTTTGCTCCAGGAAAAGGCATTCACCAAGCAAAGGGATTTCGCGAAAAACCCAACGGGGGGAATCCGGTTCCGCCGGTAAGGCGGGCAACCGGCGTAGCATCGTCAGCCCGGTCGTGCGGAACCGGATGTGAAGAGCTGGGCCAACGCTTAACGCGGCGCGCTCCCGTGGCGAGACAGTTCGAGGAGCCGGAGCAGCGGTGGCTTACTGGCGCAAAACCGTGTTCTTGGTGCCTTCCTCGACCTGGTCGATCACCAGCAGCTTGACCGGGCCTTCACCGATATTGGTGGCCTGATGCCACTGCCCGATCATCTCGATGATGAAATCGCCAGTCTTGTAGGTGTTGCTGTTGCCGGTCTCGACATTGGTGACCTTCAACGTGCCGGCCTCGACATAGGCGTAGCGCGGGAACGGATGCTTGTGCACCGGCAAGGTCGCGCCCGGCGCTATGTCGTAGGTCGACACCAGCACCTGCACGTTCTTCTGCGGCAGCGTGATCGGCTGGCCGGAAGCGGTGGTCGTGCGCGAGGCGAGGGGTGTCACGACGACGGGTGTGCCGCTGCTGTCCAGCGCATGAGCGCCGGTCGCGAACGCCGCAGCCGCCAGCAGCAATGCCGATGCCAGGACTTTTCGCATGATTCCTCCCCAAACCGCCGCATCTATCGCGCCGCGAAGGCCGGTGCGCAAGCATGTCCCTGACGAATCTGATTGGACTCGCTGGCCTGGACGTGGCGGGCGACGTGTCAAATCGCTGCGGTAAGCTGGATCTCGACACGGATCTCGGGCAAGGCGAAGCTCGCCCCGACCGTGGCGCGTGCCGGGGGCTCCACGCCGTCGAGCCATGTGACCCAAGCCTTGTTCATCGCGTCGAAGTCTTCGACATCCCTCAACCAGATCTGCGCGACCAGCAGCTTCGATCTATCCGAACCGACGCTCGCCAGAAGGCGATCCGCCTTTTCCAATATCTCCTTCGTCTGGTCAGACGTGCCGGTTTTCTTGTCATCGGCCGTCAAGCCCGAGAGATAGGCCGTGCCGTTGTGAACGACGATACGGCTAAGCCGTTCGTTCTTGTCGAATCGTTCGATGTTCCCCATGGCGGAGGCCCCTGGTTGCGTTGGTCAAAAGCAGGCCGCCGTACGCAATCCAGCGGTCTGCTGAGCGGGATCAGACGTGCGCGACAGCGGAGCGCTGGGCGTGGGCCTGGAAGAAGCGTTGCGGACGAAACGTTTCCATTTCGTCATGGATTTTGCCGCGCACGACTTCGTCGGCGACCACCTTGCCCAATTGCGGGCCGATGGTCACACCACTGTGCGTTACGGCCATGTAGTGGCCGACGATATCCGGCATGGCGCCGGCACAGGTGTAGCCGTCCTCCGGGAACGGCCGGACCGTCGTGCGAATGGCTTCCACACCTGCGTCGCGGAGCGAAGACAGGACCTTGGTCGCCGCATCCAGGAGCGTCGCCGCCTCGTTCCCGGCAGGGCTGAGCACCTCCGGCTTCTCCAGGGTCATGTCCACCGAGACCTTATGGATCATGATGCGGCCCGCTCCGTCGGGACGGATATCCAGATCGTCGGCATGCAGCTGGCTGCGGAGCGTCAAGGCCACCGGCGGGGTGAAGGCGAGCACGCCTATGGTCGAGGAAAGTGGAATACCCTGGGCATCGCCGAGCCTCTCACTAGACCAGCCGCCGGTGCAGCTCACGACGGCATCCGCAGGGTGTCGGTCTCCGTTCGCCGTCCGAACTGCCCGTACGCGCCCGCTTTCGGTCTCGATCTCGGTCACGCGGGAACCGAGTTTGACCTGTGCTCCCCAGCGCTCCTTCGCCGCCCGCAAAAGCCAGGCCGAGTAGAGCACCGGATCGACCCAGCCTTCTTCCGGATAGTAGGAGATTGGACAATCACCGAAGGCAGAGACATCGATATCGGGCTCCATCTCGGCGACGCGCTTCTTCTCGATCCACTCGACGCCGTAGCCCCATTCCTTCATCTGCCTGAAGTTCTCGAAATAATCGTCCATCGACTCCGGCACTGTTCGCCAATCGAAACTGCCGGTCTGGGTGAACCAGGGAGCGACGCCGAAGTCGCGCTTGAGTTCAAGATGGGCGCGCATTCCCGAGACGTTCAGATCGAAATACGGCCGGGGCTGCTTGGTCGTCGCATTTGTCCAGGCAAAGCTTACCGCCGACGTGCCGCCTGCTATCCGTCCGGCCTCCAGCACGACGACGCTTGCTCCCGCCTTGGCGCATTCATAGGCGGCGGAACTGCCGACGATACCGGAACCGATGACCACGACACGCATAAAGATGACCTCCAAAAATTCCCGGGCTAATGACGTCATCCGATACGAGTAATCTCTGAAAGACGAATCGATGCAAATGCCGCTATATCGTTGAGAGATGTTGCTGGAGTTCTTGACAGTACTGCTGACGCCGCTCTTCTTAATTCGATCGGCGCCTGCGATGTGTTTGCAACCCCGCACAACATCCTCGGTTGCCTGAAAACATTGCAATGGGTGCCAACTGCGGTCAATTGAACTGGTCGCTGCCGTTCATGGCCAAAAGTTATGAACCAATGTCCCAGCCATCTGCGGCTGCCCAGGTCGGCCCATTAGCCCGCACGGGCAACTTCTCGTGCGAAGTTATCAAATTCGGGCGCAACCGTTTGCGAGAGCAATGCTACGCTTATCGGCGCATCGGGGATCGCGGAATGGAAGAGACTGCACGGTGAGTGGCGAGCCGGAATTCCTCCTGATCGACAAGAACGCGATCCGGGACATTTTGAGCCTATCCCTGGCTCTTGAAGCGACCGAGGCCGCACTGCGCAAAACATCGAGCGGCATGGCGCGCCAGCAGATCAGGCGCACACTCGATCTGCCGGGTGCGGCCGGGAGTTGTCTGTCGCTTATGTATGCTGCGCTGGATGACCGGCCGCTGTTCGGGGCGAAGGTGCTTTCCGTGTTTCCTGACAATTTCGCGCATGGGTTCGCGTCTCATCGCGGCGGTGTCTTCCTGTTCGACAAGGATCATGGACGGCCTGTAGCCTTGATCGACGGGGGAGAGCTTACGGCTTGGCGGACCGCGACGGCCAGTGCTGTCGCGACGAGGGCACTTTCGCGCGAAGACAGCACCTCGCTGACACTGTTCGGATATGGCGAGCAAGCGCGCCGGCATGTCGCGGCTATTGCGGACGTCCGGCCGATCCATGCGATCCATGTTTGGGGTCGCGACTTTGCAAAGGCGCAGCACTTCGCCGAGGAGCAGTCAGCCGCCGGATTCCAGGCGAAGGCACATCGCGACCCTGGCGAGGCCGTTCGCGAGGCCGACATCATCTGCACCACGACATCTTCCGAAAAGCCGGTGCTGTGCGGCCAATGGCTTCCGCCTGGTGTCCATATCAATGCGGTCGGGGCGAGCGTCGCTTCATGCCGCGAGCTCGACCTCGACTGTGTGCGCAGAGCGCAGATCTGGGTCGACTACCTGCCTATGGCGCTGACGGCCGCGGGAGAACTGATCGAGGCGATTGAAACCGGCGTGATCGGCGTCGATCATATCCGTGGCGAGGTCGGCGACGTGCTGGCAGGTGCGAAACCCGGCCGCACTGGCGACGATCAGATCACGCTTTTCCGGTCTCTCGGCGTTCCCGCGCAAGACATCGAGCTTGCCAATCTTGTCTATATCTCCGCCCGCAACGCCGGACTCGGCACCTCAATTGATTTCAGGTTGTGATGCCATGCTGAGCTGCCAACGAGATCTCTTCTCCATTCCCCGCGAGACAGCTTATCTGGATACCGCATACATGTCTCCGATCCCGACCGCCGCCGTCGCGGCCGGCGAGGCCGGCGTCAGGGTGAAAGCCGAACCCTGGAAAATGACCATCGCCTCTTATTACGACGAGGTGGAAGAGGCGCGGCAACTCGCCGCATCAATGGTGGGCGCCGATGCCGATGAGATCGCCATTGTGGCCGCCACCAGCTATGGCATGGCTATCGCAGCCGCCAACGTTTTGGTTGCGGCAGGTTCGGCCATCCTTCTGATGGAGAACGAACACACCTCGCACAGATATGTCTGGTATGACCTCGCGCAACGCGCCGGCGCCTGCGTTGATATCGTCCCGCAACCAGCCGACGGCGACTGGACCAGCGCGATCGTATCGGCAATCCAAGACTCGAGCCGTCCCATCGCGGTCGTTGCGGGGACGCTGGTGCATTGGTTCGAGGGCGTGGCGATCGACCTGGAGGCGGTGGCCGCCGCCACACGGGCAGCGGGCGCCAGTCTTGTCGTTGACGGAACCCAGTGGGTTGGCGCGATACCCTTCGATGTCCGGCGCGTCCGACCGGACTTTCTCGTCTTTGCCACCTACAAGTTCCTTCTGGGGCCATATCGCCTCGCATTCCTTTACGCCGACCGGCGTTGGCACACAGAGGGGCGCACTCTGGAGCATCATTCATGGAACCGGATGGGCGGGGACAAATCGGACTTCTACAAGGTGGCCGTGGCCGAGTTTCTTCCCGGCGCGCGGCGGTTCGACATGGGGGAACGCTCCGATTTCGCGGTCCTGCCCATCGCAATCGCCGCAATGAAGCTCATCCGCGGTTGGACCGTCGGGCGCGTGTTTGAGCGCCTGCGTCACCTTAATGAGCTTGTCTGGGCGCAGGCGGAAAGCAGAGGGCTGCCGGTCGCGCGTCCGCGACACCCAACGCCCCATATCGCGATCCTCGACATAGGGGGCCGTCTCGCGCCGAATGCGGCACAAGAGCTGAAGCGGGCTGACGTGCACGTCACGCTGCGCGGCACGAAGATGCGCGTGTCGCCGCATGTCTACAATGACGAAGCCGATATCGGCCGCCTGTTCGAATGCCTGCCGCTCCGCTAGAGGCTTTCAGCGGTGAATGAAAACAGTTCTGTCGGCCTGGCGGCGAGGACCCAGGGCGGTGATTCCTGCCTCTACGCCGTTCATAAAGCTTCGCGTCGTCTGGATGAGATGCTCGGTGAAGGCGTCCGCCGCCGTCGATGCAATGACACCCCAAGGCCGGTAGACGCTGAGGTTCAGATCGAGACGTGGCCGGAAATCCCTGATCTCGATCGGCAGGTCGCGTGCCAGCCACGCCGAAAGCCTGTCGACGACGCTCACGCCCGCCCCGGACGCGACAAGGGCGATGCACGCACTGGACAGGCTGGCCTCTATCTTCAACAGACGTCCCACTCCGCGTTCTTCGCACAAGGCATCGAGCTGCTGCCGCATCGGATCAGCGGAGCCCATCGAGATGAAGTCGAGACCGTCGAGATCTTCTGCCTGCACCACGTCGAGCTCGGCCAGACGGTGACCCGCCGGCATGACGCAAACCGGTGGGGTCGCTGTCAGCGCTCGCCTGACGATTGAAGAATTCTCGTCCGATGCCGTTACGCCTATTCCGATGTCGAGCTGATTGCGGCTCGCCCGCTGCACCACCGTGGCGGAGCTGCGGATATCCAGGGAAATCGACACGGATGGATGCTGTTTTGAGAAGCTCGTGATGATGGATGGCAGCAGCGTGGACCCGAAGGCCGGGAGCGCGCAGATATTCAACCTGCCACTTCGTAACTCGCGTATCTCCCTCGCGGCGCGCGAGATGCCGCGCGCGGACTCGAAAACGCGCTTCACCTCGGCATAGAGCATGTGCGCTTCAGGAGTGGGGATCAGCCGCTGCCGGCTTTTCCTGAACAGCTGGAAATCCGCCTTCTCGCTGAGTTGCTGGAGCATCTTGCTGACAGCCGGCTGCGTGATGTCAAGTGCGTCGGCCGCCTTGGTGGTTGTTCCATGCAGCATGACCGAAGCGAAGACCTCGATCTCGCGAGGCGTAAACTCTGCCTCCTTCGTGACGGTGTCCTTTTCGCCAAATTTCATGCCCGCTTACCTTGCCAGGCAGCTGATCGCTGTGCCGAAACAGCGAGCTGCGAGCGCCAAGATTAATGGGAAGGGCCGGATGTTCCAAGAGGCGCACGAAGGAAGTTTATTCCTGGAGGTTATGAACTTTCAGCGATTTGGCGGAACTGATTTCAGTTGCTTGTCAACATTTCAGCGAGATCGAGCAAACCGGCGTCCTGACCCGTACCTGCGGCCAGTTGCACCGACACCGGAAGCCCGTCAGGAACCGGCAAAGGAATAGCCAACGCCGGCATGCCAAGCATATTTGCCCAGCGGCGGAAGCGGCCGCCGGCCATTCCCCACGGCACCATTTCCCCATTCACCTCGGTGAGTTCGTCGGAAAGCCGCGGCGCCGATCCAGGCGCCGTAGGGATGGCAAGAGCGTCCAGGCCCGCGATTTTCTCCAGAAACCGGCCTCGCACGCCGTTACGGATTTCGATGGCGCTATCATAGGCGCCGGCATGGATGCGAATGCCGCCCTGCAGGAATAAGTGAACCGCGTCGCCGACCATGTCCGGCTTCTGCTCGATTGCATTGCGGTAGATTCGCGCGAACTCACATTGGAGGATTGTCAGTCCCGCGGCAACGAACGCCTCCCTGTCGTCGAAGGTGATCTCGACCGTGCGCACTTCAGGACGATCGAGCATGGTAGCCAACGCGATATCGACTGACGTGTCGACGTGAGCACCAAGCAGTTCGGGGCAGATGCCGATCGTGATGCCCGTTGTCGTTTTGCTGCCCCCGCTTGCCGACGGGGCGAGCCGTTTTCCGGCAAGCGCCTCGGTCATCAGGCGAACGTCCCTGACCGAGCGTGCAAGAACGCCGATGCAGTCCAGCGAAGGCGCTATGCTCATGACGCCCTGTACGGCGATCAGATCATTCGTCGGCTTGTAACCGAACAAGCCGGTTGCAGCAGCCGGGGATCGGTTTGACCCGCCGCTGTCCGTGCCAACCGCTGCCAGGCAAAAACCGGCCGCGACCGCTGCGGCCGACCCGCTGCTCGTGCCACCTGTCCCACGGTCCGGATCAAGCGGGTTGGCGACCTTGCCGAACCAAGGGTTGTCATGACCGCCGACGCACAGTTCGTGCAGGTTCGTCTTGCCGATGATGATGGCGCCGGCCGCCTGAAGATTGGCAATGCATGTTGCCGATTCCGTCGCGACGTGATCCCGAAACAACCGGGAGCCAGCCGTTGTCGGCCAATCCTTGACATCGATAACGTCTTTGAGCGCGATCGGCACGCCATGCAGCGGGCCGCGCCTGTGACCGGATCTGATTTCGCGCGTGGCCTGAAGCGCGGCGTCCAGGGCATCAGCTTCGGCCACGAATATCATCGCCTTGATGTGTTCATTCAGCTCCTGGATGCGCTCGAGGCAGCCCTCCATGATTTCCACGGGCGACAGGCCGGCAGCGATCTTTTCGCTCATCTCCTCGATGGACCGGCAAGGGCTGCTATTCATGTGACGACCTTAGAGCGAACGGGCCGCGGGCCGACTGCATTGCGGCCGGCCATCCCGGAACCGGCCGACGATGCCACATCAGAAATTTGGTGGACAGTCGCGAGCTTATTCCCGTGGACGCGGGACTATCGCTGAAAACTCATAGTCGCGATCAATGGCGGCGTCGTGAACCGTTCAATTCAGCCCTGTCCTCGCACGCGCGGATCAACGAGCGGCGATCGTTTGCCGGTCGCCGGACTGCGTCACTCGAAGGGGCTATCGCTGTCATAACTATTGGTGATGAACCGCACGGCAGGGGGCATTAGATCGAGATCATTTGAACTGTTAGCGTTTTCAAACACCGCCCTGAAAGAAGGTCGACTGAGCCGAATGGCCAAGTTCGCATCGCCGACATCCGAACCAGTCCACGATGCTCGATGCTGCCGGCTGGCCACGGGCCGACGTCGAAAGATCGGCAGATGCCCGGCTACCAGCATCATCATTGCGGAAGATACAAATCCACATAAACAAAAAGGGGAACAATCATGAAAAAGCTTGCACTCGCCTTGTCACTGATCGTGGCGGTATTTGGCGCCGCCAATTCATCGTCGGCGGCCGACGATGTCATCCGTTTCGGTGTCGCCGCGGAGCCATACCCGCCTTTCTCCGTCAAGGATGCCAGCGGCACCTGGCAGGGCTGGGAAATCGACCTGATGAATGCCGTTTGCAAAGAGATGAAGGCGAAATGTGAGATCGTCGATATCGCCTGGGACGGCATCATTCCCGCGCTGTTGGCCAAGAAGTTCGACGTCATCTGGAGCTCGATGTCGATCACGGACAAGCGCAAGGAGGTGATCGATTTCACCGACAAGTACTACTATTCGCCCAACGTGCTTGTCGGCGCCAAGGCGGATACGCGGCAGTTCGACGTGACCAAGCCGGAGACATTCAAGGGGATTGCGGTCGCGGCACAGAGTGCCAGCCTGCAGGCGACCTACATGCAGGATAAGTTCAACGGCATTGCCGAAGTGAAGATCTATCCAACACTCGATGACGAAATCGCGGACATCCAGGCCGGACGCGTGGATCTCATGGCTGCGGCAGGCATCCAGATCCAGGATTTCTTGAAGAAGCCGGAGGGCCAAGCTTATGAAATCAAGGTGACGCTGCCGCATGAGAAAATGTTTGGATACGGCGACGGCGGCGGCCTGCGCAAGGAAGACACCGCTCTGAGGGACCGCCTCAATGCAGCACTCAAGGCGGTGCGCGCCAGCGGCGAGTACGAGACGATCACCAAGCGCTATTTCGATTTCAACATTTACGGCGATTGATCATCTGGTTCAGGCCCGGGGGACGGCCGGCCCGGGGCGGCCGTCGCCATCTTCATTGAACTGGAACGCGCTGTATGAACTCGACCGTGTCTTGGGCAACCTTGCTCAGCTTCGGGGACAAGGGCTGGGGCGACGAATTGCTTCTTGGCGCTTGCCTGAGCCTTGGAATTTCGATCAGCGCCTATCTCGTGGGCCTGACCCTCGGCCTCATGGGTGCGGTGGCCAAGATCTCGAAGAACCGCGTGGCGGTCTCCGCAGCCGTTGCCTATACGACAATCATCCGGTCCGTACCGGACATTCTCATCATATTCCTCGTCTACTATACCGCGACGGACGCGTTGCGCTGGGCCGTGAGCCTGGCGGGACTGACTTCCGAATTCCAGGTCAATGGGTTTGTCGCCGCGACCCTGTCGCTTGGGATCGTTCAAGGCGGCTACAGCACGGAGGTCCTGCGCGGCGCGATCGTGGCCATCCCGCGAGGTCAGGTCGAGGCAGCCCATGCACTCGGTCTGACACGGCGCCAGACCTTCTTCCTGGTCACCGTGCCGCAAATGGTCCCCCTGGCCTTGCCGGGGCTTGGCAATTTGTGGCTGGTCGTCTTGAAGGAAAGCTCACTGGTCAGCCTGATCGGTTTTACCGAGCTCGTTCTCGCCGGCAAGATGGCTGCCGGCGCGACGCGCGATTACTTCATGTTCTATTGCGCGATCGCGTTCGTGTTCCTCGCCATGTCCGGCATATCGGCGATGCTTTTCCATGCCCTCGAAACAGCCACCGTCCGTGGCGGGAGGCGGGGCTAGCGTGACTGAGTTTGGAGCCTACCTTGCCAATCAGCTTCTGGCCGGCGTCGAGGTCACCATAATCCTGTTCCTCGGCTGTGCGGTGGTCGGCAATTTGCTTGCCATCCCGGTTGCACTGGCCCGGCTATCCAACAGCAAATGGCTGCGATATCCAGCGGTTGCGTTTATCCTCGCGTTCCGGGGGACCCCGCTCCTGGTCCAGCTTTACCTCTGCTACTTCGGTATCGGCCAAATTCTCTCGGGGATCCCCTCGATCCGCTACAGCCCGCTCTGGCCCATTTTGCGAGGCGCGGACTTCTATGCGTTTTTTACCCTTTCCCTGAACACCGCGGCCTACTGTGGCGAGATTTGGAGAGGGGCGATACAGGCCATTCCAGAAGGGCAGCGTGAGGCCGGCCAATCGCTTAGCCTGTCGAAAACACGGATCATGATTTCCGTCCTTCTCCCGCAGGCTTTCAGGTTGGCTTTGCCTGCGATCGGCGGCCAGAATATCCTGCTTTTGAAGGGGACCGCACTGGCGTCGACGATCACGGTGTTCGAACTCATGGGTGCGGCGAACCTCGTTCGCGCGCAGACATTTCGGGTCTACGAGCCTCTGTTCGCCGCCGCGCTCGGATATTTCCTGCTGGCGGCATTGATCACTATCGGCTTTGGTTTCTTCGAGAGACGGCTTGCTCGACGACATTGAGCGGAACGGATCGGCATATCGAGCCGCTGCGTGGAAGGCGACGTGACCTTCAGGCCACGCCGAATGCGCCATGGGATCGCGCCGCTTCGATGACCTCGCCAAATCCCATTTTGCCAGCAGCGGCTATTTCGTCGCGGAACTGATCCCACGCTGTCGGTGCCGTTGGCGCGCTTGACCGCGTCGGACAAAAAACTTCTCGGCCTCTGCATGAACCGCAGGGTATTTCTTTAGCGCCTCCTGGTAAGTGGCACCAAGCGGGCACGAGGTGTTCTCGCGTGCCCAAAATGGTCCAAAGTTCTTCAGGGGTTTTGCGCCTGTAGCCCCATCCGGCCTTGCCGCGCTTCTGAATGTGGTTCACGCCGATCGTCATAGCCCAGTGTACCCCGCAGTGTACCTCTGGGAGGCGGAAACCCTTGCAGTGCTTGGGTTTAAAGACATTTCTGGATTAAGTGGCTCCCCGGGCCGGATTCGAACCAGCGACCAACCGGTTAACAGCCGGTTGCTCTACCACTGAGCTACCGGGGAACAGAGGCTCTCATGCGAGTGGCGCAGCCTATAGCAAACCCTTTTCGGCTTTGCAAAGAACCATTTCGCATTTTTCCGAGACTTTTTCGCTCAGGCGTTTCTCGCAATCGGCGGCGTTCGTCCTCATATTAGCCGTCTTGCGAGGGGCGCGGAACCGAATGCGCGGTCGCGGCTTTCGTCAAGTGACATCCTCAAGCCACCAGACGGACCAGCCATTCGAGATGACTGCAGCAGAAGAAAACCAGGCACCGGCGCGAAAGATATCGGTCTTCGGGCGCAAGTTCACCATGCCGCGTTCGCGCGGCCTCAGGATTGCAATCGGCGTGCTTTTGACGATTGGCGGCATTCTGGGGTTCTTGCCGATTCTCGGTTTCTGGATGGTGCCGCTCGGACTTTTGGTGCTCTCCTACGAATTCGCCATGGTGCGCCGCCATCGGCGCCGGTTCGTCGTCTGGTGGGAACGGCGGCGCCGGCCGGATTGATCGGCCACGCCGGGGACCTTGCCCGGCTTCGTCGCGGCGGCCTTTGGGGCCCGAATCAAATCGCAGCGCTATCCTGCGTTCCAGTGCTCGCCTCCTCCGGGGCGTCCTGCTGGCCTGCTCTCAGATCCTCGCTGATTTCCTTCAGGACGGCGGAAGCCGAGGCAAGGCGCGCGCGGTCGCGCGGCGAAAGCCGGCCGGTGCCTTCTATCTTGAGGCAATCCATGGCGTAGCGCACCAGCTCCTCGCACCCCAGCAGCGGTGAGCTGTCCGCATTGTTGGTCGACTCGTCAGGTTTGGCCAGCCGCATGGCGCAGTCCTCCTCGGCCTCAACGCAGCCCGGTGCGCGGAGTTTCTCTCGATCATCCGCCATGCTTAACGGCTTGCTAACGCAGCTCGAACCGCCCTGTCTCGCATTTGGGGCGGGGTGCGGGGACTGGCGCAGGCGAAACCGTCGCGAATGCATTGTCGCCGCTTGACGGCTTTTTCGCCGCAACCTATTGGAACCGGGTGGAACGCCGGGAGTAACGAGGCCTCGTGGCGGAGTGGTTACGCAGAGGACTGCAAATCCTTGCACCCCGGTTCGATTCCGGGCGAGGCCTCCAATCTCCGGGCTCCCGCGCGTCAGCGCAGGGAGCTCGCCGTTCCCGTCTAAATGAACCGCGATGTGGCGCGGCAAGCGGATTGGTTGGGACATGAGCGCTGATTTCTCCGAGCTTCGCGTCAAGATGGTCGATGGCCAGATCCGCACCACCGACGTGACCAGCACGCCGCTGCTCGACGCCATGCTTTCCGTGCCGCGCGAGCTTTTCGTCGACGAACGCCAGCGCAATCTCGCCTACATCGACGAAGACATCCGCATCGCGGACGGCCCCGGCGGCGCGCGATATCTGATGGAGCCTTCGCCGCTGGCCAAGCTGATGCAACTGGCCGAGATCAGTCAGGCTGATTCGGTCCTCGATGTCGGCTGCGGCACCGGCTATGCCTCGGCCATCCTGTCGCGACTGGCGGGCTCCGTGGTGGCGCTTGAAAGTGATTCGGCGCTGTCCGAAACCGCAAAGTCGGTGCTCTCATCGCTGGGCTGCGGCAATGTGACCGTGGTCCAGGGCCCGCTGCCGCAGGGATATGCGGCCAAGGCGCCCTACGATGTCGTCTTCGTGGGCGGCAGCGTTGGCAAAGTGCCGGCGGCGCTGCTCGACCAGCTCGCCGAAGGCGGCCGCCTCGTCGCGGTCGAAGGGCAGGGCAATTCTGGCGTGGCGCGGCTTTTTTTCAAAGCAGGGGGGGTTGTAACCGGTAGACGGGCATTTAATGCGGCAATTAAGCCACTACCCGGGTTCGAACGTGAGCATGCTTTCGAATTCTGAATGATTTGGCCTTGCAGCAGAGGCTTTGTCATGGTCGCTTGCATTTGAACAATCGTTGCTGATCCCAATGGGGGCACTTTGGGCCGAGCGACAGGGAACATTCTGACACGCCGCTCCGGTTCTCTAAGGAGAAGCCGGTGCGGCGTGGTTCCCATGGAAAACGAATGAGGGTTTAATGGTGCCGTCTCTACGCAAGTCACTTTTCACCGCCGTCCTCGTTTCGGCGACCGCGCTTTCCCCGCTGGCCGCCTCGGCCGAAACCATCTCCGGCGCGCTTGCAAAGGCCTATCAATACAATTCCTCGCTGAATGCCTCCCGAGCCGGCGTACGCGTCACCGATGAGAGCGTGGCCATCGCCAAGTCCGGCTGGCGCCCGACCATCACCGGGACGGCCGACACGAATTATGTGAATACCCGTGCCAGCGGCGCCAACGTCAAGACGGGGTCGGCCAGTGTGGCCATCGTCATAAACCAGAGCCTGTTCGACGGCTTCCAGACGAGAAACAATGTGGCGGCAGCCGAATCGCGGGTCAAGGCATCCGTCGAAAGCCTGCGCAACACCGAGGAGAACACGTTGTTGAGCGCGGCCACGGCCTATATGGACGTGATTCGCGACCGGCAGATCGCGGTGCTGACGGAGCAGAATCTGCAGTTCCTGACCGAGCAGGCGCGCGCCGCGCGCTCACGGTTCGAGGTCGGCGAAGGCACGCGCACCGACGTTGCGCAGGCCGATGCGTCGCGCGCTTCCGCCGTGGCGTCGCTCAGCGCTGCCCGCGCGCAGGCGCTGGCAAGTGCGGCGAGCTATCACCAGATCGTCGGTGACGAGCCGGGCAAGCTCAGGCCTGCCTCGCCATTGGCCAGGCTGCTGCCGCCGAGCCTCGATTCGGCGATAGCCATCGCCTCGGCCGAGCATCCGGCGATCCTCGCCACCCAGCATCTGGTCGATGCGGCCGCGTTTTCGGTGAAGTCGTCCGAGGGCGCATTGCTGCCGCAGCTTTCCGCGTCGGCCGGCATTTCGGAGGATTATCTGCATCGCAATCCCGACCTCCAGGGGAGCAACGGCGGTTCGACCTCGGCCAACATCGGTGCGACACTGACGATCCCGATCTATTCGGGCGGCCGCACCTCGGCGGTCGTGCGACAGAACAAGGAATCGCTTGGCGAGGCCCGCATCCAGGTCGATGTCAGCCGCGACCAGGTGCGCCAGGCCGTCGCCTCGGCGTGGTCGCAATACACCGCCGCGCAGCAGAGCGTCGCCGCCAACAGGCAGGTGATCGACGCCGCTCAACTGGCGCTGAACGGTGTCATCGAGGAACGCAATGTCGGCCAGCGCACCACGCTGGACGTGCTCAACGCGCAGGCCACCGTCATCACCGCCAAGATCAACCAGGCAAATTCCGAGCACGACGTTGTGGTGGCGAGTTATGCCATCCTGTCGGCGATCGGCCGCCTCTCGGCCGAGCGCCTTGCGCTGCAGGCGACGAAGTACAGGCCTGAAGAGCACTACAATGCCGTCAAGGACAAGTGGATCGGCCTGCGCACGCCGGATGGCCGCTAAACTCCACAGATTCGAGTAGTTCTCTCGAAGCGACCCGGCGTTCGATCGAAACGCCGGGTCGCTTCGTTGTTTGCGCAACTGCGCCGGCAACCCGTCACATGCTTTTCGACGAATTGCGCTAATCTGTTGAAATCCCACATGTCCCCAGAATGGGGATTCTCGTACGGCGCTCCGTCGGTTACGCTGTCGCCATGATTCGAATCCGGCGTTTACCGGAGCGGAAGTCTGTAACAGGTCACAAGGGCGGCGGATGTGACGATGGCAACGGCAAGCAGCGCACAGCGCGAACCTTCCATGGAAGAGATACTGGCTTCCATCAGGAGGATCATCGAGGACAGCGACAGCGGCCGCAAGCAGCCGGACGATGCCGATGACTTGCGGCAGGATCTGAAGCCGGCGGGCGCCGCTCCCGACGTCGATGCGTTCCGCGCCGAATTGCATGCCGCTCCCGAGGTCAGGAAGCCGGTCACGCTGGCGGAGGTGCAGGCACAGACATCGGCGGCCGAACCAACGGTCGCGCGCATGGAAGCGCCGGAGCGAACCGATCCCGTGGCACCAAGGGCGTCGATGACGCTTGCCGAGGTGAGCGCCCGGATCGCCGCCGAGCCGCTGCCCGCCGAAAGGACCGCCAGGCCCGCGACGCCCGAGGCCGGCGCGGCAAGCGATGCCATCGTCGCCGATTGGCGCCGCGAGATCGCAGCGGTCGGCGAGCAGGCGAAGGCGATACCAGGCATTCGCAAGCCGGTTGTCCAGCCCGAAGCGCCGGTGGACGAGCCGATGCCGGAGCCGGCGTTCGAGCGGACCCCTTCGATCGCCGCCCCGGCGAGCACCGACGAGGCGCGCAAGGCGGCGGATGAAACGCCTGCGGCCCGTCCGGCAATCCTTTCCGAGCATACGGGCCGGCAGGTCGCCGCGGCCTTTGGCGAACTCTCCGACGCCTTTGCCAGCCGCAGCAAGAAGACATTCGACGAGATGGCCGAGGAGATGCTGCGGCCGATGCTGCAGGACTGGCTGGACAACAACCTGCCAACGCTGGTCGAGCGCCTGGTGCGCGAGGAGATCGAGCGCGTGGCGCGCGGCGCGTAATGATTTTCCCGGGTCGCCTTAGGTGGCTAGTTGGACACCGCTGCGCCTTCACCCTGGCGCAGGCACGGTAATCTCAGGATCGGCATGTCGAGGGAGGCGGTGGCCGCAATAATAGCTCCGATGATGGCGATTGCCACGACCACGCCGCTCCACGCTTCATATAGGCCCGACCCAAGCATAGAGCCCGCCAACCTCATTGTTCGAACATATCTCGGCAGTCATTTCGGGTCTTCTCCGGGTTGGACTAGGCCCATGCGGGCCAAATAGGTTTCGAGCTTCGCGGTTCGGTCTGCATCAAGAATCGCCATCACACCGATATATCCGTCCGGCCGGATCAGCACACACTCGCCCGGTGCCAGTGCATAAGCATCGCGAAGGTGTCCCCAGGCATCGATGACATCGCCTTGCGGGCCGATGTGGTGGACATGCAGCCCCTTGAGTGGCCCAACCGTCTCTCTCCCGGCTTGATGAACAAGCAGTGTCCAATGCGGCCCTTGCAGCAATTGGAACAGTCGCCATGGTTGCCCCGCCGCGCCCCTGATTTGGGCATCCGGCGCGCGGTCCCCCGCATGCGGGCCGCTGCCGCGTTCGGCCATTTCCCTGGAGAGCGGCGATTCCGGATAGGCGATATCGAGCTGGCGCACCTCGCGGCCGCGGTGCATTCCACCCTGTTTCTGGGCGTCGAGCAGCCGGGTCGAAAGGCCGAGAACCGATTCTGCGACCGGACGTCGTTCCTGCTCATAGGTGTCGAGCAGGCAATCATCCGCGCCGTCGAGGACGGCGGCAAGTTTCCAGCCCAGATTATAGGCATCCTGCACGCTGGTGTTCAGGCCCTGGCCGCCGGTTGGCGGATGGACATGAGCCGCATCGCCAACGAGGAATACCCGATCGACCCGGTAGCGATCGGCAAGCCGGGCGTTCATCAGGTAGGCCGACGCCCAGGCGACCGAATCCACCCGCACGTCGCCGCGGCCGGTCCGCTCATTAATCAAGCGCCCCAGCTGTTCTGCTGAGAGGTCCACTTCGCCGTCCAGCGGAATGGGTGCCTGAATCTGGAAGAGATCGGTTCCGGCGAGCGGGCAAATCGCGACCATTCGCTCCACGTCACCGTCGTTGAACTGGTGCCACGCATCGCGGTCCAGCCCGGTCAACAGCACATCCGCCACGACCGCACGCACGCCCAGCGTCTTGCCGGGGAAATTCAAGCCGAGCGCGCTGCGTACGAAGCTGCGCCCGCCGTCCGCCCCGACTAGATAGCGTGCGCGAACGGTTTGCTCGCCATTCGGCCCCGCAAGACGTGCCATGACACCGTTCTCACCTTGCTCGAACCCACCAACTCACATCCGTACTCGACCCTATGGCCTAGTTCTGCCAGCCGCTCTCGCATGATCCGCTCGGTGAGGAATTGCGGAATCATTAGCGCGATGGCGTAAGGCTCTGCCGGCGTCGGATCGGGGCGCTCGCCGGTGTCCTTTTCGATATAGCTGCCGTCATCGCCATACACGCGCATCGGCGGATAGACGCCGCCTGCGGCAACGACCCTGTCGAGAATGCCAAGATCTTCGAAAATCTCCTGTGTCCTCGGCTGGATGCCCTTGCCGCGCGAGCCACGGAAGGGTTCGCTCATCTTCTCAATGAGCTGGAAGGATATACCGCGCCGTGCAAGCTCGATCCCAAGCGTCAGGCCAGCCGCTCCCGCGCCGCAGATGAGCACATCTGCCGCAAAACCGTTTGTCATGTCGATCTCCTTGTGTGTAAAATGCACATAATGGAGAGTCGGAGTGGCGTCAATGAAAAACGTGAAAAATACACATATTGGGAGTCATCAGATTCGTGAACTCCACGGAGCGCTGATCGAGATTGCCAGCCTTATGAACCGGCCTCAGCGCGATGAGCAGATGGTAAAGGAGGCCGGAATTGCGCTCGACCGCGCATTGTTTCCTCTGCTGGTCGGGATAGAGCGGCTTGGGCCGATCGGGATAGTGGACCTCGCCGACCGGGCTGGCCGCGATTACACCACTGTCAGCCGTCAGGTGGCGAAGCTCGAAAGCCTTGGCCTGGCCGTGCGCCGGCAGAGCGAGACAGACCGCCGCGTGAATGAGGCTGTCGTCACGCCAAAGGGCAAGGCGATGACCGACAAGATCGACGCAGCACGAGAGAGAAACGCTCGCGCCGTTTTCGAAAGCTGGGACGCACACGACATCGACGAACTCGTGCGGCTCATGCGCAAGTTCGCCGAAGCTTTGAAAGAAAAACCAGAGGACTCCAGCGCGTCCTGAGACGTCGCACTATTCCTCGTTTCGTACGACCCGAGCTGGCATTTGGGATTGGGCGGCGTAGGCGTGCAATGCCTCTCCGGCTGGAGCCGGTGACAGTGCCGACGCCACCAGGGATTGTCGCATACGGGACAGACACTATCTGAACGGTGATCCTCTTTCTGTTGTGCCGGTTGCCGAGGCGGCCCCTACGGTTGACTCGGTCAAAGCCTTCCGATTTACACCGGACCAGCAAAAATCCGACAGCGCGGACCATTTTCCCATGCTTGAAAAGACCTACGACGCCAAAACCGTCGAACCGAAGATTGCCAAGGTGTGGGAAGAGGCCGACGCGTTTCGCGCCGGCGCCGGCGCCGAGGAGGGGGCCGAGGCCTTCACCATCGTCATCCCGCCGCCCAACGTCACCGGCTCGCTGCATATGGGCCACGCGCTCAACAACACGTTGCAGGATATTCTTGTTCGCTTCGAGCGCATGCGCGGCAAGAACGTGCTGTGGCAGCCGGGCATGGACCATGCCGGCATCGCCACGCAGATGGTGGTCGAGCGGCAGTTGATGGAAAAGCAGATCCATCGCCGCGACCTCACCCGTGAACAGTTCATCGAGAAAGTGTGGGAGTGGAAAGCCGAATCCGGGGGCGCGATCCTCAACCAGCTGAAGCGGCTCGGCGCCTCGGCCGACTGGTCGCGCGAACGCTTCACCATGGACGAAGGCCTGTCCAAGGCCGTGCTCGAAGTGTTCGTCACGCTCTACAAGGAAGGCCTGATCTACAAGGACAAGCGCCTTGTGAACTGGGATCCCAAGCTGCTCACCGCGATCTCCGATCTCGAGGTCGAGCAGCAGGAGGTCAACGGCAATCTCTGGCACTTCCGCTATCCCGTCGAAGGCGTGGCCTTCGATCCGGAAAACCCGAAGACCTTCATCATCGTGGCGACGACGCGCCCCGAGACGATGCTGGGCGATACGGCCGTCGCCGTGCATCCGGACGACGAGCGCTTCCGGCACCTGGTCGGCAAGAATGTCGTCCTGCCGATCGTCGGCCGCAAGATTCCCGTGGTGGCGGATGAGTATTCCGACCCCGAGAAGGGCTCTGGCGCGGTTAAGATAACGCCGGCGCATGACTTCAACGACTTCGAGGTCGGCAAGCGCCACAAGCTGCCGGCGATCAATATCCTCACCGTCGAGGCGGCGGTAAACCTCAGGGACAACGAGGATTTCCTCGCCGGGCTCGAGGTGACGCCGGAGCGCCAAGCCGTCTGGGATGAACTCAACGGCCTTGACCGCTTTGTCGCGCGCAAGAGGATCGTCGAATTGATGGAAGAAGGCGGCTTCCTCGACAAGGTCGAGCCGCATCGCCACGCCGTGCCGCATGGCGATCGCGGCGGCGTGCCGATCGAGCCGTTCCTGACCGAGCAGTGGTATGCAAACGCCGCCGAACTGGCCAAGCCGGCGATCGCCTCGGTGCGCGAGGGGCGTACCAAGATCATACCCGCGAATTGGGAAAAGACGTACTTCCAGTGGATGGAGAACATTGAACCCTGGTGCATCTCGCGCCAGCTTTGGTGGGGCCACCAGATTCCGGCATGGTATGGGCCGGACGGGCGCGTCTTCGTCGAGAAGACGGAGGAAGAGGCGCTGAGTGCCGCGATCGAATATTATCTGGCGCTCGAAGGACCCTGGAAGGCCTGGGTCGAGGACAAGCTCGAGAATTTCCAGCCGGGCGAAATCCTGACCCGTGACGAGGACGTGCTCGATACCTGGTTTTCCTCGGCGCTGTGGCCGTTCTCGACGCTGGGCTGGCCGGATGAGACGCCGGAGCTGAAAACCTACTACCAGACCGACGTGCTGGTGACCGGCTTCGACCTGATCTTCTTCTGGGTCGCGCGCATGATGATGATGGGCCTGCACTTCATGGACGAGGAGCCGTTCCACACCGTCTACATGCACGCGCTGGTGCGCGACAAGAACGGGCAGAAGATGTCGAAGTCGAAAGGCAATGTCGTCGACCCGCTCGACCTCATCGACGAATATGGCGCCGACGCGCTGCGCTTCACGCTGACGGTGATGGCGGCGCAGGGGCGTGACGTGAAGCTCGACCCGGCGCGCATTGCCGGCTACCGCAATTTCGGCACCAAGCTTTGGAACGCGACGCGCTTCGCCGAGATGAACGAAGTCGCGCGCAACGACGATTTCTGGCTGAACGACGCCAAGCTGGCGGTCAACCGCTGGATCCTGACCGAGCTGACGCGCGCCGCGCGAGAGGTCACGGACGGCATCACCTCATATCGCTTCAACGAGGCGGCGGGGGCGGCCTACCGCTTCGTCTGGAACCTGTTCTGCGACTGGTATCTGGAGCTGCTGAAGCCGGTGTTCATGGGCACGGACGAGGCGGCCAAGGCCGAAAGCCGCGCCTGCGTCGCCTTCGTGCTCGACGAAATCTACAAGCTCCTGCATCCGATGATGCCGTTCATGACCGAGGAACTTTGGGCGCAGACCGCGGGCGAGGGCAAGGAGCGCGCTTCGCTGCTTTGCCATGCCGCGTGGCCGTCGCCGGATTTCGAGGACGCTGAAGCGGCCGCCGACATCAACTGGCTGGTTGATCTCGTCTCCGGCATTCGTTCCGTGCGTTCGGAAATGAACGTGCCGCCGGCAGCCATCGCGCCGCTGATGGTGATCGGAGCCAACACGCTTACCCGCGAACGGCTGGAGCGCCACGCCGCCGCGATCAAGCGGCTGGCGCGCGTCGGCGACATCTCGCAGGTTGACGCCGCACCCAAGGGCTCGGCGCAGATCGTGCTCAACGAGGCAACGGTCTGCCTGCCGCTCGGCAGCCTGATCGATCTCGCCGCCGAGGCCGCGCGCTTGCAGAAAGAACTGGCCAAGGTGACCGAGGAGATCGCACGCCTGCACAAGAAGCTGTCGAACGAAAGATTCGTCGCCAGCGCGCCGGCCGAGATCGTGGAAGCCGAGCGTGAAAAGCTGGCCGAATACCGCGAGGCGCAGGGCAAGCTTTCGGTGGCGCTGGCCAGGGTTCGCGAAGCGGGTTGAGGGCAGATTCGGGAGACTTTAGGGCCCTCTAAAATGGGGTGGCTTTTTGCCTCGAAACCGGCATTCCGTAGCGTTAATGTTGACGTAAACGGAAGTTTTCGCCCCATTGTTGCCATAATGTAACAATGGGGCATTCGACTGCTCAAAACTGATTATTTTTGGCCTTTTTTGGCCGATTTTCTCCCGTTTTTCTGAGTGAGACACGCCCGGCGAACCGTTTTTCTGCCTCGCTGCGCTGGTCTGCATTTTGTCCGGAATGCGTCCGGTGGACATGTACATGTACGCCCCAAGAATTCGTTGTTGCACCGTTAACCCGAATTGGTTCTAGCTGGATGCACTGACTATTCGGGGAGGACATCCATGAACAATCTGCGTTTGAAAGCACTGCTGGGGGCAGGGTGCTTTTCGCTGGCTTTGCTGGGGACGGCAATGAGCTCGGCACATGCCGGCGGCCTGGAACGTGGCGGCTACGATATCGACCTGCTGTTTGATCCGGCGCCGTTCGCGACGGACGCGGAAGCGACCTATGTGATGCCGGACCGTAAGTACGAGAATGCGCGTGGTCCCGGCGGAGCCAATCTCGGCCTTGGTACCTCGGCCGACGGAGCCGAGGGCTATTGGGTACCGCGCATAGGAATGAAGGCCCAGGTTGTGCAGGGCGTCGACTGCATGGTCGATTATTCGCAGCCTTGGGGCGCGCATACCGCACCAGGTATGTGGAACGGAGCGCTTTCTAACGTCGAGACTGATATCAAGAGCAACAATTACGCCGGCACCTGTTCCTACAAGTTTGATGCTGGCAAGGGCCAGCTCCGCTTTATCGGCGGGTTGTTCTATCAGGACATTTCAGGCTTCAAGGAAAGCTTGGTCGGTTTTACTCCCCTCGGACAACCGCTGCTTGGTCGTGTCGATCTGGAGGCTAACGGTTGGGGCTGGCGCGCCGGCGTTGCCTACGAAATCCCTGATATCGCGCTCCGCGCCAGCTTGGTCTACAATTCGAAAGTCAAGCTAGACAACATTTCGGGCACACTCACCTTACCAGCTATTCTTGGAGGTTCTCGGCCGATCTATGGCGCAGAGGAGTCGATGCCGGATTCGCTGGAACTGAAACTGCAGTCCGGTATTGCGCCTGACTGGCTGGCCTTCGGCTCAATCAAGTGGGTCAACTGGAGCGTGCTGCAGAGCGTTCCGATCTGTCCAACAATTGCGCCTGGGGCGGCTTGCTTCACGAACGGCCCGGGTCAGGTGACGTCGCTCGACCTGATGTATCGTGACGGCTGGACCGTTTCAGGTGGTATCGGCCACAAGTTCAATGATCAATGGAGTGCCGCCGGTCAATTGACCTGGGATCGTGGCACCTCGCATGGCTATGGTGCGCAGACCGATACGTGGACCCTGGGCGGCGGCGTCGCCTATACGCCGCAGCCCAACATCGAAGTGCGGCTCGCTGGAGCGGTCGGCGTTTTGACCAGCGGCCACTCGGGGACATTGGCTGGTGAGAACGGCTATGTTGCAGGCGAGGATGCCAGCTATGATTTCGGGAATGATCTGATCACGGCGATCTCTGGTGGTGTGAAGATCAAGTTCTAAGTCTCTGTAAAATCAAATGAAAGGCCGGGCAATGCCCGGCCTTTTTCGTTCCGGGGCTGTGGCCGAGCCTGTCGGCCCCAGGGCTGCGTTGCAGATAAACCGCACCAGCTCCGCCTCGTGTCGTTGTGATGTTTTGGCAACACTTTCTGAACAACCCCTGCGCTAGAAGTCAGGCCGACGAAATTGCCCATTTCCCGCCATAAACCCGGCGCACCTCGATCTTGTCTCGGGACACGCGCCAAAAGGCTCGGCGATGGGAGCAGGCCGCACCGCCCTCTTGCGAGGAAGATGTGGGGCAAGGAAGAGTATGGACGCCAAAGTCATCTCCAAGGCTAAGCTCCCCAGCCGCTATGTGACCGTCGGTCCGGCGCGTGCGCCGCATCGCTCCTATCTCTATGCCATGGGCCTGTCGGCGGCCGAGATCGCACAGCCGCTGGTCGGCGTCGCCTCCTGCTGGAACGAAGCGGCGCCCTGCAACATTTCGCTGATGCGCCAGGCGCAAGTGGTCAAGAAGGGCGTCGCGGCCGCCAACGGCACGCCGCGCGAATTCTGCACCATCACCGTCACCGACGGCATCGCCATGGGCCACCAGGGCATGAAGTCGTCGCTGGTGTCGCGCGAGGTCATCGCCGATTCGGTCGAGCTCACCATGCGCGGCCATTGCTACGACGCGCTGGTCGGGCTCGCCGGCTGCGACAAGTCGCTGCCCGGCATGATGATGGCCATGGTGCGGCTCAACGTGCCGTCGATCTTCATCTATGGCGGCTCGATCCTGCCCGGCAGCTACCGCGGCCGCCAGATCACCGTGCAGGATGTGTTCGAAGCGGTCGGCCAGCACTCGGTCGGCACGATCGGCGATGCCGAACTGCTTGAAATCGAGCAGGCCGCCTGTCCCTCGGCCGGCTCCTGCGGCGCCCAGTTCACCGCCAACACGATGGCGACCGTGGCCGAGGCGATCGGTCTGGCACTGCCCTATTCCTGCGGCGCGCCGGCGCCTTATGAAATGCGCGATCGTTTCAACTTCGCCTCCGGCGAAAAGATCATGGAACTGATCGCCAGGAACATCCGGCCGCGCGACATCGTCACGCTGAAAGCACTGGAGAACGCGGCGACGGTGGTTTCGGCCACCGGCGGCTCGACCAATGCGGCGCTGCATTTGCCGGCCATAGCGCATGAGGCCGGCATCAAGTTCGACCTGTTCGATGTCGCCCGGATTTTCGAGAAGACGCCATACATCGCCGACCTCAAGCCCGGCGGCAAATATGTCGCCAAGGACATGTTCGAGGCCGGCGGCATTCCGCTGTTGATGAAGACGCTGCTCGACCACGGCTACCTGCATGGCGATTGCCTGACGGTCACTGGCCGCACTTTGGCCGAAAATATGGAGCATATTGCCTGGAATGAACACCAGGATGTGGTCCGCCCGGCCGACAGACCTATTACCCAAACCGGCGGTGTCGTGGGCTTGAAGGGAAACCTTGCCCCCGAAGGCGCGATCGTGAAGGTCGCGGGCATGACGGAGTTGAAGTTCTCCGGCCCAGCGCGCTGCTTCGATTCGGAAGAGGAATGTTTCGAAGCGGTGACGCATCGCAACTACCGGGAAGGCGAAGTTCTCGTCATCCGCTACGAAGGGCCGCGCGGCGGACCGGGCATGCGCGAGATGCTGTCGACGACGGCGGCACTCTACGGCCAGGGCATGGGTGGCAAGGTGGCGCTGATCACAGACGGCCGTTTCTCGGGCGCGACGCGCGGCTTCTGCATCGGCCATGTCGGGCCGGAGGCAGCCGTTGGCGGTCCGATCGGCCTCATCCGGGACGGCGATGTGATCTCTATAGATGCCGTGAACGGCACGATCGATGTGGCGTTGTCCGATAGGGAACTGGCTGCGAGGGCAAAGAGTTGGAAGGCGCGCACGACCGACTATCAGTCCGGCGCGATATGGAAATACGCACAGACGGTAGGTTCCGCCCGCGACGGCGCAGTCACCCATCCGGGCGGTGCGAAAGAAACACACTGCTATGCGGACATCTGAGTTGTTGAGGTCGTCTGTCCTTCCGGCACTGGTCGCGTTAGCGATCTTTGGCGCCGTCGGCCAGGCCATGGCCTTCGACGACAAGGTGTTCGACGACAAGACCGGCGTGAAGCCGCAGTCGAGCCCCTGGGCGGTGTTCCAGTTCGGTTTCTCCGCCTACAAGAACGGCCACAAGGAACAGGCCGCGGAGGCCTATAAATACGCCGCCGAGAACGGCCAGATCGGCGCTACCTGGAAGCTTGCCCGCATGTATGCCGAGGGTGACGGCGTGGCGCGCGACGATTACGAGGCGTTCAAGTTCTTCTCGGAGATCGTCGATCAGGACGTCGAGCCCGGCTCACCGGAAGAAAGCTACGTTTCCGACGCGCTGGTGGCGCTGGGCGACTATTTGCGCAAGGGCATTCCCGGCAGCCCGGTGACCGAGAACGAAGTGGCGGCCCAGGAATATTACATGCGCGCCGCCGCCAACTACCGCAACCCGAATGCCCAGTTCGAGATGGGGCAGATGTTCCTGAAGGGCGAGGGCGGCGTGAAGGCCAGCGTCAAGCAGGCCGGGCGCTGGTTCCAGCTCGCCGCCGAAAAAGGCCATGCCGGCGCGCAGGCGACGCTTGGCCATCTGTTGTTCCAGAGCGGCAAGATCGTGCGCGGCCTGGCGATGATGACGGCAGCACTCGAACGTGCGGCGCCCGCCGACCAGCCCTGGATCCGCGGCATGCAGGAGGAGGCCTTTGCCGCCGCCGGCGAAGCCGACCGCCGCACAGCGATCTCGCTCGCTGACGACATCCTGACCAAGGGCAACAGCGCCGATCAGTAAGGATGATCTCCCCACGAGGAGATCGCTAATCAGACATTAATTCTCGGTCGGCTCCGCCGGCACCATGCTGGGAGCCGGCGCCGAGATCGGCGTCATCCGCCGGTGCGGCGCCAGCCTGTCTTGCGGGCAGCTGTCCCCGACTTTCGTCCATGAGGTGTTGTTGAGCACCATCTCGCAGCGGGCGAGGTGGTTCTTGTCGGCGATCGTCAGACAGGCGACCTGGCCGACCGGGTAGGATTTTCCATTGGCAAGACATTCCTCGGCGGCGAAAGCCGCCGCAGGGACGGCGACAGCGAATGCCAGGCCGATCGGACAAAGGACAAGTCGTATGGTCATGGGAACCCCAGCCGCCATGATGATCTCCCATCATGCGCCTGATTGTGGCGATACGAGGTCCAGCGCGGGCCCGGGGTCTCCCTCAGGCCGGCAGCAAATCGAGATCGATGGCCACCGGCACGTGGTCGGACGGTTTTTCCCAGGCGCGCACATGCTTTTCGATCGAGGCCGATGAAAACCGGTTGGCGGCCTCGGGCGACAGCAGCAGGTGGTCGATGCGGATGCCGTTGTTCTTCTGCCAGGCGCCGGCCTGGTAGTCCCAGAAGGTGAAGGTGTCGCCCGCATCGGTGACCGAACGCACCGCTTCGGTGAAGCCGAGATTTTTCAACCTGCGGAACGCCTGCCGCGTCTGCGGCTGGAAGAGCGCATCATTCAGCCAGTTCTCCGGGAACTTCGCGTCGACAGGTTCGGGAATGACGTTGTAGTCACCGGCCAGCACCAGGGCTTCCTCCAGCCTCAGCCGCTCCTCGGCCCAGCGCTCCAGCCGTGCCATCCAGGACAGCTTGTAGGAGAATTTCCTCTCGTCATCGATCGGATTGCCGTTCGGCAGATAGAGCGAGGCGACGCGCAATGCGCCCTTGTCGGTCGAGAACACGCCTTCGATGAAGCGCGCATGCTCGTCGGCGTCGTCGCCGGGCAGACCTCTGATGACCTCGTCGAAGCGCAATTTCGACAGCAGGGCGACGCCGTTGAAACCCTTCTGGCCGTGGGTTTCCACATTGTAGCCAAGCGCCTCGATCTCGGCGCGCGGGAACTGCTCGTCGACCGTCTTGATCTCCTGCAGGCAGACGATGTCGGGGGCGCTTTCGGTCAGCCAATGGGTGAGATTGCCGATGCGGGCGCGAATGCCGTTGATGTTCCAGGTGACGATCTTCATGGCGGCCTCAATGTTCTTCCGGGGCAAGACGTTCGACCAGGCCGATCGTATTGCCTGCGGGATCCTTTAGAAAGGCCATCCACTCGCTTTCCCCCGCCGGACCGAACTGGCCCTCGGTGTCGCGATGAACAAGCGTTGGAGGCGCGGTGAAGGGAACGCCCGCAGCTTTCGCGCCGGCGTGGAAATCCTCGAGACCTGATATGTCGAGATAGACGGTTCCGGCCGGAATGCCGTCGGTGAACAGCAGCCGCACGCTGCCGGCCATGATGAAGGCGATGCCCGGCGGATCGTAACGCACATGCACGCTCATCCCGAGCACGTCGCACCAGAAGGCCAGAGTCGCGTCGAGGTCTCGCCCGGCCGAGAGCGCGACCTGACGAACCGCGCCAATGGCAGGCATGTTGTTCCTAAATGGAGAAGCTTGTGCCGCAGCCGCAGGAGGCGACCGCATTCGGGTTGCGGATCTGGAACGACTGGCCCATCAGGTCGTCGACGAAATCAATCACCGACCCGCCCATATAGACCAGCGACAGATCATCGATCAGAACCGTGGCGCCGTCCTTCTCGATGGCGACATCGTCGTCGTTGCGCGCGTCGACCAGATCGAACTTGTAGGAAAAGCCGGAGCAGCCGCCGCCTTCGACGGAAACGCGCAACGCCGTCTTGCCGGCCTCGTCCGACACAATCTTGGCGATCCGCCTTGCGGCGGCATCGGTCATCTCGACTTTCATGGCGGTCTTGGCATCCGCGCCCATGGGCGTCACCTTGCTTTCGGTTTCACATGATAGGTATGAAGCGCGAAGGGCCAAGTCAACCGGCCATAGTCTGGCGGCCATAGTCTAGCGGCCAAAGTCAGGCGGCCAAAGTCAGGCGGCATCGACCATGACCAACGAGTTGGGCGACATCGGATTCGGCTATAGGCCCCGCGCGGCCTATGCCAGCGATCCGGCGCGCTCGCGCGGGCGCCTGTTCGAAGAGGTCGAAAGCCCGACCCGTACGCCGTTCCAGCGCGACCGCGACCGCATCATCCATTCCACCGCGTTCCGCCGGCTGAAACACAAGACGCAGGTCTTCATCGCCCATGAAGGCGATCATTACCGTACCCGGCTGACCCATTCGATCGAGGTGGCGCAGATCGCACGCGCTCTGGCGCGGGCGCTGCGCGGCGACGAGGATCTGGCTGAAGCGGTGGCGCTGGTGCATGATTTCGGCCACACGCCCTTCGGCCACACCGGCGAGGACGCCCTCAACGAGAAGATGGCTGATTGGGGCGGCTTCGACCACAACGCGCAATCGCTTCGCATCGTGACAAGGCTGGAAGCGCGTTACGCCGAGTTCGACGGGCTGAATCTGACCTGGGAAACGCTGGAAGGCCTGGTCAAGCACAATGGTCCGCTGACCGATGCCAACGGCAAGGGCCTGAAGGGTCCGGTGCCGCAGGCGATCCGCGACTATTCGGAACTGCACGACCTCGAGCTCGACCGGTTCGCCGGCATCGAGGCGCAGTGTGCTGCCATCGCCGACGACATCGCCTACAACACGCACGACATCGACGACGGCCTGAGGGCGGGGCTGCTGACGCTGGACATGCTGAAGGCCGTCTCGCTGCCGGGCACAATCCTGGAGGGGGTGCGCGCGCGCTATCCCAATCTCGACGAGGTGCGCACCGGCCACGAGCTGATGCGGCGCCAGATTACGGCCATGGTCGAGGACGTGATCAGGTCGACCACCGCCAATCTGGAACGCACCGGGCCGCGGAGCGCCGATGCGGTGAGGGCGGCGGGCGAGACGATGGTGACCTTTTCCGCCGAAATGGCCGTCGCCGAGAAAGAGCTGAAGGCCTTTCTCTACAAGCACCTCTACCGGCACAAGGAAGTCATGCGCGTGCGCGCCGATGCGGAGCGGATCGTCAGGGACCTGTTCGACGTCTATTTCGC
Source organism: Mesorhizobium sp. B1-1-6 (assembly GCF_006443035.1). NCBI lineage: Bacteria > Pseudomonadati > Pseudomonadota > Alphaproteobacteria > Hyphomicrobiales > Phyllobacteriaceae > Mesorhizobium > Mesorhizobium sp. B1-1-6. The sequence continues at coordinate 144,791 of NZ_VFWR01000001.1, read as the reverse complement.
CGACCCGCGCGCTATGCCGGACGGCTGGCGCGAGGGGCTCGACCGGGCCGAGGATCGCATCAAGGCGCGCAGCGTGGCCGACTTCCTGGCGGGGATGACCGACACCTACGCGCTGAAGGAACACCGGCGTTTGTTTGACCATACGCCGGATTTGAGCTAGGGCGGGCTCGATTTTGCCGGCCAACAAGCCGGATTCCCTGCAAAGCCGCCAGAGTCATACCCATGAACATCTTCGCCGACTTCACCGCGCGAATCATAAAAGCCGTCGAAGCGCTTGATCTGAAAGACAGTGACGGTGTTTCGCCCGATCTGTCGCGCATCGCCGTCGAGCCGCCGCGCGATGCCAGCCATGGCGATCTCGCGACCAATGCGGCGATGGTGCTGGCCAAGCCCACCGGCCAGAACCCGCGGGTGCTGGCTGAGCGCCTGGCGCTCGCGCTGCGGGACGACAAGGATATCGCGGCCGCCGAGGTTGCTGGCCCGGGCTTCGTCAATTTGCGGCTCAAGGACGGTTTCTGGCAGGCACATCTCACGACGCTTCTGGGCGAGGGCCGCAATTACGGCCGCTCCAGCATCGGCGGCGGCAGGAAGGCCAATGTGGAATATGTATCGGCCAACCCGACGGGGCCAATGCATGTCGGCCATTGCCGTGGTGCCGTCGTTGGCGATGCGCTTGCCAATCTGATGGCCTTTGCCGGTTATGACGTGACCAAGGAATATGTCATCAACGACGCCGGCTCGCAGATCGACGTTCTCGGGCGCTCGGTGATGCTGCGTTATCGCGAAGCGCTTGGCGACGAGGTCGGCGAGATCCCGGCCGGGCTCTATCCAGGCGACTATCTGGTCCCGGTCGGGCAGGCGCTGGCCAAGGAATTCGGCCGGTCCTTGCTGCAGATGCCGGACGAAGAGGCGCTCGCCATCGTCAAGGACCGCACCATCGACGCGATGATGGCGATGATCCGCGAGGATCTGGCGCTGCTCAACGTGCATCATGACGTGTTCTTCTCCGAGCGCACGCTGCACGCCGACAATGCCAGGAAGATCCGCTCGGCGATAAACGACCTGACGCTGAAGGGCCATATCTACAAAGGCAAGCTGCCGCCGCCCAAGGGCGAGAGGCCGGACGACTGGGAAGATCGCGAACAGACCCTGTTCCGTTCGACGGCGGTCGGCGACGACATGGACCGGGCGCTGGTCAAGTCGGATGGCTCGTTCACCTATTTCGCCGCCGACGTCGCCTATCTCAAGGACAAGGTCGATCGCGGCTTCGTCGAACTGATCTACGTGCTCGGCGCCGATCATGGCGGCTATGTCAAGCGGCTGGAAGCGCTGGCGCGGGCGATCGCCGGCGACGAGGTGAAGCTCACGGTTCTTCTGTGCAACCTGGTAAAGCTGTTTCGCGATGGCGAGCCGGTGCGCATGTCCAAGCGGTCCGGCGATTTCGTGACGCTGCGCGAGGTTGTGGAGGAAGTCGGCCGCGACCCCATCCGCTTCATGATGCTCTATCGCAAGAACGATGCGCCGCTCGATTTCGACTTCGCCAAGGTGACCGAGCAGTCCAAGGACAATCCGGTGTTCTATGTGCAGTACGCTTCGGCGCGCTGCCATTCGGTATTCCGGCAGGCGAGCGAGCAGTTGGGAGAGGCCAATTTCGATCGCAACAGTCTGGCGGCTGCCGTGGCGTTGCTGACCGACGAAGGCGAGATCGGCCTGATCAGGAAACTCGCTGAATATCCACGGTTGATCGAGTCGGCGGCACTTGCGCTCGAGCCGCATCGGCTGGCATTCTACCTCTACGATCTGGCCTCAAGCTTCCACGGGCACTGGAACCGCGGCACCGATAATCCGGACTTACGTTTTGTTAAGGTTAACGACCGACAATTGACGCATGCCAGACTAGGGCTGGTGCAGGCTGTTTCGGATGTCTTGACGTCCGGCCTGACGCTGATCGGCGCCGCGGCGCCCACCGAAATGCGTTAGGTTTGACTAAAAAACCTGTCACCTTTTGCCCACATTGCGCTGGTAAGGGCCAACCCTGCGCGACGTCCATGGCGTCCGAATGAGTGCGAGTTCGGGAACAATAATGGCAGACAGAACCCAGCTGAGAATAGCCGACAACAACGACATCGCCAACGATGATCCGTTCGCGGAACTGACCAGGATCATGGGGTTCGACCCGCGCCAGCCGGTCAAGCCACAGGCGCCCGCCCAACCGAAAGCCGCCGCTGATCAGCAGGCGCAGGAGGTCGATTTCGACATCGATCTCGAAAAGGAGTTGATGGGCGACTTCGACTTTGCCGAAGGCAACGCCGCGACGGTCGCCGATGTTGATGAGCCGGCGTTCGACGCCGCCGTTACCGACGGCATGGATGACGAACTCGCCATGGCGTTCGACGACATGCAGCTCGACGATGAGCATGGTGCCGACGACGCTGTTGCCGAGGCCGCGCCAACCGTCGATGCCGCTTTCGATACGGATTTCGACGATGCGGTAGCCAGCTCTCTCGATGGCGTTTCGCCGCTCGATGACGATCTGCCCATGGCGGACGAGCTTGCGGCATCGCTCGATCAGGACTTCCGGCTTGATGACGCGACCGATGCGGCCGAGCCCGCCTTGGCCGCCGAAGTGGCGGAGCCTGTCGCGGAGCCTACCGTCGACCATGAATTCGACGATGGCTTTGCCCTTTCGCTCGAAGACGAACTGATGCTCGATGGTCACGTGGCGGAGCAGCAGCCTGAAGCGGCCGCGGCTCCGGTCGAGCCTCCCGTCGAGGCGGCGCTGAACGCGAACCATGCGGTTTCCGAAGAGGATTTTGGCGATCGCTTTGATGACGCCACGGCTTTCGACGACGGGCTGGCGGATATCGATTTCGATCTGGCTGCCGATCACTCGGTCGCGACCGATGCGCCCGTGGCTGCGGAGACGGATGCGCTTGACGCGCATGACGTGACCGCCGAGACGGCAGATGCGCACGAAATGGAGGACGTGTTCGCCGAGGCGACGGATGCGGAAGGCGAGGCGGCAGACCTGGCCGCCGATGAGCCGCTGGACGATGCTTTCGAGCAGGATTTCAACGACGCGCTTGCCGAAGCGACGGACGAGCCGGCCGCTGAGTCTGTGGCTGCCCCCGTTCATCCGGCCGCCCCGGCTATGGCCGAACCGGTGCATGCCGCCGCCGTCGAGCGTAGCCTTGAAGACGAGTTGAACGCGCTGTTGGGCGCCATGAGCGCGCGCCCGGCGCCGGTGGCCAAGGAGGAGGTCGCGGTTCAGCAGCCTGTCGCCGCGACCGCGAAACCCCACGAAGAACCGACGGCCGGTGACCTCGACTGGAACCTGGACGAACCTGCGGCGACGCAGCAGCATCAGGCGGTCTCGACCGCTGACGTCGATCTTGACGATCTCATGCTCGATGAGCTTCAGGACCAGGACCTCGGCGCGCATGCCACTGTCTCTGAAGACGATGATTTCGAAGCGGAACTCGCCGCAAGCATCGACCTGGCTGAAGGAATCGACCGGGATGAAGACCTCGCCGCGGATTCCGCCGCGCCGGAAACTTTCCGCGACGATCCCCTCGATTGGCTGACGACGCAGTCCACGCCGCCCGAGCCGGCCCGCTCGTGGAGCCGGGTTACGCCGGTCCCGCAGCCGCAACAGGCGAGTTTTACCGCCCAGCCGATGGCTTCGGCGGCCCCCATGGCGGCGCCGGCTGCCGCGATCCCGACCTATCGTGCGGCCGAGCCTGCCGCTTATGCGGCGCCGGCCGCCGCGCAGCGCGAGCAGTCCGCGTTCGATGACGAGATGCCTGACGTCGAGACCGTCGATGTGCCGGAGCGCGTCGTGGCGCTTCAGGATGATCTCGACATTCCGGAATTGCACTTCGAAGAGGACGAGCCGGCCGCGCCCGGCTACGACGATCTCGACGCCGAATTCTCCAATCTGCTGACCGAGATGAATACAGTGGATGTCGCTGCGGCTCCCGCAAACGCCAGCGCGCCCTATGCCGACGACTCCTACAATCCCGGCTTCAAGTCGGGATACGATGCCTTTGAACAGGGCTATGAGGCTCTCAAGCCGGGCTATGAGACGCTCAAGCCGGGCTATGAGGGGCTCAAGCCGGGCTATCAGCCCGAGGCGCGCACCTACGCGGCACGGCCAGCGGAAATGTCTGCCCGCGCGACAGCGCCGGCGGGTTATGCCGACGCCACCAATGGCTTCGACGTCGACGACTTGCCCGGCAGCCAGCCGGTTTCACAGGCCGACGATTTTGCCGTCGACGAGCTCGACTACGATCCCGAGCTGGACGAGGCGATGTCGGTTCCTGGTCTCGCCGAACGCGAGGCCGGCGGGTCGCCGCGCAGGCGCGGCCTGCTCATCGCCGCCATTGTCGGTGCAGTCGTTGTCACCGGAGGCCTCGGCGCCTTCGCGCTGTCTCCGGGCGGCCAGGGCGGCAGTGACGCCCCGGTCTTGGTCAAGGCGGATAACGCACCGATCAAGGTCAAGCCGGAAAATCCGGGCGGCGCCGTGGTGCCGAACCAGGACAACAAGGTCTACGACGCGGTCGCCAAGGGCGCCAAGCCCGCCGAGCCGGTCCAGCAGAAGCTCGTCACCAATGTCGAGGAACCGGTGGATGTGGCGGCGAAGGATCCGGCTCGCGCCGTCGATCTCTCGCCCGACCAGACCGCAGCCGACATGGCGGACGGCGACGGCGGCGATGCTCCGACTGCCGTTGCGGCGCCGGCCAACAACGCCGCGCCCGCAGCCAAGTCGGAGGACCGCATCGCGCAGGTTCTGCAGGATGTCGACAAGGGCGCAAATCCCGACGTCGTCGCCGTGGCGCCGCGCAAGGTTAGGACCATGGTGGTCAAATCGGACGGGTCGCTGGTGCCGCGTGAGGATCCGGCGCCCGCCGCACCGAAAGTGGCTGCCGTGGAGCCGGTCGATCCGGCGCCGCAACATGTCGCGCCGTCGGCTCAGGCCGATGCCGACCAGACCGGCACGGTGGCGCCGGACGCCGCGCAGGCGGACGACGAGCCAGCCCTGAAACCGGTGGCCGAGCCCAAGGCGGAAGCCAAGGCCCAGTCGGCCAACACGCCGGCCAAGGTTCCGGTCGCGCCGCAGCGCCCGTCCGACCAGCCGGTCGACGTGGTCGGCGAGGTCAAGCCCGATCAGGTTGCCTCCATCAGTCCCGCGGCGCCCTCGACCGGCGGCGGTTCGTGGTCGATGCAGATCGCCTCGCAGCCGACGGTCGAAAGCGCGCAGTCGACCTATCAGGATCTGCAGCGTCGCTATGGTGGCGTGCTTTCCGGCCGCACCGCCAACATCGTCAAGGCGGAGATCGCCGGCAAGGGGACTTTCTACCGCGTCCGCGTGCCCGCGCAGTCGCGCAACGATGCCATCAATCTGTGCACCAGCTACAAGGCTGCCGGCGGCAACTGCTTCGTGTCGAGGTAGTCATTCACCTCCCGTGTCGGAGGAGAGCAGTTTGAGAACCGGCGCGGCCTCAACGCCGCGCCGTTTTCTTTTTGCACTTTTCGACGTGATTCCCTTTGGCCGCGGAAGATTCTAGACTCGTCGGCATGACCGAATCAAAATCCATGATCCTCGGCTGTGCCGGGAAATCGCTCACCCGCGAAGAAATCAGTTTCTATCGCAATGAATGCCCGTGGGCCTTCATCCTGTTTGCCCGCAACATCAGCGAGACCGAGCAGATCCGCGATCTGGTCGCCGAGATGCGCGACTGCATCGGACGGCCGGACGCGCTGGTGTTCATCGACCAGGAAGGCGGCAGGGTGCAGCGGCTGCGGCCGCCGCTGGCGCCGAACTATCCAGCCGGCGGCGCGCTCGGTGCGCTGTGGCGCGACGACCATGACGCCGGAGCCCGTGCCGCCTGGCTGATGGCGCGGTTGCACGCTTTCGACCTTCTGCGCTACGGCATCACGGCGGATTGCCTGCCGGTGCTCGACGTGCCGATCGAAGGGGCGAGCGACGTCATCGGCGCGCGCGCCTATGGCAAGGAGCCGCGCCCGGTCATCGAACTCGGCCGCGCCGCGGCGGAAGGCCTGATGTCTGGCGGCGTGCTGCCGGTCATGAAGCATATTCCCGGCCATGGCCGGGCTTTCGCGGACACGCATTTCGAACTGCCTGTCGTCGACGCTTCGATGAGCGAGCTGCAGCGGCACGATTTTGCGCCGTTCAGGGAACTCAACCACCTGCCGATGGCCATGACCGCGCATGTCGTCTACAGCGCGATCGATCCGAAAAACCCGGCAACCACCTCCGGCAAGGTCATCGACGAGATCATTCGCCGCGAGATCGGCTTCGATGGGCTGCTGATGAGCGACGACACCTCGATGAAGGCACTTTCTGGGGATTTCCCGACAAAGGCGGCCTCGATCCTTGCGGCCGGCTGCGATCTGGTCCTTCACTGCAACGGCGTTTTCGAGGAGATGGCGGGCATCGCATCGCGAACCAAAGGGCTTGAGGGCAAGTCGCTTGAGCGCGCAAACCGGGCAATGACCTATATAGAAAAACGCGACGCGGCTGAAGAAACCGAGATACGCGCCGAATTCGCCACCTATTTCGATGCGGTGGCCTGACAGAGGGAAGAACGGGACGTGGCGGAAGCATTGGAAAGCAAGGCCGGGAAGGCCGCACCGATGGACCGCCTGTGGGCCGAAAGCGATGATACCCGGCTGACCGGCGATCCGTCGCTGGTCGTCGACGTCGCAGGATTCGAAGGCCCGCTCGATCTTCTGCTGCATCTTGCCCGCAACCAGAAGGTCGATCTCGCGCGCATTTCCATCCTGGCGCTGGCCGAGCAGTATTTGGCCTTCGTCGAGACGGCGAGGGCACTGAGACTTGAGCTCGCCGCGGACTATCTGGTGATGGCGGCGTGGCTCGCCTTCCTCAAATCGAAGCTTTTGATCCCGAAGCAGCCGGGCGAGGAAGGCGAAAGCGGCGAGGAACTGGCGGCGGTGCTGCAATTCCGGCTCAAGCGGCTGGAAGCCATGCGCGATGCATCGGCGCGGCTGGTCAACCGGAACCGGCTCGGCCGCGACGTGTTCGCGCGCGGCATGCCGGAAATGGTCATCATCGAGAAGCGCAATGCCTATTCGGCGTCGCTCTACGATCTGCTCACCGCCTATGCCCAGCAGCGCCAGAAGCAGGCAATCACCAATGTCACGATCGCCAGGCGCGGCGTCTGGTCGCTCAAGGACGCCCGCGATATCCTGACAAGGCTGATCGGCTCGCTGCAGGACTGGACGGCGCTCGACAGTTTTCTCGTCCGATATCTGTCCAGCCCGGAAGAGCGGCGCACCGCGATCGCCAGCTCGTTCGCGGCGACACTGGAACTGGTGCGTGAGGGCAAGATGGATGTGCGGCAGGACGAGGTGTTCGCGCCGATCTATCTGCGCGACCACCGCGCACCGGCAATCAAGGCAGTCGAGGTGGCATCATGAGCGAACGCGCCAACGCTTCGGTTGTCCCGTTCAAGATGGACAACGAACCGGAGGAGGGCGAGATCGACCAGGCTTCGGTTCAGAATCCGGCCCAGAATCCGGCGCAGAATCCCGCCGAGCGGCTGCATATGGCGGAGGCGGTGCGCATGGCCGAGGCGATCGTTTTCGCCAGTGCCGAGCCCGTCAGCGAAAAGCAGTTGGCCGCGCGCCTTCCCGATGGCATCAACATCGCGCTCGCGATGGCCGAGCTGCAGCAGATCTATGCGCGGCGCGGCGTCAACCTGGTGCGGGTCGGCGATGCCTGGGCGTTTCGCACCGCCGGCGATCTCGCCTTCCTGATGAGCCGCGACACCGTCCAGCAGCGCAAGCTGTCGCGCGCGGCGCTCGAAGTGCTGGCGATCATCGCCTATCACCAGCCGGTGACGCGCGCCGAGATCGAGGACATCAGAGGCGTCGAAACCTCGAAGGGCACGCTGGATACGCTCTTGGAGACGGAATGGGTACGCATGCGCGGCAGGCGCAAAACGCCCGGCCGTCCCGTGACCTATGGCACCACCGAAACCTTCCTCGACCATTTCGCGCTCGAGGAAATCCGCGATCTCCCCGGCATGGAGGAGTTGAAGGGTGCCGGCCTGCTTTCGGGCCGCATGCCTTCGAATTTCTCCATTCCGCAGCCGCCGGCGGACCCGGATGTACTGACCGAGGACGAGGATCCGCTGACGGATATCGATCTCGAGGAACTCGGCCTGCTGACGCCGCGCGTCACGGAAGATTGACCGCAAGCCTCTGTTCCTGGAGGCTTTCCCGGGCTAGATGCGCCGATTGGTAGCGGACCGCATTGCGGAAAATGCGTGACATCCGACACCCTTTCATAAACTCTGTCGCGGTTGTGTTTGAATCCCAACGCGAAAACGCATAGATCATCGCCAGGGAAACCATTCGAGAGAGAGTTGCTATGGGTTCATTTTCGATTTGGCACTGGATGATCGTGCTGGTCATCGTGCTTCTGGTGTTCGGCCGCGGCAAGATACCCGAGCTGATGGGCGACATGGCCAAGGGTATCAAGAGCTTCAAGAAGGGCATGGCCGACGACGACGTTGCCGACGACAAGCGTACCGTCGAACATCGCGCCGACGAAACCGTTTCGGCAGCGAAGGAAAAGGCCAGCAAGAGCTGAGCCAAGGGTTGTTGCTTTTGTGTGTGTCGTTGTCCCAGAACCGCTTCGCACTTTTGGGCGGCATGCATTAGTCGGAACGGATAGCCATGTTTGAAGTCGGCTGGACCGAAATGCTGGTGATCGCGATCGTTATGATCGTGGTCGTCGGGCCGAAGGATTTGCCCAACATGCTGCGCACCTTCGGCCGCACGACGGCGAAGCTGCGTGCCATGGCGGCCGATTTCCAGAAGCAGTTCAACGAGGCGCTGAAGGAAGCGGAGCTCGACGACGTCAAGAAATCGGTCGACGAGCTAAGGGGGCTCAGCCCGGTTGCCGAGATCAGGAAACAGCTCAATCCGTTCGAGCAGGCGGCCGCCGATGTACGTTCCGGCGTCGACGCGGCGATGAAGCCGAAGCCGGCCGTCGATACGGCAGCGCCCGCCGGCTCGGTGCCGCAGGCGGCCGAACCGTTGAAGAACGGCGCGACCACCATGCCGGGGCCCACTGAACCCGATACCGCGCCGGCCGCGCCGATCTTCCCAGTCATGACCGATGAATCGGTGGTGGCGTCTTCAGCGCCGACAGAGCTGGCGCCAAAGACACCTGCGGCAGGGAAAGCGGCCAAGCCCGCCAAGGCTTCGGCGAACGGCGCGAAAGCTTCCACGCCTGCGAAAGCGGCGACCGCCAAACCCGCGCCAGCACCCAAAGCGCCGGCGAAGCCCGTGGCGGCGTCAAAGGCTGCCAAACCGGCAGCAGCCAAGGCGGCGACGACCAAGGCCGAGGCGAAACCGGCTCCAGCGAAGAAGCCAGTGGCCAAAAAGACGGCGGGAGCCGCCAAGTGAGCGTTTCGGACAAGGAAAAGGACGAGATCGAGAAATCCTCGGCGCCGCTGATGGAGCATCTCATCGAGTTGCGCCGCCGGCTGATCTGGTCGCTCGGCGGCTTCTTCGCCGCGTTCCTGGTCTGCTTCTTCTTCGCCAAGAAGCTGTTCAACCTACTTGTGGTGCCATTCAAATGGGCGACGCAATGGGCGGGGCTCGACCCGCACAAGGTCGAGCTGATCTATACCGCGCCGCAGGAATTCTTCTTCACGCAGGTCAAGCTCGCCATGTTCGGCGGCATGGTGATCGCCTTTCCGCTGATCGCCACGCAGATCTACAAGTTCATCGCGCCCGGCCTCTACAAGAACGAACGCAACGCCTTCCTGCCGTTCCTGATCGCGTCGCCAATCCTGTTCCTGATGGGCGCCTCGCTGGTCTATTTCTTCTTCACGCCGATGGTGATGTGGTTTTTCCTCGCCATGCAGCAATCGGGCACCAACGACCAGGTGCAGATTTCGCTGCTGCCGAAGGTGTCGGAATATCTCAGCCTGATCATGACGCTGATCTTCTCCTTCGGCCTGGTATTCCAACTGCCGGTGGTGACCAGCCTGATGACGCGCGTCGGCATGCTGTCATCCAAGGCGCTGGCCGAGAAGCGCAAATGGGCGATCGTCATCGCCTTCGTCGTCGCGGCGGTGCTGACGCCGCCCGACCCGATGAGCCAGATCGGCCTCGCCATCCCGACCATCCTGCTCTACGAGGTCGCCATCTGGTCGGCGCGGATGATCGAACGCAGCCAGGAGCGCGAGCGCCTGGCGCGGGAGAAGCAGCAATCCGAGGAAGAGGTGGCGGAAAAGCCGGCAGACGCATCCTCCACATAGGGCAGGCGCGTCGCCCCTGCGGGCTGCCGGCCTCGGAATCGGTGCGCGGCCCGGTACCGATAGGAATTTTTTCTTGACTTGGTGCCCGCCGCTATGGTACATATTCGGTTATGGTGCTGATTTGCGCCAACGACCCGCCGCCGAGGCGGGTTTTTTATTTCTGGACTGTCGCGCTATCCCTCACCACTCGAAAGCGGGCTCGCGGCCCCTGCCGTCAGCAAGCCCGATCTTGCATCGATCAGAGATGCGGTTTACCCCCTCTGGCCTGAAACGCATCGCGAAACCGACGATGCGTTTCAGGCTATATTCTTGAGCATATCGTAGCGCAAACCGCCGCGCGCTTTGGCGGCAAGCTACCGCAGGAGCTTTCAGACCATGCTTGACATCAAATGGATTCGCGACAACCCGAAGGCCCTTGTCGAGGCGCTGGTCAAGCGCTCGTGGTCGGTCGAGGAAGCGCAGTCCACCGTCGATGACCTGATCGCCAGGGACGAGGCGCGGCGCGAACATGTTACCGAGCTGCAGACCAAGCAGGAACGCCGCAACGCCGCCTCGAAAGAGATCGGCAATGCCATGCGTTCGGGCGATGCCGCCCTTGCCGAAAAACTGAAAGCCGAAGTCGGTGAGATAAAAACCTTCATCCAGAACGGCGAGGCGCGCGAGCGCGAGCTCGACAAGGCGCTGAACGACGCGCTGGCGGTGCTGCCCAATGTGCCGCTCGACGATGTGCCGGTCGGCAAGGACGAGCACGACAACGTGGTCAAGCATATCGTCGGCAAGGTGCCGACCCGCCCGAACTGGGTGAAGGAGCATTTCGAGATCGGCGAAGCGCTCGGCATGATGGATTTCGAGCGTGCGGCAAAGCTGTCGGGCTCGCGCTTCACCGTGCTGAAGAGCGGGCTGGCGCGGATGGAACGCGCGATCGGCCAGTTCATGCTCGACCTGCACACGACCGAGCATGGCTATGAGGAAGTCATCCCGCCGCTGATGGTCAAGGACGATGTTCTTTTCGGCACCAACCAGCTGCCGAAGTTCGAGGAGGATCTGTTCTTCACGCCGCATGGAGATGGCAGGCTTGGCCTGATCCCCACCGCCGAAGTGCCGCTCACCAACCTCGTGCGCGAGGAGATCACCGCGCATGAGAAACTGCCGTTGCGCTACACCGCGCTGACGCCGTGCTTCCGCTCGGAGGCCGGCTCGGCAGGGCGCGACACGCGCGGCATGCTGCGCCAGCACCAGTTCTACAAGGTCGAGCTGGTGTCGATCACCGACCAGGAGTCCTCGCTCGCGGAGCATGAGCGGATGACCGAGTGTGCCGAGGAAGTGCTGAAGCGGCTCGAATTGCCGTTCCGCACCATGGTGCTGTGCACCGGCGACATGGGTTTTGGCGCGCGAAAAACCTATGACATCGAGGTGTGGCTGCCCGGCCAGAACGCCTATCGCGAAATCTCGTCCTGCTCTGTCTGCGGCGATTTCCAGGCCAGGCGCATGGACGCTCGCTACAAGGACAAGGACGGCAAGGGCAACCGCTTCGTCCATACGCTGAACGGCTCGGGCACCGCTGTCGGGCGCGCACTTATCGCCGTCATCGAAAACTACCAGAACGAGGATGGCAGCGTAACCATTCCTGAAGTGCTGCGGCCTTACATGGGCGGGCTGGAAAAGATCGAATCGAAATAATGCGTATTCTCCTGACCAATGACGACGGCATTCATGCCGAGGGCCTGGCGTCGCTCGAGCGCGTCGCGCGCACATTGTCCGATGATGTCTGGGTGGTGGCGCCGGAGCAGGACCAGTCCGGCTATGCGCACTCGCTGTCGATCTCGGAGCCGCTGCGGCTGAGGAAAATCGGCGAGAAGCACTTTGCCGTGCGCGGCACGCCGACCGACTGCGTCATCATGGGCGTGAAGAAGATTCTGCCCGGCGCGCCCGACCTGATCCTGTCGGGCATCAATTCCGGCGCCAACATCGCTGACGATGTCACCTATTCGGGAACCGTCGCCGGCGCGATGGAGGGCGCGTTGCTCGGCATACGCTCGATCGCGCTCAGCCAGGGCTACAGCACTATCGGCGAGGACCGCGTCGTTCCCTACGAGACCACCGAGGCGCTGGCGCCGGCGCTGCTCAAGAAACTCGTCGCGACGCCGCTGCCGGACGGCGTGCTGCTCAACGTCAATTTTCCGAACTGCCTGCCTGAAGAGGTCGCCGGCACGGTGGTCACCTCGCAGGGCAAGCTCGTACACAGCCTGTGGGTCGAGGAACGCCGCGACGGGCGCGGGCTGCCGTACTACTGGCTGCGCTTCGGCCGCGAACCCGTCGAGGGCAAGCAGGGCACCGACCTTTTTGCGCTGCGCAATCGCCTGGTGTCGGTGACGCCGTTGCAGCTCGACCTCACAGCGCATGAGATTCGTGACCAGCTGAGCAAGGCCCTTGCATGAACCTGCCGATCGATGACCGAGAAGGATTTGCCGCCTTCCTGCTGCGCCTGCGCGGCAGGGGGACCGTGCCGAAGGCGCTGATCGCGGCCTTCGAGGCGACACCGCGGCGCGGCTTCCTGGCCGCCCAATTCCATTCCATCGCCTGGTCGGACCGCATGCTGCCGATCGAATGCGGCGAAGCGATCGAGGGCGCGGACATGCAGGCGGCGGTGATCGCCGCACTCGCCATCGAAGTCGGGAATCGCGTGCTCGAGATCGGTACCGGCTCCGGTTATACGGCAGCGGTGATGTCGCGCCTGTCAGGCCGGGTTGTCACCATCGACCGCTACAAGACGCTGGTCGAACAGGCGCGGCAGCGCTTCGAGGCGCTCGGCATCGGCAACGTCATCGCGCGCCAGGTGGATGGTTCCTCCGGTTTGGCCGCAGAAGGCCCGTTCGACCGGATCGTCGCCTGGGCCGCCTTCGACAGCCTGCCGCGTTTCCTGCTCGACCAGTTGTCGAGCGGCGGCATCGTGATCGCGCCGATCGGACCGGAGGAGGGCGAGCAGGTGCTGGCCAAGCTCACCAAGGTCGGCAGCCGTTTCGAGCGCGAGGATATCGGCCTCGTGCGCCTGCAGCCGGTATTGCGCAGCCTGGCGGCCGTTATCTAGGGATTGTCCATGTCAGCCGGCCTGCAACGGCGGCTGCGCGTGCCTCTATATGGGCAGTCTGGGCGGCTTCAAATATTTTAAGAAATTTTGCGTCTGATTCTAAGGGGTTAACCGACCAGTAACATTAACGCGCTTTAATCCTGTCCAGTTGGTGCAGAGTTTGTGCGGGTTAGTGCGATGCAACTCAGTGTTTTGAAGGCAAACAGTCGCAATTTGGCGCGGGGCTGCGCTGTTCTCATGATCGCGGGTGCTGCGGCTGGGTGCAGCTCGCAAGTGTCGCGGTTCAACGGCGTCGACGACGTCTTCACCTCCTCGACAAACAATCAGCGCGCCATCATCAACAAGCAGGATGCCGTGCAGCAGCCCTATCCGGGGGATGTCGCGGCCGCGCCGCTCGATGGCAGCCACACGCAGTCGGTCAGCCGCTCCAGCCTCGAACCGGTGTCGACGCGGCCGCTGCCGCCACCGGTCGCCCAGGCGCAGCCCGCTCCCGCGCTGGCACCCGCCGCCAATCCGGTGCGTGTTGCATCGGCGCCCGCTCTGGTGCGCCCGGCACCGCATGTCGACCGGACGGCGACCGGCACGGTTGCTCCCGCGGCCAAGCCCTTCAAGGATGCCCAGCCCGACGCCAAGGCAGCCGGCACGGCGCATGCCACCGAAATCGTCGTCAGGGACGGTGAAACGATCTCCGGGCTGGCGCAGCACTACAAGGTGCCGGCCGACGTGATCATGAAGGTCAACGGGCTGAGCGCGACCAAGGGGCTGAAGACCGGCCAGAAGATCATCATTCCGGCCTACGCCTATTCCAGCAAGGCCGAGCCCAGGGTTGCCGACGCCAAGCCAGCCAACGGCAAGCGCGACGTGCCGGCCACCGCGCCGGAAAAGGTCGCCGTGCTGCCGCAGCAGCCGAAGCTCAAGGAGGGCAAGTCAGCCGCGCAGGTCGATGCTTCGGCCGCGGCGAACAAGCCGAAGGACAACAAGCCCGCGCCGCAAATGGCCGCCGCCGCGCCCAAGGCCGGCGCCGGCGGCACCTATACGGTGCAATCGGGCGATACGCTTTCCTCGATCGCCAGGAAGACCGGCGTCGGCGTTGTCGCCATCAAGCAGGCGAACGGCATGCAGGACGGCTTGCTGAAGATCGGCCAGACGCTGAAGGTGCCGGCCGGCGGAACGGCCACGGTGGCCGCCGCAAAGCCTGCGGCGGTAGACCCGGTGACGACAGCCACGACGCAGCCGACGGCCAAGACGACGCCGTCGCAAACGCTGGCTTCCTACACGCCGCCGAAGAAAGACGCCAAGGTCATCCAGCAGGCCGAGGATGACGACGCTGTGGCGCCGGACGCCACCGGCATAGGCAAGATGCGCTGGCCGGTGCGCGGCCGCGTCATTTCCGGCTTCGGTTCCGGCAAGGACGGCGTCGACATCGCCGTGCCGGCAGGCACGCCGGTCAAGGCGGCCGAGAATGGCGTCGTCATCTATGCCGGCGACGGCCTCAAGGAATTCGGCAATACGGTGCTGGTGCGGCACGAGAATGGCCTGGTCACCGTCTACGGTCACGCCAGCTCGATCGAGGTCCAGCGCGGCCAGAAGGTCAAGCGCGGCCAGGAGATCGCGCTGTCGGGCATGAGCGGCACGACGGACTCGCCGAAGCTGCATTTCGAAGTGCGCAAGAACTCGGCCCCGGTCGATCCCTCCGGCTATCTCGAATAGTCGGGGCTATTTCGAATAGAATAAAAAAAGCGATTTGCGGGCCGCCTGACCTCCAGTCCGGCCCGCCGGCTCAGCCCGCCCCGCAAGGAGCGGGCTTTTTCAGTTGGTTGCTGGATGCACGTCGTTGTTTTCATGCATGTCTAACCAGGATCAAATTTTGAGTGACATGCTGAACCAAAGAGCAGCCCTCAACCGCGCTAATGGCGCGGGGACACATCACGCCAAATAGCTTTTGGGAGTCTAGACGTTTGCCATTGGCGGGCGCCTGAGCAGCGCCCGGAACCGTCGTGCGCACCACGTCTCCGGTGCCGCAGTCGCTCCCTTGGCGGGGATCGGCGCAAGAGCCGTATTGCGACTCGCGTTATCGAAAATGGTTTATCTGCATTTTAACTAATGTAGAGGAAAGTCATTCTCGACGCTCTGCAAGGAGAGTGGAATGATTGAATCTGTCGAAGAGGATGAACTTCCGTCCGCCAGCCCAACGCATCGCTGGCAATCGCATGTACGAGCAACTGCTTTAATCGTTGCGCCGGTCATTTCGATCGCAAGTGCCGCTTTGGCCGGCTATTTCTCCTATGCGGTGATCAATACCAAGCCGCCCACAGACATGTCCGAGCTGGCCATTTCCATCCTGAAATCAGGTGATGCTTCACCAGAAATGCAGGCCTGGGCGACCGATACACTCGGGATACAAACCGATATTCCCATGGTTCTGGGAAGCATAAAGCCTGTGCGGGAATGAACACGATATAGAAACCGGCGTCCCCGGACGGGTCGGCCACGAAACTTTTGTGGCCGGCTCCTGCCGTCACTCGGTGAGCCGCGCCTAATCCTTCAACGGCTTGCCGAGCCGGCCTGCGAGGTCCTGCGTGAACTGCCAGGCGACGCGGCCCGAGCGGCTGCCGCGTGTCGTCGCCCATTCCAGCGCCTCGGCGCGCAACTGCCCGGGGTCGATGTCGAGCCCATGATGGCTGGCGTAGCCGTTGACCATTTCGAGATATTCGTCCTGCGAACATTTGTGGAAGCCGAGCCACAAGCCGAAGCGATCGGAGAGCGAAACCTTCTCCTCGACCGCCTCGGACGGATTGATGGCGGTGGAGCGCTCATTGTCGATCATGTCTCGCGGCAGAAGATGGCGGCGGTTCGACGTGGCGTAGAAAATGACATTGGCCGGGCGGCCTTCGACGCCGCCTTCGAGTGCTGCCTTCAACGATTTGTAGGAGGTATCGTCATGGTCGAAGGAGAGGTCGTCGCAAAACAGGATGAAGCGGTAAGGCGCGGCCTTCAGCAGCGTCATCAGCTTCGGCAGCGTATCGATGTCCTCCCGATGGATCTCTATCAGCTTGAGCGGGCGGTCGAGTTTCGGCGAGGCGTTGATTGCGGCATGCACGGCCTTGACCAGCGACGATTTGCCCATGCCGCGCGCGCCCCACAAAAGCACGTTGTTGGCGGCATAGCCGGAGGCGAA
The DNA here is from genome assembly GCF_006443035.1 of Mesorhizobium sp. B1-1-6. Classification (NCBI taxonomy): domain Bacteria; kingdom Pseudomonadati; phylum Pseudomonadota; class Alphaproteobacteria; order Hyphomicrobiales; family Phyllobacteriaceae; genus Mesorhizobium; species Mesorhizobium sp. B1-1-6. The sequence continues at coordinate 128,206 of NZ_VFWR01000001.1, read as the reverse complement.
GCGTTCTGTGTTGTCGACGAGGATGTCGCGCACACGGTCGACGCCGCGGATCAGGCCGATGTCGACGCGGTTCACCTTGCGCACCGGCTCCAGGTAACCCGGATCCGCCTGCCAGACGAAGCAATCGGCTCCGCCAAGGTCGGTTTCGGGCACAGGCGGCGGGGCGAGGCGGCTGACCGCCTCGATCAGGCGGTCGAGTTTCTGGTTCAATGCGTCGATGCTGGTATCGGTCATCTCAGGTCTTTTGCTCTGGTTCCGCGAGGGAAGGTGTGGCCGGGTTCGATCCCGACGGTTTCGAAACTCGCTGCAACCGTTTGTTACAGCGCGATCTTTTGCGAAAACCCGCTCGCGCTTTTCGCGGTCATGCTCTAACACGGGCGAACAGGCCGGAAAAGCAGCCGATTTGCCCGGCCACGCAGTTGCATTGGCAACTTTACCGACTATATTCCGGCCAAATTTCGCGGGGCTGCCAAATCCACTGAGCCGTTTGGCGGCTGTTTTCAAAATTCAGGAGTACCTCGATGTTCGTGACACCGGCATATGCCCAAGGCATTGGGGCTTCTCCCGACATGTTCATCAGCATTTTGCCGTTCGTCCTGATCTTCGTGATCATGTATTTTCTCATCATCCGGCCGCAGCGCACGCAGCTGAAGAAGCGCGGCGAGATGCTGGCGGCCGTGCGCCGCGGCGACACGGTCGTCACCGGCGGCGGCTTCGTCGGCAAGGTGACCAAGGTGATCGACGACCATGAGCTCGAGATCGACCTCGGTGGCGGCACGAAGGTGACGGCGTTGCGCTCGACGATCGCCGACGTGCGCGTCAAGGGCGAGCCGGTAGCGAACCAGAACGCCAAGAAATAACCAAATTCCAGGCGGAGCGATCCGCGGACGGGGCCCTGACAAGCGACGGCATATGTCTCATTTTTGGCGCCTGAAGATGATGCTGACGTGGCTTGCCGTAGCCACGATGACCGTCTTCGACGCGTCCAACCTTTTCGCCGCCAGTCCGCATGCCATGCGGCCCGAGCGGCCTGCCGACAGTCCGGCAGTCGTTCGAGCAGGGCAAGACGGTTCGCATATCCTGCTCCATCTGGTGGTGGCGGATGTGATCGACGGCCGGCTGAAGATTGCGCGTGGCGATGTCCGGGCGCTTCTGATGGAGGCCAGGATCGGCTACACGGGGCTTGCTGTGTCGGGCAGGACCTTGCAGGTGCGCATCACGAATCCGGCTCAGCTTGAGGCGGCAAAGACAGCGCTCAAGACGGTAATGGATGTTGCCCCGGACAGCCGCGTTCAGGAAATGACGCTGGATTCCGGCAAAGCCGGCTTGCTCAAATTCACGCTGACGGATGCGGGTTTGAAGTATCAGACCTCTAACGCGATTTCTCAGTCGATTAAGGTCATCAAAAATCGTCTCCAAGATCTGCGTGTCGCCGGCACGGTGGCCCAACCAGCGGACCAAGACGGCATACTTGTTCAGACGTCAGACATCGCCGATCGGCAAACGCTGGAAAAAATTCTCACCCGGCCTGGTCGCCTGAGCTTCCATTTGGTTGACCTTTCGATGTCGGTGAACGATGCGATCAGCGGTTCCCCGCCTGTTGGCTCGCTGGTGGTGTATACGCAGGACGATCCGCCGGTTCCTTACCTGGTCGAGAATCGGGTCATCCTCTCAGATAAGGACGTGCTCGACGCCCGCCCAACTTACAGTGGGCAGCAAAATGACCAGCCGGTTGTCATAATCCGGTTTGACGCCAAAGGCGCGGCACGGTTCAAACAGGTTACAACGCAAAATGTGGGCAAGCCATTGGCTGTGATCCTGGATGACCACGTGATTTCAGCACCTGTCATTCGCGAGCCCATCGATGGTGGTTACGGTCAAGTCTCGGGCAATTTCACTGTCCGGGAAGCCAACACCATCGCCATGCTGTTGCGAACCGGCCCATTGCCGGCAAGATTGACAATCGCTGAAGAAGCACGATAGGGCCGGCCGTGCTCAGAATGAGAAACGGGCCCGCGAACCGAACCGATGGCGGAATGCTGCCGCTTGTACGCCTGAACGGATAAGAACTGATGCTTTATTTCTCGCGCTTCAAGATGATCCTGATCTGGCTGGCCGTGGCCGCCACAGTGGTCCTCGCCGCGCCCAATCTCATTCCCGCAAGCACGCTGGCGCAGCTTCCGAGCTGGGTGCCCAAGCGGCAGATGACGCTCGGCCTCGACCTGCAGGGCGGCTCGCACATCCTGCTCCAGATGGATCAGAACGATCTGGTCAAGGCGCAGCTGGAGACGACGCGTGACGAGATCAGGACGCTGCTGCGCGAGGCCAAGATCGGCTATACCGGCCTGGCGGGCACGGGCAGGACCGTACAGGTCCGCATACAGGACCCGAACCAGCTCGATGCGGCCAAGACGGCACTGAAGCCGCTGACCGATCCGGTCGCCGCCAGCCTGTTCACCGGCGGCTCCGTCCAGGAGATGGCGCTGGATGATTCCGAGCCCGGCCTGCTCAAATTCACCGTCACCGACGCCGGCATAAAATATCGCACGTCGGCTGCGTTGGCACAGTCGATCGAAGTCGTCGAACGCCGCGTCAACGAACTCGGCACCACCGAACCGATCGTGCAGCGGCAGGGCGACGACCGCATTCTGGTGCAGGTGCCCGGTTTGCAGGACCCGCAAAGGCTGAAGGAAATCATCGGCCAGACCGCCAAGCTGACCTTCCAGATGGTGGACCAGTCTATGCCGGTGCAGGATGCGCTGAAGGGCCGTCCGCCGGCCGGTTCATCGATCCTCTATTCGCAGGACGATCCGCCGGTTCCCTACCTGATCGAAAACCGCGTCATCGTTTCCGGCGAAGACCTCTCCAAAGCGACCGCAACCTACAACTCGCAGACCAACGAGCCGGTGGTTTCCTTCACCTTCAACTCGCGCGGCGCGACACGGTTCGGGCAGGCGACATCGCAGAATGTCGGCAAGCTGTTCGCCATCATCCTTGACAACCAGGTGATTTCGGCGCCGCAGATCCGCGAGCCGATCCTGGGCGGCAGCGGCCAGATCTCAGGCAATTTCACGGCCGAGAGCGCCAATGACCTCGCGGTCCTGCTGCGCGCAGGCGCGCTGCCGGCAAAGCTGACCGTGATCGAGGAGCGCACGGTGGGTCCGGGCCTCGGCCAAGATTCGATCCATGCCGGCAAGGTCGCCGGCATCATCGGCTCTATCCTTGTCGTCGCCTTCATGTTCGTCGCCTACGGCTTCCTCGGCTTCCTCGCCAACATCGCGCTGGCGGTGCACGTGGCGATGATCGTCGGACTGCTGTCGCTGCTTGGCGCGACACTGACCTTGCCAGGCATTGCCGGTATCGTGCTGACCATCGGCATGGCCGTCGATTCCAACGTGCTGATTTATGAGCGCATCCGCGAGGAGCGGCGCGCCGGACGCTCGGTGATCCAGGCGATCGACACCGGCTTCTCGAAGGCGCTGGCGACGATCGTCGATTCCAACGTCACCTCGCTGATCGCGACCGTGGTGCTGTTCTATCTCGGAACGGGGCCGGTGAAGGGCTTTGCCATCACCTACGCCATCGGCATCCTGACCACGGTGTTCACCGCCTTCACCTTTACCCGGCTGCTGGTGTCCATCTGGCTGCGCCGCGCGCGCCCGAAGGAATTGCCGCGGGCGCCGGTGACCTTCATTCCGCCCGGCACGAAGATCCCGTTCATGGGCATCCGCCGCTGGACCTTCGCGCTGTCGAGCCTGCTGTCGGTCCTGTCGGTGGTGCTGTTCATGACCGTCGACATCAATTACGGCATCGATTTCAAGGGCGGATCGCTGATCGAGGTGAAGTCCAAGAGCGGCAATGCCGATCTTGCCGACATCAGAGCCAGGCTCTCGGAACTGAATATCGGCGAAGTGCAGGTGCAGCAGTTCGGCGAGCCGAACGACGTGCTGATCCGTGTCGGCACGCAGGACGGCGGCGAGAATGCCGAGCAGACCGTCATCGACAAGGTGCGCGGCGAGTTGCAGGACAATTACGATTTCCGCCGCGTCGAGGTGGTGGGACCGACCGTGTCAGGAGAACTGGCCAAGCAAGGCACGATCGCCATGCTGGTCGCGCTGGTGGGTATCCTGATCTATGTCTGGTTCCGCTTCGAATGGCAGTTCGCGGTCGGCGCCATCGTGGCGACGGTCCATGACGTGGTCATGACCATAGGCTTCTTCGTTATAACCGGGCTGGAGTTCAACCAATCGTCGCTGGCGGCGATCCTGACCATCATCGGCTACTCGCTGAACGACACGATCGTGGTCTATGACCGCGTTCGCGAGGATCTCAGGAAATACAAGAAGATGCCGCTGCCGCAGCTCCTCAACAACGCCATCAACGAGACGCTGTCGCGAACGACGCTGACCTCGGTGACGACGATCCTGGCGCTCCTGGCACTGGTGCTGTTCGGCGGCGAGGTGATCCGCTCGTTCACGATGGCAATGCTGTTCGGCGTCATCTTCGGCACCTATTCGTCGATCTTCATCGCCGCGCCGCTGCTGATCCTATTCAAGCTGCGGCCGCAGGCCACGAGTTCGGACGAGGAAAAGCCGGTCGGCGGCGGCAAGGCGGTCGCGACCTGACGCGCGACCCGAAGGGCGGATCGGCAGGGATGGCCAAAGGTATCGTCATCCGCGAGGCGCATTTCCCCGGCCGCGCCCCTATCGAGGCGTATGGCAATGGCGGCTTCCGCTTCGCCGACATGTCGCATCGCGGTTCGCTTCTGTGCCTGCCGTCGGGTATCCATGGCTGGGAGCCGGCGGACCCATCTGCGCTGACGGTGGCGGATTTCGAACGGCTGCTGGCCCAGGCCGAGAAGATCGAAATCCTGCTGGTCGGCACGGGCAAGGATTTACGACCCTTGCCGGCGGGGCTTCGCGCCGCCTTGAAGACCGCGGGCATAGCCGCCGACCCGATGGCGACCGGTGCAGCGGTGCGGACATATAATGTCCTGCTCGCAGAGGATCGCGCGGTAGCCGCCGCGCTGATCGCCGTCGACTGACGTGGACCAAAAGGGCGAAATCGTCATGGGCGCCGTGCGCGCCGCCGACCATGACCGCTATCTCAGCGCGCTCTACGCGCCGACGGACAAGCGCGAAGCGCTGTTTTCGCTCTACGCCTTCAATGCCGAAATCGCGGGCATTCGGGATCGCATCCGCGAGGCCTTGCCGGGCGAGGTGCGGTTGCAATGGTGGCGCGATGTCATCGCAGCCGAAGGGTCCGAGACGGGCCATCCGATCGCGGATGCGCTGAAGGCCACGATTTCCAGGTACGGCCTGCCGAAACAGGCATTCGAGAATATGCTCGAGGCCCGCATCTTCGACCTCTATGACGACCCGATGCCGTCGCGAACCGATCTCGAAGGCTATTGCGGCGAAACGGCAGCCGCGCTTATTCAACTGGCGGCAATGGTGCTGGATCCAGGAGTGGCGCCACGTTTCGCCGAACTGGCCGGTAGGGCCGGTTGCGCGCAGGCGATTACGGGACTGTTGCTCCTGCTGCCGCTGCACCGCAGTCGCGGACAGTGTTTTGTTCCGGCCGATATCCTGGCCGCGGCGGGTTCGTCTCCGGAGGAATTCGTCACCGACGATGGTGGACCAGGTGCGCAGCGCGCCGTCGCCGCCATGATCGCGCTGGCGCGGGAGCATCTCTCGGTCTTCGAGAAAGGCGCATCGGATTTGCCGGCTTCACTGCGCCCGGCCTTTCTGCCGCTGGTCCTGTCGCGAGCCTACCTGACGAAAATGGAACGCGGTTCGCCGCTCGACGGCACGGTGCGACTCTCGACCATGCGCCGCCACTGGCTCATGCTGCGTCGCGCGATGGCGGGCTGGCCAGCAGTTTGACGTAAACGTCAATTGTGCTAAGGGATCGTTCAACCGGGAACTGTTGCCAAGACAACAGGCCGGCTGGAGGAGATGCCTGTCCATGAGCCTGCCCGTGCTGGTCGTGATCGTCGTATTCGGCATCGCGTTGTCGGTCGCCGCCGTTCATTTCACCGGCGGCAGCCGCAAGGCCAGGCTGGCCGATGCAGAGCAGGCGCGAGAGCGTTTTGCCGAGGATTTTCCGGATGAACCGGCGGCCGCCATCCACCTCACATCCGATGGCCGAACCGCGTTCCTGGAACTCGGGCGAGGGCGCCTTGGCATCGTCCATGCCATCGGAGATCGTTTCCTGACGCGTATCATCACGCCGCGCGATGTATTGGCGCGGAGTGACGATGGTGCCGGGACGATTGCGCTGCGCCTTGCCGATTTCACCTGGAAAGGCGGTCACTTCACCTTCGCTAACGCTGCCGACGCGCACGCTGTGCTAAGAGTTCTTCAGCCGCAGCATCCTAGTTCGACCAAGGAGGCCGCGTGATGGGCGATTACAATTTCCCGCAGGTTACCCAGCTCGCCATCCCGTTCTTCGTTGCCGCCATCCTGATCGAGCTGTGGCTGGTGCGCACCGGCCGGGCCAAGGGCTCGTTCGAGACGCACGACACGCTGACCAGCCTGATGATGGGCACCGGCAATGTCGTCGCCGGGCTGCTACTGGGCGTCGTCTCCTACTGGGCGCTGCTGTGGCTCTGGCAGTTCCGTTTCTTCAACCTCGGCCTGTCGATCTGGGTGTTCCTGGCGGCCTTCCTGCTCGATGATTTGCGCTACTACATCTACCACCGCATCGCGCATCGGGTGCGCTGGGTGTGGGCCGAGCACGTCAACCACCATTCCAGCCAGCACTACAATCTGTCGACGGCACTCAGGCAGAGCTGGACGGGCCTGTTCACCTTCATGTTCGTGCTGCAGGCGCCGCTGGTGCTGCTCGGCTTCCATCCGGCGGTGATTGCCTTCACCTTCGGCTTCAACCTTATCTGGCAGTTCTGGATCCACACCGAGACGATCGGCAAGATGTGGGGCTGGTTCGAATTCGTCTTCAACACGCCCTCGCACCACCGCGTCCACCACGCCACCAATCCGCGCTACCTTGACGCCAACTACGCCGGCACGTTGATCATCTGGGACCGCATGTTCGGCACCTTCGTCGAGGAGTTGGAAGAGGACCGCCCGCGCTACGGCATCGTGAAAAATCTTGGCACCTTCAATCCGCTGAAAGTGGCTTTCCACGAATGGATCGGCATGTTCAGGGATGCCTTCTCACCTGATCTGACCCTGAGCGACCGCCTGAACTACCTGATCAAGCCGCCCGGCTGGAGCCATGACGGCTCGCGCGAAACCTCCGAGAGCCTGAAAGCAGCCTATGTCAGGCGAAATCCGGGTGAGGCCGGCAAGCCGGGGCTGCGGCCGGCGCGTGCCGAGCCGGCCGAGTAGCTATTTCGTAGCCCTTTCTAGGAAAGGCCACTCGATCCGCCATCTCGCATCAATGTCTCGTAGTCGCGGCCACTGTAGAAGATGTTGACGATGCGAATGATGTCGCTCTCGATTATATAGGCTATGACGGCGGAGTGCTCGAACGGAACGGTTCGCAGTCCCGGCACGATGTCGTCGCGCAGGCGACCGCCACGAGCTGCGTTGCCGATGTCTTGACAACGGTCTTCAATTCGAAGCACGAATCTCAGCGCCGCGTTGGGGCTTCCGCCCGACTCAACTATGTATCTGAAAATGTTGGTAAGATCGTCTCTGGCACTTTCGCGATACTCGACCTCAAGCCGCCGAATCATCAATGCGGCTCGAATATTGCTCAGCGAATTTCTTAAGCTGGTCGCGAACCTCTTTTCCGGAAAGGTTCGGCCTTGTGTCCTCAATCGAAGATTTTACCCGCGCCCGGATCGACGCCATGCGTTCGGCATGCTCGTCCTCTTCGCGCTGGAAAGCGCGAAGTGCTGCGCGAATGACTTCGCTCGCCGAGCCGAAGGAACCGTCCTCGACTTTTTCGCGGATCATGCGCGCCATGGCGGGCGTGACGGTGACGGACAGTTTCTCGGCTGGTTCCAAGCGATGACTCCAATGATCGAGCGAGTAGGATACTATCCTACTTTCCGCGGCAAGCCAATCTGAAAGGCTATTCCGCCGCTTGAGCTTGCGCCGGCAGCCCCAGCCATTGCCGGCAATCACCCAGCGCACGCGACGTGATCGCGTGCCTTTTGGCGACCGTCTTGTCCTTGCCGCGCAGGCGCTTGCCTTCGATCTTCACCGCCTCGACAGGCGGGAACAGGCCGAAATTGACGTTCATCGGCTGGAAAGAGCGCTTTCCCGGCTCGTCGTCTGAAACAATGTGTCCGCCGGTGATGTGGTTGAGCAGCGCTCCGAACGCCGTGGTGAGTGGCGGCAGCGACGGCGCGTGGCCGAGCCGCTCGGCAGCGGCGAAGCGGCCGGCGAGCAGGCCGATGGCGGCGCTTTCAACATAGCCTTCGCAACCGGTGATCTGGCCGGCGAAACGCAGGCCCGGGCGCGACTTCAGCTGCAGCGAGGCGTCGAGCAAGGTCGGCGAGTTGATGTAGGTGTTGCGATGCAGGCCGCCGAGGCGGGCGAATTCGGCGTTCTCCAGACCAGGAATCGTGCGGAAAATGCGCACCTGCTCGGCGTGCTTCAATTTGGTCTGAAAGCCGACCATGTTGTAGAGTGTGCCCAGCGCATTGTCCTGCCGCAGTTGCACGACGGCGTAGGCCTTGACGGTTGGATTGTGCGCATTGGTCAGGCCCATCGGCTTCATCGGCCCGTAGCGCAGCGTCTCGACGCCACGCTCGGCCATGATCTCGATCGGCAGGCAGCCGTCGAAATAGGGCGTGCCTTCCCATTGCTTGAATTCTGTTTTCTGGCCCTCCACCAGTGCCTGCACGAAGGCAAGATACTGGTCCTTGTCCAAGGGACAGTTGATGTAGTCCTTGCCGGTGCCGCCGGGCCCGACCTTGTCGTAGCGGGACTGGAACCAGCAGGTGTCCATGTCGATCGTGTCGAAATGGATGATCGGCGCGATCGCATCGAAGAAGGCGAGCGCATCGGCGCCCGTCGCTTCGGCAATCGACTGTGCGAGCGAGGGCGCGGTCAGCGGGCCGGTGGCGATGATGGCCTGATCCCATTCGACCGGCGGCAAGCCGGGTACCTCCTCGCGCTGGATGGAGATCAGCGGATGTGCCTCGATCCTGGCCGTCACCGCGTCGGAAAATCCGTCGCGGTCCACGGCCAGCGCCCCGCCGGCCGGCACCTGGTTGGCGTCACCGGCGCTCATGATCAGCGAGCCGGCCAGCCGCATTTCGGCATGCAAAAGACCGACGGCGTTGTTCTCGGCGTCGTCGGAGCGGAAAGAATTGGAGCAAACGAGTTCGGCCAAGCCGTCGGTCTTGTGCGCCTCTGTGCCGCGAACGGGCCGCATTTCGTGCAGCACAACGGGAACGCCGGCTTGGGCTGCCTGCCATGCTGCTTCGGATCCGGCGAGGCCACCGCCGATGATGTGAATAGGTTTTTTGCTCATGAGCGCCGGAATAATCGCTTGGCGGGACGATTGCAATTGCCGCACCTGGAACATGCCGCGGCGGCGAAGGCGAAGGCTGCCCTGAAAACAACAACACCCGCCGGGGGAGGAGGTCCGGCGGGTGTCGTTTTGGGGGTCGACCCTCGGGAGGAGGTGAAGGCCGACCGTATTCGTCATCGCCGGGGAGGAGGTCGGCTTTGACGAAATTCCTTCGCCGTTTGAAAAGGGGCGAAGCCTCTGGAGCAAAATTCGTTTTGCTCCGGGGAAACAACGCCCGCCGCGGGAGGAGGTGCGGCGGGCGCCGTTTGGGTGGCCAACCTTCGGGAGGAGGTGAAGGTCGGGCCTATCCGTCATCGCCGGGGAGGAGGTCGGCTTTGACGAAATTCTTTTCGCCATTTTGAAGAGGGGCGAAGCCTCTGGAGCAAAACTCGTTTTGCTCCGAGAAACAACGCCCGCCGCGGGAGGAGGTGCGGCGGGCGCCGTTTTGGTGGTCAACCCTTGGGAGGAGGTAAGGGGTGACCGTATTCGTCAGGGTCGGGGAGGAGGTCGACCCTGGCGAAATTCCGTTGTTAGATCGCCTGGCGGGCGATGATCTTGATTTCGTCGCGGACGATGCCGAGATCGTGCAGCTGGCGGTTGGAAAGGCGACCCAGCTCGGTAACCGTCTCGCGATAAACGCGCCAGTTACGATAGTTGCGGATCAGGTTCATTGTCATGCTCTTCTCGAAACTGGTTCGGACCATTCGCGGTCCGAAGGATTAGACCGCCTTGCGAGCGACGTAAGGAATGTCGCTGCGGCTGATGCCGAGGTCGGTCAGTTCACGGTTGCTCAGGCGGCTCAGCTCGGAAACTGTGTCCCGGTAGCGGCGCCAGTTGCGGTAGTTGCGGATCAGGTTCATGGTATTTCTCGTTTCGTCTTTTCTTGCGGATCATTCCGTTTGTGTACAAACCATAAATAGGCGGGCCCATATCGATTTAAAAGCGCTATGGCTGCATGGCAGCAATGCAAATTGTGCAATGCAACATTAACAAGCCTTCGCGGACCTGACACAAAGAAGCCAGAATCAGAAAGTGCCGTGACGTCAACGGTTTGGCAGCTCCAGCTGAAAAACCGACCAAGCAGCAGGGGGAAGCATGGCGGGCTACGCGACACGGGTCAGGTCGGACATTGCGCGATGGCTTGAGGCCGGACTGATCGACGCCCCGACGGCCGATGCATTGCGGCGCGACGTCGAGATCAACGCGCGCCAGTCGTTGAGCTTCGGTTCGATCCTGGCGATGATGGCGGCGCTGCTGTTCGGCGCGGCCATCCTGATCTTCGTCGCCGCCAACTGGGAAGCCATCCCGCGGCTGGCGCGCGTTGCCGCGCTCTTTGCCGTGATCCTTGGCGGCTATGTCGGCGGTGCAGTGCTGAAAACCCGCGACCACGCGGCGATCGGCGAGGCGTTGTGGATCGTGGCGGCGGCGGCTTTCGGCGGTTCGATCGCGCTGATCGGCCAGATGTACCATCTGTCGGGCGACGAGGCCTCGGCCTTGATCGCCTGGGGCGCCGGCACCGCATTGGCGGCGGTGGCGCTGCGGTCCAACCCGCTGACCGTCGCCGCGGTCGGCATCGCCGACGCCTGGCTGCTCCTGAAAGGGTTCGACTATTTCAATCGCAGCGAATTTCCGCATCTCTTCCTCGTCATGGCGGCTGTGCTGTTTGCCGTCTCGTTCTGGACCCGCAGCCAGGCGGCGCGGCACCTGATCATCCTGTCGCTGCTCTTCTATCTTGTGCTGGTCGCCGTGGATCACGAGACGCTGCCGGTGGCGATCCCGCTGGTCATCGTATCGGTATTGTTGTTCGTGGCTTCCGTCTTCGCGCCGGAACCGGTCGACCGGATCGTGCAGCTTGGCGGCCGCTTGCCGCTGCATGCTCTGCTTGGCTTCCTCACTGGACTGGCCATCATCCAGTTCGAACTGGCCGGCGAAAGCAGCTACGACAGAGGCTTCGCCATTGCGGTCGTCGCGCTGGCCGGCATTGTTGCCGCCATTGTGCTCGCGGGGCGCGAGAGCCGTGGCCTGCGCTGGCTTGCCTATCTCGGCTTCGCCTTCGAACTCGCCATGATCTATGTCGTGACCTTGCAGTCGATGCTCGACACCGCCGGCTTCTTCCTTGCCGCGGCGGTGCTGCTTGGCATCCTGGCGATCGTCATCATCCGCGTGGAGAAACGCATGAAGGATCCGGCCACCGGAGGAGCCACGGCATGATGTCCGGGAAGAGGCTTGTCATCTCGGCGCTGGTGCTGGCGCTCGTCCAGATCGGCTTCCTGGGTTGGATCATCGCCGGCCGGGCGGCGATCCTGCGCAGCGGCAAGGAAGTGCTGCTGAAGATCGAGCCTGTCGATCCGCGCGACCTGCTGCGCGGCGACTATATCATCCTCGGCTACGACATCTCGCGCATACCGGTGAAGATGATCGCCAACATCCCGGCCGGAAAACTTTCCAGCGACGACACCTCGATCGTCGTCCGTCTGAAGAAGAACGCCGACGGCTACTGGACGCCGAGCGCCGCGTGGTTCGGCGCGGCGCCGACACCGACCGGTGCCGAGGAGGCCGATATTCGCGGTCATGTCGCCGGAGGCTGGGATCTTCGCGGCGAGGGACTGACGATCGCGCCGGATTACGGCATCGAACGGTTCTACCTGCCGGAAGGCGAGGGGATGGCAATCCAGAACGACATGCGGGTACGCCCGTTCGGGATCCGTCTTGCACTGGCCAGCGACGGCACCGCCCAGATCAAGGCGCTGGTGGACGGCGACAAGACGCTGTTTCAGGAGCCTCTATATTAAGGTGTGCAGGGGTGGGCTGCCATCCATAGCTTGAACGGGGAGGGCGGTGCGGCCTCGAAGGCTCAAGCCTTGGAAGCTTACGTCTAATCGACCTCAGGGGCGTCCTTTAGGCGCTAGCGTCTCGCCACTGGATTGTGTTGCGTGGTAGGTATATTCTCGACGCTGGCGGTGGCATTCAGAAAGATGGAAAGCCCATGGCGACCGGGTACTTGGATCACCAGTTGGAGTGTCCTTTTTGCGGCACGATAAGGCTGCGGATTCCTGCCGATGCCGAACCTTCGACGGGCATCCGGTGCGACGACTGCGGTCAGTATCTTGGCACATGGGACGAATTGCAGGATGATTTCCAGCGCCAAGGCGGTAACGATGGCATCTTCCGCCTCGACAAGGGACGTATCAAGAAGCTCGCCTAGGCAGTGTCCTGATTTCCTGCCAACGCCTGTGCGCTAGTGGACTATCCGATGCCATGCCGGCAGTGGTGCGCGTGAAGGGACTCGAACCCCCAAGCCTTGCGGCGGCAGGACCTAAACCTGCTGTGTCTACCAGTTCCACCACACGCGCCTCGGGCGGGCTGTAGCAGAGCCTCGGCGGCCTTGTCGAGGTCTTGGGAGTGAGGTGGAATACCGCATCGTCCTTTGAATATCGCGGCAGCCGCCAGCCGCGACCTGAGGGTCTGGCAATTCCGTCACGCCCGCACGGTCTGGCGATCCCATTAGCCATCATTCTGTCAATGTCAGGGCCGAAATGATGGTTATTCGCCTAAACGCGAAGATGGTTGAAAATTGGCCTCGCCTGTGACAAAAGGCGTGTCGAATGTGACGGGACGCGACGATCCGCTTCTGCAAAATGTGATAAGAAGTAGGAAAAACAAAGACTTATTCACATTTTGGAACGCAGTTTGGAAGAGTTTGAGCCGTATTTCAGGTCAAATCGCCAGGTTCCGTACCAAAAGCCATTCCCGGCAAGATTATACCGGCAGGCTGTGAACGGCAGAGAGCCGTTTGGCAGCCTCATTGGTGAAAACAAAGGTTTTACGATGCAGGTCACCGAAACACTCAATTCCGGTCTCAAGCGCGAGATCAAGATCACCGTGCCGGCTGGTGACATGGAAGCCAAGCTGATGGCGCGGCTGACGGACGCCAGGAACAAGGTTCGCATCAACGGCTTCCGTCCCGGCAAGGTGCCGGTGCAGCACCTGCGCAAGGTCTATGGCAAGTCGTTCATGGCCGAAGTGGTCAACGAGATCCTCAACGATTCGACCCGGTCGATCATTTCGGGCCGCGGCGAAAAAGCCGCCATGCAGCCCGAAGTCATCATGACCGAGGACGAGAAGGAAGCCGAGAAGATCCTGGCCGGCGGCGCCGACTTCGAATTCCGCCTTAACTACGAGATCATCCCGCCCATCGAGATCAAGGATTTTTCCGACATCAAGGTGACGCGCCAGGTGTTCGACGTCCCTGACGCGGAGATTGACGAGCAGGTCAAGCGCGTCGCCGAATCGGCGCGCAGCTACGAGCCGAAGACCGGCAAGGCGGCCGAAGGCGACCGCGTCACGATCGACTATGTCGGCAAGATCGACGGCGAGGCCTTTGCCGGCGGCGCCGGCACGGATCAGCCGCTGGTGCTTGGCTCCAAGGAATTCATTCCGGGCTTCGAGGATCAGCTCATCGGCGCCAAGGCCGGCGATGAAAAGCAGGTCACCGTGACCTTCCCGGAAAACTACCAGGCGGCGCATCTGGCCGGCAAGGAAGCGACTTTCGACGTCACGGTCAAAGAAGTGTCCAAGCCGGGCGAACTCGAAATCAACGATGAGACCGCCAAGAACCTCGGCCTGGAATCGCTGGAGCGCCTGCGCGATGTGGTGCGTGGCCAGATCGAGAGCCAGTTCGGCTCGATGACGCGCCAGAAGGTCAAGCGCCAGCTGCTCGACCAGCTTGACGCGGCTTACTCGTTCGAGGCGCCTTCGAGGCTTGTCGAGGCCGAGTTCAATAACATCTGGGCGCAGGTCAACCGCGATCTGGAAGCGGCCGGCCGCACCTTCGCCGATGAAGAGACGACCGAGGAAGAAGCGCGCGCCGAATATATGCGGCTCGCCGAGCGCCGCGTGCGCCTTGGTCTTGTGCTGGCCGAGATCGGCGAGAAGGCCGGGGTCACCGTGTCGGACGAGGAATTGCAGCGCGGTCTGTTCGAGCAGGTTCGTCGCTTCCCGGCCAACCAGCAGCAGGAAGCCTTCGAGTTCTACCGCAACAATCCCGAGGCGCTGAATGCGCTGCGCGCGCCGATGTTCGAGGAGAAGGTGGTCGATCACCTGCTCGGGCAGATCTCGGTCACCGACGTCAAGGTCAGCAAGGAAGAGCTGATGGCCGACGACGAGGAAGCCGAGACCGCGACCAAGGCGAAGCCGGCGAAGAAGGCCGCGTCGAAGAAGACTGAAGACAAGAAGAGCGATGACGCGGAAGAGCCGAAGAAGAAGGCAGCGCCGAAGAAAAAGGCCGCCAAGGACGCCGAGTAAATCCCGAGTTGATGGAACTGACGAAGGCCGCCCCTCGAGGCGGCCTTTTTCGTTGCGAAACTGCAACAGCCAATCCGTTTCGCGGACGGTGACCATTGTCGATACCAAGCATTGATCACTATCTGCGCTCCTGCTGCAAACCACAGGGTTGTTGGAGGGGCGGTTGAGCCTATTCTTCGAAACGCGACGCGTCGTCGCCTTGGCGATCGTCCTGGCCTTCGCCTGCGATTTCGCCCAGGCCGATGCCGGCACCTGGCGCATCGGCACGGACGATGACGGCCTTGTCACGGCTTCGGTCCATGCCACCAACAAGCTGATCACCGGCGGTGGCGCCCTGAGCTATAGCCCGATCCTGACCATCGCCTGCCGCCCGGACAGCCAACCGCGCTGGACCGAATGGTTGCAATTGAACGACACCGTCTCGGCCAATCGCAAGATCACCATGTCGGTCACCGTCGACGGCGACAACAAGTTCGACGAGAGCTGGTTGGTCGGCCCGCGCGGCCGCATGCTGGTGCGCGATGGCGCCGACGGCATAAAGCGCCTTACCGCCGCGAACCGGCTCCAGCTTTCGTGGCGCTTCGGGCTGCTGTCGGGGCGGGGCCACGCCGATTTCGATCTGACCGGATTTGATGAAGCGGTCAGCCAGCTCGCCGGCAGCTGCAACACTGCTATGCCTTGATCCGCTGCGGACAACCTAAACCTTTGTAGGTCGACCTCTTCTACCTGCCGGCCAGATTCCGTGGTATATAGAGGCCGCAATTTCATATGGGAGAAGTGGACAATCTGTTCTGCCGTACAAGGCGCTTCGCTGGCGATGCTGGCTTATACCAGATCGTCTCAGGCGCATTTGACGATCAGGGAGGAAAAAGTCATGCGCTTAGCCGCATTTTTCGCCGTCGTGTTTGTTGCAACCTTCGTCGCCAATCCATCGCAGGCTCAGGATACTGCGGCTGGCGAGAAGGTCTTCACCAAATGCAAGGCCTGCCACATTGCGGACGAGGACAAGAACAAGATCGGTCCATCGCTGCACGGCGTCATCGGCCGCACTGCCGGTACGCATCCCGGTTTCAAATATTCCGACGCCATGATTGCGGCCGGCAAATCCGGCGTCAAATGGGACGAACCAACACTGATGACCTATCTTCACGATCCCAAGGCTATGGTCAAAGGCACCAAGATGGCGTTTCCCGGCCTCAAGAACGATGCAGACGTGACCAACGTCATCGCCTATTTGAAAACGTTCTCCAAGTGACTTTCTCCTCCGCCATGCGTCTATCCTCTCGTTCGCCGTGATCTCGTCCGAACCCGAAGGGGCCGCGTAAGCAAAAACCGGGTTTCAATTTCGCTCACGCGTGCCTTCGGTTCGGGATCATGGCCTAGGTTTCTTGCTTCCATCGGTCTGAGATGTCGACTAGGGAAAGCCGCCTCAAGGATATCGTCATCCGCCTTCCGGAAGCGACGGCGGGTGATTTCTTCGCGCTTTTAAAACCGCGGGTCATGGCGCTTGCCGTATTCACTGCTTTCGTGGGCCTAATGACGGCGCCTGGCCCGACGAATCCGGTCATCGCGGTGATCGCCATCAGTGCGATTGCGATGGGAGCAGGCGCGGCCGGGGCGCTCAACATGTGGTACGACGCGGACATAGATGCGTTGATGTCTCGCACGTCCAAGCGGCCAATCCCGTCGGGCCGCGTCGCGCCAGGCGAAGCCCTCGGCTTCGGTCTGGTGCTTTCCGCACTTTCGGTGACGGTGCTCGGCGTGCTGGTGGGGTGGCTTGCCGCATCGCTGCTGGCATTCACCATCTTCTTCTACGTCGTCATCTATACGATCTGGCTGAAACGCTCGACACCGCAGAACATCGTCATAGGTGGCGCGGCAGGCGCTCTTCCTCCGGTGATCGGGTGGGCTGCTGCCACCGGCGCCATCGGCATTGAAAGCATCATTCTGTTCCTGATCATTTTCCTCTGGACACCACCGCATTTCTGGGCGCTAGCCCTGTTCAAGGTCGGAGAGTACGCCGCGGCGGGCGTCCCCATGATGCCGAACGTGGCTGGCCAACCCTCGACCAGAAAGCAAATCTTGGCCTATTCGCTGGTTCTGGCGCCAATCGGCGTGCTTCCCTGGGCCTTTGGATTCGCGAGCGGATATTACGGGACTGTCTCGACCGTCTTGGGTGCGGGATTCGTCTGGCGCGCCTGCAAGGTGCTCACCATCCCCGACAAGGAGATGAAGCAAGCAAAGGCGTTGTTTTCTTATTCGATTTTCTACCTGTTCGCGATCTTTGCAACGTTACTTGCCGACACTACTGTAATGCGTACGATCGCATCAGCTGGCCGTTGACGCCGGCGCAAAACATTACGTCGGCAGTGCGCAAAAACCCAGCAGCAGCAGAACAACGACGCCAAGGCCGAGTATGAGAACTGTCCTTCCGTCCATGACCCTTCACCTTCGACTTGAGGAGAATATCGAAGAAAGGCGTCCAGAGCTAGCCAGGCGACCGGGCCTTCTTACCCAACCTTCTTACAAAGCGCGACAAGTCGCTCGCATGAGAGTATATTGATCCTGGTGCAGGTCGCGGTTTGCGTGGCCAGTCATGCAGAACGGCAGCACCGTGAAACCGCGGCCTTACCAGACCTGTCTGGAGGAATGGTCATGGCAAGCTTTCACGTCATAGCAGGCGCCAGCGAGACGCTGGAGCACACCAGAATTCGCAAGATCGGTGTCACCGACCTTTTCGATGCGCTCAGGCGCGGCGTCGACGATTTCATGGTCAAACCGTCGCACATCATTTTTCTCTGCCTGATCTACCCGCTTGCGGGGGTCGTGCTTGCAGTCTGGACATCAGGCAATAACACGCTCCCATTGTTGTTTCCGCTCGTGTCCGGATTTGCGCTAATTGGTCCATTCGCCGCAATCGGCCTCTATGAGATCAGCCGGCGACGGGAAGCCGGGCTAGACGCCTCATGGAGGGCCGCCTTCGAGGTCAGGAATTCTCCGGCGCTGCCAGCCATCGCCGCGGTTGCGATCATGCTGCTTGCAATCTTCATCGCCTGGCTTTTGACTGCGCAGGCGTTTTACCAACACCTGTTCGGCCCCGCCCCACCGCAATCCTTCTCCAGCTTCATCAATGACATATTCGCCACAGGACGCGGCTGGACGCTCATCATCCTGGGGCACGCCATCGGCTTCGTCTTCGCTGCGATCGTGCTGTGCACGACGGTCGTCGCCTTCCCGTTGTTGCTCGAGCGAGATGTCGGCGCCTATGAAGCCATCCACACCTCGGTGCGCGTGGTGCTGGCGAACCCGATCGTGATGGCGGTATGGGGCCTGATTGTCGCCGTCGCCCTGATCATCGGCACGCTGCCAGTATTCGCGGGGTTGGCGATCGTGCTGCCGATCCTCGGTCACGCTACCTGGCATGTCTACCGCAAGGTCGTGGAACCGCCGCCGACGGCCGGACCGGCGCCTCGATGAACTCCCTGCCGCGCCGGCAAGGACCGGTGCGTGCAGGTTGATCAGAGCCCTTTCCGGCTTCAGTAAGCCGGATGGCTGAAGCGGGCCTGGTGGGCGCCCATAGTCAGGTTACGGAAATCCTTGCCGCTGACACGCACCAGCGTCCTGTGATCGCCGCCCTCGAAATAGATATCGGCGGCACTGCCAAGGCTTTCGTCAAGGACTACCGGCACATCGTAGGCCGCGCCGATCGGCGGAATGGCGCCGGTATCGCAATCGTCAAAGAGCGAAACCGCTTCATCTTCGGTGGCGAGTCCAAGACTCTTGTCCATGACCTTCTGCAACGCGCCGACCTCGATCCTATGTGTGCTGGGGACCACGGCCAGCGCATAACCCAGATAGTGGTGAACGAGCACCGATTTGGCCATTATGCTGCCGGGCACGTGCGCGGCTATAGCGGCCTGCCTGCTTGTGGCCGTGCGATGATGCGCGACAGTGTCGTAGGAAATCCCTTTCCGGTCGATATAGTCCTTCAGTTTGTTTGCGATTGTCATTTTGGGCGTCCCTTGCTGAGTTCGCGACGCAGGTCAAAACGCGGCAATCATTTCGCTTCCGTCGTTTCGGTATGAATAAAGATGGCCCAACCGTCGATTGTTTCAAGGCGAGGGTGGCGGCACCGGACCGCCCGCAGCATCGTCGGAATCCTGATCGGCCATCGACAAGGTCTGAACTCCGATTTGGCGTCAGGGCCCAGCCCCGAAAAACGCCATCCGGGTGAGAAGCGTGTAATCCGCTTCAAAGACCATCATCGCCACGAATACCAACACCAGCACGGGCGGCAGGATGATTGCGTATGTCAGCGCCAGCCGTTCCCAGGCCATGTGCATGAAAATGGCGACGATGAGCCCTGCCTTGAGGATCATGAAGATCAGGATCAGCGACCATCTGAGATAGCCGTGCAGACCGAAATAATCGATCAGATAGGAGCAGGTGCTGAGAATGAACAGCCATGCCCAGACCACCAGATAAAGCTTGATCGGGTGCTCCTGATGAACTTCTGCCGGGGGGGCGCCGGTCGTCGCCGCGTCATGAGTAGCGTGCAGCGTGTGTTGCCCGAGGCCGTTTGCGGTTGCTTCAGCCATATCTGCCTCTCACCAAAGATAGAAGAACGCGAAAATGAAGACCCAGACCAGGTCGACGAAATGCCAGTAGAGTCCCATGATCTCGACGTTCTCGTAGCGGCCCCTGCGGCTGGTAAAGAAGCCGGGCCGCCCAAAGTCAAAATCTCCACGCCACACCTTTCGCGCCACGATGATCAGGAAGATCACCCCGATTGTCACATGCGTGCCGTGGAAGCCGGTGATCATGAAAAAGGTTGACCCGAACTGGGCAGCGCCCCAGGGATTGCCCCAGGGCCGCACGCCTTCGGTGATCAGCTTGGTCCATTCGAAGGCTTGCATACCGACAAAGGTCGCACCGAGTGCTGCGGTCAGAAGCATCAGGATTGCCGTTTTGCGGCGGTCGCGGCGATAGCCGAAATTGACCGCCATGGCCATGGTTCCGCTGCTTGAGATCAGCACGAAAGTCATGATGGCAATAAGGATCAGCGGAATATCCGAGCCGCCGATACGAAGCGCAAAGACCTCGCTGGGATTGGGCCACGGCACGCGTGTCGAAATGCGCGCGGTCATATAGGAGAGCAGAAAGCAGCCGAAGATGAAGGTGTCGCTGAGCAGGAAGATCCACATCATGGCCTTGCCCCATGACACGTTCTTGAACGCCCGCTGATCCGAGGACCAGTCGGCGGCGATGCCTTGCCAGCCTGCGGGCCGCGGCTCTGTCTGAGCGATATGCGTGAGTGTCTCTGCCATCCGCCCGTTCCTCCTACGTCAGTAACCCCCGGCAAATATCGATGAAAGTCGCGGCCCAGCCGGCCAGAAGCGCGAAGATGGCAAGCCAGACGAAAAGCAGGAAATGCCAATACATGGCGCACAGCTCGACGCTGAGGCGAAGCCGCGCCGGCCTTGCCCCGTTCCAAGCGCCGACGGTTGTTCTGCCCAGGCCCACCAGTCCGCCCAGTATGTGCAGGCCATGCATTCCGGTAAGCAGGTAGAAGAAACTGTTGGCCGGATTGGAAGCCAGAAAGTAGCCATCGGCAGACAGCTCGCGCCAGGCCATAAACTGTCCAATCAGGAAGGAGAGCGCCGTAAACCCGGCGGTGGCAAGGCCGAGCTTAACCATGTCCATTTGACCCTTACGCGCCGCGAGCGAGGCGCATTGCAGCGCAATGCTGCTGAGGACCAGCATGCCGGTGTTGAACCAGAGCAGCCGCGGCAGCGGCAGCGCCTGCCAGTCCGACAGCGCCATGCGCATGAAGTAGGCGCTGGTGATCAGCGCGAACAGACAGCCGACGACCGCCAGGAAGACGCCGAGGCCGATCTTGGCGGTCGGTAGCGCCGATCCTTCCATACCAACAAAATCCCCGGCCATACCTTGCTCGAGCCATGGCTTGGTCATCAGCCGCTGGTGGGAAAGCCACCATCCGGCAAAACCGGCGATCACGAGCATGAAGACCAGAATGACGCTCATGCCGGCTCCTTGGAGGGACCGAAGGAGCCCGGTACGTTTTGCGGGATAAAGTCCTCCTTGGCGCCCGGTACGCTGTAGTCATAGGCCCAGCGATAGACGATCGGTAGGTCTTTGCCGAAATTGCCATGGGCCGGTGGTGTTTGCGGCGTCTGCCATTCGAGGGTCGTGGCCCGCCACGGGTTGCCGCCGGCCTCGCGGCCATGACGGATGCTCCAGATCAGATTGAACAGGAACACAATCTGGGCAAAGCCGACGATGAACGCCATGATGCTGATGAACGAGTTCAGATGGTGGGCCGATTCTGTCATCACCGTCATATCGGTCAGTTCATTGTAACGCCTGGGCACGCCCATCAGTCCGAGGTAGTGCATGGGAAAGAAAATCAGGTAGGCGCCGAGGAAGGTGACCCAGAAATGGAACCGGCCCAGCGCCTCGTTCAGCATCCGGCCGGTGACCTTCGGATACCAGTGGTAGATCGCACCGAAGATCACGATGATCGGCGCGACCCCCATGACCATATGGAAATGGGCAACGACGAACATCGTGTCCGACAGCGGGACGTCGACCACGACATTGCCAAGGAACAGCCCGGTCAACCCGCCATTGACGAAGGTGACGATGAAAGCCAGGGCAAATAGCATCGGTATGGTGAGGTGGATGTCGCCGCGCCACAACGTCAGCACCCAATTGTAGACCTTGATGGCGGTCGGAACCGCGATGATCAATGTCGTGGTGGCGAAGAAGAAACCGAAATAGGGATGCATGCCGCTGACATACATGTGGTGCGCCCAGACGACGAAGCTCAGCGCACCGATGCCGACGATGGCCCAGACCATCATGCGATAGCCAAAGATGTTCTTGCGCGCATGGGTGCTGATCAGGTCCGACACGATGCCGAAGGCCGGAAGGGCCACGATGTAGACTTCGGGATGGCCGAAGAACCAGAACAGATGCTGAAACAGGATCGGGCTGCCGCCATTATGCTGTAATTGCTCGCCCATTTCGACGATCGCCGGCATGAAGAAGCTGGTGCCGAGCGTCCGATCAAGCAGCATCATCACACAGGCGACGAATAGCGCCGGGAAGGCGAGCAGAGCCATGACGGTCGCGGTAAAGATGCCCCAGACAGTCAGCGGCAGACGCATCAGCGTCATGCCGCGCGTGCGGCCCTGCAACACCGTCACGACATAGTTCAGCCCGCCCATGGTGAAGCCGATGATGAACAGGATCAGTGAGACGAGCATCAGGATGATGCCCCAGTCCTGGCCCCCCGGTGTGCCGGTCATGATTGCCTGCGGCGGGTACAGCGTCCAGCCGGCCCCCGTCGGTCCGCCAGGCGCAAAGAAGCTCGACACCAAAACCAGCACGGCAAGCAGGTAGATCCAGTAGCTCAGCATGTTGACATAGGGAAAGACCATGTCGCGAGCCCCCACCATCAATGGGATCAGGTAGTTGCCGAAACCGCCGAGGAAGAGCGCCGTGAGCAGATAGATCACCATGATCATGCCGTGCATGGTGATGAACTGGTAGTAGGCTTCAGGCGTGATGAAGTCGAAGGTGCCGGGAAAGCCGAGTTGCAGCCGCATCAGCCAGGACAGCACCAGGGCGACCAGGCCAATTCCCGTTGCCGTCGCCGAATACTGGATGGCAATGACCTTGGCGTCCTGCGAGAAGACGTATTTCGTCCACCAACTGTGCGGATGATACAGTTCGACTTCCGCGACTTCGGCCGGCGGGATGGCATCTGCAGGGGTAATATCGACCATAGGAACACCTCCGTGTCCTTTTTAGCGAGACCCGACGGTTTCGAGCTTTGCTGCAATCCTCGAACTTGACACCGTCGTTGGACCCGGCGCCTGGCTTGCCGAGCCCGTCTGCTGGGGCGCCGACAATTGCGCAAACGTCTGTTGCTGGCCAAGCCACGCCAGATAATCCTCCTGCGTATCGACCATCACCACACCGTGCATCATCGGATGTCCTTGGCCGCAGAGTTCAGCGCACAGGACCTGGAAGGTTCCGGTTTTCGTTGGGGTGAACCAGAAGTAGGTGACCGAGCCCGGGATCATGTCCATTTTCGCGCGGAATTCCGGCACATAGAAATCATGCAGCACGTCGATCGAGCGAAGTAACATCTTGACCGGCTTGCCAACCGGCAGATGCAGATCGGCCGCTTCGACCACGACATCGTCCTGGCCATTGGAATCGCTGGTGATCACGCCCAACGGATTGTCAGCGGTGACGCCGCGGGTGTCGGATGTGCCGAGCTTGCCGTCCTTGCCGGGCAGGCGGAAACTCCATTGCCATTGCTGGCCGACAACTTCGACCACGGTTGCGTCGCTCGGAACGTTGACGAACCGGTTCCAGACGAACAGGCCGGGAACCAGCAAAGCCGTTACGCCGACCGCGGTGACAACCGTCAGCCAGGATTCGAGCCGCCTGTTCTCCGGTTCATACGCCGCCTGATTGCCTTCCCGATGACGGAAGCGGAAGACGCAATAGGCCATGAACAAAACCACGGCGGCAAAGACGACGCCGGTGATCCAGAAAGTTATGATGATGGTGTTGTCGATATAGTCCCAGTTCGAGGCAATCGGCGTCCACCACCATGGGCTCAGGAGGTGGAACAGCACCGAGCCCACAACTATCAAAACGAGTACAAGCGCGAAGGCCATGTCCCGTTCCTCCCGGCATTCCAGGGGCGCGAAGCCGTCTCCGGAAATGCCAAGTGCATCATAGCTTGATTTGGGGTCGCAATTCTAGAGCCGACTGTCTTGACGGGAAAAATCCCGCCTTGCCTGCGCCAACCCTTCGAGAGGAGCCGTCCATCACACACGGGGACGCGTTCGTCCGGCTGATGCGCCTGCGCCGGATCGTTTGGGCGAAGTCGACGGTGGGGTGTGCCAAGCCACGTCGGCAGGCCGAATTCGATCTTCGCGCCGACGAAGTTTCGTTTGTGCTATTTCAGCAGGCCGACCAGAACGTCGAAGGCGGCGTCGATGTCGGCGCGGACCGCGGCCTTGACCGCTTCCGCGTCCCGGTCGCGCAACGCAGCGAACATCTCCTGATGGTGCGTATTGGCGGTCGAATAGTTTCCGGAATCGTGCAGCATGTTGAAATAAGGACTGATCTGCAGCCACAAGTTCTCGATGATGTTGAGAATGTTCTCGGAGCCGGCCGCCCGGTAGATGGAGAAATGAAAGGCGTAGTTGGCGCGCAGATAGGACTTGACGTCTCCCGCCGCATTGGCCTGTTCGAGCGCGTCCAGATGCTGGCGCAGCCGGGCGATAGCTTGGTCGTCCATACGCTCGGCCGCCCATGCGGCGGCGATCGCTTCGATCTCGAAGCGGACGTTTCTCAGATCGACGAGGCGTGTGCGGCTGAGTGCGGGAATGCCGATCGAGCGGCCTGAAACCACCATCAGCGCGTTGGCGGCGGTCAGCCGCCGCAGGGCCTCCCTGACCGGCATCGGACTGACGCCGAAAGCATCGGCAAGGCTTTGCACCGTTACCATCTCGCCCGGCACGATGCTGCCGTCGAGGATCAATTCGGTGACATGGCGATAGACCCTGTCCTGCAAGGTCTCCTTGGACAGGGGCGCGATCTCGACACCCGGCTTTCTGAACGCCGCTCCAGCCATCTCCCCTCAACCTTCCCGCGCAAGCTGCGCCATAGCCCGTATCCGGAATGCAGGCTTCCGGCTGCGGCGTCAAGCACCCCCGCCGTCGCCTTGTCATGAGCATATTTCATCATTGATCTTTGATCAAATGGTGATACGGTTGCGATATCGGATGGCAAGGTCACGTCTCGTGCCCTTGGGAGGCATCCGATCGTTCGGATCGGGAGGAGTTTCATAATGGGTATCGGATTGAAAGCCCGGCGGCTTGCGCTGCTGGCCGGCATGGCTGCCTGTGCTTTTGGCATCTCCGCGGCCGAGGCCGCTGAAAAACACAAGATTTTTCTCAGCATGAGCTTCATCGGCAATGACTGGCAGGCCGAGGCGGCGAACATGGTCAAGGCGATGGCCTCGCACAAGAGCCTGGTCGACAAGGTCGACCTGCAGGTCCAGGTGGCCGGGCCGAATGCGCAGCGCCAGATCCAGCAGATCAACGCCATGGTGCAGGCGGGAGCGGAGGCGATCGTGATTTATCCGATCTCGCCGACGGCGCTGAACCAGGTCGTCAAGAACGCTTGCGAAAAGGGGGTCAAGGTCTTCGCCTACGACGCCGAGATCACCGAGCCCTGCGCTTACAATGTCCATATCGACCAGGAGGAGGCTGGCAGGGTGACAGCCGAATGGCTGGCCAAGAAGCTCAACGGCAAGGGCAACATCATCGCCGTGACCGGCGTTCCCGGCACCTCGGTCGACGAGCTGCGCACCAAGGCCGCCAAGGCGGTGTTCGCCAAATATCCGGACATCAAGATTGTCGGCGAAGCGGTCGGCATGTGGAGCCAGGCGGTGGCACGCACCGAACTCTCCAAGATTCTCGCCACGCGCAGCTGGGACGACATTAACGGGCTGTGGATGCAGGTAGGCTGCTTCACCGCCAATTCGATGCAGCTCGAGGCGGGCAGGAAGGCCAGCCAGCTTCTGCCTTGCGCCGGTGAAGGCTCCAATGGCGGCCGCATCCAGATGCTGCCGGAAGGGACGGAGGTCGAGGGTGCTGCTTCTCCCTATGCACCGCTCGGCGCGCCGCGCATTTCCTATGCCTCGCCGCCCTATTCCGGCGCGCTCGCCTTGAAGCTCGCCATCGAGGCGATCGAGGGCAAGGATGTGCCGAAAGCGACAATCCTGCCGCTGCCGATCGTCACCAACGAGACGAGCAAGCTTTGCAACGAGGGCACCTGGGCCGAAATGAAGGCCGGATGCAACACCTTCAAACCGTCGCTGGTTTCCAACCCCGGCTGGTTCGCGTCGATCTTCTCCGACCAGACGCCCGAGATCGGCCTCAACGCGGCGCTCGTCGGCCAGCCCGAGGAGTAGGCTTCAGCAATCCGTGCGCGTGGGGCACTGTGGGCTCCACGCGCCCGCAAGCATGGCATGCCGGAACCGGGAATGATGACTTCAACAACGCATGTGCCGGCTATTGCCGTCAACGGCATACGCAAGGCGTTTGGCGCGACGGTCGCGCTTGACGACGTCTCCTTCGCGATCTCGCCTGGCAGCGTGCACGCTTTGCTGGGTGAGAACGGCGCCGGCAAGTCGACGCTGGTCAAGCTCCTATCGGGACTGGTGCGGCCCGATCAGGGCCAGATCAGCATCCTTGGCGCGCCGGCCGCGCTCGGTTCGCCGCGCGCCGCGCATGAACGCGGGGTGCAGACGGCGTTCCAGGAGATGACGCTGGTCCGCGACCTCAGCGTTCTCGACAATATGCTGCTGCCCTATGCGCCATCCGGCCCGACCGGATTGATCAGGCGGTCGGCCGCGCGCAAGGCAGTCGGCCGGCACATTGCCGATCTCGGTTTTTCGGTCGATCTCGACGCCGAGGTGGCGACGCTCGATCTCGCGGTCCGCCAGAAGATCGAGATCGCGCGCGCCGTCTACCGCAAGCCGCGCATCCTGTTGCTGGACGAGCCGACCTCGACGCTTTCGGGCGGCGACGTCGAATGGCTGGGAACAATCATCGCGCGGCTCAAGGCCGCCGGAACGACGGTCGTGTTCATCACCCACCGCATGCGTGAGGTGCGGGCCTTCTGCGATACCTTGATCATCCTTCGGAATGGCCGCCACATCATCACCGCACCGGTGGCCGACATCTCGGATGAGGATGTGATCGAGAAGATCATCGGCCGCGCCCTCGCGCAGACCTTTCCGCCAAAGCCTGAGGGCGCGGCCGTCTTCGGTCCGCCGGTGCTCGGCGTGCGCGACCTCAAGGCGGGCAGAAAACTCGACGGCGCCAGTTTCGATTTGCGCAGGGGCGAAATCCTCGGCATCGCCGGACTTCAGGGCATGGGCCAGCTAGACCTGTTCCTCGCCTGCTTCGGCATGGCCGAGATCGAACGCGGCCACGTCATGGTCGACGGCCGCAAAGTGTGGCTCGGCTCACCGGCCGATGCGCTGAGGCCCAACATGGCGATCGGGCTGGTGCCGGAGGATCGCAAGACCGAAGGTCTGTTCCTGAAATTGTCGGGCCGGCAGAATGCATCCCTGCCGGTGGTCGGCCGCTTCACCCGGCTCGGCTTGATCCGCGAGGAGGAGGAAGCACGCGCGGTGCAGGCGGCCTTCTCGACGGTCGAGGTGGACAACCGAGCGCTGTGGACAAGGGCAGGCGCCTTTTCCGGCGGCAACCAGCAGAAGATCGCCATCGCCAAATGGCTGGTCGCCGAAAGCCGCATCCTGCTGCTCTTCGACCCGACCCGTGGCATCGATGTGGGCACCAAGCATGAGCTCTACGTGATGATGCGCAACTATGTGGCGGCGGGCGGCTCGATCCTGCTGCATTCGACCGAAATTCCCGAACTCGTCCATCAATGCGACCGCGTGCTCGTTCTCTATGACGGACGGCTGGTGGCCGAGCTCGCCGGCGACGAGATCACCGAGAGCGCGATCATGCGTCCGGCGCTGGGACATGGCGGCAATATGCTGGAGGCAGCACAGTGAGCGCGGTCGGTTCGTTAACAACCGGACAGGCCGGACCCTTGGTGCGCCTCCTGGCGCGGCATCGCGGCGCCATCATCGCGGCGATCGTCTTTGCAGTGCTGCTCGTCGTCGTCGACCTGATCAGCGCCGGGCGGCTCAGCTATTTCGACATCTCGTTCCTGTCGAGCGGCGGCGCCACCTCGGCGCTGGCGGCGATGGGCCAGACCATCGTCATCCTGTCCGGCGGCTTCGACCTGTCGGCGGGCGCCGTGGTTTCGCTGGTCAATGTGGTGCTGGCCACGTCGATGGATCCGATGGCGACCGGAACGAGCGTCTGGCTGTGGACGATGGCCGGCATTGGCGTCGGCATGCTCGTCGGGGCGTTCAACGGCTTCTTCATCGCGGTGCTGCGCATGCAGCCCATCGTCGTCACGCTGTCGACCATGTTCATCTTGCAAGGCATCACACTGCTGGTCATGGACAAGCCCGGCGGCTTCGTCTCGCCCGATCTCGGCGCCTTCTATCTCGGCGATGCGATCCCGGGCTGGTTGCCCATGCCGCTGGTCGTCATCGGCATGGTCCTGCTGGCATGGTTCTGGCTGAAAGGCACGCGGTTCGGCACGGCGCTTTACGCGGTCGGCAGCGATCCAGACGCCGCGTCCGCAGTCGGCGTGCGCGTCGCTCTCGTGCGCTTCCTCGTCTATGTCATCGCCGGTGGCTGCTACGGGCTTGCCGGTGTGTTCATCAGCGCCCAGACCGGCAGCGGCGATCCGCTGGTCGGCAATCCGCTGCTGTTGTCGATGTTCGCTGCCGTCGTGGTCGGCGGCACGCGGCTCGGCGGCGGGCAGGGTGGTCCGTTCGGCACCGTCTTCGGCGCCTATATCCTGATGATGGTCGTCAACGTCCTGCTCGTCCTCAACGTTTCGGCCTATTATTCGACCATCGCCGAGGGCACCATCCTGATCCTTGCCGTTCTCGCGGGCTCGCTGTCGCATGGCTCCGTGCTTGCCTACCAGGTCCGCGCCTTGCGCGCGCGGTTCGCCGCATGGCGCGCCGGCATGCTGCCGTCGCAACTCGACCCCACCGACCGCAGGCTGCGCATCGCCCACAAGCCCGCCGTTCCGGGACAGGCACCCGGCTTTCGCGTTCGCAATGCCGAGGCGCTGCGCTACGCGCTGCCGGCTTACGTCTGCCTGGCCGTCGTCATGATCGTCACCCAGATCTGGCTCGGCCGGGCCATCTTCAATCCCACCTACTGGAACTCGCTGTTCGTGCTGTCGAGTTTCCTTGCCGTGCTTGCGCTCGGGCAGGGCAGCGTCATACTCACCGGTGGACTCGACCTATCGGTGCCATGGACGATTGGCCTGTCGGGCATCCTCCTTGCCGGCATGGTCAACGGATCGGACGCGGCACTCGCCTATGCGCTGCCGGTGGTGCTCGCCATCGCCTGTCTTATCGGACTGGCGAACGGCATCGGCATCGTTTTCCTCGGCATCTCACCGATCGTCATGACGCTCGCCACCAACGGCATCCTGCAAGGTTTCGCGCTTCTCTATTCGCAAGGCACGCCGGCCGGCTTCTCCTCGCCCATGCTGCGCTGGTTCATGACCGGCAAGCTATGGGTGGTGACGCCGGTCGTGCCATTCATGATCGTCTTCGTGGTCTTTGCGGTGCTGCTGCTCGGCCGTACCGCCTTCGGCCGCAAGGTCTACGGCATCGGCAACAGCCTGCGCGCGGCCCAGCTCTCGGGCATCGCCGTCGGACGGACGCTGATTTTCGTCTACATGCTGTCGGCATTGTGCGCGGCGATCGTCGGCGTCATGCTAACCGGCTTTTCAGGCCAGGCCAGCCTTGGCATGGGTGACGACTATCTCCTGCCATCCATCGCCGTTGTCGTGGTCGGCGGTGCGCTGATCACCGGCGGGCGCGGCCACTATCTCGGCATGCTCGGCGGCGTGCTGCTTTTGACGGCGCTGCAGATGCTTCTGGCCGGCACGACGCTGCCCTACGCCACACGGGCGATCCTGTTCGGGCTGGTGGTGCTCGGCGCCGTCATGGCGCTGCGCGAAAGACGCATACAATGAAGGGAATGGAATCATGAGCACGAGCGCACCCAAATCGCCCGACGAATTCCTGGCGGGGCTCAAAGGGCAACGTGTCCTGGTCACGGCGGGCGCCGGCGGCATTGGCTTCGCCATTGCCGAAACGCTGTCGCGGCTCGGTGCCCGCATCGTCGTTTGCGATGTATCCGACGAAGCCCTGGCGGCCGCCCCCAAGAAGATGACGCTCGCCGCGGCGGTCAAGGCCGACGTGTCGCGTGACGACGATGTCGACCGGCTGTTCGAGGCGGTGAAGGAGAAGCTTGGCGGCCTCGACGCGCTGATCAACAATGCCGGCATTGCCGGGCCGACCGGCGGCGTCGACGAAATCGAGCCGGACGACTGGCGGCGCTGTCTCGACATCGGCCTGACCGGCCAGTTCCTGTGCGCACGGCGCGCCGTGCCGCTCATCAAGGGGGCCGGCGGCGGTTCGATCGTCTCGATGTCGTCGGCGGCCGGCCGCCACGGCTACGCGTTCCGCACGCCCTATTCTGCGGCCAAATTCGGCGTCATCGGTTTCACGCAGAGCCTTGCCAAGGAGCTTGGACCGCACGGCATCAGGGTCAACGCCATCCTGCCGGGCATCATAGAGGGGCCGCGCATCGAGGGCGTCATCTCGGCACGCGCCAAACAGGTCGGCATCAGCCACCAGGAGATGACCGAACGCTATTTGCAGAACATCTCGTTGCGCCGCATGACCAGCCCGTATGACGTGGCTTCGATGGTCGCATTCCTGCTGTCCGACGCGGGCATCAACATTTCAGGCCAGTCGCTCGGCGTCGACGGCAACGTCGAAACGCTTTGAGGAGCAAGCAATGGCCAAGGTTGCAATTGTCGGAAGCGGGTTCATTGGACGGGCTTGGGCGATCAGCTTCGCGCGTGCCGGCCATGACGTGCGCATGTGGGACCAGTCGCCGGTCGCGGGGGGTGGCGCGCGCGACTACATAGAAGGCGTGCTCGGCGATCTCGCTTCGAACGACCTGCTGCGTGGACAATCCGCGCACGCGGTGCTCGAGCGTATCTCCGTCGTGAGAGATATGGACGCCGCGCTGGCCGGCGCCGTGCATATCCAGGAGAACACGCCGGAAAATCTCGAAGTGAAGCGCGAGGTGTTTTCGCGGATCGATTCCCTCTCTGATCCGCAGGCGGTGATCGCCAGCTCCACCTCGGCGCTGTTGCCGTCGAAATTCACCGATCATCTCCCGGGGCGGCACCGCTGCCTGGTCGTGCATCCGATCAACCCGCCCTACCTCATTCCGGCGGCGGAGGTGGTGCCGGCGCCGTGGACGTGCGCCGAGACGCTTGAAAGGACGCGCGCCTTCCTCCTCGATGCCGGCCACGCGCCGCTGGTGATGAAGCGCGAGCTCGACGGCTTCATCATGAACCGGCTGCAAGGGGCGCTGCTCGAAGAAGCTTTCCGGCTTGTCGCCGACGGCTATGCCAGCGTCGAGGACGTCGATATCGGCATCCGTGATGGCTTGGCGCTGCGCTGGTCGTTCATGGGGCCCTTCGAGACCATCGATCTCAACGCGCCGGGCGGCGTGCGCGACTATGCCGAGCGCTACCAGGGCATCTATTCCAATATTTTCCCGCAGATGCTGCGTCGCGTCGACTGGGCGGGCGAGGTGATGGAAACCGTCGAGTCCGAGCGTAGCAGGCGCTTGCCCAGGGAGAAACTGGGCGATCGGCAGGTATGGCGGGATCGCCGGCTGATGGCGCTGGCGGCGCACAAGAAGAAATCGGATCAGGAGTTCGGACAATGAAAGAAACCAGCCGCAAGCCCGGCGCCACGGCGGCCAGGGGCAAGGTCATCATCACCTGCGCGGTGACGGGGGCGATCCACACGCCGACCATGTCGCCCTATTTGCCGATCACGCCGGACCAGATCGCCTCGGAGGCGATCGCCGCCGCGGAAGCCGGCGCCGCGATCCTGCATCTGCATGCCCGCGATCCGGAGACCGGCAAGCCCGACCAGACGCCGGAGGCCTTTGCCCGTTTCCTGCCGCGCGTCAAGCAAGGCACCAATGCCGCCATCAACATCACCACCGGCGGCAGCCCCTATATGAAGGTCGAGGAGCGGGTGCGCCCGGCCGCCCAGTTCAAGCCGGAGGTGGCCTCGCTCAATATGGGCTCGATCAATTTCGGGCTCTATCACCTCGCCGACAAATACGAGACCTTCACGTTCGACTGGGAAAAGCCGCATCTGGAAGCGACGCGCGACCTCGTCTTCCGCAACTCGTTCAAGGATATCGAGTACATCCTTGCCACCTGCTACGACAATGGCACGCGCTTCGAGTTCGAGTGCTACGACATCGCGCATCTCTACAATCTCGCCCATTTCGCCGACCGCGGGCTGGTGAAGCCGCCCTTCTTCGTACAGTCGGTGTTCGGTCTGCTGGGCGGCATCGGCACGCATCCCGAGGATGTCGCGCATATGAAGCGCACGGCGGACCGGCTGTTCGGCGACCAGTTCCGCTGGTCGGTGCTCGGCGCCGGCGCCAGTCAGTTACGCATCGCCGCGCAATCGGCAGCACTCGGCGGCAACATCCGGGTCGGGCTGGAGGACAGTCTGTGGGCCGGCAGGGGCAAGCTTGCCAAGTCGAATGCCGAGCAGGTCGTGCTGGCGCGCAAAATCATTGAGGGGCTCGGCATGGAGGTGGCGACGCCGGACGAAGCGCGCGAGATCCTGTCGCTGAAGGGCGGCGACAAGGTCGCTTTCTGACGCAGCCAATCGCTGCGCGAGCCAACAAAGAGGAGGACGGCATGAAGATCGAAGTCGTGGTGGACGTGAAGACCACGCTTGGCGAGGGACCGCTCTGGGACGTCGAGCAGGAGCGTCTCTACTGGATCGACAGTTTCGATGGGCGCGTGTTCCGCGCGACCGCCGACGGGCGCGAGATCCGCTGCTGGGACGTGCCGATGAAAATCGGCTCGATGGCGCTGCGCAAGGATGGCGGCGGCGCTGTCGTCTCGTTGCAGCGCGGTTTCCATCTGCTCGATTTCGCCACCGGCGAGGTGACGCTGATCCATGATCCGGAGCCGGACAAGCCGATGAACCGTCTCAACGACGGCAAGGTCGACCGGCGCGGCCGCTTCTTCGCCGGCTCGATGGACACTATGGAGGAGGGGCCGTCCGGCGGTCTCTATCGGCTCGACCCGGACTTTTCCGTCACCAGGATCGATTCCGGCATCATCTGCTCCAACGGTCCATGCTGGAGCCCCGACGACCGCACCTTCTATTTCGCCGACACCTGGACCGGTGAGATCTGGGCGTATGATTACGACATCGCGACCGGTGCGGCCAGCAACCGCCGCACCTTCGTTCGCGTCGACACCAGCCGCGGTGGTGCCGCCGACGGCTCGACCGTCGATGCCGAAGGCTGCCTGTGGAATGCGCTGGTCTATGATGGAAGGCTGGTGCGTTACGCGCCGGACGGCAGCATAGACCGTATCATCGAGATGCCGGTGAAGAAGATCACCAGCGCCATGTTCGGCGGACCGAAGCTCGACACGCTCTACGTCACCTCCATGGCCAAGCCGCCGCTGCCGCGTTTTCCCGGCGATGGCGTGCTGCGCGGCAGCCTGTTCGCAATCACCGGCCTTGGCGTGACCGGAGTTCCCGAGCCGAGGTTTGGTGGCTGACGGGCGGCCTCTTAGCCGCTCCCCCGACCTCTCCCGCAAACGCGGTCAGCTAGTTTTTACCGGCACCATTTCTCTACCGCTATGGCGATGGCCTTCGTGCAATCGACGAGATCGCGCACCGAAACGCGCTCGTTCGGCTGATGCGCCTGCGCCGGATCGCCAGGACCGAAGTTGACGGTCGGGGTGTTGCCCAGGCCGGTCGGCAGGCCGATGTCGCTGTGTGCGCCGAAGCCGCTCAGGGCCGGCGACAGGTCGGCTGCTTTGACGGCCTCCTGGAACAGGCCGACAAAGGGGTTGTCCGACGGGATCTCGGCGCAATCGGCATCGAGGATCCATTCGACACGGGCAGGGTGCTTTCGCAGATAAGGATCCGCCTGGCAGACATTGGCGATGTGCACTTCGATTTCGCGTTTGACGTTGCCGCCCAGCCTGAACTCGTCATGCTCGCTCGGCAGATACTGTGCGTCGATGATGATCTCGCCGCGTCCTGCCATGGAGGACGGGTGTTCGCCGGCATTGATCTGGGTGACGATGATCTGGTTGGGCAGGTCCATCAGCGGGTGGTTCTTCCTGGGATCGAACATCCAGCGCCGGTTGAGGATGTCGATGCCGTCGAGGATCTGCCGGCAAAGCTGGACGGCGTCGACCGGGCCGCTCGAATACCAGGCGTTCGGCGTCAGTTCGGCATGGCCGCCTATGCCGTCTATGATGATCTTGCCCCACAGAATGCCGTGACAAAGCGGTGCGATCCTGTTCGCCGTCGGTTCCGTCATGATGCCGGCGTCGGCGCGAAAGCCGCGATCGACCATGGCGAGCGACCCCATGCCGCCGATTTCCTCGTCGACGACGGTGGTGAAGACGACGTCTCCAGACAAGGGAACATTGAGCTCCTTCAGGATCTCGACGGCCATCAGCATGCAGGCGACGCCGCCCTTCATGTCGACCGTGCCGCGACCGTGCAGGTATCCGTCCTTCAGGACAGGCTGGAAGGGATCGGTGGTCCAGTGGCCGGCGGCACCCGGCGGCACGACGTCGATATGGCCGGTCAGCATGATGGATCGCCCGCCGCCGGTACCTTTCAAAACGCCGCCAAGGTTAGGCCGGCCCTCGAACGTCCTGCCCTTGTTGGCGCCGGCACGTCCCTTGTACTTTTCGTAGAGCGCAGGTCCGTCCGGATCCCAGAGATCGGTCGAGAAGCCGAGCGCCTTGAGGCGCTTTTGCAGGTAGAGCTGGCAATCGCGCTCGCCCGGGCCGGCCTCCTTCGGATTCGATTTCACGATCGAGGGGAAGGCGACGAGATCGCTCAGCGTCTTGACGATGCGCTCGGCGGCTGCCTCGACGCGCGCGGCGATGGTCTCTTCCATGGAAGGCATTGTTATCTCCAACGTTGGGAAAGTCGGTCGGCGAGAAGGACGAAAACCAGAAGGGCGCCGACAATCCCCACCTGCCAGACCGTGTTGATGTTCAATTGCAGAAGGCCGGTCTTCAGCGTGACCAGCAGCAGGACGGCCGCGAACACGCCGCCGACGCCACCGCGCCCGCCAGTGATGACGATGCCTCCCAGCATGGCCGCGGTCAGTGATTCCAGTTCGAGGTTCTGGCCGATATTGGGCCTGCCGCTGCCGAGCCAGGCGAGAGAGACGAGGCCGGCAGCACCGGCCAGTGCGCCGCTCAGCACGTAGAGAATGAAGCGTACGCGATCGACCGGAATGCCGACCAGTTTGGCCGAGCGCTCATTGAAGCCCATGGCATAGATCCAGCGCCCCCAGGCCGTCGAGAGCAGCACGAGACCGGCAAGCGCGAAGCAGGGGACGGCGAGCGTAAGGAAAGGCACGGGGATGCCCATGACCACGCCGCGCCCCCAAACGAGCAGCCAAGCGGGCACGCCGGACTGCGCCGCACCGCCGGTGGCGGCAAGCGCCAGGCCGGAATAGACGAAGAATGTTCCCAGCGTCGCGATGAAGGGGAGAAGGGCGAGCCCGTTCACCAGCCATCCGTTCAAGGCACCGAGCACGGCGCCGGCCAGGATGCAGACGACCGGCAACAGAAGGGGCGGCAACCCCAGCTTCAGGGAAAGCATGGCAATGATCGCCGAGAGCGAAACGGCGCCGCCAACGGACAGGTCGATGCCCGCGCCTCCGGCCAGGACGACCAGCGCCTGTCCAAGGCCGACCAGGGCCAGAATCGTCGAAAATTGCAAAATCGTGGTGACGGTGCCGAGATTGAAGACCGAAGGCTTGAGCGCCAGCAGGCCGACAATAACGACCAGCCAAAGGCCGCACAGCAGAGCCAAAGTGAGGGCGGGGCCCTGCAGGTTCCGGATCCTGTTCATGCGCGGGCTCGCAGGAATTGGGCAAGCGGCAGCCGGTTGGAGACGGCTTCGAAGCCGAGCACGCCGATGATGAGAACGCCGGTAACCACAGGCTGCCAAAGCGAGGGGACGCCGATCAGAAGCAATCCATTCTGGAGAATTCTCAGAAGCAGTACGCCGAAGACCGTGCCGATCAAGCTGCATCTGCCGCCCAATATGCTCGTGCCGCCGAGAATGACCGCGGCGATCGCATCGAGCGCCAGCGTGCTGCCGATCGTCATCTCCACGTTGCGGTAGGTGGCGACGTAAAACGCGGCGGCAATGCCAGTCAGGACGCCACTGATGACGAAGGTCATGAAGCGTACCTTGACCACGGGGATTCCGGACAGCCGCGCCTTTTCCTCGGAATTGCCGATCGCGAGCAGATGCGGGCCGTAGGGGGTTCGCCGCAATGCCAGCCAGACGACCAGATAGGCGATGGCAATGACGATGGCTGGGACCGGAATGCCGAGTACGGTGGTTGCGAGAAGATTAGTGAGGCTCGAGGGCAGGCCCGAGAGCCACTGCCCGCCGAGAAGGACAAAGACGGCGGTGCGGTAGACGCCAAGCAGGCCGAGCGTTCCCACGATTGCCGGAACGCGACCGAGGACGACGACGGTGGCCGTCACGCAGCCGAGCAGCGCACCGACCACCGGGCCAGCGATGAGCGCCAGCAGCGGATTGCCGTCGGCGCCAAGCACGCGGCCGATCGCTATTGCCGCCAGACCCATGACGATGCCGATCGAGACGTCGATGCCGCCCATGGCAAGCAGCAAGGTCATGCCAAGGCCTATCAGCAGCAGTTCGACGCTGTTGCGCAGGACCGTCGCCGCATTGCCTGGCGTCGCGTAGTGGGGCGATGCGACAGAAAAGATGACGATCGCCAGGAGACAGGCGGCAAGCAAGGACCACTCTCGCCCGTTCATGGCCAAAACGCCGTTTCCAAACTGTCGCACCGTGTTCATCCCAAGGCTCAGAAGTTGAACTTGTCGACATTGTCCTTGGTGAAGACCGCCGGCGGCCCGAGCAGCAGGATGCCCTTGGCGGCATCATAGGTGGCGGGCTTTTCGAGGCCGGCGATCTTGTTTTCCGCTTCGAAGCTCTTGCCGTCGATCAACTGCTTGCCGGCCCAGACCGTGAGATAGCCCAGCTGTTCGGGATCCCACAGCACGGTGAAGCCGAAGGCGCCGCTCTTCAGGTAGGATCGCGCCGTGTTCGGGCTGCAATAGCCCGTGCCTATGACGGAGCCGATCTTACCGGCGGTTTCGATGGCCTGGGCGACGCCCGGACAGGTCGAGGATGCGACGGCGATGATGGCCTTGATGTCGGGATTGGCGGCCATGAGATCGCCTGATATCTGCGCGGCGCGCTCGGCCGTGCCGCCAGCGAATTGCGGAGCGAGCAGTTTCAGCTTCGGATATTTGGCGGTGGCCTCTTTCTGCATGAAGCCGATCCAGGCGTTGAGATTGGACGCCGTCGCCTCGCCGGAGACGATGCCGATCGTGGCGTCCTCGCCGACGCGCTTCACCAACTCATCGATGATCGTCGTGCCGAGCCCTTCGTCGGTCGCCTGCGCCACATAGACGGCACGGCCGCTGTCGGGTGCATCGCTGTCGCTGGTGAAAAGCTTGATGCCCTTGGCCTTGGCGCTCTCGACGACGGGCGCGATGCTGGACGCATCCAGCACGCTGACCGAGATCGCCTGGACACCCTGGTCGATCAGGTTCTGCACGATCTGCAACTGATCGACCGGGTTGGTGTCGACGGGGCCGGAATAGATGAAATCGACGCCCAGGTCCTTCGCGGCGCGATTGCCGCCGGCTTCCATGGCATTGAAATAGGGTATGCCGATCAATTGCGGGACGAAGGCGACCTTGGGCTTGTCGGCGGCATGCGCCGCCGTGGCGACCACGAGTGACAGCACGGAAACGGCGAGCGCTTTTTTGAGTTGAGAAAGCATTGGTTTATCCTCTCTGGAATGGACGTGCATTTCAGTTTGATTTTTCAAGCGCCCGCACGTCGGGATGAGCGCCTGTTATGAGCGAAACGACTTCCTCGTGATTGGTCTCGGCCGCCAGCCGTTCGGCCACCTTGCGGCCGCGCCGGAACACCACGATGCGGTCGGCAACCTCGAACACTTCGGAAATGTTGTGGCTGATGAGGACGACGGCACAACCGCGCGCGGCAAGCCGCCGCGTCAGTGCCAGGACCTTGCGGGTTTCGGCGACGGCAAGGGCCGCCGTCGGCTCGTCCATGATGACCAGCCTGGCATTCAGATTGAGGGCCCGGCAGATGGCCACGGCCTGGCGCTGACCGCCGGACA
Organism: Mesorhizobium sp. B1-1-6; assembly: GCF_006443035.1. Classification (NCBI taxonomy): domain Bacteria; kingdom Pseudomonadati; phylum Pseudomonadota; class Alphaproteobacteria; order Hyphomicrobiales; family Phyllobacteriaceae; genus Mesorhizobium; species Mesorhizobium sp. B1-1-6. The sequence goes on along the minus strand of NZ_VFWR01000001.1, from coordinate 90,374 downwards.
GGCTGCCGACGGGTGCTTCCGGATCGGAAATATGCGCGTCGAGCTCTTTCAGCAGGCCGTCGACGCGCTGGCGCATTTCCTTGCGCTTCAGGAAGGGAATACCCAAAATGGAGCGTTTCAATTCGCGGCCGAGAAAGACGTTTTCGGCAATCGACAGGTTTTCCGAGAGCGCCAGTTCCTGAAAGATCGTCGCGATCCCCGACGACGCCGCATCCTTGGGCGAGGAGAAAGCCACCGGATTGCCCTCGATGAGAAGCTTTCCATCGCTGGGCGGATGGGCGCCCGCCAGGATCTTGATGAAGGTGGATTTGCCGGCGCCGTTGTCGCCGAGAAGCGCCAGCACCTCGCCGGAGCGGATTTCCAGGTCGACATCGGCAAGCGCAGTCAGGGCGCCGAAGCGCTTTGCGATATTTCTGGCGACAAGAAACGGTTCTGTCATGGCGGTTCCCCGGCGGTTGCTGGTCGGCTAGACGGCCTTGCTGACCCAGCGCAGCACGTTGGTCCAAAGACGCGCATAGCCCGGCCATTCCACGAAGCTGTTGGGCAGCCAATGCGGGCCGATATCCGACGTCCAGGCCAGCGTGCGGCCCTGGCCATGGCGGCCGGTGACCAGCAGCGGATGACCGCCGTGATCCTGCGGCAACCGTGCGAGGATTTCGACGTCATCGCGATCGCGAGCGACGACCTCGTTGGCGCCGAGCAGCAGCGGCCATTCGCCTTCGATGCCGGCAAAGATCGGGTGATCCTTGGGACCGGTGATTTCAGGCCGGAACCCTTCGGGAATCTCGAGCCGGTCGTCATAGGGGAGGCAGGTTACCGGCAGCGCCTCCTCGACGGCCGTGCGGTGCCAGCGCGCCTTGCCGTCGATGCCCTGGAAAGAGAAATAGCCGCCGATCATGACCATGCCACCACCGGCCTGCGTCCAGTCGCGCAGAAGCTTGAGCCGGTTGGGCACTGTCTTGCCGTGCAGCCAGACATCGGGGTGAAGCAGCAGCGAGTTCGCGCCGATGTCGGAGAGGATGATGGCCTTGTATTGCGACAGGCCCTCCGTGGTGAAAGGCAGCTTTTCGACGGCTTCATGGGCCGGCATGTAGTCGAGGTCGAATTCGCTGCTCTTCAAGGCATCGACCAGCGGCGTCGCGCCCAGGTGAAAGGTGACGCTGCCGAACTGATCGAACCCCTTGTAGTGGGTCGCCGAACTCATCCAGCTCTCGCCGACCAGAAGCACTCTTGTTTTCGCCATGACCAATACTCTCCTGGGTTCCCGTAAGTTGTTGGTTCAGCTTGCCAACATGGCGTTGTTCGCCAAAGCGGCAGCCTTCAAAGTCGCGAAATCCGCGATGTAGCCCTGTGCGCCTTCGACCGTGGTCGTCAGGCTCGCGCCGATCGCCGCATGGCGGGCGGCGTCGTCCAGCGACGCACCATGCAGCCAGAGGCTTAGGAATATGCCGGCGAAGCTGTCGCCGGCGCCCGTCGCATCGACGCGGTCGACAGGCAGTGCCGGCACCTCGATCTGCGGTCCGCCATTCGCCGGAAAGACGACCGCGCCAAACTCGCCGAGAGTGAGCACGACCGTTCCGCGCGGCTTGATGCGCGCCAGCATCAGCCGCACCTCTTCGATCATCGTCGCCATCCTCGAGCGAAAGTCGAAAATCTCCCGCATCATCACATCGTTGATGAAGGTCAGGTCGATGTGCCGGACCATCTGCGTGAAGGTTTCAGGCGTGCGTGCGCTCTTGGGCAGGCCGGCCGAATGCAGGCTCACCCTCCAGCCGGCCTGATGAAAGCGCGCGATGGAAGCGGTCATCGTTTCGTAGTGGAAGCCTTCGATGTGAAGACAGGCCGGGCGCGGTTCGGGCTGGATGTCCAGATTGGCGGTCAGATCGATCTCGCCGAGTTCGAACGGTTCACTGATGATCGTGCGGCTGCCATTGCGCTCGATGATCACGATGGCCTGCGAAAGGCGGTTGTTGGGCGTGTTGCGGATCGGCAATGCGTGGACGCCCAGTTTGGAAAGCGCGCCGAGCGCCCAGTCACTCTCCGGGTCTTCGCCGACCGCCGTCGCCAGTTCCACGTCGAGAGCGTAGGGCGCCCCAACACCGGCGGCGGCAACCGCGAGATTGGCCGCGGGCCCGCCCAGCGCCTTCTCGATATGGCTGGCTGTGATGCGGTCGTCGCGATGCGGCAGGACGTCGACGCGGCAGAGAAAGTCGACACTGACCCGGCCCGCGACCAGGAGCCTCGGCAGATGATCGAGATTCTTCGGCCTGTGGGGCGCGCGGCCCGGCAGCGAGCGCGCAAACGAACTCGGCCGGTACATCAGCGTGGCGATCGCCTTTTCGATGCGTTCGCGCGTGGCCTCCTTCAGGCCGGCGGTCCCATTGATGAAGTTCGACACCGTTCCGATGGAGACACCGGCGGCGCGTGCGACATCCGCTATGGTCGGGCGCTTGCGTTGCAATGGCAGGTTCCAATTGAAGCGTTTCAAACGGTATCAACGGAAAAGCCGCCCCTCAACGGAATTATGTTCTAAAAGGTCTGGAATCTGCGAGTGAATTTGGAAAACTATGGCGATATGGCCTCAATTTCGGGCCATTCGTTCCAGAATTGAACGATTTTCAAATTCTTGAGCCGAAAGACCGGGCCGGCGAATTGCCTGCTTTCATTCGGATAGCTTCGCCGAGCCGATGATCTAGATCAGCAGCAAGCCCTTCATGCTGGAATAGCCCTTGCGACCGATGATGATGTGGTCATGCACGGAAATGCCCAGCCGCTTGGCCGCGTCGATGATCTCCTTGGTCATCTCGATATCGGCACGCGATGGCGTCGGATCGCCCGACGGGTGGTTGTGCACCAGGATGATTGCCGTCGCCGACAGTTCGAGAGCGCGCTTGACCACCTCACGCGGATAGACGGGCGTATGGTCAACAGTGCCGGTCTGCTGCACCTCGTCGGCAATCAGCGTGTTCTTCTTGTCAAGGAACAGGATGCGGAACTGCTCGCGCGCCTCGAAGGCCATGGCTGACCGGCAATAGTCGAGAAGCTGCTGCCAAGAGGAGAGGATTTCGCGGCCATGGACCTCGCTGCGCGCCATGCGCTGGGCCGTCGCCGCAATGACCTTCAGGTCGAGCGCTACCACCGGGCCCACGCCCTTGACCTCCTGGAGGAGGCCGACGGGCGCGCCAAGCACCTCGGCCAGGGTACCGAAGCGGGAGAGCAGCGCCTTGGCGACCGGCTTGGTGTCGGCGCGCGGGATCAGGCGGAAGAGCAGGAGTTCCAGAAGCTCATAGTCGGGCAGGGCGTCGGGACCTGGCGAGGCGAAGCGTTCGCGCAAACGGTCGCGATGGCCGAGATAATGCGGCTTCTCCTCGATCCCCTTGGTCTTCGCGGCAGGCCCGGCTGTCCCAGGAGAGTGCATGGTCGCGGAAAGCTGCGCAGGCTTTTCTGCAAAGAAACTGCGCTCGTCGTCGTCACCTGACATCTCGTCTGCCCCCCAGCTCCCCGACCGCGAGCGCCGGGAGAACGAAACATTAGGCCGGCAGGCCGGGGCGGTCGAGCTTTTTGGGGGAGAGCGTGAAGATCTCGCAGCCGGTGTCAGTCACGCCGATCGTGTGTTCGTATTGCGCCGACAGCGAGCGGTCGCGTGTCACCGCGGTCCAGCCGTCCGACAGAACTTTCACATGCGGCCGGCCGAGGTTGATCATCGGCTCGACGGTGAAGATCATGCCGGGCCGCATCTCGACGCCCTCATTGGCGCTGCCATAATGCAGGATGTTGGGCGCGTCGTGGAACAACTGGCCGACGCCGTGGCCGCAGAAGTCGCGCACCACCGAGCAGCGCTCGCCCTCGGCATAGCTCTGGATGGCCGCGCCAATGACGCCGGTGCGGGCGCCAGGCCTGATCGCGGCAATGCCGCGCATCAGGCATTCGTGGGTGACTTCGAGCAGGCGTTCCGCCGCGCGTTTTATGGTGCCGACGGGGTACATGCGCGAGGAATCGCCGTGCCAGCCGTCGAGGATGTAGGTGACGTCGATGTTGACGATGTCGCCATCCTTCAGCGGCTTGTTGTCGGGGATGCCATGGCAGACGACATGATTGATCGAGGTGCAGGAAGACTTGGTGTAGCCGCGGTAGTTGAGCGTCGCCGGCAGCGCGCCATGATCCATGCCGAACTCGAAAACGAAACGATCTATGGTGTCGGTGGTGACGCCGGGCGCAACCATCGGCACCAGTTCGTCGAGGCAGCGCGCCGTGAGGTCGCATGCCTTGCGCATGCCGGCAAAACCTTCCTCGCCATAGAGGCGGATCTGGCCGGTGTTTCTGAGCGGTGCCGTGACGGCGTCGAGATAAGTGACCATTGGTGTCCGTCTTGCCGGTGTGGCTCTGCAAGGGAGCCGGCGTGAAAATCTCCCCAGATTTGGCACTTGAGGGCAAAAGGTTCAAGGAAGAACTGCCCGGACACGACCAAGCGGCAGGGATATTCGGCGCGCCCCGATGTCCTTGACGCCCTTGTTCCTTCCCTTTCAGTCGACCGTGCGGTAGGGCGAGGGAGGTTTTTGGAGATTTCATGAGCGTCGAGCACGCCAGATTGCCTGAAGCGCCGTTGAAGGCGGCCTGCTCATTGCTGATGAGCCTTGTGCTGCTGGCGATGCTGTCGCTTGGCCGGGCGGAGGTGCCCGTCTTTGCCGGAGCAGCCTCCGGTGTCGCCAGCGCCGGCGTGGAGCGGTCCGGCGAAGCGGCGGCGCTGCTGCGCATCACCGGCAAGGGGCAGGCGCTGGAAGTTCGTTCCGGCCGGCCGGCCCTGGTTAAGTTCGCCGGCGGCCATCCGGCCCTGCCGGCTCGGGACACCGTCTTTTCCTGGTTTGTTTCGGTTCCGCCGGCAGAGGTCGTCGCCGCCGACAGGGACGCCCGCACACCGTGGGCGACTGCCAATCAGCCGCGCGCGCCGCCATCGGTTCCGGCCTGAGCGGTTTCAACCGCTCCTTCACTCAAACCACTTCCTGTTCGCGCCTCGATCCGCGCGGCGGCTTCGGTCGCGCAGCGGTGCGTAGCGCGTCATTTCCGGATTGTTTCCATGCAACGTATCAAGACACTCAAGAGCCTTTCGCGCGCGGCCTGCGCCGCCATTTTCCTTTCCGTCCAGGCGCTCATCTGTATCGGAACCGTCTACTGGGCGCTGACGGAGACGCTCGGCCTTTCGGCGACAGGGGCACTTGTCCTTGGCGGGATTTTCGCTGTGCCGTCTGCTCTCGTGCTGCTTACGGCGGTGCGCATGGCCTTCGATGCGGAGACCGATCCCGCCAACCAGTAGCCGGACCGCCAAGGCGCCCGCGTTCGACAAGGCCGGGCGCCTTGGCGCTTGCTTGCGGCGGCTGCGGCAAAACGTCCATGACCGCGGAGACGCCACATTCCTGCGGTAGCGACCGGCCAGAGCAACTTTTTACGACGGATGGCGTTGCCGCTGGTGACGACAGTTCGGGAGATGGCGGATGGACAGACTGCAATTTGAGGTGCCGGTGCGTATCGCGCCCGGACCCGGCCTACCTGTCGAGGAGATCTACAGCGTCGAACAGGCCCTTGATTTTCTCCAGGCCTGGCCGCTGCGCCGGCAAGGCCCGATTTACCAGAAGGCCTTCAACGCCTGCTTCGGCGCCACCGTGGACGTGGTCAAGACCGAGGATGCCTGCCGGGCGTTCATGGCGTTCTGCCGGGTGACCGGGCTGATGGCCCGGGACATGATGGCGCCGCGCAAGCGCGGTGGCCAGGCGAGAGGGCTGCAAGCCTGAGGTGCGCTGCGCTCTTTCGTTCTCCTGGCCGAACGGCGCATCGATGCCGATGCCATTAAGCTTCCGTTTCCACTTTCGCGGCTACGCCATGCTTGTTCGGCAATGGTTGATTCGTTGCGTCAGTCTCGTGGTTCGGAAGATGTCCCCAGAAAAAATCCGTGCATTCCCGATCGACCGTCAGGCATTCCTGGTTCGGGAGGTGGCTGCCAGGCTCGACAGTTTGCATGGCGACAGCGCCACCTCGTTCTGGAGGGCCAAGGCGACGGAGTTGTTCGATCTCGTCGTCAGATCAGGCAGGGACAGGGCGGCGGCCAGCGACGAGGTGCGCAGGTTCTTCTTCGCCGTGCAAAAAGAGATATCGGCCGGCGCGGCCACTGAGCCGATGCCAATTCTTTCCGCCTGAAGTGCTCCGCAAGGCGTCCCACAGCCGGTCCATGCCACCGCTAGCGGAACAGATATTTTGAAACTTCGGGGTTGCCGCGTCGCCACATGACGTTGTCAAGGAAGTAGTGGTGCACGTTGATGAAGATCAGCACTATGAAGAAGAACAGCGACGAACCCAGGACTTCCTTGTCGTAAGGGATCAAGGCAGTCAGTGCCGCCGGGATCAGCCAGAAACCGAGACCGCCGAGGACCCCGCCGGCGACGACGAACCCCAGGACTCGCGTCCTGTAGATCGGACCAAGAACGGACAGGATTCTGGAGTCCGGAACCTTTTGTGCATCGGGACCGTCACGCTCGACATTGCTTTGATAGCGCCAGACCACGGCCAGGTACTGCAGCGAATGGAGAGCCGGCACCACGAGCAGCCACAGCGGGTTTATTCTCACGACCAAGATCCAAAGATATAGGGACGCGATATAAGCGACGACGCCGTTATACGGCAGGCTGCCGCCATTTTTACTCCAGCGATTGATCAGCATCACGACGGTGGCGGCCGTGGAAGCGGCCGCGGCCGACAGCGCAATCGTGTTGAGCCACGCAGGCGTAGCAAACGTATAATATTCCAAGCCGTAATATTTTGCTTGGCTGACCGCCGTGTTCGTCTGAAGCCATGCGAACAGCCATACGGCATAGCTGTTGACCAGCAAGATTTTCTTGTCCGGATTGGTGAAGAACCTGCGCTTCAACACGGCGTCCACCATCAACATGCCGTAGCCTTGCTTGACGTAGTGCCAGCCCACGAAAAAGAACATCGCGTTGGCTGCGTTTCCGAGCAGCCGGGCGTTCGCCGTTATCGAGCCGTAAGCAAAAAACCCGACCATGAGCAGGGGAACGACAATGCCGGCGAAAATGTAGCGGATCTGGAGGCCCCTGTCGTATCCCTCGCCGCGCACCTTGCTTCCAAAATTGCGATAGAAGAGTTGGTAAGAGTGGGCGAAATGCGGATAGTTTATCAAGTAGGCCAGGAAAAACATCGCCGCCGCAACAAGGCTGTCGTATTTGGTAGGCACGAAGTACAGGGCCGGCAAAATCAGGAATGCGCTGCCGCCAAGCATGAGGAAGTCGGCCAGCGGGCCAAAGAGATATCTTTGTGGCGGCGTCGCCGCAGGAGCTCGAGCATCCGCCGAAAGGTGAACTGCCATATTAGCATCCCCCTGGGAAAGCCGATTTAACCATCGAGCCTTGCCCTCGACAAGGTCGAGGCGGCGGAATGGTCAACACGTAAAATGACGTTTCGGAAGGGGGTGTTACCCTGTCCGGCGCAATAGCTCTTGACGCCGAAAGGAGCGGAGGGGACATCGAGTGAAGCTGGTACGCCCAAGGGGAATCGAACCCCTGTTACCGCCGTGAAAGGGCGGTGTCCTGACCGCTAGACGATGGGCGCGCTCAGATGAAAGCGGCTTATACTGGCGTTGTGCGCAACCGGCAACCCGTCAGGTGCCGGCTTGGACAACTTTTTTCCTGCCTGCCGAAGCGAGTGATTCACGCAGCGCCAGCGGCAATTTTTCTGGCGGCCGTCACCAGCCGCTGCGTGGATTTCCGGGCACTTTTCAGACGATTGCGGAAGCGGCCCGATGCAAATGCATGTCGCTCAAAAGTGAGCTCCGTTTCAGCGCGACGCGCTTTGGCGCGTCCAGCCGAACCGGCCCTGGTCAGCCTTCGCCACCGCTGCGCCGGCGGCAGCGCCAGTTCCAGTCGCGCTCGGGGCCGACGTCGACGTGGACCGATTCGGTGTGGCAGTAGGTGCCGACGCCGCCGCGGCCGGGCATCGTCCTGACGTAGCTCGCCAGCTCCCATTTCGAGACGCCCGGCACCTGGATGTCGGCGGCGGCGCAATACATGTGCAGCGAATTCTTGGCGCCGTTGGCACGGCGGTTGCGGGCGGGGTCGCGATAGCCGGAGGTGACGACCATCTTGCGGCCGTAGTGGCCTTCGATCGTTTTGAGCACGCGCACCAGCGAGGGCTTGAGGCACGCCACGTCGACACTCTCGTTCTGCTTCAAGAGCCCGTTGGGCGCCAGGCGCGCCATGCCGGCGGCGGAAGCTACCTGGTAGAGGCCGCCCGAACCTTCATCCTCGTTGAGGTCGACGTCGCTTTCGTCGTCGAGGCCGGATTTGCGCTTGATCTCGAACAGCGCCGTCTGGCGGACGCCCGGCAGGGCATCGCTGCCGGTGATGTGACCTGAGTCGTCGCCGAGCGAAGCCAGCTGCACCGGTTTCGCCGTGGAATCGGCCGAGGCCAGTGTAATGATCGGCCTTGCCGCCGCCGGGGCGGGCTTGGCCTGCACAGCCGGCTGTTCGCCTGCGCGCGTGTTGACCAGTGGAGCGGGCTTCGCCGAAGCCGGCGTGGCGCCAAACATCGAGGCCAGGAAACCCCTTTTCTTCGGCGCCTCCGCTTGCTGCGCCTCGCCAGCGGTCACATAGACCGGATTGTTCATCGCCGGTGTGGCGGCCTGCTTCGGCGCCGTCACGGCCGCGTCGGCGTCGGCGATCTTCTGCGCCGCCGCATCGGTCTGCTGCGCCGTCTGCGGCTGCTGCTCCAGCGATTGCGGCGTGTTTCCGGCAATCGTTTCAGCTTCAGCCGGCGCGGTGAGCGGGAAGGCCGCCTGCGGCTTGGTAATCGGCACGTAGGCGACCGTCTCGGGCAGCGCTGTGTCGCCTTCCGCCATCACGGTGGTCTGCGTGGTCGCCGTCTGCGACGACGAATCGCCGGCCACGATCGGCTTGTTTGTCGAGGCTGCGTTGATGTCCGACGCGGAGGCATTGTAGCCGGGCATGCCAACCGACATTGTGGGGTCGCCGGCCGAGGTGCAGGAGGCCAGGAGCACGGAGCAGAGCGCCGCCGCAATGGTGCGGCGTTCTCCCTTCGCGAGGCTCCACCCTGCTGATTTCAAAGTCAAATTCCCCCTCGATATCCGATCGGTATATCCTTGGCGCGGCGTCCGAACGGCTGCGTCGAGGTGCCCCTTGTCTCCGATCCGGAAACGAGACCTGTGTCAAATCAGCAAGCCTGGAAGTATTTTTGCGGCAATTGCCGAATTTAGGCGGCAAGATGGTTGACGACACCATTTCGCCCGCTTTTACGGGTCCGTCAACTCACCAGACATTACAGTCGGTTACACACGCACCTTGACATAGGTGCCGGGGGCATCACCAAAAGTTTTCATATGCTTGCCTGCTTTGCGGGCAGGCACGCGATTGTTGTCCTTAGCCTCTATCCAGCTCTGCCAGTGCGGCCACCAGGAGCCAGGATGGTCGGTGGCCCTTGCGATCCACTCGCCGAAGTCGCCCTCCGGCTTGCCGCCGGTCCAGTACTGGTACTTGCCCGATGCGGGCGGGTTGACGACGCCGGCGATATGACCGGAGCCCGCCATCACGTATTCGACCTCGCCACCGAAATATTTCGAGCCGAGGAAGACGGACAGCGCGGGAGCGATGTGGTCTTCCCTAGAGGCGAGGTTGTAGACGGGAATCTTGATGTCGGCGAGCGAAACGGTGCGTCCGGCAAGTTCCATCCTGCCGCGCGAGAGGTTGTTCTCGAGATAGCAGTTGCGCAAATAGAAGGAGTGGTTGGCCGCCGCCATGCGTGTCGAATCGGCATTCCAGTAAAGCAGGTCGAATGGCAGGGGATCCTTGCCGCGCATGTAGTTGTTGACGACATAGGGCCAGATCAGGTCGCCCGAGCGCAGCATGTTGAAGGCGGTCGCCATCTTGGTGCCGTCGAGATAGCCCTTTTCGTTCATCGCCTTTTCCACCGCCGCGACCTGTTCCTCGTCGACGAACACCTTGAGGTCGCCGGCATAGGTGAAATCGACCTGGGTGGTGAAGAAGGTCGCCGATTTGATGCGATCGTCACCCTCCTGCGCCAGCAGGGCAAGTGCCGCCGCCAGCAACGTGCCGCCGACGCAGTAGCCGATAGCGTTGACCTCTTTCTCGCCTGTGGCCTTCTCGATAGTGTCGAGGCCGTATTGCAGCCCCTCTCTTGTATAAGCCTCCCAGTTCTTCATGCCGTGGCGTTCATCAGGGTTGATCCAGGAGATGACGAACACGGTGTGGCCCTGTTCGATCGCCCAGCGGATGAAGGATTTCTGCGGGTTGAGGTCGAGTATGTAGAACTTGTTGATCCAGGGCGGGCAGATCAGCAGCGGCCGTTTCAGCACCGTCTCGGTGGCGGGATCGTATTGAATGATCTCGGCGACGTCGCTGCGGCCGACCACCTTGCCGGGGGTGGTGGCGATGTTGCGGCCGATCTCGAAGGGCGAGTAGTCGGCCTGACGCAGCTTCAGGTCGCCCTTGCCGGCGGCGATGTCCTCGGCCAGCATCTTCATGCCGCGCACAAGATTTTCGCCGTTCGAGGCGATGGTTTCGCGAAACAGTTCCGGATTGGTCAGGATGAAATTCGACGGCGAGATGGCGTTGGACACCTGCTTGACGTAGAAGCTCGCCTTGTGGCGGGTGTGGTCATCCAGGCCTTCGGCGTGCTCGACAAGATCAGCCGCCCAGCGCGAGGTGACGAGATAGGCCTGTTTCAAGAAATCGAAGAAGGCGTTGCGGCCCCATTCCGGATCCTGGAAACGCTTGTCGCCGCGCTCCGGCTTGACCGCGTCCTCGGTTCGCTCGGCATCGGGGCTGACGCGCTGGATGGCGTTCGCCCAAACCGTCATATAGCCGGCGAACAGCCGCGTCTGCGCTTCGAGCGCGCGTTGTGGGTCGGCAAGCCAGTATTCGCTGAGCTTGGAGAAGGTCTTCACCATGTCGACGACCGGTTCGGCGACATGGTCGCGCACTTCGCCCTTCTCGCGCGGCTCGGCCCAGGCGGAAGCCGCCTTGCCGGCCTGCTCGATCATGCGCGCCATGTTCAGGGCGAAGCGTTCCGGGTCCTTCACCAGATATTGCTCGACCGTCGAAGGTCCGCCATCTTCCGCTTTGCCCGAATCGGGTGTTTTGGACATGGTGCGCGGGGTTCCTCCCGAAGCGTTTTCTTGACATATTACCATGGGACATCCGACTGGGTCCAACCTCGCTCTACCCCGGCTGCCAAGGAAACAATATGACGATTAACATTGGCGAGACTGTTTTTTTCGGCGCCGGTCGTTTTTGCCGCATCGGTGCGGCAATTGCCCTGCTGTGCCTTGGGGCCTGCTCGAGCACCAATACCAGCGGCCCGGTGCCCATCGCCACATCAGCGGGACCGAAGGATACCGGCACCTTTCCGAACCTGAACATCCCGCCGAAAGTAGCGGCCAAACAGTTCACCGATGCCGAGAGGAATGCCAGGCTCGCGGAATTGAAGGGGGACGAAAGTGCGCAGGCAGCCAATGGCGGCGCCCCCAACGTCACCAATCAGGCGGCGCTGACGGACCTGGCCAGCAAGCATGGCGCGCAGACGCTGAAGCAGATCGAAGGCAAATGCGACCCCACCCTCGACCCTACCTGCAAATAAGTATATAGCGCGCGCCCAAGGCACTTGCCGACACGGCGCGCCTTGCCAAACGCCAAGTGATGTCTGGAACTGCCATGGAAGAGTTTCACAAGGTCCGCCGGCTTCCGCCCTATGTCTTCGAGCAGGTCAACCGGCTCAAGGCCAGCGCCCGCTCGCGCGGCGCCGACATCATCGACCTCGGCATGGGCAATCCGGACCTGCCGACGCCCAAGGCAATCGTCGACAAGTTGTGCGAAGTGGTGCGCGATCCGCGCACCCATCGCTATTCCTCCTCGCGCGGCATTCCGGGCCTGCGCCGCGCCCAGGCCGCTTACTATCAGCGCCGCTTCGGCGTGAAGCTTGATCCCGATACGCAAGTGGTGGCAACGCTGGGTTCGAAAGAGGGCTTCGCCAACATGGCGCAGGCGATCACCGCCCCTGGCGACGTGATCCTGTGCCCGAATCCAACCTACCCGATCCATGCTTTCGGCTTCATCATGTCGGGCGGCGTCATCCGGTCGCTGCAGGTGGAACCCGATGACGGTTTCATCCCGGCGGTCGAGCGCGGCATCCGCCATTCGATTCCGAAGCCGCTGGCGCTGATCCTCAACTACCCGTCGAACCCGACGGCGCTGGTCGCCTCGCTCGATTTTTACAAGGACGTGGTGGCGTTCGCGAAGAAGAACGACATCATCATCCTGTCGGACCTTGCCTATTCGGAGATCTATTTCGACGGCAATCCGCCGCCTTCGGTGCTGCAGGTGCCGGGCGCGATCGACGTTTGCGTCGAGTTCACCTCCATGTCGAAGACCTTCTCCATGCCCGGCTGGCGCATGGGCTTTGCGGTTGGCAACGAGCGGCTTATCTCGGCGCTGACCCGGGTGAAATCCTATCTCGATTACGGTGCGTTCACCCCGATCCAGGTGGCGGCCGCACACGCGCTCAACGGCGATGGCGCCGACATCGCCGAAGTGCGCGACATCTACCACAAGCGGCGCGACGTGATGGTGGATGCCTTCGGCCGCGCGGGCTGGACCATTCCGGCTCCGGCTGCGTCCATGTTCGCCTGGGCGCCGATTCCCGAGCCGTTCCGCCATCTCGGCTCGCTCGAATTCTCCAAGCTGCTCATCGAACATGCCGACGTTGCGGTGGCGCCAGGCGTCGGCTTCGGCGAACACGGCGATGATTTCGTGCGTGTCGCGCTGGTCGAGAACGAGCACCGGATCCGGCAGGCGGCGCGCAACATCAAGCGCTTCCTGGCGACCAGTGCCAAGCAACCCAACAATGTCGTGCCGCTTTCCGCCCATCGGTAAGCTTTCCGCACACAATTTCGTTTGATCTTTCGGGGGACATCGCCGGCCATGGCTGAAGCTCTGCGTGTTGGAATTGCCGGCCTCGGCACGGTCGGCGCCTCGGTGGCGCGCGTGCTGCGCGACAAGGCGGCGGAGCTGATACGGCAGTGTGGGCGCGACATCGTCGTGTCGGCGGTTTCGGCGCGTGATCCCAAGCGCGACCGCGGCGTCGATCTCAATGCCGCGAAATGGTTCGACGATCCGGTCAAGATGGCGCAGGCCGCCGAGATCGACGTTTTCGTCGAGCTGATCGGCGGCGACGAGGGGCCGGCGTTCGCGGCGGTCAGGGCGGCGCTCGAAGCCGGCCGCCATGTCGTTACCGCGAACAAGGCGCTGCTGGCCAAACATGGTGTCGTACTGGCCGAGATCGCCGAGAAGAAGGGCGTGCTGCTCAACTACGAGGCCGCGGTGGCGGGCGGCATTCCGGTTATCAAGACGATGCGCGAGGCGATGGCCGGCAACTCGGTCACCCGCGTCTTCGGTATTCTCAACGGTACCTGCAACTATGTCCTGACCCGGATGGAGGCCGAAGGCATCTCGTTCGACGCCTGCCTCAAGGACGCGCAGCGGCTGGGCTATGCCGAGGCCGACCCGACCTTCGACATCGAAGGCCATGACACCGCGCACAAACTGTCGATCCTGACCAGCTTGGCCTTCGGCACCAAGATCGCCGCCAACGACATCTACATGGAAGGCATCTCGAACATCACCCAGGCCGATATCCGTGCGGCCGGCGATCTCGGCTACCGGATCAAGCTACTTGGCGTTGCCCAGCGCACCGAGAGCGGCATCGAGCAGCGCGTGCATCCGACCATGGTGCCGACGGCCTCGGTGATCGCGCAGGTCCACGGCGTCATCAATGCGGTGGCGATCGAGACCGACATCCTCGGCGAACTGCTGCTCTCCGGCCCCGGCGCCGGCGGCAATGCCACCGCCTCGGCCGTCATCGGCGACATCGCCGATATCGCAAAGAGCCGTCCCGGCTTCCAGCACGGCCCGGTATTCGGCAGGCCGGCGAGGGAATTGAAGCCTTACAAGAAGGCGCAGATGCGCAGCCATGCCGGCGGCTACTTCATCCGGCTGACCGTGCATGACCGCATCGGCGTGTTCGCGGCCATCGCCAAGCGCATGGCCGACAACGATATCTCGCTGGAATCGATCGTCCAGCACGCGATCAGCGGCGAAGCGGCGGCGCAAAAGACGGTGATCCTCGTCACCCACGAGACCACCGAAGCTGCGGTGCGCAAGGCCGTGGACGGTATCACCAAGGATGGTCACCTGACCGACAAGCCGCAGGTCATCCGGATCGAACGGGCAGGATAGATATTTCCTTCCGTCGCCTACCACGGGATTGCTGCGACGATACTGTTGCGGCCGATGCCGCTGCTTGGCTCGCCGGAACCAATCCCGGCCAGCGCCGTTCTCCCGAGGTGCAAACCGAGGGAATGCCAATGGCCGAAACATCGAAATCCGACACCCCCCAGATCGACGACATCCAAAAGACGCTCGAAAAGCAGATCGCCGATCTGCGCAAGGAGATCACCAGGATCAACAAGAGCCTTTCGGAGCGAGGTGCGGAACTGGTTGACGAGGCCTCGGCTCAGGCATCCGATGTCTACGACAGCGCGGCGAGCCGTGCGTCGCGAACGGCTCAGCAGTTGCGCAGCCAGGCGCAGGCGGTCTCGGAGGTCGCGCGGGAAAATCCGGGCACGACGACGGCTGTGGTCGGCGTCATCGGGCTGCTGGGTTTTCTGGCCGGCCTCGCCGTTGGCCAATCGATGAATGACACCCAGCGCCGCTGGTATTGATCCGGTAACGACCGAACCGGGTTTGCCGGCTTACCTGTCCATCGAGCAATTTCCAGGGGAGCACCATGGCTTCTTCCGTCCTGATCGGTATTCTGATCACGTTCCTCGTGATCATTCTGGTGCTTTATCTCATTCAGCGATTGCCGCTGGATGCCAGGATGCGGCAGATCGCGCAGATCATCGTCATCATCATCGGCATCGTTTCGCTATTGAAATATCTGGCCGTGTTTTAGATCTCGATACCTACTTTGAAAGCGGCCCAAGTTCGCCGGAATCGTGCTATCCATAGTTTAATCGATTGATATTGCAGGCTTTTCGAGAAAACCTTCGAGAGGTCTTGCCGTTGTCATGCTCGTTTGACACAAGAGGCGCGCCTCCGGCGGGAGGCGGCATGCGAACGAGGATCGACCTGATGAACGTGGCCCACAACATTATCGCCGGACTTGACCGGATACTCACCATGGAACTGGTGCGCGTCACCGAACGCGCCGCCGTCGCGGCCGCCAGGCTGCGCGGACGGGGTGACGAAAAGGCCGCCGACCAGGTCGCGGTGGACGCCATGCGCCAGGAGCTCAATCGCCTCGCCATCAAGGGCACGGTGGTGATCGGCGAAGGCGAGCGGGACGAGGCGCCGATGCTCTATATCGGAGAGGAGGTCGGCACCGGCAAAGGCCCGGCGGTCGACATTGCGCTCGACCCGCTGGAAGGCACCACGATCTGCGCCAAGAACCTGCCCAACGCGCTGGCCGTGATCGCCATCGCCGAGAAGGGCAGCCTGCTGTTCGCGCCCGACGTCTACATGGACAAGATCGCCATCGGCCCGGGCTATGCCGAGGGCGTCATCGACATCGATGCCTCGCCGGCCGAAAACATAGCCAGCCTGGCACAGGCCAAGGGCGTCGCGGTGTCCGACGTTACCGCTTGCATCCTCGACCGTCCGCGCCATGGCAAGCTGATCGACGCCGTGCGCGCCACCGGGGCGGCAATCCGGCTGATCGGCGATGGCGACGTCGCCGGTGTCATCCACACCACCGATCCCGAGGAAACCGGCATCGACATCTATCTCGGCATTGGCGGCGCGCCGGAGGGCGTGCTGGCCGCCGCGGCGCTGCGCTGCACGGGTGGCCAGATGCAGGGCCGCTTGATCCTCGACACGCCCGAAAAGGTCGCCCGCGCCGGCAAGATGGGTATTGCCGACCCGAAGCGGGTCTACCGGGCCGAGGACATGGCGCGCGGCGATGTGTTGTTCGCGGCCACCGGCGTCACCGACGGCAACATGCTGGCAGGGGTCAAGTTCGGCCGCAACTACATCACAACGCACACGATCGTGCTGCGCTCGTCGTCGCGCACCGTGCGCGAGATCAAGGCCCGGCATCAGGACCTGGAAAAGTTTTGATGCATTCCTGACTGGCCGTCGCATATTGTGGGCAATGATCATCCGCAAACGTCGCCTCGCATGACGGGCGAGAGACGCCTTTTTCTCGATGTCCGACAGTCGGCCACCGGTGTTTCCTGGGAACATCGGCTGACCGAGCGGCAGGACATGGTCGCGCTTGCCATCGCACAGGGGCACGGCGTGCCCGATATCGTCGCGCGCGTGCTTGCCGGACGTGGCGTGACGGCGGAACAGGCGGAGCGCTTTCTCGACCCGACGATCCGCGACCTGCTGCCGGACCCGGCTTCGCTGACCGACATGGACAAGGCGGCCATTCGAATAGCCGCCGCGGTGATGGCCCGGGAGAAGGTGGCGATCTTCGGCGACTACGATGTCGATGGCGCCGCCTCGTCGGCCTTGCTCAAACGCTTCCTCGCGCATTTCTCGATATCGTCGGAAATCTACATTCCCGATCGTATCTTCGAGGGTTACGGTCCCAATCCCGAAGCCATGCGCGAGCTCATCTCGCGCGGCGCGACGCTGATCGTCACCGTCGATTGCGGCACCAACAGCGCGGCTTCCATCGACGCGGCCAATGCCGCCGGTGCCGATGTCGTGGTGCTCGACCATCATCAGGTCGGCGGCGCCTTGCCGGCGGCACACGCGGTGGTCAACCCCAACCGCGACGACGACCTTTCCGGGCAGGGCCATCTCTGCGCCGCCGGAGTGGTTTTTCTCGCGCTGGTGCAGACGGCCAAGGTCCTGCGCGGCCGGCTGGCCGACGCCACGCCGCCGGACCTGCTCTCGCTGCTCGATCTCGTGGCGCTGGCCACGGTCTGCGATGTGGTGCCGCTCACCGGCGTCAACCGTGCCTTCGTCGTCAAGGGCTTGCAAGTGGCGCGCCAGCAGAAGAACGAGGGAATGTCTGCGCTGGCGCGGGTCTCGCGCGTCGGCGAGCCGCTCAGCACCTTCCATCTGGCCTACCTGATCGGACCGCGCATAAACGCCGGCGGGCGCATCGGCGACGCCGCCCTCGGCAGCCGGCTGCTTGCGACCGACGATCCGGTCGAGGCCCGCACCATCGCCGAGACGCTCGATCGGCTCAACCAGGAGCGGCAGCTGATGGAACACGAGATGCTGGCCGCGGCGCGTGCCGAGGCCGATGCCGAGCTTGCCGGCGGCAGCGGGCCGGCCATCGTCGTTACCGCTAGCACCAACTGGCATCCCGGCATCGTCGGCCTGCTTGCCTCCAGGCTCAAGGACCATGCCCGACGGCCGGCCTTCGCCATCGCCTTCAACGCCACCGGCACCGGCACCGGTTCAGGTCGCTCGGTGTCGGGCTTCGATCTCGGCCGGCTGGTGCGCGAAGCCGCAGATGCCGGGCTGATCGTCAAGGGCGGCGGCCATGGCATGGCAGCCGGCATTACCGTCGAGCGCACGCGGCTCGGCGAGCTCAGGGCATTTTTCGAGGAGCGCGCAGCAGCCGACGTGTTCCGATTGCAAGACGAGGAAAGCCTGGCGATCGACGGCGCGCTTGCCGCCGAGGGTGCGACGCTGGCCTTGCTGGATGCGCTGGAAAAGGCCGGCCCGTTCGGTGCAGGGCATGTCGCGCCTGTTTTCGCGCTGCCTCGCCATCGGCTGGCCGACGCCCGGCTGGTCGGCACCAACCACATCCGCGCCGACCTCCAGTCGGGCAGTGGCGGTCGCATCCAGGCGATCGCCTTTCGTGCCGTCGACACGGTGCTCGGCGACTTCCTGTTCAAGAACCGTGGTAAGACGATCCACGTCGCCGGCTCATTGTCGGGCAATTACTGGAACGGCAATCGCAGCGTGCAGTTCCGCATCGTCGACGCGGCACGCGCCTGATGCGTCTTTGATCAGGCGAGAACCGTCTGAAGCCGGGTCAGTTCGCCGATCTGTGCCATCGTTGCCCTATAGCCGATCTGGATCGCCTCATCGGCGCGGTGGAATTCGGTCAGACCGATGTGGCTGAGCTTGGGCTGCAGCGACATGTCCGGCGGATCGCCGGCAAGCCTGGCGCGCGAGATTCGGTCTTGGATGATGTTGAAGGCCTCGACCATGACGCCGGTGATGCCAAGCCGCGTCTGATGTGCCCGGTGCTCAGGGTCGAATTGGCCACTGCGCGGCGCATCGTTCTCGACGACCAGTTCGCCGGCGCTATGCTTGATGACGGCGGCACGGCCGAACAGGTCGTAATGAAGGTTGACCGCGACAACCAGCGGCTGCTCATAGGCACGGCAGACCGACACCGGCACCGGATTGACCAAAGCTCCGTCGACCAGCACGCGACCATTGCAAGTCACCGGCTCGAACACGCCGGGCAAGGCATAGGAAGCGCGCATGGCTGTTATCAGCGAACCGTTCGACAGCCAAATCTCATGGCCGGTGCGGATTTCGGAAGCGACCGCGACGAACGGCTTGGACAAATCCTCAAAGCGAATGCCGGCCACATGCTCACGCAGGCGAGCATCCAGCTTCATGCCGCCGAACAGACCGCTGCCGCGCAGGTTTAGATCGAGCAGGCCGAAGATGCGCCGCCTGGTCAGGCTGCGGGCGAACTCTTCCAACTCGTCCAGTTTTCCGGCGAGGTAACAGCCGCCGACCAGCGCGCCGATCGAGGTGCCGGCAATCATCGAAACCTCGATGCCGGCTTCATCGAGCGCGCGCAGCACGCCGATATGCGCCCAGCCTCTTGCGCAACCGCCGCCCAGTGCAAGCGAGATGCCAGTTTTCTTTGGTGATGTTGTTTCGGCCGCGCCGCCGGACGAAGCGGGACCATTCGCCTCTCGTACGTCCGCTCTGTTACGCAATGACGCCCACTCGAGCATCATGATCTCCCTTGTCCCACAGCTAATATATAGGCGGGCCGTATCGAAATGGTGAATCTATGTGGTTGGCTGCGGGCAAAAGGTTCAAGCTGGTTATTCACGGGAGCTTCCGATACGTTTTTTCCGCATCGAACAAGGGCTCGCTGCCATCGTCGGCAAGCATCGCCTTGCCGTCGATCAGCCCCACCGTCCGATAGAAGCAGGAACGCCGGCCTGTGTGACAAGTTGCGTCGTGGCCTAGCACTTTGACGCGCAACCATATGGCGTCCTGGTCACAATCCGTGAGCACCTCGATGACATGCTGGAGATTGCCTGACGTTTCGCCCTTCTTCCACAGCGCATTGCGCGAACGCGACCAGTAGTGGGCGATACCTGTTTCAAGCGTCAACGCCAGAGCCTGCGCATTCATGTGCGCGACCATCAAAAGCACGCCGTCTGCCGCATCGGTGACGACGACGGTGACCAGGCCGGCGGCATCGAAGCGCGGTGAAAACACCGCGCCTTCTTCCAGCGATTTCTTGTCTGAGGGAGCCTTCGGAAATTCCAGTGCCGACATCGCCGGGCTATCTTCCTGTTTGACCATGATTATCCGAAAACCGGTAGCCACTTTCGGAATCATGGTCCCGACGATGCCGGGCGAGGCGGCTTACACCCCACCGCCACGCACCATGGTGACGAAACGAACCTGTTCTTCGGGAGTATCCTTGAACACGCCGGTGAAGGTCGAGGTCAGCGTGGTGGAGCCCTGCTTGCGGATGCCGCGCATGGCCATGCACATGTGCTCGGCCTCGATCATCACGGCAACGCCGCGCGGATTGAGCACATCCTGAATGACGCCGGCGATCTGCGCGGTCATGGCTTCCTGGGTCTGCAGGCGGTGGGCGAAGATATCGACCACGCGCGCGATCTTGGACAGGCCGACGACCTTGCCGTCCGGCAGATAGCCGACATGGGCCTTGCCGATGATCGGCACCATGTGATGTTCGCAATGCGAATGGAACTGGATGTCCTTGACGATGACAAGGTCGTCGTAACCTGCCACTTCCTCGAAGGTGCGGCCAAGCTCTTCGGCCGGGCACATGTCATAGCCGCCGAACATTTCCCGATAGGCCTTGGCCACCCGCTTGGGCGTGTCGACCAGCCCTTCGCGATCGGGGTTGTCGCCGGTCCAGCGCAAAAGCGTGCGTACCGCAGCCTCGACCTCGGCCTCGCTCGGCCGGTCGGTGACGGGCTTTTCCATGTAGGCCGACTGGGGCATGAACTTCTTGATAACGGCATCCATAAAGGCGTCTCCCGTAGTCCCTCTCTCAGGAGGAACGAGTTGAACGGACCACGACCTTTCGGCGTCGGAAACTCGCCCGGTTTCCAGCCCCGTAAGCGGCGTGAGCAAACTGCGGCAAAGACGTGGGCTTTTCGTCGCCTTGTCGATACCGGACTGCCACCATTATATATGGTCATGACGAGCGAAAGAAAGACGCGTCAGCGGCAAACGCTGTTCGCTTGGCGGCGACGGACTGGAAAATAATGATCAACGACGTCTACAATGCGAAAATTCTCGGTTTTGCCGGAAATATCACACGGATCGGCCGGCTCGATCATCCCGACGCCAGCGCGAGGGCACATTCCAAATTGTGCGGCTCTACCGTTACCGTCGATCTCAATATGGCGGACGGCGTGGTTACCGATTTCGCACATGACGTGAAGGCCTGCGCGCTCGGCCAGGCCTCGTCCTCCATCATGGCGCAGCATGTGGTTGGCGCTACGGCCGACGAATTGCGCGCGGTGCGCGAGACCATGCTGAAAATGCTGAAAGAGAACGGAGCGCCGCCGGAAGGCCGCTTCGCCGATCTCAAATATCTGGAACCGGTGCGCGACTACAAGGCGCGCCATGCCTCGACCATGTTGACCTTCGACGCGGTGGTCGACGCGATTGGTCAGATCGAGAAGAAGCGCGCCGAAGAAGCCGCCTGATAGCCCATTTGGCGGCCTATTGGAGCCGTCTGCTTTCGGCGAATTCGCTTCTCACCCAGTCGGCGAACGCGGCGGCTGGCTCGGGGAGATCGCGCAGGCTTCTGGCCACCAGCCAATAGGCGCCGGACGCGACGTCGATGTCGAACGGCTTGACCAACGTGCCGGAGGCGAGCTCTTCGCCGATCTGCAGGAGATCGCCCAGCGCCACGCCGTGTCCGAGCAGGGCGGCCTGCTTCGAAAGCGATGCATCCGCCAGCATGGGACCGCGCGCGGGCACGGCGTCGGCAGGCACACCAGCCGCCTCAAACCAGCGCGCCCAACCCTGTCGGTTTTCCTCATGCAACAGCGTATAGCGGCCAAGGTCGGCCGGCTTGTCGAGGGGAGGCCCCGCGGCAAGCAGCGCCGGCGACAGAACCGGTGAATCGACCGTCGAGGCAAGCTGCTCGGCCTCGCTGCGCGGCCACGAGGCAGCATGCGCACTGAAGCGTAACGCAAGTTCAGGCTGGTCGCCGCGAAACTCAATCAGCCTTGGATCGACTTCGAGCGCGACGTCGATGTCGGGCCGCAATTGGCGAAAACGGTTGAGCCGCGGCACCAGCCATACCGATGCCAGAGACGGCTCGACGCTGACGCGAACCACTGTCTGCGCGGGAGCCGCCACCAACTCGGAAAGCAGGGCGTCGATGGCGTCGAAACTCCTGACCAGCTGACTGAGCAGCTGGCGGCCCGCATCGGTCAGTTCGACGCGGCGATGGTGACGTTCGAACAGGGGCCGGCGCAGAAAGATCTCGAGCTCGCGGATCTGCCGGCTGATCGCTGCCTGCGAGACGAAAAGCTCCTCGGCCGCCCTGCTGAAACTCAGGTGCCGCCCGGCTGCTTCAAAGCTCCTCAAGGCCGTCAGCGGCAGTCGCCCACGCTTCATTCGCATAACCCAGGGTTATCCGAAGTGGAAATTATACTCGTTTGAAGGCGAAGGCCAGCGGCGGTCTACTCGTCGCCAAGGAGATACGGCCATGATCCAGTTGCTGGAGATTCTTGGCGATATGATGCGGATTGCAACCTTTCAGTGGCGTGACGAAAGAACCTGTCGAAAGCGTTACGAGGAGCAGTCTAGCCCCTGCCGATGGGCACCGCCGGCTGATCGGCAGCCACTTCGCCGCTTCCGCCCGTGAAAGCTCCGCAAGCAGGGGCGGGATTGCGTTCTCCCGATGAAGCCCACATCTATCGTGTGGAAAGACGGAGATCGCAGTGGGCGACCAGCATCGGCATACACATACAGCCGGGCCGCCGCGGCAAGGCCGGAACTGGTCCGGCCCGTGGCGCAAGACCCCCGGCCGGGTGTTGGGCACGTCGCTGGTGCGCCTCTATCAACTGACGCTGTCCAGCTTCATCGGCAATTCCTGCCGTCACCTGCCGACCTGCTCGGAATACGCGCATGAGGCGATCGCCCGCCATGGCCTTTGGGCCGGCGGCTGGATGGGATTTTTCAGGGTTCTGCGCTGCGGACCATTCGGCACCCATGGCGTCGACCTTGTTCCGGAGGTTCTGGCGGATCGGTATGTCTGGTTCACGCCGTGGCGATATTGGCGGATCGGCAGCAAACGCGACGAGGCGCGAAGCTGAGTGCCGGTCAGTTCTTCAAGGCAACCGTTTACGATCTGGTAGGGTTAACGGCAGCCTGCACAACAACTGCGAATTTGAGACAAAATCGAGACAAGAGACCTCGCTAAGCCGCTCGCCGAACCCCCTCTGGAGCGAGCATCCAATGCGCAATGTCGACCGTCTTCCCTTCATCCTTGCCGGAGTCCTGTTCCTGCTTGCCTGGCTTCTGGGATTTCCGATGCGCGCGCAGTCGGCGCCGCTCGGGGATGTGCAATGCACGCTGATCGCCGATGCGCAGAGCGGCAAGACGCTTTACCAAAACGGCGTCTGCGATCAGCGATTCAGCCCGGCCTCGACGTTCAAGGTGCCGCTGTCGCTGATCGGTTACGATGCCGGCATACTGAGCGACGAGCACACGCCGAGCTGGGACTACAAGCCTGAATTCAAGGCGGTCAAGCGGGACCACAAGACCGTCGATCCGACGATCTGGGAGCGGGACTCGGTGCTGTGGTATTCGCGCGAGATCACCCGCCGGCTTGGACCGGAGAGCTTTGCCGGCTACGTCTCGAAGTTCGGCTATGGCAATGCGGACGTTTCCGGCGATCCCGGCAAGAATGACGGCCTGACTCATTCCTGGGTGAACTCCTCGCTCAAGATCACGCCGGTCGAGCAGGTCGATTTCCTGCGTAAGCTCCTCGCCGGCAAGATGCCGGTCTCGGCCAAGGCTCACGACATGACGAAAGCCATCCTACCCAGCTTCAAGGCCGGCGACTGGACTGTCCAGGGCAAGACGGGCAGCACCAGGGTCGGCGAGGGCGGCAAGGACAGGCGTTCACTCGGCTGGTTCGTCGGCTGGGCGCAGAAAAACGGCCGCCAGATCGTGTTTGCCCGGCTCGTCGTCGATACGAAGCGGAGCGATATGCCGAAGGGGCTCGCGAGGCGCGCGGCCTTCCTGAAGGACCTGCCGCTGCTGATTAAATAGCCGAGGCTTTACGGCGGCGGCGTCTGCCCATAAAAGACTGCCGCCGCCGGACGCCTCCGGCTATCTGGCAGGCCGCAGCCTCGAACGGCTGACGACCTGCATTTCACCACCCGCGCTCGTTTGCGGGACTGGATAGGAGAATACCTGATGCTGAATGCCGTTTCCCTGACATTTCCCGATGGCTCCGTGCGCGACTACGATGCGGCGATGACCGGTGCAGGCCTTGCCGAATCGATCTCCAAGTCGCTGGCCAAGAAGGCCGTGGCCTATGCCATCGACGGTACCGTGCGCGATCTCTCCGATCCGCTCGGCAAGTCCGGCAAGATCGAGATCATCACCCGCGACGATCCGCGCGCGCTGGAACTCATCCGCCATGACGCGGCACATGTGCTGGCGGAGGCCGTGCAGGAGATATGGCCGGGAACGCAGGTGACCATCGGGCCGGTGATCGAGAACGGATTCTACTACGACTTCGCCCGCAACGAGCCGTTCACTCCGGACGACTTCCCGGTGATCGAGAAGAAGATGCGCGAGATCATTGCGCGCAACAAGCCGTTCACGAAGGAAGTCTGGTCGCGCGACAAGGCCAAAAAGGTCTTTGCCGACAAGGGCGAGCGCTACAAGCTGGAACTGATCGACGCCATTCCTGACGATCAGGATCTCAAGATCTACGCGCAAGGCGACTGGTTCGACCTTTGCCGCGGTCCACATATGGCCTCGACCGGGCAGATCGGCAATGCCTTCAAGCTGATGAAGGTGGCGGGCGCCTATTGGCGCGGAGATTCGAACAACCCGATGCTGACGCGCATCTACGGCACGGCGTGGGCTGATCAGGCGCAGCTCGACGCCTACCAGACAATGCTGGAGGAAGCCGAAAAGCGCGACCACAGGAAGCTCGGCCGCGAGATGGATTTGTTCCATTTCCAGGAAGAGGGGCCCGGTGTCGTCTTCTGGCATGCCAAGGGCTGGAAGATGTTCCAGAACCTGGTCAACTACATGCGCCGCCGCCTCGACGAGCAGGGCTACCAGGAGGTCAACGCACCGCAGGTGCTCGACAAGAGCCTGTGGGAGACGTCGGGCCATTGGGGCTGGTACCGCGACGCCATGTTCAAGGTCACGGTTGCCGGCGACGACACCGATGACGACCGCGTGTTCGCGCTGAAGCCGATGAACTGTCCTGGCCATGTGCAGATATTCAAGCACGGGTTGAAATCCTATCGCGACCTGCCGGTAAAGCTTGCGGAATTCGGCAATGTGCATCGCTATGAGCCGTCGGGCGCGCTACACGGGCTGATGCGCGTGCGCGGCTTCACGCAGGATGACGCGCATATTTTCTGCACCGAGGAGCAACTGGCGTCGGAGTGCCTGCGTATCAACGATCTGATTCTGTCGACCTACGCTGATTTCGGCTTCGACGAAATCAGCGTGAAGCTGTCGACCCGGCCGGACAAGCGCGTCGGCACCGACGAAGCCTGGGATCACGCCGAAGCGATCATGAGCGGCGTGCTGGAGACGATCAGAACGCGATCGGGCAACCGCATCAAGACCTCGATCAATCCTGGCGAGGGCGCCTTCTACGGGCCGAAGTTCGAATATGTGCTGAAGGATGCCATCGGCCGCGAATGGCAATGCGGCACCACGCAGGTCGACTTCAACCTGCCGGAGCGTTTCGGTGCCTTCTACATCGGCTCGGATTCCGAGAAGAAACAGCCTGTCATGGTGCACCGTGCCATCTGCGGCTCGATGGAGCGCTTCCTCGGCATCCTGATCGAGAACTATTCCGGCCATTTCCCGCTGTGGTTCGCGCCGCTGCAGGTAGTGGTGGCGACGATCACTTCGGACGCCGACGGCTATGCGAACGAAGTGGTGGCGAAGCTGAAAGCCGCGGGCTTGTCCGCCGAGGCGGATCTGCGCAACGAGAAGATCAACTATAAGGTCCGCGAGCACAGCCTAGCCAAGGTTCCGGTCATCCTCGTCTGCGGCAAGCGCGAGGCGGAAGAGCAGACGGTCAACATGCGCCGCCTCGGATCGCGCGACCAGGAGTCGCTGGGTCTCGCCCAAGCGGTCGCGCAGCTGACCGAAGAAGCGATCACGCCCGATCGCCGGCGCCAACGCGCCGCCTGATCAGACAGTATTTGAAGCCGAAATGGCGGTGGAGCAGTCCACCGCCATTTTTATACCCCGCCGTTCTCACATCCCGCCGTTTTCACATCCTTGTCACGGCAGTCTTGTAACAAGCCCTCATGCTCAAGCTGAAAATGCGCGAAAAACCGTTTCCCGAGCTTTCCTATGCCAATCCACGACAGCCGGTCCTGACGCGGTGGGTCATCCATTCCATCGAAGGCCTGTCCGGACGCGATCGGTTTGCAGCGCTTTATGATTTTTGGCGCCGCCAGGTGGTCCCGACCGGCGAGCGCGTGTTCAGTCGCATGCTCGAATTGATCGACGTGCGGGTGCGAACCCCCGACCAATGGCCCCCGAAGAACCTGCCCGACACGCCGCTGGTGATCGTCGCCAATCATCCCTTCGGCATCGGCGACGGCATTGCCGCGCTGTCGCTGGCCGAGCAGCTTGGGCGGCCGTTCCGGGTCATGATCCACAAGGATCTGCTCAAGATCAGCGAGATGGAGCCCTACTCGCTGCCGATCGACTTTTCCGAGACCAAGGACGCTCTGAAGAACAACATGGCGGTGCGTCACGAGGCTGTGCGGCTCTTGAAAGAACGTGTCACCATCGTGGTGTTTCCGGCCGGCGGCGTCGCCACCGCGCCGAAAGGTTTTGGCCAGGCACGCGATCTGCCATGGAAGATGTTTCCGGCCCGTCTCGTGCAGGATGCCAAGGCTTCCGTAGTGCCGATGCATTTCTCCGGCCAGAACGGCAGGCTGTTCCATCTGGTCAGCGGCCCCATGAACATGGCCGAGCGCGACGGGCGCGTGGCGAAGTTCGTCGGCAAGGCATCGCTGACGCTGCGCATTTCGTTGCTTATCCACGAGTTCGCCCGGCTTTCCGGCAAGTCGATCGACGTGCGTGTCGGCGATGTGCTGAACTGGAACGAACTGGAGCCCGTGCGCGACCGCAAGGCGCTGCTCGAGCGCCTCTATAAAGGCGTCTTCGATCTGGCGCCGCCGGTGCCTCGCCGCCGGATTCCATTCCTGCCGGCACGGGCCAAGCTGGCGGCCTAGGTCCATTTCGTCGACGATCCGAAGGGAACCGCCTCAGGCTTACCCGGGGTTTTGACTAATCCGCGCCTTCTTCCGGATCCATCGCGGCGGCTTCCGTCGCGAGAACCTCGATTTCCTGGTTCTGTCCGGCCACGACAGTGAAATCCTTTTGGTAGATCCGGTCGCGGTTCTTGGCGATGATCGTGTAGTCGCCTTCGGCCAGCACCATGGAGGCGAAGGCGCCGACGGTTTCCTTGATCGGATCGCCGGATTCGTTGAGCAGCGACCACGACGTGTCGGCGATCGCTTCGCCGCCCGCTTCACGCACCAGCTTCAAGGTAATCTCGGCGGCGTGATGCTCGACGGTGGCTTCGGTCAGCTTGCCGGCCTCGACGCGGATGTCGGAGCGGATGACGGCATTGACCGCGCCATAGGTCGAGACCACGTGGTAGATGCCGGCATTGAGACGCACGACGCTGTTGGGCTCGACGTCGGGAATGATCAGCGCGCGATCGCCATTGGGTTCGGCATTGCCCTCATAGATCGAGAAGCGCAGCTTCTTTGGCGGGATGCGCGCCCCTCCCGAAAGGACGGCATCGAGCTTCAGGCCGCCGGCATCGAGCACGAGGCTCTCGCGCTTGGCGTCCTTGCCGACGGTGATGCGCTTGGTGGCACCGGCCCGGCCGTAGGAAGCGTGAACCAGATAGCTGCCGGGTTCGAGCTGGAAGACCGCCGTGCCGCCATGGGCGGAAGCCACCATCGGCAATTTGCCGTTGACGGCCTCCGGCTTGAAGACGCGCCAGACGATACCGCGAGTGATATCGCCTCCCTTGTCGGTCAATTGCGCGGACAAGGTGATGGCGCCGCCGCCACCAAGCGCCAGCGATGTCTCGCCTTTCGGCGTCGCGTAGCTCGAAATTCCGGGAAGCTTCAGGTCGCTGACGCCATCCACATTCTGCGCCACGGCAAAGGAAACCGGCGCCATGAGCAGCAGGGTGCAGACCCAGATCAGGAAAAGACGCAAAGTCCCCTCAAACATGCCTTGCGTTGAAGCCCATGGCGGTGGCAATTTCAAGGCTTAAGAGTCCGACCGATACGACTCTCCAGCCTGGCGCGCCCGCGTCGATGCCCGAGCCGCCCCGCATTCCCATGGCGCGCTTCAGCTCAAAATCGAACTTAGGAGACTTGCGCCCATGGCGTCCCCGATCATCGACTTCCTGCTGACCCGCAATTCAGCGCCGATACCGGAGTTGAAGGAGCCCGCGCCCGGCGACGCCGAGATCGCCACGATGATCGCCGCCGCCACGCGCGTGCCCGATCATGGCCGGCTCGAGCCCTGGCGCTTCATTCTTTATCGCGGCGATGCCCGCATCGAGATCGGCAGGAAGCTGGCGGCCCTTGCCGAACAGCGGGAGGGACCTTTACCGGATGGCCGCCGCAACCAGGAGCTGGCGCGCTTCTCGCGCGCGCCGCTGGTGATCGGCGTCGTGTCGGTGCCGAAGGAAAATCCAAAAATCCCGCAATGGGAGATGTTCCTGTCCGGCGGCATGGCGGCGATGAACCTGATGATTGCCGCCAACGCACTGGGCTATGGCACCAACATGATCAGCAACTGGTATTCGGACGTGCCGGAGGGCAGGGCGATCTTGGGGCTGGCGCCGCAAGAGCGCGTAATCGGCTTCGTCCATATCGGCTCCTATGGCGGCCCGGCGCCGGAGCGGCCGCGCCCCGATCCGGCAAAGCTTTATGCGGACTATGCCGGGCCCTGGGCGGGCTAAGTGTTCTACGAGCCGTCAAAGGGGCACGGACTGCCGCACGATCCGTCGAAGGCGATCGTGGCGCCGCGCCCGATCGGCTGGATCTCGACCCTGAACGGGGCCGGCGAGATCAACCTCGCGCCCTATTCCTTCTTCAATGCCGTTTCGACAAGGCCCTTCATCGTCTGGTTTTCCTCCGAGGGCGAGAAGGACAGCGCCTCCTTCGCCCAGGAGACCAGCGAGTTCGTCGCCAATCTGGTCGGCCGCGATCTCGCCGAGAAGATGAACCGGACGTCGGTCGACGCGCCGCGCGGCGTCAACGAGTTCGTTTATGCCGATCTCGCCATGGCGCCGTCGCGTCTTGTCGCGCCGCCGCGCGTGGCGGCCGCACCCGCCGCACTCGAATGCAAGGTGACCGAAGTGTTCCGGCCAAAGGCCCTGGACGGAACGCCGACCAGCGCCGTCGTCGTGGCCGGCGAAGTGATCGGCGTGCATATTGACGATGCCTACCTGAAAGACGGCCTGTTCGATATCAGCAAGGCCGGCAATGTCGCTCGCCTCGGCTACATGGATTATGCCAGCGTCAACGAAGTGTTTTCGATGCGCCGGCCGCGTTGGGGCAAGGATTAGCCCGCAAGGGGGCCCAGTCACTGTGCTTTCCTGACGGCGAGCCGTCATCACGACGCGCCCTGAGCTTGATGACGCGGCATGACGAAACCTTCTGCACACCAGGACCGTTTCGTCCAGGCGCGGGATGGGCGATAGTCCGCTGAGGGTCGGCGGTAGTCTGTTGCTGGTAAATGCCGACGGCAAATATCATGGAAGGTTGATCATGGTCTCGAGATTGATCCTCCAGACGTTCGTGTGGTTCGGCGCAATGGGCGCGCTGCTTTTCCTGACAGCGGGTACGCTGACCTGGCCGGGAGCCTGGGTATATCTGGCGGTGATGACCGGGCTGAGCCTGACCCTTGGCGTGACGCTGGCCCGGCGCGATCCCGGGCTGATGAACGAACGGCTGAGCTCTCCCATCCAGAAGGACCAGACCGCGGCCGACAAGGTTCTGTTGAGCATACTCCTGCTCGGCATATTTGCCTGGCTGGCCTTCATGGGTTTCGACTACCGCTTCGGCTGGTCCGTCGTTCCGGTCTGGGTACAGGCGATCGGTGCGCTGGTTCTGCTGGTCGGACTATGGATCAGCTATCTGACGATGCTGGAGAATAGCTTCGCGGCGCCCGTCGTGAAGATCCAGGCGGAGCGCGGACAGCAAGTGATCACAACGGGTCCCTATAGCTATGTGCGCCATCCCATGTATGCCGGCGCCATCCTCTTCTTTGCCGGCACGGCTCTCCTGCTCGGCTCCTGGTGGGGGCTGGCACTGGTCGTCGTGTTCATCGTTCTCTTGGCCATCCGCACATTCATCGAGGAAAAAACGCTTCGCACCGGCCTGCGCGGCTATGACGACTATGCGGCCCATGTCCGCTACCGCCTGATCCCGTTGGTCTGGTAGCGGTCAGGCGGAGATTCCGGCTGCCCGGGCGCGTGCCAGAAGCCGCTCGGCCAGCCGCAGATGCGGCCGGTCATACATCTTGCCGTCGATGCCGACGACGCCGGGATTTCCCGCCGCCTGGAATGCCGCGACAATTGCCGCCGATTTTTGCACCGCTTCCACCGAGGGCGTGAAGGCGGCGTTTATGACCGGCACCTGATCAGGGTGGATCGCCATCTTGCCGGTGAAGCCGTCACGTTCGGCCTCCCTGCATTCGGCCTCGAAGGCCGCCATATCGCGGAAATTCGGGAAGACGGTGTCGATCGCCGCGACTTCCGCCGCGCCGGCGGCGAGAATGGTCATGGCGCGAGCGAAGCGGAATATTTCGGTGTAACGGCCATGCTGGTCGCGGGTGGTGCGCGCGCCGATCGCCGCCGACAGGTCTTCCGCGCCCCAGGTCAGCCCGGCAAGCCGCGCGCTTGCCCCGGCGTAGCTCGCCGCTGCCAGCACGGCCGCCGGTGTTTCGGTAATGATCGGCAGGATTTTTGTCGCGCCGTCGGCCAGGCCGTTCTCCGCTTCGCGCAGCCTGAGCTTTGCCGAGAGGTGCTGGACATCCTGGCCGCCAGCCGATTTGGGCAGTATGACGCCGTCGGGCGTTGCCGGAATGAGCGCCGCAAGGTCGTCGTCCGTCAGTCCGGTCGACAGGTCGTTGACCCTGACGTAGATCGCCGATCGTGTTTGCGCCCGGTGGTTGACGATGAATCGCGCCGCGATCTTTCGCGCCGATGCCTTGTTGTGGGGCGCCACCGAATCCTCGAGATCGACAATGAGCACGTCGGCGCCGGCGCCAAAGCCCTTCTCCAGCTTTCTCTCGGAATCGCCGGGAACGAACAGCAGCGAACGCATCAGGCTATCTTCTTCAGCATCATGGCGTGTCTCGTGCATTTGGCGACGAGGTCGCCGTTCTGGTTATAGGCCCGATGTTCGAACTCGACGATGCCGCGATCGGGCTTCGACCTGGATTCGCGCACCGAGACGACAGTGGTCTCGACGCGGATGGTGTCGCCATGGAAGACCGGATGCGGAAACACCGTTTCCTTCATGCCGAGATTGGCGACAGTCGTACCGACGGTGATGTCGTTGACCGAAATGCCGATCATCAGGCCGAGCGTGAACAGCGAGTTGACCAGCGGCTTGCCCCATTCGCTCCTGGCGGCGAAATCGAAGTCGATATGCAGCGGCTGCGGGTTCAGCGTCATCACCGAGAACATCATGTTGTCGCTCTCGGTGACGGTCTTGCGCAGCGTGTGCTGGAAGACATGGCCGACGACGAACTCCTCGAGATAAAGCCCAGCCATTTTCGGTCTCCTCCGCTGCTGGACGGTTGATAGGCGCTGTGTCCAGCGCTCGCAAGCCAGTTAACGAACATGGTGAACGCTTCATAAACCAATTCGTCCTAACGTCCGGCACGGGGTCGGAAACCTTCCGGCAAGGGGCGTAAGCAGGCGGTATGGTTGTTGTCTCGCATTTCCTGAAATGGATCTACACGGCCAGGGTGTCGGAGCGCGCCGCGGCGGCAAGCGCGCTGGCCCGCGCCTATGTCGATGCCGAATTGGCTTTCGAGGACCGCTGCGCCGCCGAAGCGGCGCTGACCTTGCTGCTCGACGATGCATCGTCGAAGGTGCGGCTGGCGATGGCCGAGGCGTTGTCCATGAGTCATCACGCACCGCCACAGATCATCAGCGCGCTTGCCTGCGACCAGCCGGAAGTCGCTGGCGTCGTGCTGACGCGATCGCCACTGCTTACCGACGCAGACCTGATCAATCGCGTGGCTTCAGGTCCGAAGGCGACGCAAAAACTGATCGCCGATCGGCCATTGGTCTCGATGGCGCTGTCGGCGGCTATCGCAGAGGTCGGCGAGGCGGAGGCCTGCGCCGTGCTTTTGGCCAACAGCGGCGCCGATATCGCTTCGTTGAGTTTCCGCCGCATGGCCGAGCGCCACGGCCATCTGCCGCTGGTGCGCGAGGCGCTTATATCGGATGCACGCCTGCCTGCCGACTGCCGGCACATGCTGCTCGTCAAGCTCGGTGAGATGCTCAAGACCTCGCCGCTGGTCATGGCCTTGATGGGAGCCGCCCGGGCCGACCGCGTCATGCGCGACGCCTGCGTTAAGGCCTGCGTGACGCTGATCGAGGGCACGCGCCAGGAAGAACATGCAGCACTGATCGAGCATCTCAGGCTACGCGGCGATCTCACCGCGAGCTTCGTCATCCGCACCATCGCGCATGGCAAGGTCGACTTCTTCGGCTCGGCGCTGGTCGCGCTCAGCCAGCAGTCCGCCCAAAGAGTGAGGGCGCTGCTGGCCGGCGGACACGACGTGGCCTTGCAGGCGCTGTTCCGCAGTGCCGGCCTGGCTGCCGCCACGCACGCGGTCATCTTGCGCGCGCTGAAAATCTGGCGAGAGGTCGCCAACGGCAAGCGCGTCGCCGGCGTGCAGGAAGTCAGCTGGCTGATGCTGAAGGAATTGGGCGGACAGTCCGCGGAAGGCGATCTCGCCGCGCTGATCAAGTCGATCCATCTCGCTGCGTTGCGTGAAAATGCGCGCGGCCATGCGCTGGCGATCGCAGCCGCTTAACTTAGCCTTTATCCCTGGCAAAAAAATCCGGGAAATCCTCCATCGCCGCCGCGACAATCCGTAGTGACGCCGCAATCTGGAGCATTTCACCAGTGGCGTTTCGCTGAGCGATGCCGGCGGCATACTGCCGGGCGACGGCAATGGTGGCTGTCTGCGGGTCGCCCGGGGCGCGGAAGAGCAGTTCGCGTGCCAGTCCACGCAGGAAGTTGGCGATCGAAAGCGTCGTCTCGGCCGGAACCGCGTGCGCCTGCTGCGCGGCACGCAGCCGCAGGATCTCCAGACCGACGGTGACGGCGGCGACACTGCCGCCCAGAACCGCTTCACCCTTCCTGCCGCTGGTCTGCACCAGCGGCATCAATTGGTTGATGCGGTCATAGGCGAGGCTCTCGAAGGCCGAACGCCTCGGCACGCGCTCGTGCAGGCAAAGCCGCGCCAGATCCTCGCGCATGGCCCGCACGATGCGGTGCGCCGCGAGCCATGGGTCGGCGGGCAGCACGATGATGAAGACGCCGATTGCCAAAAGGATGCCGACCAGGATCGAGGCCGAGCCGGCGAAGAACGGGCCCGGGTCGTAGGTCATCGCCTGGTGCGGGCTGAGGAAAGCAAGAAAATTGATGGCGAAGGCCGTCGCCACGCCGACATAGCGGGGATTGGCCATGGCGAGCGCCGCCGGCACCAGGATCGGTACGACGAACAGCATGAACCAGCCGAAACCAGGAAAAACGGGAAGCGCGATCTGGCCGACGAGAAAGGCAAAGGGCAGAGCCAACAGCGTTCCCTGGAAGAACCCCCAGGCTACCCGCACCGGATCGGGGCGGGCGGCAAACAAGCTCGACACGACGGCAACCAGAATGACCGTGCCGGCGGCTTCCGACCATCTCGTCGTCAGCCAGAAAGCGGCGACCAGCAGCGTTGCAAGTGCCGCGCGGACCGCGTTGCGGCTCGCCCCGTGATAGTCGCGATGTACAACCAGCGCCGGGGGGCTGCGTTCGCGTGAAGGCCGCGTGACGGGCGCACGCAAGGCATCGAGACCGCGCAGCGTCTGCTTCAGCGCTTCGGCGAAATCGGCGGCGATCGTGAGCCGGGTGACGGTGCCGACCCTGTCGCCGTCCTGGTCGGCCAAGGCGTCGGGCATTTGCTTCGCTTTGGCGCCGATCGCGTCGAGCCGTGCCAGCCAGGGCGCCGTATCGTCGAGCGCGCCCGGCGTCGCCGCCATTTCAGTGACGAGGGCTTGCAGCTCCGAGCGCACCGGAATGAGCGCCGCGTTCTTCGGTGCGGCGTGTGAATGCAGCGCGCGGGCCGCGGACAGGGCTGAAAGCAGTTGTCCAATGGTGCGCCGGACCGGATGGGCGCGCGGCGCGAAGCTCGGGGCCTCCAGCCTGGCATAGGCGCGCATCTCGGCGAGCGTCTGGGTGTCGGCGACCAGCTTCCGATGCAGGCCGGAAAGCATTGCCGTGTCGCCGCCGGAAAAGGCGCCGCCGGCATAGGTGGCAAGGTCGAGAATGCAGCGCTTCAGCCGCGAGATGATGGCCTCGCTGGCCAATTTGGGCAGGATCAGCCGACTGGTCAGGCCGGCGCAGACAATGCCGAGTACGATCTCGGCACAGCGCGCGACCGCGAGGTCGACGACGAGATGCGGCTGGCCAAACGCCGGCAAGCCGATGATCATGGCGGTGTAGCCGGCCAGCGCCGCCCCGTAGGCTTCCGGGTTACGCAGCAGCGACGAGACGAAGGTGCAGAGGCCGATCCATAGGGCAAGCACCGTCACCAGCACCCAGGGATTCGTGCCGAAGACAGTGGTGATGGCAATTGCGGCAACACCGCCCGCCAGCGTGCCGAGCAACCGATAAAAGCCTTTCGCCAACACCATGCCGGCGACCGGCTGGGCAACGATGAACACCGTCATCATCGCCCATTGCGGGTGATCGAGCTTGAGGGCGTAGGCGGCCATAAGCGCGATCAGGCCGGCCGAGACCGTGCGCAAGGCGAAGATCCAGTCCGACCGGGTCGGCTGTGTCAGCCCGGCAAGACCCGCTTCGAAATAGCCTTTCAGCCGTTGCCAGCTCACACGCGCGTCTCCGCAAGCCTTGATCGACCGGCCTGCGCTCAGATATCCAGCACTTCCGTTTCCGCGAATTCGGCGCGTTCCTGGATGAACCGGAAACGAGCCTCCGGCTTGGTGCCCATCAGCGCATCGATCGCGTCCTTGGTGGCGGCCTCGGCATCGATCACATCGACCCGGAGCAGCGTACGCTTCCTCGGGTCCATTGTGGTCTCCTTGAGCTGCGCGGCCATCATTTCGCCCAGGCCCTTGAAGCGACCGATCTCGACCTTGCCGCGCCCGGTGAACTCGGTGCGCAGCAATTCGTCCTTGTGCGCGTCGTCACGCGCATAGGCGACCTTGCCGCCCTGCCGGATCGAGTAGAGCGGCGGCACCGCCAGATAGAGATGTCCGCCGCGAACCAGGTTCGGCATCTCCTGGTAGAAGAAGGTGATCAGCAGCGAGGCGATGTGAGCGCCGTCGACGTCGGCGTCGGTCATGATGATGACGCGGTCGTAGCGAAGATCCTCGTCGCGGTATTTCGACCGCGTGCCGCAACCAAGCGCCTGGATCAGATCGGAAATCTGCTGGTTGGCGGCCAGCTTGTCGTTGCCGGCGCTGGCGACGTTGAGAATCTTGCCGCGCAGCGGCAGCACCGCCTGGCTGGCGCGGTCACGAGCCTGCTTGGCCGAGCCGCCGGCCGAATCGCCTTCGACGATGAAGAGTTCGGCGCCGGCGGCCGCATTCTGCGTGCAATCGGCAAGTTTGCCCGGCAGGCGCAGCTTGCGCACCGCGCTCTTGCGCGACACTTCCTTTTCCTGGCGTCGTCGTACCCGCTCGTCGGCGCGCGCAATCACCCATTCGAGCAGCTTCGAGGCTTCCTGCGGATTGTCGGCCAGCCAATGGTCGAAAGGGTCGCGAATCGCCGTCTCGACGATGCGGATCGCCTCGATCGTCGCCAGCCTGTCCTTGGTCTGGCCGACGAATTCAGGCTCGCGGATGAACACCGACAGCATGCCCGCCGCCGAGATCATGACATCCTCCGACGTGACGATCGAGGCGCGCTTGTTGCCGACGAGGTCGGCATAGGCGCGCAGGCCGCGCGTCAAGACGTTGCGGAAGCCCGCCTCGTGGGTGCCACCTTCGCCGGTCGGGATGGTGTTGCAGTAGGAGTTGATGAAGCCGTCGCCGCCGAACCAGGTCACCGCCCATTCCAGCGAGCCATGGCCGCCTTGCCTGTCGCTCTTGCCGGCGAAGATTTCGCGCGTTACCTGGAATTCGTCGCCGAGCGACGCTTTCAGATAGTCCTTGAGGCCGCCGGGAAAATGGAATTCGGCCTTGGCCGGAGTGGTGTCCTTTTCCTTGATCAGCGAAGGATCGCAGGTCCATCGGATTTCGACGCCGCCGAACAGATAGGCCTTCGAGCGTGTCATGCGGTAGAGCCGCGCTGGCTCGAACGCGGCGCCCTTGCCGAAAATCTGCTCGTCGGGATGGAAGCGGGTCCTGGTGCCGCGCCGGTTGTGAACTTCGCCAAGGTGCTCGAGGCCGCTGACCGGGATGCCGCGCGAGAAGCGCTGCCGGTAAAGTTGCCGTCCGCGCGCGACTTCGACTTCGAGATGATCCGACAGTGCGTTGACCACGGAGACGCCGACGCCGTGCAGGCCGCCCGAGGTTTCATAGACCTTGCTATCGAACTTGCCGCCCGAATGCAGTGTCGTCATGATCACTTCGAGCGCCGGCTTCTTGAACTTCGGATGCGGATCGACGGGAATGCCGCGGCCATTGTCGGTGACGGTGAGAAAGCCGTCAGCCGAAAGCTCGACATCGATGAATGTGGCATGGCCGGCAACCGCCTCGTCCATCGAGTTGTCGATAACCTCGGCGAACAGATGGTGCATGGCCTTGTCGTCGGTGCCGCCAATATACATGCCCGGACGGCGCCGCACCGGCTCCAGGCCTTCGAGTACCTCGATATCGGCGGCGCTGTAGCCCTCTGAGCCGTCACGAGACGCGGCCGCCGGACGCTTGGCTGCCGCCTGCACCAGCGGATCGGCCGGACGCGCCGGTGTGCGAACCGGTTGCGGCTGCTTCTCCAGATTGCCGAAAAGATCGTTGTTGTCGTCCATGCCTGCCATAGAGCCCAAGCTGCGAATCACCCGCCGATACTGCCACGCTTTTCAGCGCCAAGCGACGGAGGTTCCTGTTACGTTCGGGGATTAACCCCCTCTTATCCTAAAACCATTCGATAACCAAGCCGGCGGAAATCGGGCGGATAGCCAGCGAGAAGATTCCTGATTCTTTAACAATGCCGCCTAGCGTGAGCCAACATAACAAGAAACTACGGGCATCAGGGGTTTGGGCGTGAGGGGCAAGGCCATAACGATGATCGGCATCGCCGCCGTTTTCGGCGCGATTTCGATCTTTGCCGCCGATTTCTGGGTCAAGCGCCAGGCCAGGGCCGACGCCGAGGAGAAAACCGCGTCGATCACCGCTCCGGCCGCACCCAGGGTTGAATTCAAGACAATCGTGGTGGCGAATGCACCGTTGCGGTACGGCATGGATCTCGACCGCACGAAACTCAACGAAATCCCCTGGCCGCAGGATTCGCTGCCGCAGGGCGCCTTCGCCACCATCGATGGACTGCTTGGGGACGGCAGCCGCGTGGTGCTGTCGCCGATCGAGGTCAATGAACCGGTGCTGCTTACCAAGCTATCCGGCCCGAATGGCCGCGCCACGCTCTCCAACATGCTGACGCCCGGCATGCGGGCCGTCACCATCCGCACCGACGAGATCGCGGGCGTCGGCGGCTTCGTCACGCCGGGCGACCGGGTGGATGTCGTGCTGACGCGCGATGCCGGTGAAATCCAGGAAGTGGCCAAGAATGCGCAAGGCGCCGCCGGCTCGACCATCACCTCCGAGATCGTCGTTGCCGACGCGAAGGTGCTGAGCGTCGGGCAGGGCGCCGACGAGCGCCAAACAACCCCGCAGGTGGCCAATTCCATAACCATCGAGGTGACCACCGAAGGCGCGCAGAAAGTGGCGCTGGCCCGCACTGTCGGCACGCTGTCGCTGTCGCTTCGCTCCGCCAGCGAGGGCGGCGACGGCAAGGACGGTGTCACCACCATCTCCTCCTTTGGCGGATCGGTGGCGGGCAAGGCGCAGGCCGCGGCCGGCTCGCTGTTCGACGCCATGGCAAAGGAGCCTGAGAAGCCGAAATTCAAGACGGTCATCGTGACGCGTGGAACGACGGCCGAGGAATATCAGGTTCCTGCGCGGGACCAGAAATAGGAATATCAGGTTCCTGAGTGGAACCAGAGCAGGACCGGTGGGGACCGGACGGGACGGGAACAATGTTCAGGCAACTTCAATATCGAATGACAGGCCGGTTGCACGTCGCGCAGGCGATGGCGATGGCGGTGACGATGGCGGCGGCCGGCATCTTCGCCGGCCCGGCCAGGGCGGACAACGACATCGTCTATGTCTCGGCGACCAAGAACGCCTCGATCAAGGTCGCCAAGGGCAAGCCAAAGACGATCATGACGAGCGCGGCCTTCTACCAGATCGTCATCGGCGATCCGGAGATCGCCAACGTCAACCCGCTGACCGACAAATCCTTCTATGTGCTGGGCAATAATCTCGGCACCACCGGCATTGCCCTGTTCGACGAGAACAAGCAGCTCGTCGGCACCGTAGACATCGAAGTGACGCTCGATACCGACCAGTTGGCCGACACGATCCGCGCCAGCGTGCCCGACGCCAAGATCAAGGTCGGCTCCGCCAATGGCCGTGTCGTGCTGTCGGGCGAGGCGGATGACGCGGTCGCCGCCGAAAAGGCCAACAAGATCGCCACCCGCTTCTCCGGCAATGAGGAGGTGATCAATTCGGTCAACATCTCGTCCTCGCAGCAGGTCCAGCTCAATGTCCGCTTCGTCGAGATCAATCGTCAGGCCGGACAGGACCTCGGCGCCAAATACAGCGCCAATTTCGCTTATGGTATGGGCGGACGCGACGTTACGATTGCTCCCGGCACCATTGAGCCGGCGGGGACCGGCGAGATCATCGGCAGGCTTCTGTCGAACGGCGTTTCCATCGACATCGCCATCAAAGCACTGGAAGAGCGCGGCCTGGCTCGTCGGCTGGCCGAGCCGAACCTGATCGCCCGGTCCGGCGAGACGGCGAGCTTCCTGGCCGGCGGCGAGTTTCCGATCCCGGTTTCCGAAGACAACGGCAAGATTTCCGTCAGCTACAAGAAGTACGGCGTCAGCCTGGATTTCACGCCCACCGTTCTGAAGGACGGGCTGGTCAGCCTCGACATCGCGCCGGAAGTCTCCTCGATCGACGCGTCGGCTTCCTACAATATCGGCAGCATCTCGGTGCCCGGCTTCATCGTGCGCCGCGCCAGGACGTCGGTCGACCTGAAGAACGGCCAGAGCTTCATGATCGCGGGGCTGCTGCAGTCGCAGAACGACATCACCACCTCGCGCATACCGGGCCTCGGCAAGATGCCTGTGCTCGGGGCCCTGTTCTCGTCGAAATCCTACCAGCGGCGCGAGACGGACCTGGTGATCATCGTCACGCCTTACCTGGTCAAGCCGGTGGATCCATCGAAGAAAATGGCCGAGCCGACCGATGGCACGCAGCCTGCCAGCAATGTCGACTATTTTCTCAACAACACCGAGGAGGTGAGGGCGTCGGATACCAATCGCGCGCTGGCGCTGGCTGACGGCAGCGCCGCGCGTGCCGCTCCCGCCACCAAAGTCGGGCATTTCCTCGACCTGCCGAAGGACTGAAGCCATGCGTCTGGTCTTGAGCTCGAGCGTCGCCTTGCTGCTTGCCGGCTTCACCGCCGGATGCACGAGTGACGACTATGTGCGCAGCGAAGGCGTGACGAGCGGCGCCGGGGAGGCCCAGGCCGCCAACACCGTCATGCAGATGGTCGATCCCTGGAAATACGGCGTCCAGAACACCAGGCTTCTCGTGCCTGCCCAGCGCGGCAGCACGGAACCCGCCACCGCCGAGCAGGCGGCCAGCGCCAAGGCATCGCAAGCCAGCGCCGACAATTGATCCGAGATCACAGGCTGACAAGTAATGGCAAACGGCATCAAGACCAGGAAAATCCTGCTCATATCGACGGACAGAACCTTCGCGCAGGACACGCGGACGGCGTTTGCCGCCTCGGAGATCATCCAGCTCTCGACGGTGGAAAAGAACATCACCGAACTTCGCGGCGAGGTCCAGGAGGCCGATCTCGGCGCGATCATCGTCGATATGGACGCAGCGAAGCTTGAGGAGATCGATGCGCTGCAACGCGTCATGCGTCGGCTGGAAGGCAAGGCGCCGGTCGTGGTCGTCACCCAGGAATTCAACGCCGCCGCCGCGCGCATCCTCGTGCAGCTCAAGGTCGCGGATTTCCTGGTCAAGCCGATCACCACGGCCGATCTCGTACGTTCGGTGGTGCGTGCGCTGCAAGGGCCGGGGCGCGAGGAAAACACCGAGTCGCAGATCTATACCTTCATGCCCGCGGCAGGCGGCGTCGGCACCACGACGCTGGCTTTGCAGACCGCGTTCCAACTGCATCATTCAGTGACGCGCGGCGCCTCGACCTGCGTGGTGGACCTCAATTTCCAGCAGGGCGCCTGCGCCGAATATCTCGACCTGGAGCCACGTTTCGACATCACCGAAATCGAGAACCAGCCGGAGCGTCTCGACAGGCAATTGCTCGACGTGATGCTGTCGAAGCATGCCAGCGGACTTTGTGTTCTGGCCGCACCGACGCAGCCGGCGGAGATGCGCTCGTTCAAGACCGACGTCGTGGTGCGGATGCTGGACCTCGTCTCGGCCTATTTCGACAATGTCGTCATCGACATGCCGCGCACCTGGTTTCCGTGGACGGAGACGGTGCTGCTCGGCTCCAACAAGCTCTACATCGTCGCCGAAATGACGGTACCGTGCCTGCGCCACACGCAACGCCTGATCCAGGCGGTCTACGAGACCGCCGGCAAGGAAGTGAAGCCGAACGTCATCGTCAACCGTTTCGAGCAGAAGATGTTTGACAGCGGCATCAAGCAGGCGGACGTCCAGGAAATCCTCGGCGAGCATTTCGTCGGCGGCATCGCCAACAATTACCGGCTGGTGCGCGAGGCTGTCGATCGCGGCGTGCCGCTGCACGAGATCGATGCCAATGCCAACGTCGTCAACGACCTCAAGAGGATCATCCTTCCGGAGGAAGTGGCGGC
Source organism: Mesorhizobium sp. B1-1-6 (assembly GCF_006443035.1). Classification (NCBI taxonomy): domain Bacteria; kingdom Pseudomonadati; phylum Pseudomonadota; class Alphaproteobacteria; order Hyphomicrobiales; family Phyllobacteriaceae; genus Mesorhizobium; species Mesorhizobium sp. B1-1-6. Next base: position 49,467 of record NZ_VFWR01000001.1, on the reverse strand, counting down.
GGCGCCGGGCAAATCGAAATCGCTGTTCGGCTTCGGCAAGAGCCTTTTGAAGAGGAAGGCCGGATGAGCAGCCGCTTTTCCACCTTGCAGAACCGCGATGCGCGTCCGCAGCGCTCCGCCGAGCCGACGGCGGTTGCGCACCACGCGGTCGTCATCCCGACGAGCCGGAAGGTCTTGCCGGCGAAAGCCGAAGCCGTGCCGGGCAAGAGTGCCAACAAGGTGCTGGATGCGCGCGTGCGCATCCACCGGTTGCTGCTCGAGGAGATCAATCTTGTCGCGCTGGAGCGGCTGCCCAGGGACGAGATGCGCCGGCAGGTGCATGATTTCGTGTCGGAAAAGACGCGCGAAGAGCGGATGGCGATCAACACCGTCGAACTCGATGCCCTGGTCGACGACATCGTCGACGAGATGGTCGGGCTCGGCCCGCTCGAGCCGCTGCTCAAGGACCCCGATATCAACGATATCCTGATCAACGGCCATCAGAACTGCTTCGTCGAAAAGAAGGGCAAGCTGCAGCAGGTCCACATTCCGTTCAAGGATGAGGCGCATCTGCTTAGAATCATAAACAAAATCGTTGCCGCGGTCGGCCGCCGCGTCGACGAATCGCAGCCGATGGTCGACGCCCGCATGCTGGATGGCTCGCGTTTCAACGCCGCCATCCGTCCGGTGGCGGTCGACGGGCCGCTGGTGTCGATCCGCAAATTTTCCAAGAACAAGCTCGGCCTGCACCGGCTGGTCGAATTCGGCGCCATCACCCAGAACATGGCCGAAGTGCTTGCTGCGGCAGTACATGCCCGCAAGACGACGATCATTTCGGGCGGCACCGGCACCGGCAAGACGACCATGCTCAACGCGCTGTCGGCCTTCATTCCCGAGGACGAGCGGCTGATCACCATAGAGGACGCGGCGGAGCTTCAGTTGCAGCAGCCGCATGTCGCGCGCATGGAGACGCGCCCCGCCAACATCGAAGGCCATGGCGAGCTCAAGCAGCGCGATCTCGTCAAGAACGCGCTGCGCATGCGGCCCGATCGCGTCATCCTCGGCGAGTGCCGCGGCGAGGAGGCCTTCGACATGCTGCAGGCCATGAACACCGGCCACGAAGGGTCGATGGCGACCATTCACGCCAACACGCCGCGCGATGCCATTTCGCGGCTCGAGCAGATGCTGGGCATGACCGGCATGCCGATGACGGTGCAATCGATCCGCAGCCAGATCGCCAGCGCCATCGACATCATCGTCCAGTTGACCCGGCTCTCCGACGGCAAGCGCAAGGTGACGAGCGTCGCCGAGGTGACGGGCATGGAAGGCGACGTCATCCAGATGCAGGAGATCTTCCGCTTCGTGCGCACCGGCATGGACGCCGACGGCACGATCCTCGGCCATTTCGAAGCGACCGGGATCCGGCCGCGCTTCCTGGAGGACCTGCGCGCCATGGGCATCGAGTTTCCCGGGCGCTATTTCGAACCCGGCCGGCCGCAGGAGTAACCAGGTGTTGGACGGATTCAGCGCGATCTATGTCGTCTATGCCGGGGCTGCATTGACCGGCATCATGATCGCCGAGGCCGTTTACCTGCTCTATGCCGGCCGCAGCGACAGGCGCACCGCCATCAACCGGCGCATGAAGCTGCAGGAAAACAGGATCAGCCAGGAACAGGTGCTGATCCAATTGCGCAAGGAGCGCGGTCTCGATGCGGGCACGTCGCTGTTCTCGCCTGACCGTTTTCGCGCCCTGCGCGCCCAGTCGGGCATGATCATGCCGCTGTCGAAGTTCCTGATGATCACTTCGGGGATGGCGCTGGCTGCGGCCCTTGCCGCCATCTGGTATGGCTTGCCGCTGCTGATGGGCGCCATTCTGTTTGTCGTGGTGGTGCCGGTGCTGCCGGTGATGGCGATGCGCTCAATGCGCAAGCGCAGGCTGAAGCGGTTCGGCATGCAGTTGCCGGAAGCGCTGGAACTGATTACGCGCGGCCTCAAGGCCGGCCATCCGGTACCGGTGGCCATCGCCATGGTGTCGCGCGAAATGCCCGACCCGATCGGCACCGAGTTCGGCGTGATTGCCGATGAGGTGACCTTTGGTTCGGATCTGGTTTCGGCGCTGAATTCGCTGTTCGACAGGGTCGGCCATGAGGATCTGCCGCTGTTCGTCACCGCCGTGTCGATCCAGACGAGTTCTGGCGGCAATCTGCGCGAAATCCTCGACGGACTGTCGACGACGATCCGCGAACGCGGCAAGCTGCGCCGCAAGGTGCGCGCCATTTCAACCGAAGGCCGTCTGTCGGCCTATATCCTGACGGCCGTGCCGGCGCTGCTGTTCACGACCATCATGGCATTCATGCCTGGATATTACAGCGACGTCTGGGGCGTGCCGAAGACGTGGTACATGGTTGGTGGCTCGGTCACCTGGCTGATGCTGGGCAATCTGATCATGTTCAAAATGTCGAACTTCAAATTCTGACATGCAGAAGGTCGTCGAATTCCTCGCCTCGCTCGCGCCGACCTCGCTGATGCCGGTGGCTGTCCTGCTGCTGGCCGTGGGCGCTGCCGCTTTTGCCTGGCCGATGGTGGTGGCAAAGGGCGATCGCAACGAAGTCAGGCGGAGGCTCAAGGTCGACGACGGTCCGGTGGCCGCCAGGCCGGAACCGGTCCAGAAGAAGAATACCGGCGTCGTTCGCGAGAAGGCGGTGAAGAAGGCGCAGGAATTCTACGCCAAGAGCGATCCCGAAAACGTCGCCCGCCTGCGTTTGAAACTCATCCAGGCGGGCTACATGGAGCCGCGCGCCGTCGGCATGTTCTTTCTCATCCGTTTCACGGCGATGGTGGGCATCGCGCTCGCCGTCTTCGTGCTCAACCGCTGGATGGCCAGCCCCGACGCCACGATGACCAGCCGCTGGGCCTTCGTCGTGCTGTCGGGCGTGGCCGGCTATTTCCTGCCAGGGCTGGTGCTGACCCAGAAGATACGGGAAAAGATGCGCGAATACCGCAACGGCTTCCCCGATTTCATGGACCTGATGATCGTCTGTTCGGATGCCGGCATGAGCATGGAAGCGGGCGTCGAGCGCGTCTCGAAGGAACTCGCAAAGACCTACCCGTCGCTCAGCCAGAATCTGCAGCTCGTGTCGCTGGAGCTGCGGGCCGGGCGCAGCCTCGACGATGCACTGAAGGCGCTCGCCGATCGCCTGAGCCTGGACGAGGTGCGCTCCTTCGCCACGCTGCTGCAACAGTCCAAGGAGCTTGGCACCAGCCTGTCGGGGGCGCTGCGCGTCTTTTCCGACGAGATGCGCCACAAGCGCATGTCGCTGGCCGAGGAAAAGGCGCATGCCTTGCCGGCCAAGATGTCGGTGCCGGTCGTGGTTTGCATCCTGCCGGTGGTGCTGATGATCGCGGTCATTCCGATCATCGTCAAAATGACCGGCCACTAGGATTTGCTGATATTCAGTGAGGCCGGCCTGAGCGACCTGCGAAGTCCGCAAATGAGTGAGAAGTCCATGCGAATGCTGTTGCTCGTCCTCGGCCTTGCCGCGGCCAGTCTGTCGCCCGCCTGGGCTGCGGCCGATGATTGCGGCGATGCCGCTGCCCTGGTGCAGCAGGCCTATCCCAACGCCCGCAAAAGCGCTGACGGTGCCTCGTTCACGCTCGAACCCCACACCAGCATCGCCCTGACGTCTGCATTTGGCGACCCGCCGGGGCTGGTCTGCAAGATATGGCCCGCCCATGAGGCCCTGCTGTTGGTCGGGGTGCCGCTGATGGACAGCTCGCAACCCAGCGACTACGCGCATGCCGGCGATATCGAGCTTCTGGTCATCGACAGGAAGAGCCGGCAGGTGCGCCAGCGCCTGCTGCAGCCCGGGCTGATGAATGATGATGCCATCGCCATCCGCAAGGTCGAACTCGATACCGGCCGGTATGCGCTGGCGCCCGATGTCTCCGCCTTCGGCCTGCGCATCGAAATGGCGAACAATTCGCTGCCTAACCCTTTCAGTGAAACCGACCTGCGGCTCTATGCCATCGACAACGATGCCCTGCGGATGGTTCTCGATGGCCTGGTCGTGGCCGGCAATGGCGGCGAGGGCGATACCAATTGCGCCGGATCCTTCCATACCAGTCAGGTGAGCCTGGCGATGAGCCCGGCCAAACATCATGGCTATCACGACATGGTGGTGGTCGAACGGATGGACACCGACAATCCGTTGCCCGACAACAATGGCGAGTGCCAGTCCCACCCCGGCAAGTCCGTGAGCCAAACCTACCGGCTGCACTATGACGGCAGCCGGTATACGGTTCCGGCGGGGCTCAAGGCCCTGGAACCGTGAGAACGCCGCTGGCCGTGATCGAGGCGTTGCGGCCTGGTGGTTAATAGCTGGTGTACCCAAGGCCTAATTTTGGCGGCGTTTCGGCACCTAAGTTTAATTGCTTCGGTATAGTGTGTTTCCTGAAGAACGACCCGGCAAAAACCGGGCGATGGGGCAGGGGCATGCGTCACAGTAATTTCACGGCAATGGCCGCGATGGCGGCCGTCTTGATGATGTCTGGTTGTACGACGAGTGGCGTCGACACCACCAAAACCACCGCCATTCAACCGGCCGCGAAGGACGTCAGCACATCCGATCTGGCGGAAGGCAAGGCGCAATTTCGCGACGCGAATTACGGTCTTGCCGAACAGCATTTCCGCACGGCCGTCGAGTTGAAGGCCGACAATCCGGAAGCCTGGATGGGCCTCGCCGCTTCCTATGACGAACTCGGCCGCTTCGACTTCGCCGATCGTGCCTACGATCAGTTGCTCAAGGTCGCCGGGCGCAAGCCGCAGATCGTCAACAATATGGGCTATTCGCAATTGCTGCGCGGCAACAGGAAAAAGGCAAGGGCGCTGCTGCTCGAAGCCAAGGCCGGCATGGCCGACCCCACGGTCGTCGATGCCAATCTTGCCCTCCTGAACAAGGGCTGACGGCTGTCTGGTGGCCATGATCGTCGCGAGGACGATTTTGGGACACTCGGCGTCGACGCTTTGTAAACCCTATCCGAAGGTCTCAGCCGAAAGATCAGTTGAAAATCATGTCTGATGGCTGTCGCTGACCTAGAATGCAGCGGTAAGGCCGACGCTCAGGGAACCCCCGTCAATATGCTGGATTTCAGTTCGCTCCTGCTCGCAGCGGCGCTGTCGGGCATCTGCCTCAGCATCACCATGTTCGCGATCTGGTTCGCCGCGCCCCGGGCCAGCTTCGTGCTGACGGTGGGGTGCGGCATTCTCGTGCTCGTTGTGCATGTCATCCTGTTCTGGCGATACACGAAGGAGCCTGATCCGCTGCTTTGCCAGGTCGCGCTTGCATTGCTCAGCCTCGGTTTCCTGGTCATCTGCCTCTCGGCCATGCAGTATCTCGGCGTGCCGGATTACCGGCGTGCCATTTTGCCGACATTGGCCGCCATGACGATCTGCGCGGCGGTGACTTCCCTCGGTCTCGACGGGGTAGGCTTCATCGTTACCTATGTAACGGTGACTGTGCTGCTCTCGGCGATCGGAACCATGTTCTGGCTCAACGGCAGTCATGATCGCAAAATCCTGCTGGTGGTTTCGTTCCTAGGCGGCACCTGTGCGGTGTCGTTTGCACTTTGCGCGGTCGTCCTGGTGGCCAAGGGGCAATGGACGCTCGGGGCAGCCCCCGATAACTGGGCCGAACGCCTGAATTCGGTCGTGGCCGTGGCCTGCATGACCGGTCTCGGCGCATTGACGCTTTCCCTGCATCACCTGCAGGCGCAGATCGAGCTGAAGGCCGAGACGATGACCGATCCGTTGACCGGGCTGATGAACCGCCGGGGATTGATGTCGCTCCATGGCGAACGGGCCTTCGGTCCGTTCATGGCTGTCGTCATGTTCGACCTCGATCATTTCAAGAAGACGAACGACATCTATGGTCACCCGGTGGGGGATCAGGTTCTGTGCCGCTTCGCCGCAGTCATCAGAAAATATGCCAGAACGGGCGTCGACGCCTTTCGTCTCGGCGGCGAGGAATTCGCGATCGTCATCTCCCGGGTGACCGAAGAGAGGGCTTACGAGCTCGCAAGCAAGATCGGCGTCGCCTTCGGCACCGAGATCGTTGCGACCTCCCACGGTCCCTTGCGCAGCACTGTCAGCGGAGGCATCGGCTTTGGCGGCGCCAACGGCAACAGCCTCGGCGAGGTGCTGGCCGAGGCGGACGCAGCGCTCTATGCCGCCAAGCGCGCGGGCCGCAATTGCGTCGTCAGCCACAAAAGGATGGGCAAGGCCGAGCCGATCAAGCCGGCCTTGCGCTCAGCATAGTTTGCGAGACTATTCGGCCGCGCCCAAATAGTCCGACAGCGGCGGGCATGAACAGACCAGGTTGCGGTCGCCGGCGACATTGTCGATGCGCGATACCGGCGGCCAGTATTTCGCCGCCATGTCGGGGTCTCCGGCGGGGTAGGCCGCTTCCAGGCGCGAATAGGGATGGCTCCACTGGCCGGCCAGCGCCTCCGCGGCGGTGTGCGGCGCATTGACCAGCGGATTGTCAGCCAGGGGCCACTCGCCCCTCGCAACCTTGGCCGCTTCGCCCGCGATGGCGATCATCGCCTCGCAGAAGCGGTCGAGCTCGCGCTTGGGCTCGGATTCGGTCGGCTCCACCATCAGCGTGCCGGCGACCGGGAACGACATGGTCGGCGCATGGAAACCGTAGTCGATCAACCGTTTGGCGATGTCCTCGACACCGATGCCGGCGCTCTCCTTGAGCACGCGGGTGTCGAGGATGCACTCATGGGCAACGCGGTCGCTCCTGCCCTTGTAAAGGAGCGGGAAGTGTGGGGCGAGCCGTGTCGCGATGTAGTTGGCCGAGACGATCGCCGTCTCGGTCGCCTGTTTGAGGCCGGAAGCGCCCATCATGCGGATGTACATCCAGGTGATGGGCAGGATGGAGGCGCTGCCGAAAGGGGCTGCGGCCACGGCATGCGCGGAGCCTTCGGTGACATGGCCCGGCAGATAGGGGTTCAGATGCGCCCTGACGCCGATCGGGCCGACACCCGGGCCGCCGCCGCCATGGGGGATGCAGAAGGTCTTGTGCAGATTCATGTGGCAGACGTCGGCGCCGATGTCGCCCGGGCGGGCGAGGCCGACCAGGGCGTTGAGGTTGGCGCCGTCGAAATAGACCTGGCCGCCATGCTCATGGATGAGGGCGCAGAGATGTCGCGCGCCCTCTTCATAGACGCCATGCGTCGAGGGATAGGTGAACATCAGCGCCGCGAGATTCCTGGAATGCTCGTTGGCCTTGGCCCTCATGTCGTCCATGTCGATATTGCCGTCCTCCAGGCAGCGAACGACGACCACGCTCATGCCGGCCATCGCCGCGCTCGCCGGATTGGTGCCGTGCGCGGAGGACGGGATCAGACAGACCGTGCGATGGCCCTCGCCGCGCGAGCGGTGATAGGCGCGGATGGCCAGCAATCCGGCATATTCGCCCTGGCTGCCGGCGTTGGGCTGGAGGCTTACCGCATCGAAGCCGGTAATCTCCGAAAGCCAGCCTTCCAGATCGTCGATCATGGCGCGGTAGCCTGCCGAGTGCGCGGCCGGCGCGAAGGGATGCATGTTGGCGATTTCAGGCCAACTCACAGGCATCATCTCGGCCGCGGCATTGAGCTTCATGGTGCAGGACCCCAGCGGGATCATCGCGCGGTCGAGGGCCAGGTCCTTGTCGGCCAGCCGGCGTAGGAAGCGCATCATCTCGGTTTCCGACTTGTTCTCGTGGAAGACGGGCTGGGTGAGAAACTCCTTGCCGCGCGGCTTGCCGGGCGTGGTGGCGGCGGCCTCCGCGCTTGGCTTGGCCCCAAACAAGGCGGCAATGGCTTCCAGGTCGGTTTCGTCAGAGGTCTCGTCGAAGGCGATGCCGACACGGTCGGCATCGACGACGCGCAGAAGCCGGCCGCCCTTTTCGGCGGCGGCGGCAATCTGCGCGGCCTTTCCCTTCGTCTCCACCGTCACCGTGTCGAAGCGGCTCGTGCCGATCACCGGCAAGCCTGCCGCCTTGAGCCCGGCTGCCAGGCGGCTGGCCAGCGCGTGGATGCGCCCGGCGATTGCCTGAAGGCCGGCGGGGCCGTGCCAGATGGCGTAGGCTGTCGCCATGTTGGCAAGCAGCGCCTGGGCGGTGCAGATGTTGGACGTTGCCTTGTCGCGGCGGATGTGCTGCTCGCGCGTCTGTAGGGCAAGCCTGTAGCCTGGACGGCCCTTGCTGTCGGTCGACTGGCCGACCAGGCGGCCGGGCATCAATCGGGTCAATTTGTCGGCAACCGCGCAGTAGGCGGCGTGCGGGCCTCCAAAGCCCATCGGCACGCCAAAGCGCTGCATCGGACCGACGGCAATGTCGGCGCCGAGCCTTGCCGGCGTGTCGGTCAGTGTCAGGCCGAGCGGGTCGGCGATGAAGACGACCAGAGCGCCGGCCGCGCGCGCCTTGTCGATGGCCGCCTTGTGATCACCATAGACGCCGAAAGTGTCCGGCCAGGAGACGAGCAGGGCGGCTGTGTTGTCGTCGATCGTCTCGCCGTCAATCTCGATGCCGAGCGGCTCGGCGCGGGTGCGCGCCACATCCAGCGTCTGCGGGTGCGGCGTGCCGGCGAGAGCCACCTTGGTGCGCTTGTCGCGGTGATGGCGCAATGCGATGCCGATCGCTTCGGCGACCGCTGTCGCTTCGTCGAGCAACGAAGCCGATGCCACAGGCAGGCCGGTCAATTCCGCAACCAAGGTCTGGAAATTGAACAGCATTTCCAGGCGGCCCTGGCTGATCTCCGCCTGGTAGGGCGTATAGGCCGTGTACCAGGCCGGGTTCTCGAACAGGTTGCGCTGGATGACCGGCGGCACGTGCACGCCGTGATATCCGGCGCCGATGAAGCTCTTCAGCACCGTGTTCCGGGCCATGGTCGCCGACAATTCGGCCAGCGCTTCGGCTTCGCTGGCCGGCGCGGGCAGGGACAGCGGCTGGTCGAGGCGGATCGATCTCGGCACAGCCTGGCTGATCAGCGTCTCGACCGAGGGCACGCCGATGACGGCCAGCATGGCTCTCACATCGGCAATGCCGGGTCCGATATGGCGGGCCGAGAAGGGGTAGGGTGCTGCGGTCATGTCAATGCGTCCTGATTTCAGCCGATATGGGCTTTGTAGGCGGCCTCATCCATGAGGCTGGCGAGCTGGCTTTCGTCGGCAAGCTTCATTTTCCATAGCCACCCGGCGCCGGTCGCCGCCGAATTGACCAGCGACGGATCGGACGACAGCGTTGCGTTGGCCTCGGTGATCTCGCCGTCGACCGGCGCGTAGACGTCGGAGGCCGCCTTGACGGATTCGACCACGACGGCGGTGTCGCCCTTGGCGAGCTTCTTGCCTGTTTCGGGCAGTTCGACGAAGACGAGGTCGCCCAGCTGCTCCTGCGCGTAGTCGGTGATGCCGACGGTGGCGATGCCGCCCTCGACGCTGAGCCACTCGTGATCGGCGGTGAAATAGGTCTTTGCCATCTGAAAATTATCCTTTGCGGTAGCGATGCGGGAGGAAGGGCAGGGAAGAAACGTCGACGGGAATCTTCGTTCCGCGCACGTCGGCGAAAACCCGAGTTCCGGGTTTCGCCAAGGGCGTCGGGACATAACCCATGGCGACGGGATGGCCGGCAGACGGGCCGAAACCGCCCGAGGTTACGTGGCCGGCGGGATTGCCGTCGGCGTCAAAGAGCGTGGCGCCGGCGCGCACCGGCTGGCGGGCATCCGGCCTCAGGCCGACGCGCTTCTGAGCGGAGCCGCGCTCGACGGCGGTGCGCAGCGCGTCGGCGCCGATAAACGTGCCGTTCGCGCGGATGTCCTTCGGGATGGCCCACATCAGCGCCGCGCTTGCCGGATCGGTTTGCGCGGTGATGTCCTGGCCGTGCAGGCAGAGGCCGGCTTCCAGCCGCAGGCTGTCACGGGCGGCAAGGCCGATCCACAGCACGCGCTCGTCTTCGAGCAGCTTCGCCACGAGACCGCGCGCGTCTGCCTCAGGCAGGCCGATCTCAAACCCGTCCTCGCCGGTGTAGCCGGACCGGCTCATGAACCAGTTCTTTCGCGGTTCGATGCCATGCATGAACAGCAGCGACCCGGTCTCGATACCGGCGCGCGAAAGTGCCGCCCAGGCCTCGGGACCCTGGATGGCGAGGAAGACCCGGTCGAGCGGTTCGACCTTGACATCGAAGCCGGTCGCAAGCTCGCGCAAATGCTTCTCGTCGGCGATCGCGTTGCCGGCATTCGCGACGACCATGAAGTTGGTATCGCCCAGCCGGGTGACGATCAGATCGTCCAGGATCCCCGCGGCCTCGTTCAGGAAAAATGTCAGCTTCGACTGTGAGATTTCGAGCGCGCCCGCATCGAGCGGACAGGCAAGGTTGAGCAGGGGAATCGCGCCCGGCCCGATGACCTTGAACAGTTTCATGTGCGAGATGTCGAACAGGCCCGCATGTTCGCGGGTGTGAAGATGCTCCTTCATGACGCCGGCCGGGTAGGTCAGCGGCATCGACCAGCCGACAAAGGCGCCAAAGCGCGCACCGGCAGCTGCGTGGATGTCTTCGAGAGGAAGGTGTTTGGTGTCGCCCGTCATGTGTTCTCCAGAGTCGCACGCAATCGGTCGCGAATGGCGACCAGTCCGTGCCCCTCTGTCTGAAGCCTGAGAGACTCGCGCCCCGTAACTCTGTCGGCAGCGCTTACACCTTCGGCGCGGGGGCAGGCCCCGACTTTCCAGAGTGTCTTTCCCGTCTACGGTTCTTTTGCCTGAGAGATTTCGGGCGATTTCCCCTTCGGCGACAGCTCTCGCTGCTCTCTCCCGCAAACAGGTAGGGCTCGCAAAAGCCCTCGACTCGTCATCCATAGCCCGTCAACGACGGATTGTCACCTGCATGCGACGTGCAAAATAAAATGGCGGCATCGTGCCGATTGCGATCAGATCCCGCCATACCAGTCGTAGCCATTGTCTTCCCAATAACCGCCCCGTCCGCCTCCTAAGGCGGCGAAGCCGTCGACCAGCTCGATCTTGTAGAGATATTTCGGCATCTTGTAGCCGAGCTGGCGCTCGACCCGGACACGCAGCGGCGCGCCGTTCTCGACCGGCAGCGGCTTGCCGTTGACGCCGTAGGCCAGGATCGTCTGCGGGTGGCGGGCGTCGATGAGGTCGATGCTGCCGTAATATTTGATGTCGCCCGAGAGGCTGCGGTCGATCGTGTCCAGGCAATGGAACATGACGTAGCGCGCCTCGGGTTTGACCACCGCCTGGTCGAGGACCAGCGACAGCGGCGTGCCGGTCCATTTGGCGATGCAGCTCCAGCCTTCGACACAATCATGGCGGGTGATCTGCGTTCGGCTCGGCATGTTCATGAGCTGCTCGCGGGTCAGCGACAGCGGCTTTTCGACCAGGCCCGAGACCTCCAGCCGCCAGTCGGCGAAGTTGTTGGCGAGCAGGGTCTTGTAGGTATCGTCGTCGGGTGACGTCACCCCGTTGGGGCGCATCGGCTGACGGATATCGGCTTCAGTAAATTCCGGCGCCAGCGAATCACGGCCCGCGAGCAGACGTTGCGCGCGGTGTGTGAGATCGTTGGCATTTTCGAGGAAGCTGCGCAGCCCGCCGCCCACGCCGAGTTGGCTGTCGAAGGCGTCGCAGCCTGAAAGCGCGATACCGGAAAGGCCAAGGCTGGCCGCGGTCAGGAATTTCCTGCGGTTGATCTCGAATTTTGCCATATCAGGCGCTCCTTTCGGAGGATTTTGCGTGATGGGCCGGCGGATCGGTCCGATACCATCCGGTGACGATCGAGCGCAGTTCGTTGATCGGGCCGGCGGCGACGATCATCAGAATATGGATGATGAAGAAGGCGACCAGCAGCACCATGACGGTGAAATGGACGGTGCGCGCCGTCTGCCGGCCGCCGAGCAGGTCGTTGAGGAACGGCAGCACCGAATTCATGCTTGGCGACATTGCGAGCCCCGTGAGGATCATCAGCGGCAACAGCACGAACAGCACGCCGCCATAGGCCATTTTCTGCAGCGTGTTGTATTCGCGCGTGTGGTGGAATTTCAGCCTGGCGTGATTGGCGATATCTTGCGGTAGGCGCCTGAGATCGTCCAGGCGAGGGGCGAGGTCACGTCTGATGTGGCCGTTGACCAGGCTGGCGACCAGCCACACAAGCAGCGTCGTCGTCAGTACCCAGGCGAAGAAGAAATGCACGACGCGTGCCGTGCCGAGGTCGTAGTATGACGGGATCGTCGCCCAGGACGGGAAAGCGCGGGGCGTCTCTTGTCCTGCCGGCCCAGACCAGCCGAGCACGCCGGTCGTGTCGAAGCGGTGTCCGAGGATTTCGGTATAGCCGCGCGGCCCGGCATTCGTATTCTCGGCGCCGATAGCGAAGACGGTGTTGTTGTAGTCGAAGCCGGACTGCTTGCCGAGATAGAGCTGCGGGCGGGCGTTGAAGATCTGGAGGCCGGAAAGCAGCATGAAGAAGAGCGAGATGGCCCACAGCCAGTGCGTCAGCCGCGTCCAGGCCGATTGCCGGTAGATTAATGTCGTGGCCTTCGTAGCGTCACTGTCCGCGCTGGCGGCGGGTTGGTTCATGGCAACCGATTCCATCTGGTCTCGCTTCCTGGCCGTTCCATCCGGCGCGGCCGCTGTCTGCATCATTCTCCTCCTGATACGTCGCCAGCCAAGCCGATGTTTCATAGATCACGAAAATATCAGATCGAAGCTCAAGGGCCGCCCAGGCTGACGGCAAGATTGACGGCGGCGGCGACGATGACCGTGTTGAAGAAGAACGACAGGATCGAATGAACAAGCACGACGCGGCGCATATGGGTTGTCGATATGTTGGTGTCGGCGGTCTGCGCCGTCATGCCGATGACCGTCGAGAAGTACAGAAAATCCCAGCCTTCCGGCCGTTTGTCGCCGGGGAACAGCAAGCCGCCGACCGGGATTTTCTTCTTGGTTCCGGCATCGACCAGGTCGCCGTCCATCCAGTACACATGCGCATAGTGCAATGCCGCCATGGCGTGGATGGTGAACCAGCCGAGGGGAATCGATAGCAGCGCGAAGCCGAGCTCCATCGCGTTCGAACTGCCTTTCTGGTTGATCAACTGGAACAGTGATGTGATGGCAACGCCGACCACGACCAACGTGACGGCGAAGATGACCAGCACAGGCTGGTCGGTGTCGCGCGCATTCTTGCTGAGATATGTGCCGGTGAATTTGGGCATCTGCGCGACAACCAGCGTGACATAGGCGGCAAAAAAGGCGTTGGCGCCGATCGAATAAGCGAGCGGCGCGTGAAGCAGCAACGCCAGCAGAAGCGCAAAGACGCCGACACAAGCCGACACCGCGAACAGCATGTGCCGGTGCATGGGCGTCCTGGACGGGATTTCGGCGGCCATGATGGTTCCGAATGGCGCTGGGCTTCTACTGCGGTGTGGCGGATTTTAGAGCGCGCCGCAAGATGCGGTCGAGTTCGCCGAGAAACCGCGAGCGGTCCTGCGGTGCGAAGCTGGCATTGTACCCCTTGCTTTCGCCGGTCTCGCGCAGATGCTGCTTCAAGTCGCGCATTGCCACCGCCATGCCGATCGTTTCCGGCGTGAAGGGACGTCCGGTCGGCCCCAATACATGGGCCCCGAGCGCCACCGTGCGTGCGGCCAGTGGAATGTCCGCGGTCACCACGATGTCGTTGGGTTTTGCGTTTTCCACGATCCAGTCGTCGGCGGCGTCGGCACCCTTGGACACGACGACATTGCGGATCATTGGGTCGCGGGAGGGGCGCAGGCCGCCATTGGAAACATAGGTGACGACGACGCCGTGGCGCTCGGCAACTTTTTCGACTTCGGCTTTGACCGGGCAAGCGTCTGCGTCGACGAGGATGGCGGGTGCGGGCATTGTCTCTCCAAATGAGCATGGGGCCGGCAACCCGTCCGGCCCCATGCCTCAAATCTCATGGTCGTCAGGCCGGAAGCGCTCCCGACCTCTTGGCGGTCCAGGTGGCGATATAGTCCATCAGGCCGGGGTTGAGGCAGTCATAAGGTTCGAGGCCGATCGATTTCAGTTGGCCGCGAATGCTGTCCATGCGGCTCGGGTCGACACCGGATTCGATGATCGAAGAAACAAAGGCGGTAAAGCCCGGCGGCGACCAGCCATCCTCCTCGAAGCGCTCGGGATGGATGAAGGACAAGCCCTTGAACGGATGGTCGCGCTCGACGGGTCCATGCATGTGGACGCCGCAGCCGGTGCAGGCATGGCGCTGGATCAACGCGCTCGGGTCCACCACCTTCAGCTTGTCGCCGTTCTCGGTGACGGTGACGTCGCCGGTGCCGGCTACGGCCACCACCGAGAACACCGCCCCTTCGGGCTTCCAGCATTTGGTGCAGCCGCAGGCGTGGTTGTGGGCGATCTGGCCCTTGACCTTCACCTTGACCGGATTGCTGGTACAGGCGCAGACCAGCGTGCCGCCGATAAAGCTCGCACTCTCCCTGGGCAGACCATTGTCGATTTTCGGATGCAGTTTTTCCGCCATGCTTTTCTCCTCCCATTTTTGACCACAGAGGTCGCGGGCCCGTTGCCCGCGGCGTGTGGCCGCCCTCAGTAAACCACGACACTCCTGATCGACTTGCCCTCATGCATGAGGTCGAACCCCTTGTTGATGTCCTCGAGCTTGAGCGTGTGGGTGATCATCGGGTCGATCTCGATCTTGCCGTCCATGTACCAGTCGACGATCCTGGGCACGTCGGTGCGGCCGCGCGCGCCGCCGAAGGCGGTGCCCATCCAGGTCCGCCCGGTGACCAGCTGGAAGGGCCGCGTCGAGATCTCCTGGCCGGCGCCCGCCACGCCGATGACCACCGACTTGCCCCAGCCGCGATGCGAAGCCTCCAGCGCCTGGCGCATCACCTTGGTGTTGCCGGTGCAGTCGAACGTGTAGTCGGCGCCGCCGATCTGGTCGGCGCCGCGCTTGGTCATGTTGACGAGATGGGGAACGATGTCGCCGTCGATCTCCTTCGGATTGACGAAATGCGTCATGCCGAAGCGCTCGCCCCAGGCTCGTCTGTCGTTGTTGAGATCGACGCCGATGATCATGTCGGCGCCGGCAAGTCTTAGGCCCTGGATGACGTTGAGCCCGATGCCGCCGAGGCCGAAGACCACCGCGGTCGCGCCTTGCTCGACCTTGGCGGTGTTGATGACCGCGCCTACGCCGGTGGTCACCCCGCAGCCGATGTAGCAGATCTTGTCGAAGGGCGCGTCGGGATTGACTTTGGCAACGGCGATCTCCGGCAGCACCGTAAAGTTGGAGAAGGTCGAGCAGCCCATATAGTGAAACAGTTTTTCGCCCCCGATCGAGAAGCGCGAGGTGCCGTCCGGCATCAGGCCCTGGCCCTGCGTGGCGCGGATGGCGGTGCACAGATTGGTCTTGCGCGACAAACACGACGGGCACTGGCGGCATTCGGGCGTATAGAGCGGGATCACATGGTCGCCCTTTTTGACCGAGGTGACGCCCTTGCCGACATCGACTACCACGCCGGCGCCCTCATGGCCGAGAATGGCCGGAAACAGGCCCTCGGGATCGGCACCCGACAGCGTGAACTCGTCGGTGTGGCAGATGCCGGTCGCCTTGATCTCGACCAGCACCTCGCCCTCGCGCGGGCCGTCGAGGTCGACCTCCATGATCTCAAGCGGCTTTCCGGCGGCAACGGCAACAGCGGCGCGGGTTTTCATCTGGCAATCCTCCATCGCGATTTTGCGCTCAGGCTTTCAGGTTTTGGCCTGCTCATCAACCGCCAGATGAGACGAAATATCGGCTTTCTTGACGCAGGTAGCACACCCTTGACCGCAGGCGTTCGCGCCACGCACACGGTACTTGAGACATGGCGACATAATCCATAGAACTGGACCGTCCGCCGGAGGGGAATTTGCCCGCATGTTCACCAAAATCCTGATCGCCAACCGTGGCGAGATAGCCTGCCGCGTCATCAAGACCGCGCGCAAGATGGGCATCGCCACGGTCGCTGTCTATTCCGACGCCGATCGCGATGCCGTGCATGTCGAGATGGCCGACGAGGCGGTGCATATCGGACCGTCGCCAGCCGCGCAGAGCTATCTCGTGCCCGAGAAAATCATCGCGGCGTGCAAGGCGACCGGCGCTCAGGCCGTGCATCCCGGCTATGGCTTCCTGTCCGAGCGCGCATCATTCTGCGAGGCGCTGGAGAAGGAGGGCATCGTCTTCATCGGGCCGAAGCCGAAGGCCATCAAGGCGATGGGCGACAAAATCGAATCGAAGAAATTCGCCAACGCCGCCAATGTTTCGACGGTTCCCGGCTGGCTCGGCGTCATCGAGAACGCCGACCACGCGGAGAAGATCGCCGGAGAGATCGGCTATCCCGTGATGATCAAGGCCTCGGCCGGTGGCGGCGGCAAGGGCATGCGCATCGCCTGGAACCAGGCCGAGGTGCGCGACGGCTTCGACCGCGCGCGCTCGGAGGCCAAGAGCTCGTTCGGCGACGACCGCGTCTTCATCGAGAAGTTCATCGTCGATCCACGCCACATCGAGATCCAGGTGCTGGCCGACGCGCATGGCAACGCGCTCTATCTCGGCGAGCGCGAATGCTCGATCCAGCGCCGCAACCAGAAGGTGGCCGAGGAGGCGCCATCGCCTTTCCTCGATGCCAGGACGCGCAAGGCCATGGGCGAGCAGTCGGTGGCGCTGGCCAGGGCCGTCGACTACCAGAGCGCCGGCACGGTGGAATTCATCGTCGACGCTGAGAAAAACTTCTATTTCCTTGAAATGAATACACGATTGCAGGTCGAGCATCCGGTGACCGAGCTTGTCACCGGTATCGATCTGGTCGAGCAGATGATCCGTGTGGCCGCCGGCGAGAAGCTCGCCTTGAAGCAAAGCGACGTGAAACTGAATGGCTGGGCGGTGGAGAGCCGGCTCTATGCCGAGGATCCGTATCGCAACTTCCTGCCGTCGATCGGCCGCCTGACGCGCTATCGACCGCCGCAGGAAGGGCAAGTCGGCGACGTCATCATCCGCAACGACACCGGCGTCACCGAGGGATCGGAGATTTCGATGTTCTACGACCCGATGATTGCCAAGCTGTGCACCTGGGCGCCGACCCGGCTGGAGGCAATCGACGCGATGTCCGAAGCGTTGGACAGTTTTGTCGTCGACGGCATCGAGCACAACATCCCTTTTCTGGCGGCGCTCATGCAGCATCCGCGCTGGCGGGAAGGGCGGATTTCGACCGGATTCATCGCAGAGGAATATCCCGACGGCTTTGCGCCGATCCTGCCCGACCATGACGACAAGGCCGTGTTGGCGGCGGTCGCCACCGTGGTCGAACTGCTGCGCCGCGACCGACTCGACCGGCTGGGCGGGCGCTTGGCGCCGCATTCGGGGGCACTCAAGCGGGACTGGGTGGTGAAGATTGGCAAGGACTATCTGTCCGCGTCCATCCTGGAGGGCATGATCTCCATTCCGATGGAAGTCAACTTGTCCATCGAGGGCGGCAAGCCGCTGACGGTTTCGTCGGCCTGGCGGCCGGGCGAACTGGTCTGGCGCGGCAGCGTCGGCGGGCACGAAATGGTGGCGCAACTGCGCCCGGCGCCAAACGGCCTTCGCATCGCGTGGAAAGGGCTTTCCGTGACGGCGCGCGCCATGCTGCCGCGCATTGCCGCGCTGGAAAGGCTGATGCCGGAAAAGCTGGCGCCCGACACGTCCAACCTGCTGCTTTGCCCCATGCCCGGCCTCGTCGTCTCGATCGCCGTCGCCGAAGGCCAGGAGGTCAAGGCCGGCGAGACTCTGGCCGTCGTCGAGGCGATGAAGATGGAGAACGTGCTGCGCGCCGAGCGCGATCTCGTGGTGGCGAAACTCAACGTCAAGCCGGGCGACAGCCTGGCCGTCGACGCGGTGATCATGGAATTCGCCTGAAGCGAGGGCGGGCGGAAGCCTGTGGCCGATGTTCGTTTGTGCTGGACTGGCATCGCCCGGTGCCGGACAATACATCTTGATCGACTCAAGTCCTTCGGGAAACGCGAAAAACCATGGCGGATGACAGACTTCCACGCGACCCCTTGCTGCGCGAAGCGGCAGTGAAGGCGGCGGCGCCAGAAGCGCCGGCGCGTCCTTTCGTGCATCTTCGCGTCCACTCGGCCTATTCGCTGCTGGAAGGCGCGCTCCAACTCGGCAAGATCGTCGGCCATGCGGTCAAGGACGAGTGTCCGGCAATCGCGGTCACCGACACCAACAATCTGTTCGGCGCGCTCGAATTCGCGCAGAAGGCGGTGAAGGACGGCATCCAGCCGATCATCGGCTGCCAGATCGCGCTCGCCTTTTCCGGCGAGAACGTCGACGGCCAGCGCGACCGCCGGCGGCAGGGGCCCGAGATGCGGCCAGTCGTGCTTATCGCGGCGACCGAGGCCGGCTATTCCAATCTGGTCAGGCTGGTAAGCCGCGTCTATCTGGAGACGCCGCCCGGCGAGGCGGTGCATCTGACCAGCGAGATGCTGGAGGGCCAGGCCGACGGGCTGATCTGCCTCAGCGGCGGTCCCCGCGGCCCTATCGGCGCGGCTCTGAAGGAGGATCGACGCGATCTCGCGGAGACCCGGCTGTCGACCCTGAAAGCCCTGTTCGGCGATCGGCTCTATGTCGAACTGGAACGAGTTTCCGGTTACGACCGGCTGATAGAACATTCCGCGATCGATCTCGCCTATGCCCACGAATTACCGCTCGTCGCCACCAACGAGGCGTTCTTCTCCTCGCGCGACGATTATGACGCGCATGATGCGCTGATCGCCATAGCGGAGGGCTCGGTCGTCGCCGTGGACAATCGCCGCCGGCTTTCACCGGATAACTTCCTGCGTAGCCAGGCTGAGATGGCAGCGTTGTTCGCCGATCTGCCGGAAGCGATCGACAACACGGTCGAGATCGCGTTGCGCTGCTCCTACTATCCGAAAACCCGCAGCCCGATCCTGCCGCGCTTTACCGGCGGCGACGCGTCGGACAAGGACGCAGCCGAGAAGGCCGAGGCCGCCGAACTTGCCCGCCAGGCGCGTGAAGGGCTGGAGGCCCGGCTTGCCGCGCACGGACCGACGCCGGGCTATACGGTCGAGCAATACCGCGAGAGGCTCGAGTTCGAGCTGGGCATCATCGAGAAGATGAAATTCCCAGGCTACTTCCTGATCGTTGCCGACTTCATCAAATGGGCCAAGTCGCAAGGCATTCCAGTCGGGCCGGGGCGCGGCTCGGGTGCGGGCTCGCTGGTCGCCTATTCCACCACCATCACCGACATCGATCCGCTGCGTTTCTCGCTGCTGTTCGAGCGCTTCCTCAATCCGGACCGCGTGTCGATGCCCGATTTCGACATCGACTTCTGCCAGGACCGCCGCGAAGAGGTGATCCGCTATGTCCAGCAGAAATATGGACGCGACCAGGTCGGCCAGATCATCACCTTTGGAACGCTGCAAGCCCGCGCCGTGCTGCGCGACGTCGGTCGCGTGCTGCAAATGCCTTACGGCCAGGTCGACAAGCTGTCCAAGATGGTGCCGCAGAACCCGGCCAATCCGGTAAAACTGGCGGACGCCATCGCCAACGAGCCGCGTTTTGCCGAGGAGGCCGAAAAGGAGCCGATCGTCCAGACGCTGCTCGACATGGCACAGAAGCTGGAAGGGCTTTATCGCCATGCGTCGACGCACGCCGCCGGCATCGTCATCGGCGACCGGCCGCTGTCGGAGCTGGTGCCGATGTACCGCGATCCTCGTTCGGACATGCCGGTCACCCAGTTCAACATGAAATATGTCGAGCAGGCCGGGCTGGTGAAGTTCGACTTTCTCGGCCTGAAGACGCTGACGGTGCTGGAGACGGCGGTGAAGCTGATACGCCGCCGCGGCATCGACATCGATCTTGCGACGATACCGCTCGACGACCCCGAGACCTACGCCATGCTGTCGCGCGGCGAAGTGGTCGGGGTGTTCCAGGTGGAAAGTGCCGGCATGCGCAAGGCGCTGATCGGCATGCGGCCCGACTGCATCGAGGACATCATCGCACTGGTCGCGCTCTACCGGCCGGGACCGATGGAGAACATACCGACCTACAACGCCAGGAAGCATGGCGAGGAGGAGATGGCGTCGATCCATCCCAAGATCGACCATCTGGTGAAGGAGACGCAAGGCGTCATCGTCTACCAGGAACAGGTGATGCAGATCGCGCAGGAATTGTCCGGCTATTCGCTGGGCGAAGCAGATCTTTTGCGCCGCGCCATGGGCAAGAAGATCCGCGCCGAGATGGACAAGCAGCGTGAGCGCTTCGTCTCGGGCGCCGTCGAACGCGGCGTGGCCAAGCCGCAGGCCGACTTCATCTTCGACCTGCTTGCCAAGTTCGCCGACTACGGCTTCAACAAGTCGCACGCGGCCGCATACGCCGTCGTCTCCTACCAGACCGCCTATCTCAAGGCGCATTATCCGGTCGAGTTCCTGGCGGCGTCGATGACGCTCGACATGGGAAACACCGACAAGCTCGCGGATTTCCGCCAGGATGCGCTGCGCCTCGGCATCGAGGTGGTGGCGCCGTCGGTGATATCAAGCTTTCGTCCCTTCGAGGTCGGGGAGAACCGCATCTACTATTCGATGGCCGCGCTCAAGGGCGTCGGGGACGCGGCGGTGGAGCATATCGTCGCCATGCGCGGCGAAAAGCCGTTCAAGAGCCTGGCCGATTTCTGCGAAAGGGTCGATCCGAAAATCGTCGGCAAGCGCGTCTTCGAAAGCCTGATCATGGCTGGAGCGCTGGACTGTTTCGGCCATGACCGCGCTGCGATGATGGCTGGCGTCGAGCGGATGATGGGGCTGGCATCGCTGGCGCAACAGAACGCCGTCTCTGGTCAAGCCGATATCTTCGGCGCATCCCTGGGGGCGCAGTCGCAGGCGCTCAACCTGCCGGTGACGGAACCGTGGCTCGCCGCCGACCGCCTGCACCGCGAATTCCAGGTGGTCGGTTTCTATCTCTCCGCCCATCCGCTGGACGAGTACAAGGCGGCGCTGCAGAAGATGCGGGTGCAGAACTGGGCGGAGTTTTCGGCCGCGGTCAAGCGCGGTGCCACCGCAGGGCGCCTCGCCGGCACCGTGACCACCAAGCAGGAGCGCAAGACGCGGACCGGCAACAAGATGGGCGTGGTGCAGTTCTCGGACACGTCCGGCCAGTATGAGGCGGTGCTGTTTTCCGAAGGATTGGCGCAGTATCGCGACATGCTGGAGCCGGGCCGCTCCGTGGTCATCACCGTGGCGGCGGAGGACAGGCCGGAGGGCGTCAACCTGCGCATCCAGACAGTGCAGTCGCTTGAGGACGAGGCCAGCCGCATCCAGAAGGCACTGCGCATCTTCGTCAGAAACGATGCGCCTGCCTCGATCATTCAGTCGCAGCTTACCCAGCGCGGTGAAAGTCAGGTGAGCATCATCGTTATCAAGGAAGAAGCGCAGGGCGAGGTGGAGATTGCCCTGCAGGGGGGCTACCGCGTCTCGCCGCAAATCGCCTCGGCGATGCGCGCCGTGCCAGGCGTGGTCGAAGTGGAGCTGGTGTGATCGCCACTTACGGGGACTGGTGGCAATCCGCCGGGCGGCATCCGCCGCTCAAGTCACCGCAATTGCCATGAAGACGAAAGACAGCGACGGATTGCAGGACCGTTCCGCAATGGCGCGGCTGCGCGACACGTTGCGCAAGCTCTACCACGGCCGCACGCCGGCGGCCTTTCGCTTTCAGCTGGTTGCGGTCATCATCGACGTGGCCATCATTGCCTTCTTCATCGCCACGCCCATCATCCAGCAGTCGGCCTCATTCCTGTGGCTCGACTATGCGGTGGCGGCTCTGGTCGCCGCCGACCTGGCTGCCAGGCTGCTTGCCTCGAACGACATGCTGCGGCTGATGAAGCAGCCGACCTCCTGGGTGGACATTTTCATCCTTTTGACGCTGCTGATGCCGACGGCGCTCGCCAATCTCGGCTTTCTGCGCATCCTGCGGCTGTGGTCGCTGTCACGCAGCGGTTCGCTCTGGCGGCATTTCGAGATGCAGGGCCTGCGGCCCTGGCGCGAAGCGAGCCACGCGGTGATCAACCTCTTGACGTTCCTCTTCGTGATCACCGGTTTCGTTTACACTTTCTTCTTCCGCAGCGGAGCGGGGCTGGAAAGCTACATCGACGCGCTTTACTTCACCGTCGCGACGGTGACCACGACCGGGTTCGGCGACATCGTGCTGCCGGGAATGGCGGGGAAACTGACGGCGATCGTGACCATGATCATCGGCATATCGCTGTTCGTCAGGCTGGCGCAGGCGATCTTCCGACCGGCCAAGGTGTTCTTTCCCTGTCCGCAATGCGGCCTGCAACGGCACGAGCCGGACGCCGTTCACTGCAAGGCCTGCGGCCACCTCCTCAACATACCCGACAGCGGTGATTGAGGGGCGATTGAGGCGCGCTACGATGCCGTCGCTTGCGCCGGCTTTGGCTGCCGGCGCTGCAGGTTGAGCATATTGCCCATCAGGATCAGCAATGCCCCGCCTGCGGTAAAAGCGTCGATCTGCTCCTTGTAGAGCAGCCAGCCGATCAATGCCGACAGCGGCACGCGCAGGAAATCCATCGGAGAAATGACGGTGGCATCGGCGTAGCTCAGCGCCCAGGCCATGCAGAAATGTGACGACATGCCAGTGAAGGCGATCAGCAGGATCCACGGCCACAGCTCGAGCGACGGGTTGCGCCATTCGTAGAGCGCCGGGATCAGGCCGAGCACCGACTGGATGATCAGCATCCAGAAGATGATTCGCACAACGCTGTCGGTCCGCGTCAGCGACTTGACCAGGACCAGCGAGATGCCGAAGCACATTGCCGCGCCCAGCACGACCAGATGTCCCGGATCGACCGAGCCGACGCCTGGGCGCACAATGATCACAACACCGATCAGCCCGAGCGCCACGGCCCCGAGCTTCGGCCGGGTGAGCCTTTCGCCGAGAAAGGTGACCGCAAGGATCGCCGTCCAGATCGGCGTCGTGAATTCGATCGAGATCAGCACCGCCAAAGGGATCAGCGTCAGGGCGTAGAGCCACGCCGCCTGGCCGGTATAGTGAACCACGTTGCGCGTGACATGGGCGAGGGGGCGCCCAGTGCGCATGGCGGCAAAGCCGCCATTTTGCATGACCAGCGGCAGCAGGATGAAAAAGCCGATCACCGAGCGCAGCTCCAGCACCTGGAAAACGTTGAGCTCGGCCGTGGTGGCGCGGCCCGCGACCGACATCGCCAGGAACGAGGCGATCGACAGCGCCATCCAGAACGCGGCCTTGGGGATGGAAGGGGTGGGTGCCATTTCCGCTATGTCGCAGGCCGTGGCTTTTGCCGCAACCGCTAGCAGCCGCATTCTTCTGGGCCAGCCGGATGTTGCAAAACAGTCATGTTGAAGGCGGAACCTGGCACGGCAGGGGGCGTTGAGTTCCGAATATCGGAAGTGCTTCGCAGGTGCCTTTCAATGTCGATAGGAGAATTTCGATGAGATCATTTGCGCAATTTGCGCTTGCTGGCTGCCTGTTGGTCACGGCAGGCGCGGCACATGCCGACGAGTCCAGATTTCTCCAGTCGTTCAAGGGCAATTTCACCGGCAAGGGCATCGTCAAGGTGACTACCGACGCGCCGACGGTGAATGTGTCCTGCACGTTCAGGTCAAACGCGACGTCGACCTCATTGTCGCTCGATGGCAATTGCCGAGGGCTTATCGTGGTGACGCGCGCCATCAGCGCGGACCTGAGGACTGCCGGAGCGAAATATAGCGGCACTTATGTCGGGTCTCGTACCGGGCCTGCGCAATTGAACGGCACCCGTTCGGGCAACGCGATCAATCTCGGCATCCGTTGGGCCAAGGAGGTCAATGGTGACCGAAAGGCGCAGATGAAGGTCGAGAAACGAGGCGAGAACGGCATGCGGCTGACGGTGATCGACACTGATCCGAAAACCGGCAAGAGCATGGTGACAAGCAGGATCGATCTGCAGCGCACCTAAATCTCGACAGCTGATATCCATTATCAGTCTTCCAGCGGCTCTGGCGGGTGGGTGTCGCGGCCCTTGCCGAACGTATAGCCGGTTTCCACCGCCTTGCGGCCGAACTTGTCGCGCAGCGCGTCGATGGCGCCTTCGGCCATGGCCCGCTTGCGCGACTGGATATCGACCAGATCGGGCGGATCGGCCTTGTCATCGGCGGAAAGATCGCTGACGCCTACGCCGAGCAGCCGGTATTTGGTGCCGTCGGTTTCCTTGCGCAGCAGCTCGACCCCGGTCGAAAAGATGCGGTCGGCGAGCCGGGTCGGGTCGCCGAGCTGGCGGTTGCGGGTGCGGATCTTGAAATCCTGCGTCTTCAGCTTGAGCACCACCGTGCGCCCGGCGATGCCGGATTTCTTCAATCGGGCCGAGACCTTTTCCGAAAGGCCCCGCAGCACCGAGACCAGCTCGTCCAGCGAAGCGATATCGGTGTCGAAAGTGGTTTCGGCCGATACGCTCTTGGCGTCCTGGTCGGGATCGACGCGGCGGACGTCCTCGCCGCGCGAGAGCCGGTAGAGCCGGTCGCCCATCACGCCATAGCGGCGCATGAGGTCGCCGCGGTCCATCTTTTGGAGCTGGCCGATGGTGCGGATGCCGTCCTGTTCGAGCGTGGCGTTGAATGCCTTGCCGACACCCCAGATCATGCTCACCGGCTGTGCGGCGAGGAAGCCCAAGGCTTCCGCTTCGCCGATGACCGAGAAGCCGCGCGGCTTGCGGAAATCCGACGCCACCTTGGCCAGGAACTTACAGTAGGACAGACCTGACGAAACGGTGATGCCGATCTCCTTCTCGACGGCCAGCGCGAAACGAGCCAGCACCACCGCCGGCGGCAGGCCGTGCAGCCGTTCGGTTCCGGCAAGGTCGAGAAACGCCTCGTCGATCGAGAGCGGCTCGACCAGCGGCGTCAGCGCCTGCATCATGGCGCGCACCTCGCGCCCGACGGGCACGTATTTTTCCATGTTGGGCGGGATAACCACCGCTTCGGGGCAAGCCTCGAGCGCCTTGAACATGGGCATGGCGGAACGCACGCCCCTTATTCGGGCGATGTAGCAGGCGGTGGAGACGACGCCGCGCTTGCCGCCGCCGATGATCAGCGGCTTGTCCTTCAGCGCCGGGTTGTCGCGTTTTTCGATTGCCGCATAGAAAGCGTCGCAGTCGATATGGGCCAGATGCAGCCGGTACAGCTCGGGATGACGGGCAAGCCTGGGGCTGCCGCATCGCTCGCAGCGCCTGGCGTCGCTGCGCTGAAAGGCCAGGCAGTCGCGGCAGAAACCGTGATCAGGATTATTGACAGGAGCCGCCATCGCTGCGAACATAAAGAGAACAAACACAATGGTACGACAGTGCAAGGCTAGCGACAAGCTTGGCCTGGGGAGAACGCATGAGCACGACCATAGTGCCGCTGGCGCCTGAGCTCTGGCCTGAATTCGAAGATCTCTTCGGCAAGCAGGGCGCCTGCTACGGCTGCTGGTGCACGCATTTCCGGCTGGCGCCGGCGGCTCGTCGCGAAAGCAGCCGCGAACGCAACAAAGACCACATCAGGGCGCGCATCGAAGCAGGCCCGCCACCGGGCATGCTGGCGTTCGAGGACGGCAAGGCAGTCGGCTGGATGCAGATCGGGCCGCGCGCCGACGTGCCCGAGTGGAACAACCGGGGCCGGGGCTCGGCTCCGGTCGATCCCGCGGACGCATCGGATCCGAGCGTCTGGGCAATTTCCTGTTTCTTCATCCGCGCCAAGGCACGGGGCCAGGGCATCAGCCATCGCCTGGTCGAAGGCGGCATCGATTTCGCCCGCAGGAACGGCGCGCGAATGGTGGAAGCCTGCCCGATAGACCTGTCGAAGGATTCACGCTCCATCGGGCTGTTCGTGGGCTCGTCGCGCGTGTTCGAGAAGGCCGGGTTCGAGCGGCTCCTGGAACGCAAGGCGGGCCGGCCGTTGATGCGGCTGGTGCTGGAGCCGAGCGCCTGAACTTCGCCGTCTTGCAGTTGTGACGGTCTTTCCCTACCAGAAGTAGGAGACGATTTTGCCTTTTCGACCAAACGGAGAATTCTACGTGAACCGGATGTTGCCAATCGCCTTTACCGCGCTTCTGCTCAGCGCGCCCGCTTTCGGCCAGAGCGTCGACAGCCAGGGTGCGAAGCAGCTATCCGAGAACCTGTCCCGCTATGTCGGCAAACAGGCCCTCGACAAGGGCATCCTGAAGGTCTCGGTCGAAGGCGGCGCCTACAAGATCATGTTCGATTTCAAGGCGCTCGCCGGCACCTTGCCCGACCAGAAGCTGTTGAAATTCGACTTTGCGCCCTACGCCCTGCTGGTCAAGCCGCGCAGCGACGGGACCTGGGATGTCTCGATGGATCTTTCGCACAGCGCCTCCTTCGAGTTCAACGGGCCGCAGGGGCTGCAGAGCACGCAATTTTCTATCAAGGACGGCAAGGGTTCCGGTGTCTACGACCCCAATCTGGCGGCCTTTACCAGCGGCACCAGTTCGATGGCGGGCATGACGATGGTGTCGCAAGATGCCAAGCAGCACATGGAAGTCAGCGCCGACGGCGGCACCGCGACCATGGCCGCCACCAAGGCTGCCAATGGCGGGGTCGATTTCGCGTTGTCGCAAAAAGTGTCGAACTTTGTCGAGGCGATCAAATTCGACGATCCCGAAAGCGGACTGAAATTCCCGGTCACCGTCAAATCACCGGAACTGTCGGTGGATGCCAAAGGCAAGGGCGTGCAGACCAAGCCGCTGCTCGATCTCCTGGCATTTGCCGTCGCCAATGAGAATGAAGCCACGCTGAAAGCCAACCAGGCGCAGCTCAAATCGCTTCTGCTCGCCGCGCTTCCTGTGTGGGAGCGCATCGACGGGACATACGGGTTCAAGAATTTCGCGGTCGAGAGCCCGGTCGGCACGTTCGGTGCGGCGCAGCTCAGCACCGCCTTCGGAATGGATGGCGTCGCCCAGAGCGGTACGATCGGCTACGGGGTCAAGGCATCTGGGTTGACCGTGCCGCAGCAGCTTCTGCCGAACTGGAGCATAGCGCTGCTGCCGACCGATATCGACCTGAACTTCGGCGGCGCCAATATCGATCTCGACAGCATGGCGAAGAAGGCAATCGAAGCCTTTGATCTTAACAAGAACCCGCCGCTGTCGGCCGAATTCGGAGAGCAGCTCAAAACCGACTTCATGGCCAAGACGCCGAAGGTCGTCATTGGCCATAGCACCATCAAGAACAAGGATACCGAAATCGCCTTGGAAGGCGAAATGACGTTTCCTGGCGAGAAGCCGGAAGCCAATGTGACGGTGGACGTCGCCGGCTTCGACAAGATCGTCGAAGGCCTGCAGGAAGCGGCGAAATCGGAACCGGAGGTGGCGCAGTACGTCCCTGTGGCCCTGATGGTGAAAGGGTTCGGCAAGACCTTGACGGACGGCCGTATGGAATGGGTCATCAACGCCAAGCCGGACGGTTCGGTCATTGTCAATGGCGTCATGCTGAAGCCGGCCGATACAGCCGAGGACGACAGCATTGACGATGGCGGCGACGAGACGGACCAGGCGGACCCGACACCGTAGCCACTCGGCTCACCAAAGCGCGTCGCCTTCGAACGGATTGGCGCGACGCGCCTCAAGCCTTCGTTTTATACTTGTCGCTCAGACCGGGCGGGCGACAAGAGTCAGACTTCGCTCGACCTGGCGATCGGGGCGCCGCCTTGGGATCGTCACTCATATGGAATGCTCGTGGTTATCGTCGCCCAGCGGCAGCGCGCGCAACGCCTTGCCGACGGAGGCCGGTGGCGTGCCGGTTTCCTCGGCAAAACGCAGCAATGTGGGTTCGTGGGCGAGAACGAACTGCAGCACACCGGCCAGAAATCCCGGCTCGCCGGCAGCTTTGCGGATCGAATGCGCCTCGATGCCGGTGATCGCCAGGAAGCGAGGCAGCAGTTCGGGATCAGAGGCGACGAAGGCCAGAGCCTTCACGGCAATGGTTTCGGCCTCTTCGCGCATTGACGCTGCGTTTGCCATCATTACCTTTCAGGGTATGCGGAATGTGAGTCTCTTCCGCAGTAATGGCAAGCGTCGCTTGCGGCAAGTCGTTACCTCTTCAGTGCGGGACCCGAGGTGGAAACGGAGCAGCTTTTCTCGCCGCAGGTTTCCGTTTCGTCAATCATATTGCCGTAGAGTCGACCAGGGTTTGGTGCGTCCCGGAAGGGCGCATAACGGCCGCGTTCGAGCGAAACAGCGGCCGGGACGGGATATCGATGCCTAAGAAGGTCATGATCGTCGAGGACAATGAGCTCAACATGAAGCTCTTTCGGGACCTCATCGAAGCAAGCGGTTACGAGACAGTTCGCACCCGCAACGGTCTGGAAGCGCTCGATCTGGCGCGTCAGCACCGGCCGGATCTCATTTTGATGGACATCCAGTTGCCTGAAGTGTCTGGGCTGGAGGTGACGAAATGGCTGAAGGAAGACGACGACCTGCACGTCATCCCGGTCATTGCCGTCACCGCCTTCGCGATGAAGGGCGACGAGGAGCGCATCCGCCAGGGCGGCTGCGAGGCTTATATCTCCAAGCCGATCTCGGTGCCGCGCTTCATCGAAACCATCAAGTCCTACCTGGGTGATTCCTGATGCACCTTGCCGCCAAAGCCGGAGCCTTGTGAAATGACCGCTCGGATTCTCGTCGTCGACGACATCCCTGCCAATGTCAGGCTGCTGGAGGTTCGGCTGCTGGCCGAATATTTCGAGGTGTTGACCGCCACCAACGGCCCGGATGCGATCGAGACCTGCGAGAACGGCAAGGTCGACGTCGTGCTGCTCGACGTCATGATGCCGGACATGGACGGCTTCGAGGTCTGCCGCCGCCTGAAGAGCGATCCGGCGACGTCGCATATTCCAGTGGTAATGATCACCGCACTCGACCAGGTTTCCGACAGGGTGCGCGGGCTTGAGGTCGGCGCCGACGATTTCCTGACCAAACCCGTCAACGACCTGCAACTGATGACGCGCGTCAAGAGCCTCGTCAGGCTGAAGTCGCTGACCGACGAGTTGCGGCTGCGCGCTTCGACCACGCGCAACATCGGCATCGAAGAGTTGCTCAGCCGCAATTTCGCCTCCGAGGACACGACGCCGAAAGTGCTTCTGATCGATGAGCGCAAATCGTCGATCGAGCGCGTCCAGAAGATGCTGCGCGACTGTGCTGACCTGGATGTCGCCAGCGATCCGCATGCCGGCTTCTTCCAGGCGGCGGAGACGCCCTATGAATGCGTGATGATCTCGACGAGCTTCGCCGATTTCGATCCGCTTCGGCTCTGCTCGCAACTGCGCTCGCTCGATCGCACACGCTTCCTGCCGATCATCCTGCTGGCGGAGGAGGGCGAGGAGGAGCGCATCATCCGTGGTCTCGAACTCGGCATCAACGACTATCTGATGCGGCCTATCGACCAGCAGGAACTGACGGCGCGGTTGCGCACCCAGGTGCGCCGCAAGCGCTACAACGACCAATTGCGCGCCAGCGTGACGCAGACGATCGAAATGGCGGTGACCGACGGGCTGACCGGGCTGCACAACCGCCGCTATCTCGACAGCCATCTCCAGACGCTGTTCGACCGCGCCGTGGCGCGGCGTCGGCCGCTGTCGGTGATGATCACCGACCTCGATCGCTTCAAGTCGATTAACGACACGCACGGCCATGACGGTGGCGACGAGGTGCTGCGGGAATTCGCGCGGCGGCTGCGCAAGAACGTGCGCGGCATCGATCTGGCCTGCCGGTTCGGCGGTGAGGAGTTCGTAGTGGTCATGCCTGACACCGATGGAGCGATCGCCGAAAAGGTGGCCGAACGCATCCGCGCCGAAATCGCCCAGATGCCGTTCGTCATCGGGCCTGACGGCAAGGCCATCGAGGTCACCGTCAGCGTCGGCGTGTCGTCGGTGCTGAAGGGGGTGGATACGGTGGCGGCGCTGATGAAACGCGCCGATCTGGCGCTCTATGAAGCCAAGAGCGGTGGCCGCAACCGCGTCGTCGCCAAGGCTGCCTGACGGACCGGGTAAGAGTATCCGTCAATCCGGCAAGGTTACCCATTTACCTTAATCCAAGCGATTCACGAGGCTTGGTTAAGAAACTGTTGATTTTCATAAGCTCTTGCGCAAATGTGCGGCCACAGACAGAGCGACGCCGGCACGAGGACAGACAGCCGGGTCGATCAAAAAATACCCCATGATGCTCAGGTCCGCCGCATCTCCTGGGTCCGTGGGGTCGGCCGGCCGGCGCTGGCACATAGTGGCCTCCTCGTACCGCTGCCAAACGCCGACCGGCCCCCTTTCAAAATAGCATCAGGATTCTGCGCCAAGCTCCGGATATGAGGAGCTTTTTGCGCACAGGATATCGACAGCATTTGGACTGTAAAAGGCGAGCCACGATGTGAAGAGCTGCGGCGCACGCTCTCTTGCCATCCGGCGGAGGGTGTTGCTCCTCACTTCATACATATGGCGCCCAAGGGGCTTGCTTCAAGCCCGGGTTCCTCCCGTAAAACCGCGGCCCTAGCCAATGGGAGCGGAGTGACGGGAATGCGTGCACCGACAGATGGATCGCGTCGAAATCATGCGGTGATTGTCGCCGGGGGCGGCCCGACAGGATTGATGCTGGCAGGCGAACTCGCATTGGCGGGCATCGACGTCGCCATTGTCGAGCGGCGCCCGACCCAGCAGCTGATTGGCTTGCGCGCGGGTGGCCTGCACGCACGCACAATCGAGGTGCTCGACCAGCGCGGGATCGCCGACCGGTTCCTCTGCCAGGGGCGATGCTTCCCGACCGTCGGCTTCCACATGATCCGTTTAGACATCAGCGACTTTCCCAGCCGGCACAACTATCTGCTGGCGCTGCGGCAAAACCACATCGAGCGGATATTGGCCGACTGGATCAGCGAATTGGGGGTGCCGATCCATCGCGGACAGGAAGTTGCGGATTTCATGCAGGACGACAGTGGCGTGGATGTGGGGCTTTCCGATGGCCGACGGATGAAGGCGCAGTACCTCGTCGGATGCGACGGTGGACGCAGCACGATCCGCAAGGCGGCGGGCATCGAATTCGCTGGATGGGATCCGACGATGAGCTGGATGATCGCCGAGGTCGAGATGTCGGAAGAACCGCCATTGGGCTTTCGCAGCGACGCCCACGGAACCCATGCGATAGGCAAGATCGAGGACGGCGACCGGTTGGGCATCGTGCTGACCGAGAAACGACTGATCATCGGTGGTGAACCGACATTGGACGATCTCCGCGAGGCGCTCACCGTTATCTATGGCACCGATTTCGGCGTCCACAGTCCGACCTGGCTCTCTCGTTTCACCGATATGACGCGCCAGGCTGCCGCTTACCGCGACAGACGTGTCCTGCTGGCCGGCGACGCTGCGCATATCCATCCCCCAATGGGCGGACAGGGCCTCAACATCGGCGTGCAGGACGCGGTCAACCTGGGTTGGAAGCTGGCCCAGGTCGTCAAACGGGCATCACCGGACAGTCTGCTCGACAGCTACCATGCCGAGCGCCATCCGGTCGCCGCCCGCGTGTTGCGCAACACGATGGCGCAGGTCGCGCTTCGCCGCATGGATGACCGCACCAAAGCCCTGGGCGACACCATCGCCGAACTGCTCGCCATGGATGAACCACGCAAACGAATCGCCGCAGAGATGTCCGGCCTGGGTGTCCACTACGACCTCGGGGAGGGGCACGCGCTGCTTGGGTGGCGAATACCCGACCTCGATCTGCTCACCGCCAGCGGGCCGGTGCGGCTGTTTACCTTGCTGCACCATGCCCGACCGGTGCTGATCAACCTCGGCACGCCCGGCAGACTTGCCATCAAGCCGTGGGCGGATCGGGTCCAGCAGGTCGACGCCGTGTACGACGCCGACTGGGAGCTGCCAGTTCTCGGGGCCGTCGCCGGGCCCGACGCGGTGCTGATCCGCCCCGACGGGTACGTGGCATGGGTTGGTTCCGGAAGCCAACAGGGACTGGCCGATGCGCTGACCACCTGGTTCGGGCCGCGCGTTGATGTGGCGTAGCAGGGTCGAGGCCGGCCTGGCGCATCGCCCGCAAACGCGTGCTTGTCATCCGTTGCGAGCTTTTACGGTTTTAGGTCTCCTGACATCCCGTTGACAGCAGGTACCATCTGTGCAGAAAATGGTTGGACCATTGGACCACTTGGAACGCGCGTGGATCAAAACAGCCTGCCACCTATTCAGACGACGGCGCGTGACGACGCCGTGCTGAAGGCGTTGGTAGGCTTTGTTCGTGCCGAGGCCCTCCAGCCGGGCGAGCGGCTGCCAACGGAACGCATCCTGGCCGAGCGGCTGAAGGTCAGCCGCAACACGGTGCGCGAGGCGCTGACGCGCTGGGAAGGGCTCGGCCTGGTCGAGCGCCGGCAAGGCAGCGGCACCTATCTCAAGGCAGCCGTTTCGCCGGACATGTTGCATCTGCCGCTGACGCTTGCGAGCGGCAACGACTTCACCAGCCTGATGCAGACGCTTGAAATCCGTCGCGCGCTGGAGGCGGAAGCCGCCGCCCTTTGCGCCGAACGCGCGAGCCAGACCGATATCGCCGAAATCGAGCGCAAGCTCGATATCATGGAGCAGGCGTTCCGCACGCGCGAGGGCATGTCTTCCGAAGAGGACTGGGAGTTCCACCAGGCGATCTACAGGGTTTCCGGCAACCCGCTGTTCGAGCAGATCATCGCCGCCATGCACGAATTGTTCCACCGCTTCTGGGAGCACCCGCTTGGCGTGCGCGACTTCGGCCACGCCAGCTTCCCCTATCATCGGACCATTTACGAGCGCATCGCCGCGCGCGACCCGCACGGCGCCCGCGCCGAGGCGCTCAAGCTGATCGCCACCGTCGAGGACGACCTCAAGCGCGGCGCGGCAAAACTCAAACTTTCGAGCCAGACATGAACGAACATCCCTCAGGTTTCGATCACGACTATCTTGCCGAGGCGGCGACGCTTCTGGCGCATGACGAGCCTTTCCCAGGTGGGGCGGTGGTGCCGCCGATCTACCAAACATCGCTGTTCACCTTCGCCAACTATGCCGAGATGGCCGACACCTTTGCTGGCAAACGAAAGCAGCCGATCTATTCGCGTGGCGACAATCCGACGGTGATGGAATTCGAAGCACGCGTCGCGGCCCTCGAAGGGGCAGAAGCCGCGCGCGGCTTTTCCAGCGGCATGGCGGCGATCAGCGCCACGGTGCTCGCCTTCGTCGGTGCCGGCGAGCGCATCGTTGCGGTGCGCAATTGCTACGGCGATGCCTACCGGCTGTTCGAGCGGCTTTTGCCGCGGCTCAACATCAGGGTCGACTATGTCGACGGCTCCGACCCGGATGCCGTCGCGGCGGCCCTTCCGGGCGCCAAGCTGCTTTATCTGGAAAGCCCGACTTCGATGATGTTCGAGCTGCAGGACCTGGCTCACCTGACCCGGCTGGCGAAGGAGCAGGGCATCGTCACCACGATCGACAATTCCTGGGCGACACCGGTGTTCCAGAAGCCGATCGCGCATGGCGTCGACCTGGTGCTGCATTCGGCTTCGAAATATCTCGGCGGCCACAGCGACACCGTCGCCGGCGTGGTGGCAGGCTCGGCCGCCCACATCAAGCACATCAACGAGCAGACCTATTCTTATCTCGGCGGCAAGCTTTCGCCCTTCGAGGCCTGGCTCTTGCTGCGCGGGCTGCGCACGCTGCCGCTGCGCCTGCCGCATCACATGAAGAGCGGGCTTGCCATCGCCGAGCGGCTGAAGGCGCATGGCAATGTCGAGCGCGTCAACCACCCCGCCTATTCGAACCATCCGGGCAAGGCGACGCTTGCTGGTTACGCGGGGTTGTTCTCCTTCGAGGTCACCGAGGATATCGACATCCCCGTCTTCGTCGATGCGTTGAAATATTTCCGCATCGGCGTGAGCTGGGGCGGCCATGAGAGCCTGGTCGTGCCGGCCAAGGCGTCGCTGGAGCAGACGCCGGGACTGAATTCGATGGCGCGCTTCGGCGTCAGCCCCCGAACAATCCGCTTCAATGTCGGATTGGAAAGTGTCGAGGACCTGTGGGCCGACGTGGCGCAGGCCTTCGAAAAAGCCAGAAAATAACGAGCCGCTTCAAAATGGGAGTCTTGAAGATGAAAAAACTGACCGTCATGCTTGCCACAGCCGCGGGATTGGCGATTTCCGCCGGAAACGCGCTGGCCGATTCGACCCTGAAAATGGTCGAAGTCATCACCAGCCCGCCGCGCACGGAGTTCCTGAAGAAGCAGATCGCCGAATTCGAAAAGGCCAATCCCGGCATCAAGGTCGAGCTGGTCTCGCTGCCCTGGGGCCAAGCTTTCGAAAAGTTCCTGACCATGGTGCAGGCAGGCGATACGCCCGACGTGGTCGAGATGCCGGAACGTTGGATGGGCCTCTACGCCAACAACGCCCAGCTCGAGGATCTCGGCCCGTACATGGCCAAGTGGGACGACGCCAAGACGCTCGGCGAGCGCGCCAAGCAGTTCGGCTCGACCGTCAATAACACCCAGTTCATGATCCCTTACGGCTACTATGTGAACGCGCTGTTCTGGAACAAGAAGCTGTTCAAGGAAGCCGGCCTCGACGGCCCGCCGGCCACGCTCGACGAGTTCGTCGCCGATTCCAAAAAGATCTCGGCGTTGCCCGGCAAATACGGCTACTGCCTGCGCGGCGGGCCCGGCGCCTTCAACGGCATGCACATGTTCATGAACATCGCCGCCGGCAAGGGCGGCTACTTCAACGAAGACGGCACCTCGACCATCAACGAGGAGGGCTCGGTCAAGGGCCTGCAGATGCTGGCCGACATGTACAAGCAGGGTCTGGCGCCCAAGGACGCGGTGAGCTGGGGCTTCAACGAAACCGTCACCGGCTTCTATTCCGGCACCTGCGCCATGCTCAACCAGGATCCCGACGCGCTGCTCGGCATCGCCGACAAGATGAGCGCCGACGACTTCGCCGTGGCGCCGCTGCCGGTCGGACCGAGCGGCAAATCCTATCCGACGCTCGGCTATGCCGGCTGGGCGATGTTCGCCAATTCGCAGCACAAGGACGACGCCTGGAAGCTGATGGCGACGCTGCTCTCGCCCAAGGACAATCTGGAATGGGCCAAGGAAGTCGGCGTCGTCCCGATCCACAACGGCGCCGACCAGGATCCGCATTTCAAGACCGAGCAGTTCAAGGGTTGGTTCACGGAGCTCAGCGACAGCGCCAAATATGAAATGGTGACGCCCCCGACGCATCTGGAGAACCTCGGCAATTTCGTCGACCAGGTGGCGATCAAGAATTTCCAGGAAGTGCTGCTGGGCCAAAAGGCGGCCAAGGAGGTTGCCGACCAATGGGCCGCCTTCCTGACCAAGGAACAGCAGGACTGGATGGCGAAGAACAAGAAGTAGTTTTTTCTTCCTTCTCCCCGTTCACGGGGAGAAGGTGGCCCGATAGGGCCGGATGAGGGGCGGCGCTACGTTCTGTCAGCCTGGCGCTGCCCCTCATCTGCCTGCCGGCATCTTCTCCCCGTATACGGGAGAAGGGTGCTGTCGCCTTCGCCGGCACCCACTCACCACTGTTGAGCCCAAATGACCTATGCCGTTTCCGAAATACGACCCGCCGGGAGGCCGCGCCGCAAGCGGCTGACGCACGCTGCCAGCGAACCCTGGCTTTATCTTAGCCCGGCGATCATCCTGCTGGTCGTGGTGCTTTTGGTGCCGCTGGTCATCGGCATCAGCTATTCGTTCCGTAAGTTTTCGGCCTTCAAGTCGGAATATGTCGGGCTCGGCCAGTACCAGGCGATGCTGTCGGATGCCGTGCTCGGCCAGGCGCTGGTCAATACGTTGTGGTGGACGCTCTCCAGCCTGTTCTTCCAGTTCTTCCTCGGCCTTGGCCTGGCGCTGCTGCTCGACAAGCCGTTTCGGGGCCGCAAGGTGGTGCAGGCGCTGGTGTTCCTGCCCTGGGCGGTGCCGTCCTTCCTGTCGGGCCTGACATGGGCATGGCTGTTCAATCCGATCATCGGGCCGCTGCCGCACTGGCTGTTCGCGCTGGGGCTGAAGGCCGAGCCGACAAACGTTCTCTCCGATCCCTCGACCGCCATGTGGGGGCCGATCGTCGCCAATGTCTGGTTCGGCATCCCGTTCTTTGCCATCACGTTGCTGGCGGCACTGAAATCCATTCCCTCGGAACTGCATGAGGCGGCAGCGATCGACGGCGCCTCGCCCTGGCAACGCTTCACCAAGGTGACGCTGCCGTTCCTGGCGCCGACCATCGCCATCACGGTGATGCTGCGTACCATCTGGATCGCCACTTTCGCCGACCTGATCTTCGTCATGACCGAGGGCGGGCCGGCCGGGTCGACCAACACGGTGCCGGTCTACATCTATGTCAGTGCCTTCAAGTCGCTGGACAAGGGCTACGCATCGGCGGTTGCCGTGCTGCTGCTCGTCCTGCTCATTGCCTATGCGATCGCGCTGATCGCCATCCGCCGCTCCCTGGTGAGGCACGTCTGATGATTGCGGGACGCTCATCTTCGCAGCGCTTCTTCGGCGGCGTCGGGCTCTATGCGGCCATCGCGGCCTATGTGATCTTCGCCCTGTTCCCGATCTTCTGGACGCTGAAGATATCGGTTACGCCGGAACGGCTTCTCTATTCCGAAGGCATCACCTTCTGGCCGTCGCAGATGACGTTGCAGAACTTCGTCACCGTGCTCGAGGCGACCGACTTTCCGCGCTATTTCCTCAACAGCGTCATCGTCTCGGTTTCGACGGCTGCCCTGGTGACTGTCATCGCGACGCTTGCCGGCTATGCCATGTCGCGCTTCACCTTTCGCGGCAAGGCGGCACTGGCGCTGATGCTGCTTTTGACCCAGACTTTCCCGCTAGTCATGGTCATTCCACCGATCTATCGCGTGATGGGCCAGATCGGCCTGATCAACAGCCTGACCGGGCTGATCATCATCTACACCGCCTTCAATACCGCGTTTGCAACCTTCCTGATGCAGTCCTTCTTCGACGGCATACCGAAGGACCTGGAGGAGGCGGCGATGATCGACGGCTGCACACGCGCGCAGGCGATGCGCCGGGTGATCGTGCCGCTGACGCTACCCGGCATGGGCGCCACGCTCGGCTTTGTCTTCACCGCTGCCTGGAGCGAACTCCTGTTCGCGCTGATGCTGATCTCCAGCGATGACAAGAAGACCTTCGCCGTCGGCCTGCTCACCTTCATCGGCAAGTTCGCCGTCGACTGGGGGCAGATGATGGCGGCGTCGATCCTGGCGCTGATCCCGGTCTGCATCTTCTTCGGCTTCCTGCAACGCTATCTCGTCACCGGCCTCACCGCCGGCGCCGTAAAGGGATAATCGATGGCTTCCGTTACGCTGGAAAAAGTCCGCAAAGACTATGGCGCCGTGCGTGTGCTGCACGCGGTCGACCTCGACATCGCCGACGGCGAGTTCGTCGTCCTCGTCGGTCCGTCCGGCTGCGGGAAATCGACGCTTCTGCGCATGATCGCCGGTCTGGAGGAGGTTTCCGATGGCGAGATCCGTATCGGCGAGCGGCTGGTCAACGACGTCGCGCCGAAGGACCGCGACATCGCCATGGTGTTCCAGTCCTACGCGCTCTATCCGCATATGGACGTGTCGAAGAACATGGGCTTCA
The DNA here is from genome assembly GCF_006443035.1 of Mesorhizobium sp. B1-1-6. Lineage (NCBI taxonomy): Bacteria > Pseudomonadati > Pseudomonadota > Alphaproteobacteria > Hyphomicrobiales > Phyllobacteriaceae > Mesorhizobium > Mesorhizobium sp. B1-1-6. The sequence goes on along the minus strand of NZ_VFWR01000001.1, from coordinate 11,710 downwards.
GCCTGATGCTGAGGAAGGCGGAAAAGCAGGCGATCGACGCGCGGGTCGACGGCGCCGCCAGGCGGCTTGGGCTGGACAATTTTCTGCAACGCCTGCCGCGCCAGCTTTCCGGCGGCCAGCGCCAGCGCGTCGCCATGGGCCGGGCCATCGTGCGCGATCCCAAGGTCTTTCTTTTCGACGAGCCGCTTTCGAACCTCGACGCCAAGCTGCGCGTGCACATGCGCGCCGAGATCAAGGCGCTTCACCAGCAACTGAAGACCACATCGGTCTATGTCACGCATGACCAGATCGAAGCCATGACCATGGCTGATCGCATCGTCGTGATGCATGACGGCGTCGTCCAGCAGGTCGGCGCGCCGCTCGACCTCTATGACCGGCCGGCCAACATGTTCGTCGCCGGATTCATTGGCTCGCCCGGCATGAATTTCCTGCCGGCGAGTGTTGAGAAGGGCGGCAAGGCGGATGCAGTGCTGTCCGATGGCCAGAAACTGCGATTGCCGGATGGCCTGCCGCTCAGGGAAGGCGATGCGGTTACCGTCGGTTTGCGGCCGGAGCATATAAGGCTGGCGGATGACGGCCCGCTGCAAGGCGAAGTGGCGGTGGTCGAGCCGCTCGGCCTCTCGACGCAGTTCTACGTCAAGCTGGCCGGCCAGCAGCTTTGCGTGTTCGCCATGGGCCGCGCCGGCGTGAAGCCTGGCGAGACGGTGCGGCTATCGGCCGATCCGGCGGCGCTGCATGTTTTCGACCCGAAAAGCGCCGACCGGGTAGGGTAGGGGCGCGGCCGCCAAGCGGCCACTCTGTTGCCCGCTGGGCATATTCTAACCATACGGCCTTTTGGCGAGTCGAAACTTGCTTGACCCGGGCCAACCGCATTGCGGAGCCACATTAATAGAAACCTCCTCCTGCCGCCATCATGTGCGTCCTTTCATCAATCAGTTTGGTTCTTGAATCGCCGCAACGCGGCGGGGGGGAGATTTATAATGCCTGCGAATAACAACTCCGCCGACGCTCGTATCACTGAACCATGCCGCGAGAATGACCAGCCTAGGCCGGTGAACCGGTATGTCAGAAGACGGCTTCCGTCTGCCATCACGCTCGGAGACCGGAGAATTGCTTTCATACGCAGCGAAATCACGGAACAGATTCAGTCGCGAATTGACGCCTAGCGGACAGCGAGGGCAGCAGTATCAAGCCACGCTCTATCCCAGGGCGGCCGGCAAAGCAGCCTAAATCTCTTTGAACTCCACCGTCCGCGGCGGGATATGAGCTAGGCTCAGCCGTTTGGTATTCTTGATTTCTGGTCAACTGCCGCCCTACTTTGGGCCATCATCAGGGACCTAGACGAATGATCTCGGTTTGCGGATACATCGGGGCGGTGATCGGTTGGAAGGCGCTCGAAAATGCCGGCGACATCCTAGATAAGATCGGCGAGACGCTGTTTGGCGGACGTTATAAAGCGATCTACGAGGACGTCGCATCCAAGCTGCGCGCTCATACAGGCGCGGTTCCAGCAAACCACGATTTGGAGCACGCCATTCGACTCAGTGAACTCACCTCTTCACTCGTGATGGTGCGCATGTATGTCGATACGCAAGAGGCCGACCAGTTGCGGCTTGGCGGACGGCCGCCGGAGCGTCGCGCGAGGATTCAGTTCGCTAGTGCCGCGCGCCGCTATCTGCATAAGCAGATCGGATTGGGCGGGCCATTGAAGCTAGAATCCAACAAGGACGTTGTCGATGAAATAGAGACAAACTTGGACGGCGCGGTATCGGCTCGCGACTTTGCAGCGGTCCAGGCGAGTCTGGATGCAGCGTGCAAGCGCGTTCTGCGCGATCTCATCGCTGGAACGGAGCAGGGAAAGGACCAACTGGCCGTTCCTGCCGATTTCGCGTCATTTTTTCGTGGAAAGGCGACAGATGATGAGCCGGGCTGGGCTCTTATTTTCCTTGCCTTCATGCGGGAGGCATTGAAGCAAAATCACAAAGCGGAGGTCGCCTTCATCGCGTCTCGCCTTGGGTATTTGCGCAATTCGCTACCGAAACTCGAAGCCAAATTTGACCAATTTTTGCAGATAGCGAATTCGATAAAGAACGACACATCTAATATTAAAGATGATATATCTAAAATCCTAGAAATAGTTCAGAGACGTGAGTCTTACGTAATTGGTGGAATCCAATTTGAATTTCCTATTAAAATTGAAATAGCCATAAATGATCGTGGAGAGCTTATCATTTTCCACAGTCGGCCGTTTAACGATGATTTGTCTAAACTCGAATTCAATATGGACGAAAATCGACTCTCTCTAATCATGATTAAAGGATTCTCTTGTAATATACCAATACGATCTGAGTTATCAGTGTTTATGAGAAAGTCTACTCAGGCTTTAATGGTGCTTGTGAACGAGGAAGGTGGAAATCTAGTCGAGGGTGACTATGTGCCATTGCATGTCATGAAAAGGTACTTGGAACCACTTTCTTGTGGCTAGGGCAAAGCTGCGTAGAGACAAATTCTCTGGATCCTTGCTGAGGCGCCGTGGCTTTTGTCGTGGAGATTTATGCGGTGACGACGCGCACGCCTTTCGCGGTTTATGAGAGCCGCTCGACAAGGCCCCTGCCTCACGCGGGCTTTGTGACTATAGCAGCCCCATCGTTGGCCGTTATGCTGGGTTTGACTACCATCCAATGAAATCAATGCTTTAGGAACAAAAAACGCCGCCCGATGGGCGGCGTTTCGGCATTCTCTTGGAAAAACCAGATTACTTGATCTTGGTTTCCTTGAACTCGACGTGCTTCTTGGCGACCGGGTCGTATTTGCGGAACGACAGCTTGTCCGTCTTGGTGCGACTGTTTTTGCTGGTCACGTAGAAGAAACCGGTGTCGGCGGTCGACAGAAGCTTAATCTTGATGTTTGCGGCTTTGGCCATGGTATCAGTCCGTTTGTTCGTGGGGTTTTGGCCGCTGGAGCACGGGAAAACACCCGGACGCGGGAAACTTGCCGCGACACATAAAGAACGCGCCCGGAAAGTCAAGCCCGACGCGCCTTGCGGCCGTCACGGACGCCAATGCCTGTCGGCATTCATACGTGTTCCGCCTCCAGAACGATGGTTTTCTTCCAATCTCCCGTGGTGTTCCACCAGCGATTCGGATTGGCGCGGTCGTCCAACCCCTTGGAACGGCTGGCAAGGACCGGCTGAATGCGGATCACCGGCTCCTGGTAGCTGTGCGCTTGGAAGATCGCTTCGACGACGCGCGCCGCCAATTCCTGGTCATCGGGCAATTCGAACGAAACCTCGACCGTGCCGGGGCGCCGCCGCAATTCGGTCTCGGCGCCGGCGGCTGCGCCGTCAAGTGGCCGGTAGCGCTCGATGCCATGCGCCGACTGGTAGGCGTTGCGGTCATATTTACCCATGGCCAGCGGCGCCAGCGCCACCACGGCGTCCATGATGCGGTCGACATCCGCGGCCGGCGCCTGGAAAGTGACAAGCAGGAGCAGCGTCATCCGCAATGATGTGGTTTCAAAGCCGCTGTCGATCATCGGAGTCTCCTCAACTTCAGGTGTTTTGAGGTCTCCGTATAAACCGTGGCTGCTGACACGGTTCTGTCAGCAGCCAGTCATCCGGGGGTAGCCAGTTATGGGCCAGCCGGTAGTGGGCGATCGTGAATCCGGTTTGCGCGGTGGCGGCTTACAAGATCTTGCGGACCAACCTGACGCTGGCAAGAACCATGTAGGCGGCGAAGAACAGGCCGAGCGACCAGCCGAAGCCAGAGGGACCGAACGCATCCATGCCGATGCCTATCGCCTGCGGGCCGAGCACCATGCCGACGCCGTAGCACAGCACGAAGGCGGCATTGGCGGAAGCCAGTTCATGGCCGGAAAGCTGCGAGCCGAGATGGGCGAGGCCGATCGTGTACATGGCCGCGACCACGCCGCCCCAGACGAACAGAAGGCCCGCCATCAGGTGCCAGTTGCCGGCCAGATGCGGCATGAAGATCGTACCGGCGAGTCCGACAGTGGCGCAGGCCAGAAGCAGATAGCGGCGGTCCGAGACGCGATCGCTGATCATGCCGATCGGGATCTGCAAGAGCACGTTGCCGAGGCCGATCATGGTGAGCAGCAAGGCGGCGTCGGCTTCGGAATAGCCGATGCGGTTGCCATAGACCGGAAACAGGGCGAAACCGCCCGTTTCGACGGCTCCAAACACCAGTACGGCGGCGGTGGCGGTCGGCACCAGCCAGATATAACGCAGGAAATTGCTGGTCTCGCCGTCAGATACGATCGTCGGGCTCTCGTTACGCGCCGCCAGCACCGGGATCGCGGCCAGCGCCACCAATGCGATGATGACTCCGAAAGGCCTGAAGCCGGAACTGCCGAGATGGGCGAACAGCCACGGCCCCGCGGCAAAGCCGAGCGACAGCACGGTGGCGTAGATGCCGAGCACAAGACCTCGCCGATGCGGCGGCGCCGAGGTGCTGATCCAGAATTCCGACAGGATGAACAGCACCGTCAGCGCGATGTGCAGCACGACGCGCAGCGGAAACCACATCCAGAAATCGGGTGCGAAGTGGAAGCCGACGAAGGCCAGCGCACCGGCGGCAATCATGGCGATCATCGTCCAGGCAACGCCGAAGCGCATGGCGAGCGGCGTGGCCAACGGGGCGCCGGCGATCGAGGCCAGGCCGGCGACGGCTGTGTTGAGGCCGATCATCGAGGCCGAATGGCCGCGCGTTTCCAGGATGACGCTGAGCAGCGGCATGCCGAGGCCGATGGCGATGCCGACGACGCTGATCGACGAGATCGCCGCCACCATCGGCAGCCAGTGTACGCGCTCGTCGCCCTTTGGTTGGGTATCGACCGTCATGTTATGTCTGAATACTCGATGTTCTACAGAATTTCGCGGGTGAAGCGGTTGCGGACAAGCCGGTAGAAGGGCACGGGACCGCCCGGACGCAACAGCGGATCATGGGCGAGGCGGCTTTCCAGCTCGTCCAGGATCATCCGGGTGATGTCGGGAATGTCGGCTTCCCTGGCCTTGGCAAGCGGCAGCCAGACCAGTTCCTCGAGTTCGTTGGTCGGACCGCCGCCCGTCAGTTCGACGGCGACATCATCGCGCCAGGCGCAGAAGAAGCGGGTGTCGAAGCGGCGCACCCGGTTGGGCGGCGTGATGGCGCGCGCAATGAAGCGCAGCATGTCCAGGGCAGGTTGCACCCCATGTTCGGCAAAGCCTTGCCAATCAGACCTTGTCGTGGCGAAGGCGCCTTTGCGACCAATCAGCAGCCCGGCTTCCTCATAGGTCTCGCGGATGGCCGACAAGGCGATGGCGCGGGCACGCGCCTCGCTCGTGCGGCCGGGGCCGGCGATGAGCTTTGCTTCCTGCTCGGGATGCAGCGCGGTGGCGGTGGGGATGCGGCTGTCCGCCGGGTCGGTACGGCCGCCAGGAAAAACGAACTTGCCTGGCATGAAGGCGTGACGGGCATGACGGCGACCCATCAGGACCCGCGCGTCGTTGCCCTTGCCGTCGAGCAGGATCAGGGTCGCGGCATCGCGTGGACGAATCGCCCGGCCGCCATGCGTGGCCAGACCCTTGTCGATCCTGTCGACGTCCGCCTTGGTCATTCCTTCCATGCGCAGGACCTAGCGGAAACGTCTTGCATGCGAAAGTAGCCTTGACGGTTGGCACGTTGCGCCAGCCAGCACCTCAAGCACCGGGATGGGGTTCGGCCACGTCGTGTTCGCCAGCAAAACCGTGCATATAGAATGCCCATTGCAATCCGATGACGGCACCTTTCACCGGCTGCAGTAGGGCAACCGACAGCAGGATCGTCAAGGGTACCCAGATGGCGATGTGCTGCCAGGTGGAAAGGGTCGACGTCGCCTCCACGCCCATGAAGGCGCCGAGCACGATGTGGCCGACGATGACGATGACCAGATAGGCGGGCAGATCGTCGGCGCGGTGATGGTGTATCTCCTCGCCGCAGACGCTGCATGTCTCGACGGTCTTGGTGAAGCCGCGAAACAGCTTGCCTTCGCCGCAATGCGGGCAGCGGCCGAGCATGCCGCGCTTCATCGCCGTCCACAGCGGTCGCGCGACCCGGCCCGAGTGATGTTCACCGCCGAAAACCTGTTCTTCCGTGACTCTTGCCATCATCGTCTCCTGCCACGCGAGCCTGGGCGCGATTGTGACGCACGGGCGCGGCCCTTTGCCTTGTGAAACGACCTGACGGAGCCAGGCAGGGGCTTCGGGTCGGTCAACATCTCAAAGCGCATCGCGCCGGCCATCGGCGCCACCTCGACGAGACGGACCTCGACACGGTCCGCCAGCTGATAACCCTTGCCCGAGCGTTCTCCGTAGAGCGAGCGGGCCGTTTCGTCGTATATATAGTAATCGCCGCCCAGAGTTGACACGGGGATGAAACCATCCGCGCCATACTGCGGCAATTGGACAAATAGTCCCGATTTGGTGACGCCCGAAATGCGGGCGTCGAAACGGTCGTCGATGCGCTCGGCGAGATAAGCGGCGATCAGCCGGTCGACCGTGTCGCGTTCGGCCGCCATTGCACGGCGTTCTGTGCCGGAAATCAGCACCGAAACATCCTCGAGCCGCGCTTCCTCCTCCTGCGTCAGGCCCCCTGGGCCGAGGCCGAGTGCGGCGATAAGCCCGCGGTGCACGATGAGGTCGGCGTAACGGCGGATCGGCGAGGTGAAATGCGCGTAACGGTTCAGGTTGAGGCCGAAATGGCCGATGTTCTTGGGTGAATATTCGGCCTGGCTCTGCGAGCGCAGCACCACCTCGTTGACCAGACCTTCATTGTCGGCGCCGCGCACGCGCTCGAGAATGCCGTTGAACTGGGCGGGCCGCATCTGCGCACCGCGCGCCAGCGACAGGCCCAGGGTTTGCAGAAATTCGCGCAGCGATTCCTGCTTGGCCAGCGAGGGCGCGTCGTGGGTGCGGTACACCAGCGCCTGCTTCTTCGCCTCGAGTGTCTCGGCGGCGGCGACATTGGCCTGGATCATGAATTCTTCGATGAGCTTATGGGCATCGAGCCGTTCCGGCACGACGACGCGATCGACAGTGCCGTCGGGCTTCAGCAGGATCTTGCGCTCGGGCAGATCGAGTTCGAGCGGCTGGCGGCCATCGCGTCCGCGCTTGAGGACCGCATAGGCATCCCATAGCGGCTTCAGCACTGCGTCGAGGATCGGCCCGGTCTTGTCGTCCGGCACGCCGTCGATCGCCGCCTGCGCCTGCGGGTAGGCGAGCTTGGCCGCCGATTTCATCATGATGCGGTGGAAGGAATGCCTGACCTTGCGCCCGTCCGCCGAGAAGGTCATGCGCACTGCCAGTGCCGGGCGATCCTGGCCTTCGCGCAGCGAGCAGAGATCGTTGGAGATGCGCTCGGGCAGCATCGGCACGACGCGGTCGGGGAAATAGACCGAATTGCCGCGCTTCAGCGCTTCGCGGTCGAGTGCCGTGCCGTAGCGGACGTAAGCAGCCACGTCGGCGATGGCGACCGTGATGACCACGCCGCCGGGGTTCTTCTCATCGAGATCGGGCGTAGCGAACACCGCGTCGTCGTGGTCCTTGGCGTCGGCCGGGTCGATGGTGACCAGCGGCAGTTCGCGCCAGTCCTCGCGGTTGGCCATCGTCGCAGGCTTGACGGCTTCGGCTTCGGCGATGACATCGGCCGGGAAGACATGCGGAATGTCATGTGCGTGGATGGCGATCATCGAGACCGCCTTTTCGCTGGTCAGCGAGCCCAGCACGTTGAGCACTTTTGCTCTCGGCAAGCCATAGCGCGAGGCCCGGGCGGGCTCGACCTCGACGAGATCGCCGTTCTTGGCTCCGTTCTGGAATTCCTTGTCGACGATCAGTTCGGGTTGCCGGCGCTCCACCGGCTCGATGCGGAAACTGCCGTCCTGAAGCACCCGAAAGACGCCGAGAACGGCATCTGTGCGCTTCTCGAATATCTTCATCACCCGCCCTGTGTAGGCCGGGCCGCCCAAGGCGACGTTCGTGTCGTCTGCGGGAAAGGTCTTGGCCAGCACGCGGTCGCCAATGCCAGGCGCCGGTCCGCCGCCACTGCGCGACAGGCGGATGGAAACGATGGGGGGCGGTCCATTGGCGGTGTGTTCGGTGGGACGCGCCAGCAGCACGCCGTTGGCGTCGCGGTCGAAAATATCGAGCACCGTGACATGGGGCAGGGCGCCAACGCGGGCCAGGCGCTTACGCTCCTTGGTCAGGACGCCTTCGTCCTGCAGGTCGCGCAGGAGATCCTTCAGCCAAATGCGGTCCGGGCCGCGCAGCGCGAACGCCTTGGCGATGTCGCGTTTTCCAGCGCGATCCGGATTTTCGGCGATGTAGCGCAGGATTTCGTCACGCGAGGGCCTGTAATCGCCCTTGACCTTGGCCGTTGTGTCGGCGGTGCGCGGGTCGCCGTGGGTTGTTGCGGAGATCCTGCGCGCCACGCCGTTCTATCCCTTTTTCCTGGCGGCAGGCTTCTTGGCCGCCGTCTTCTTGGTAGCGGGGGCCTTGGCCGCCGCCGCTTTGCGGAAAGGCTTCTTGCCGCCGCCCTTGGCTTCCTTCTCGGCGATCAGCGCCAGCGCATCCTCCATCGTCACCGATTGCGGATCCTTGCCCTTGGGCAGCGTGGCATTGACCTTGCCGAAATTGACATAAGGCCCGTATTTGCCGTCGCGCACGACGATCTTGCCGCCGCCGTCGGGATGATCGCCAAGCTCCTTGAGGGCTGCCGCAGTGCCGCCATTGCGGCCGCCCTTGCCCTTCAACTGCTTCTCGGCGATCACCGAAACAGCGCGGTTGAGCCCGATCGAGAATACATCCTCGATGCTGTCGAGATTGGCGTAGGTGCCGTCATGCAGCACGAAAGGCCCGTAGCGGCCAAGCCCGGCCGAGATCATCTTGCCGGTTTCCGGGTGCTTGCCGACATCGCGCGGCAGGGAAAGCAGGGCAAGCGCCTTCTCATGGTCGATCGAATCGGGCGTCCAGCCCTTGGGCAAGCTGGAACGCTTGGCTTCCTTGCCGTCGCCACGCTGGATATAGGGACCGAAGCGGCCGCTACGCAGCGTGATCTCCTCAGCCGTGTAGGGATCCTTGCCGAGCACCTTGGTGCCGTCTTCGCCGCCGCCATTCTCGCCATTGGGATTGGCCGCGTCGCCGAGCTGGCGGGTGAAGGAGCATTCGGGATAGTTCGAGCAGCCGACGAAGGCGCCGAACTTGCCGAGCTTGAGCGACAAATTGCCGGTGCCGCATTTGGGGCAGATGCGCGGATTGGAGCCGTCCTCCCGGGCAGGGAAAACCAGCGGCGCCAGTTCCTCGTTCAGCGCATCGAGCACATCGGTGACGCGTAGTTCCTTGATGTCGGCCACGGCGCCGGAAAAATCCTTCCAGAAATCGCGCAGAACGTCCTTCCAGGCGAGCTTGCCGTCGGAGATCTCGTCGAGCTTTTCCTCAAGCGATGCGGTAAAGTCATATTCGACATAACGCTCGAAGAAGCTTTCCAGGAAGGCCGACAGCAGCCGGCCCTTTGCCTGCGGCACAAGCCGGCGCTTGTCGATGGTGACGTAGTCGCGGTCCTCGAGCGTCTTCAGGATCGCCGTGTAGGTCGACGGCCGGCCGATGCCGAGCTCCTCCAGCTTCTTGATCAGCGAAGCTTCGGAATAACGCGGCGGCGGTTCGGTCGTGTGCTGGGTGGCGTTGATCGCCTGGCGGGCAAGCTGCTCGCCGGCGCGGATTTCGGGCAGGCGGCGGTTTTCCTCGTCCTCGGAATCATCGTCCTTCTGGTCGGTATAGGCGGCGATGAAACCGTCGAAGCGCACGACTGAACCGACGGCGCGCAACTCGGCCGTGCGCGCGCCGTTGACCGCCTCGATCTCGACCGTGGTGCGTTCGATCTCCGCCGGCTGCATCTGGCTGGCGATGGCGCGCTTCCAGATCAATTCATAGAGCCGCATCTGGTCGGCATCGAGATATTGCCTGACCGATGCCGGCGTGCGCATGAAGTCGGTCGGGCGGATCGCTTCGTGCGCTTCCTGGGCGTTCTTGGCCTTGGTCGTGTACAGGCGCGGCTTTTCCGGCAGGTATTTGGGGCCGAATTCCTTGGCGATGGCATCGCGTGCCGCGTCGATCGCCTCGGGCGCCATCTGCACGCCGTCGGTTCGCATATAGGTGATCAGGCCGGTGGTCTCGCCGCCGATCTCCATTCCCTCATAGAGGCGCTGCGCCACCTGCATCGTGCGGTTGGCCGAAAAGCCGAGGCCCGACGAGGCGGCCTGCTGCAATGTCGAGGTGGTGAAGGGCGGGCCTGGATTGCGCTTGGTGGGTTTTGCCTCGACGGACAGCGCCTTGAAGGCCGCGCCCTCGAGCATGGCCTTGATGTCGTCGGCCTGCGCCTTGTTGGCGATGTCGAGCTTTTGCAATTTCTTGCGCTCGAAAGCGGTCAGGCGCGCCTCGAAATTTTCGTTGCGCGGCGTGCCGAGGATGGCAGCGATCTGCCAGTATTCCTCGCGGATGAAGCGTTCGATCTCGGATTCGCGGTCGCAGACCAGCCGCAAGGCGACCGACTGCACGCGGCCGGCGGAACGGGCTCCGGGGAGCTTGCGCCACAGTACCGGCGAGAGAGTGAAGCCGACGAGATAGTCGAGCGCCCGGCGGGCGAGATAGGCGTCGACCAGCGGCGCATCGATCTGGCGCGGATTGGCCATCGCCTCGAGCACCGAGCTCTTGGTGATGGCGTTGAAGACGACGCGGCTGACCGGCTTGTCCTTCAGCGCGCGCTTCTGCCGCAAGACTTCCAGAACGTGCCAGGAAATGGCCTCGCCCTCGCGGTCCGGGTCGGTGGCGAGGATCAGGCCGTCGGCGTCCTTGACCGCCTTGGCGATGTCGGCGAGGCGCTTGCCGGATGCCGTGTCGACCGCCCAGGACATGGCGAAATCCTCGTCCGGTCGCACCGAGCCATCCTTGGCCGGCAAATCACGGACATGGCCGAACGAGGCCAGGACCTTGTAGTTCTTGCCGAGGTATTTGTTGATTGTCTTCGCCTTGGCCGGCGATTCGACGACGACGACGTCCATGAGGGCTCATATCAGCTGTGATGCGGCAGAAGAATTCCGCTGCGCGCGACGAAATCTCGGTTCTGTTCGTCGCTCACATGGCCGCGCTTTTGCATCCGGTCAAGGGGAAGCGGCCAAATTGCAAGAGTGCCGGCAGCAATACACTCTAAGAGTGTATGGAGAAGATCACATTGTTGAGGGGTAACTAAGACAAATGGCTGGAGCGGTGAGGAGCGGCTCAAATTGGCGCCGATGAGTCGCCGGCGACCCTGTGTATTGAGCCAAATGCCGCGCCAGCGCGTCTGGTGCGGGCTGCCAGGCGTTGGAGGCACGCCCGGCAGCAACGTCGAAGTTAAGGTGGCAGCCTTAGTCGGCCTTGACGATATGCCAGACGCCGCCGACGCCATCACCCGACACATCGCCGGCCTTCTTGTCCTTGATGAATGTGTAGACGGGCTTGCCGTCATAGGCCCACATCTTGGTGCCGTCGGTACGGTCGACTACGGTCCATTCATCGTCCGCCTTGGCGCCGGCCTCGGCCTTCAGCGGCGGCCAGTTTGTGGCGCATTTGTCATAGCAGTTGGTCTTGCCCTTCTCGTCCTTGTCATAGGTATAGAGCGTCATGCCGTTGGCATCAGTGTAGATC